>JBBQZP010000071.1:0-2725 GCA_038207585.1 Rhodobacterales bacterium | reverse complement strand
ATAGCGAAATGTGTTGCGCAGCTTGCGATACTGATCGGACACCCCGTTCAGGATTTCCTTGCCGATCCGGTGATCCTCGGTGAAATCAACCGACAGCGCCCATAGCCGCAAGATGTCCGCGCCGCTTTCCTTCATCAGATCAAGCGGGTTGATGGTGTTGCCCAGCGATTTGGACATTTTCATGCCCTTGGAATCCATCGTAAAGCCGTGGGTCAGCACCGCCTTGTACGGGGCGTGCCCGCGCGTGCCGCAGCTTTCCAGCAAGCTTGACTGGAACCAGCCACGATGCTGGTCCGATCCTTCCAGATACAGGTCTGCGCGCGGGCCAGTATAGCCTTCGGGCCGCAGCAGATCAGGCCAGCGGCCTGATTCGAGCACGAACGCGTGCGTGCAGCCGCTATCAAACCACACGTCGAGAATATCGGTGACGCGCTCATAATCAGCCAAGTCGTAATCTGGGCCAAGCAGTGCGGATGCCGCCTCATCAGTCCAGGCATCGACGCCCGCGCCCGCAATCGCCGCGATGATGCGCGCGTTGACGGCGGGGTCGCACAGATACTGCCCGGTCTTGCGATCAACAAACAGCGTGATCGGCACCCCCCATGCCCGCTGGCGGCTGAGCACCCAGTCAGGGCGTCCAGCGACCATCGCGGTAATGCGGTTCTGGCCCTTGGCCGGCAACCAGCGGGTGGCTTCGATGGCGGTGAGGGCACGGTTGCGTAGGGTGTCGCCGTCGTTGGCCCATTCAGCCTCATTGCTCAGTGGCTTGTCCATCGGCACAAACCATTGCGGCGTGCAGCGAAAGATCACCTTGGCCTTTGACCGCCATGAATGCGGATAGCTGTGCTTGAAATCATCCGACGCAGCGAGCAACCCGCCGCTCGCGCGCAGGTCCGAACAGATCGGGCCATCGGCACCGACGAACTTCTTGTTGATGACCGAACCCTGCCCGCCAAGCCACGCCCAATCCGCGCGATACATGCCGCTCGCGTCGACCGCGAACACGGGCTCGATGCCGTGCGCCTTGCACAGGATAAAGTCGTCTTCACCGTGATCGGGGGCCATATGGACCAGGCCGGTGCCCTGTTCAGTGGTAACGAAATCGCCCGGCAGGAACGGGCGTGGGCGCAGGAAGAATTCGGCCAGGGGTGAATTGGGATCGATGTTCAGGCCATCTCCCGCCCCACTCTCCCCGTCACCCCGGGCTTGACCCGGGGTCCCGCTGCCTTCGCCACCGCCAGAAAAAGAAGCGGGACCCCCGCCTTCGCGGGGGTGACGGAAGAGTTTCGCCATGGGGTGGAGCGCGGTGGCACCTGAGAGTCCAGCTCCAAGAAGCTGCTTACCGACGACTTGATTAATTGCGCCTTCGAGGGTTTCGGATTCCAACGTGCCCAATTTAAAGCTCAGCCCGGTACGAAGAAGAAAAGCATCTACCAGTTCAAACGCGACGACGTAGCGATGGTCATCGCTTGCCTGAAAATGAAAATAGTATTGTTCCTCCCCATAAGCCAAAGCCTGGTTCACCGGGATCGTCCAAGGCGTCGTCGTCCAGATCACCGCATAAGCACCGACCAGTTCCGGCGCATTCGGCGCATCGACAATCTCGAACGCCACGTCGATCTGCGTTGAGACGATGTCCTCATACTCAACCTCAGCCTCTGCGAGCGCCGTCTTTTCGACAGGCGACCACATCACCGGCTTGGCCCCGCGATATAATTGGCCGCTTTCTGCAAACTTCATCAGTTCGGTGACGATGGTCGCCTCCGCCTGGAAATCCATTGTCAGGTACGGGTGGTCCCAATCGCCATTGATGCCCAGCCGCTTGAGCTGTTCGCGCTGCATATCGACCCATTTCTGCGCATAGGCCCGGCATTCGGCGCGAAATTCCGCAGCGGGCACCTCATCCTTGTTCAGTTTCTTTGCGCGGTATTGTTCCTCGACCTTCCATTCGATCGGCAGGCCGTGGCAGTCCCAGCCGGGCACATAGGGCGCGTCCTTGCCGAGCAGAGTCTGCGTGCGGCACACCGTATCCTTCAGAATGTGGTTCAGCGCATGGCCGATATGCATGTCGCCATTGGCGTAAGGCGGGCCATCATGCAGGATAAACTTCTCCCGCCCCGCCCGCGCCGCGCGCAGTTTTTCGTACAGGCCAATCGACTGCCAATGCGCCAGAATCACGGGTTCCTTCTGCGGCAAACCGGCTTTCATCGGAAAGTCGGTCTTCGGCAGGAAGACGGTGTCGCGATAATCATTCGCGGCGGCGGGCGGTGTGTCGTTGATATCGGTCATCGGAGCGCTGCTCTATCGCCTCTGATCGCATTCGTCACGCTTCGCGATGCACTGCGGCATTTCACGGATTGAAATCGGATCGAAACACTCTAATTGCGACGGTATATCATTTCGGAGCCATCACATGGCATTGTCACTTCTCATTGCCACGCTTGGCGTTGCGGTTACCTATCCGGCGACACCAGTGCCTGATCAACCGTCGGCTCCCGTAGCTGATTCACTAACGGCTTCAGCCGACCCATCCAGTGAAGATCTGGCGCCACCCCCGCCGTCGCGACCGTTGACTTTCGGTCCCTATCCGCCCGCCTGGCAAATCGATATCGGACCTGGCATTTTCGCGACGCCGCAATTTCCGGGCAGTGACAGCCTGCGCGTGCTGCCTATTCCGCAGCTTGAGGTGCGCTACAAAAACCAGTTCTTCGCTTCGGTGCAAAGC
>JBBQZP010000070.1:0-3568 GCA_038207585.1 Rhodobacterales bacterium | reverse complement strand
CTCGATTTGCCGCAAGACGAAGCCGAGCCCGACCATTGCGGCTCATGCCAGGCCTGCCTCGATATCTGCCCGACAGCGGCCTTTCCGGCACCCTACCGACTGGATGCGCGGCGTTGCATTTCCTATCTGACGATTGAGCATCGCGGCCCCGTTGACGCCGACCTGCGCGCCCTGATGGGCAACCGGATTTATGGCTGCGATGATTGTCTGGCGGTTTGCCCTTGGAACAAGTTTGCGGTGGACGCTCGCGAGATCGGCTATGCCGCACGGGTCGGCGCGCCGCCTTTGGCCGAACTGGCGGGCCTGGATGACGCGGAATTCAGGGCGCGATTTTCGGGCAGCCCGGTCAAACGCATCGGGCGCGACCGCTTTGTGCGCAACGTGCTGTACGCCATTGGAAATTCGGGGGATGCAGGCTTGCGCCCGGTGGCGGCGGGATTGCTGGATGATCCTGACCTTGCGGTTGCAGATGCTGCACGCTGGGCGGTGGCACGGCTGGGCTGAGGCCGCGGCGCTTCAAACTTTCGCCATCATTCTTCGGCACAGCGGTGCAAGACGAAACGTGGTGGGTGGCCGTGACAGATCTTTTTCAGACAAGCGTGGCCGGGTTTCTGGTGCTGGTTTTTGTGGTGATCTATCTCTTAATGAACCGGATGACTTATCAGCTTTTCGCCGAGGACAAGATGCGCGCGCAGTTTGGTGAATGGCGCATTCCCGAGCGGTCGCTGCTGTGGGCGGCCTTTTTCGGGGGCTGGATCGGGGCGAAGGTTGCGCAACGCCACTTTCGCCACAAGACCCGAAAAGAGCCGTTCCGCAGCCAGTTGAATGTGGTTGGTCTGTTGCATGTGGCGGCACTTGTGCTGGGTGCGATGGCCTTGCCTGATGTATCACGCATTGCTGCGGGTGCGGCGCAAAGCGTGATGGCGGATGGCCGGGGCACGCTTTTTGCGCCCAAGGCCCCGAAAATGCCGCGTCGCTTTGGGCCGGGAAGCTGAAGTTTCAGCGACGATCCGCGCGGTTTGCGGCGGGATGTTGGGGAAATCGCCTTCCGGTGGTAGGATGCGATTCTGCTTATAGGGGGAGAAACTGACATGACCAAGCATATCGCTGATCACCGTGCCGCACCCAAAGCCGGGCGGATGATCCATTTCCTGCGCATTGCCCGCGCGGCGATGCCGGGGTTGGGCTGGGTGGCACTTCACCAAAAGCCGGTTCCGGTTCTGGCGGGTAACCGTCGCACCGTGGAATTCGCCCGGATCGAGCGCGGCCGCGAGGCATAACCCACGCGGCCACAAGCATGTAAAGACGTCAGGCCCGCACCAGCTTTTCATAGCTTGAGGCGACATCCAGCGTCAGCGCGCCGACGTCAAAGCTGTAGTCGCCGATCTGGCCCACCGGGGTGATTTCCGCAGCGGTGCCGGTCAGCCAGCACTGCTCGAACCCCTCCAATTCGGCGGGCAGGATGTGCCGCTCATGCACGGTCACGCCCTTTTCGCGCAGCATGGCTATGACGGTCTGGCGGGTAATGCCGTTCAGGAAGGCGTCGGGCAGGGGGGTGTGAACCTCGCCGTCCTTGACGAAAAAGATGTTCGCCCCGGTCGCCTCGGCGACATAGCCGCGATAATCGAACATCATCGCATCCGAACAGCCCTTCGCCTCGGCCGCGTGTTTGGACATGGTGCAGATCATGTAAAGCCCGGCGGCTTTGGCGGCATGCGGGATGGTTTCGGGCGAGGGGCGCTTCCATTTCGCAATGTCGAGTTTCGCGCCCTTGGTCTTGGCATCGCCATAGTAATTGCCCCAGGTCCAGCAGGCCACCGCCATGCGGATCGGGTTTTTCTTGGAGGCGACACCCATATCTTCGCCAGCACCACGCCAGGCAAGCGCGCGCACATAGCCGTCGGTCATGTTGTTGGCCTTCAACACGGCATCCTTGGCCGCTTCGATATCCGCGACTGAATAGGGCAGCGGCATGTCAAGATATTCGCCCGATTTGCGCAGACGCTCGGAATGTTCCACCGATTTGAAGATCTTGCCGTTATAGCAGCGTTCACCCTCGAACACAGACGAGGCATAATGCAGGGCGTGGGTCAGGATATGGACATTGGCCGCGCGCCAATCGACCAGCGTTCCATCCATCCAGATCTTTCCGTCACGATCGTCGTAGCCAGGCATAATAACCCCTCCGGTTTGCGAATGTTGCGCAGAATAGGTCCGAAGTGGACATAATATTGCGCGAAATCGACGCCGAGCTAACATTTGAGTCTTGGAATGTCAACAAGGCTGACTTAAAATCTGTTGAAACGGGGGCAGCATATGACAAACGGGGCCTCGACGCCGGGCATGGGCGAGACGTTGCTTTTTCTGACCGATGAGCAGGTCAGGAAGGGGATCGAGGCGATGTTCTTTGCCTATCGCGGTTTTACAGCAGACCCCGACCGGATTCTGGAAAAGCTGGATTACGGGCGTGCGCATCACCGGGCGGTACATTTCATCCACCGCTCGCCCGGAACCACGGTGTCGAACCTGCTGTCGATTCTGGGGGTAACGAAGCAAAGCCTGAACCGGGTGTTGCGGGCGTTGGTCGACGAAGGTCTGGTCGAGGCGCGCGTCGGACACCGCGACAAGCGCGAGCGGCATCTGTATCTGACCGCCGCCGGCGCCGAGTTGGAGCGCAGCCTGTCGGACGCACAGCGCACACGAATGCGTGCCGCCTATCGCGCGGCGGGCCCCGGTGCTGTACAGGGGTTCCGACAGGTTTTGGAGGCGATGATGGACCCCGAATTGCGCAAACAATATCAGACGCTGACCGAGGGTGGCGCATGATCCCGGAACCCGAAGCGCATCTACTGGTCGTCGATGATGATGAACGCATCCGGGGCTTGTTGCAGAAGTTCCTGATGCGGAACGGTTTTCTGGTGACCATCGCGCGTGACGCCGCACAAGCGCGGCGCTTGCTGGGCGGGCTGGAGTTCGATCTGCTGGTGCTGGATGTGATGATGCCGGGCGAAGACGGCATCACCCTGACCCGCGAATTGCGTACCAGGATGGCGGTGCCGATCTTGCTGTTGACCGCCAAGGGCGATGCCGTGAACCGGATCGAGGGGTTGGAGGCGGGTGCGGATGATTATCTGGTCAAACCGTTCGAGCCAAAGGAGTTGCTGTTGCGCATCAACGCTATTCTGCGCCGGGTGCCGGTCGTCAAAGCCGCCGAGGCGGGGCCGAAAGTGCTGCATCTGGGGGCCGTGCGCTATGATCTGGACCGGGGCGAGTTGTGGCGCGGCACCGATCTTGTCCGCCTGACCGCGACCGAGGCGCAACTGATGCGCATCTTTGCGGCAACGCCGGGCGCTGCGGTCACGCGTGACAGGCTGGTCGGCGATCTGGGCGGCACGGAGGCCGGGGCGCAGGAGCGGGCGGTGGATGTGCAGATCACAAGGTTGCGCCGCAAGATCGAGGCGGACCCCAAGCAACCGCGCTATCTGCAGACCGTGCGGGGTGCGGGATATATGCTTGCGCCAGACTGATTGCTGAGAGCGCCGGGGGGAGGGGCTGTCTGCCCCTCCCC
>JBBQZP010000069.1:0-4374 GCA_038207585.1 Rhodobacterales bacterium | reverse complement strand
CGATCATCCGTGGTGCGGCGCGCAATCCACCATTCAGCGCTGGTGGGCTGACCCATTGCTCAACCAGAACGGCGTCGACCGATCCATCCGGACAGTGTTCACGCATGACCACTTTGGCCCAAGTTCGCATCAGCAGCATGGATTTTACGCAGCTTTGGTGATCGAGCCCAACGGATCAAGCTGGCAGACGCTGGCGGGCAACACCTTTGGCGGGCAGGATACCAGCGGCGCACGCATCCCGATGCGAGCCGATGGCGGGCCAACTTCAGCGGCAGCTCAGATCATCGAGCCCGCGACGGCGACGACGCCCAAGCGGTCGAACCGCGAATACAACATCGCGGTTGCGGACTTTTCGCTGCTGTACAGCGCGCCGCCGCTGAATAAGCCTATCAGCCCGCCAAACCAGCTTGATCATGATCTGCCTGAAATGGTCTTCACCTCGTCCCTGCCGCGCCCCGAAGGGATTTCGGTATCTGACCCGGGTGGTCAACTGATGAACTACCGCAACGAACCCGTTCCCCTGCGCGTGGGCAGTGCCGATGCGCTTGGAAAATGGTCGCTGAAAACCTATGACCCGGCCTCGGCGTTCGTCGCCGCCTGCAGGGCGGCATTGGAAACAGCGCGACCCATGGGGAATGGCTCTTTCGGTCCCGATGGGCGTCTGTCGGATTGCCGGGATGGCCCTTGGGGATCAGATCAGGCCGCCGCCTGCGAAGCACAGGTCGTTGCCCGACTTTGTGATCAGAGTGATATTTCGAACGTGTTTTCCTCATACGCCCATGCTGGGCAGGACGCAGAAATCACAGCCGCCATCATCAACGATACCCTGCCCTATGAAACACGGCGCAAATTCTACGATACCCGACGCATCTTCATGGAAAACTACCTGCGCCGCGATTGTGTCGATACCGCTGATCACATCTGCACAGAACCCGCCGGTCTTCGGAAAGACGGAGACCCCGCAACCCCGTTGCTGGCCGCACGCGAAGGCGATGATGTCGAAGTGCGCCTCATTCAAGGCGCACAGGAGGAAAACCACATCTTCTTCATGAACGGAATGAAATGGCTGGCGGTCCCGGGGTCGGCAAACTCGGGCTATCGTGCGGCTCAGCACATTGGGATCTCGGAGCATTTTGAATTCAACATCAACATTCAAGACCCCTCGCCGCAGCAGACAAAAGACCACCTTTACGGCACAACGGCGACCGACAATTTCTGGGATGGCCAGTGGGGCTTTCTGCGCGTGGTGGGGACTGATGTGGCCCTGCCGTCACTTGCGCACCTGCCCACCAACACCGGGACGGACGGTCTTGTTAATGCGGTTCTGGACAACTGCGCCGCCAGCGTTCCGCGCCGATCCTTCAAGGTCGAGGCTTGGCGTATTGGTGATTTGGTACCGAATGGCGCCTTGCGCTATCACGCGAAACGCAATCTCGCCGATCCGCAGGCCACGATATATGTGCTGACGGGTGAAATAGCCCAAGGTGCTGCTCCGGAGGGTGGAGCGCGGCCCCTCGCCGAGGTGAAACTGACGCGTGAGGATTCAGACGTCACGCTGATTGCCGCCGGGCAGAAAAACCCCGAACCCCTGATCTTGCGGGCACGCGCCGGGGAATGCGTCGAAGTGGAGCTTGCAAACCGCTTGCGGGCCCAGCCAGAAGATCTGACAGATCCCGCAGGTTGGAGCTGGAACATGATGCCGCCCATCGCGGACGGACTGAACTTTAACAATGTCCGCGCCTCACGCGCGATCGGGTTGCATGCCCAGCTTGTCGCGGGAAATGCAGTGCTCAATGATGGCTCTGCGGCGGGGTTCAACAACTCGTCGCTGGCCTATCCCTGCGATGCGACTGATCCGCTGCAAATGTGTGGCAGCGACGGTGGCGCAAGTTTGCCGGATGATAAATACCTGATGGACAACCGTGTCACCTACCGCTGGTACGCGGGCGACTGGAAAAAAGACCCGGGCGATGTAAAACCCGTCTTTACCCCTGTCGAGTTCGGCGTGGCTGGATTGCAGAACTTTGGCGATGTGATCAAAGGCGCGTCGCATGGCACCATCGGGGCGCTGGTAGTAGAACCAGTGGATTCCGAATGGAAGACAGATTGCAGCATAATCCGCGCAAACACTGCCGACATTCCCGACAGCAAGCGCGAGTGCCTGAACGCGGCAGCAACGGTCACGACCCCTGCAGGGATTTTCCGCGAATTCGTGCTGATCTATCAGAACGACGCCAGTCTGCGGTATCGCGGCGAAGCTCTGGCCAACCTGCGCAATGGCGATGACGCTGAAGACAGCGGCCAGAAAGCGTTCAACTATCGGTTCGAGCCGCTCTGGATCCGGCTTGACGCCAACCCGGCCGCCGATCCCAACAGCATGCTCGATTTCGACTATTCCAACGTCTTGTCCTCAAAGCCCGAAGATGGCCACGGAGATCCGTCAACGCCGCTGTTCACTGTGGCTGCCGGTACACCGGTGCGGATGCGCATCGTGGAACCTTCGGGCCACCCAAGGAACGGCGCTTTCACGCTGTCGGGCCACGACTGGGTGAACTATCCGTGGAAAGACGGATCAACGGTTCAAACCGCAGATCCTGGCCCACAAAACCGGACAGGCGACGTGAATGGTATGGGTCCAGGACGGCACGCCGACGTGTTGCTTTCCGAAGCAGGCGGTACAGAGCATCTGCCGGGCGATTACCTGTACCGTACACCGCTAGGCTTTGCCTTTGGCGGAGGGCAGTGGGGCATCATGCGGGTGTTTGATCCAATCGATTGTGCCAACGGGGTGACCATGGATGCGCGCACCGGTCGGCTTCAGGTCTGCAAATAGAGAAGGGAAGGTGCCATGTTGCAACGTCATCTTCCTACATTTGGACTGGCTGGTCTGGTCGGGCTGACCGTGGCCCTGCTGCCCAACCCGACGCGGCCCCCAGATGTGTTACTGGGGGGCGCAATCTGTGGCCCCGAAGATCCGCTGGGCCGCGCACCGCAATCGCCCTCCGACCCATTGGCTTCGCTGTCGCAGGGGCATTACACCCACGATCTGCCGCAGTCACTTGGCACTGACTGGAATGTGCCGACGCAAACCCTGTTCAACCCCGATACCGCCGATGTGCAGCTTGCCGTTACCCCGAAAACCGACGGCCCCCTGACCGCAGGGCAAGAGGCTCGCGTGTCGTTGACCATCACCGATCGCCAGTCCGGCCTGCCAGTCTCCGGGCGAAGCGTTGCGGGCTGGATGTTGTTACAGCGCAATGCGCAGGTCGCTGCGGAACTGCCGTGCACCGCCAAGGCGCAGCTTTTCACACAAGGCCGCGTCACCGCCCGGCCCGACGTTGACCTGAACGCCGCCAAGTTGCTGGTTTTGAACCGCGAAGGTAGCATTGCCATCGTCAATCCGCAGGTCGACTTCACGATAACCCAAATGGAGGGAATCATCCCCTTGCCCGGGGTTCCCGCCGATTGGGCCTTGGCCACTGATCGTCAGACTTTGTTCGTGTCGCTGCCGATCTTTGGCGCCGTCGCCGTAATTGACACGCGCAGCTTCCAGATCACCAGCCTGATTGATTTGCCCAAAGGTTCCATGCCCACCCAGCTTTTGCCACTGCCGGATGGAGCATTGGCGGTCTATCTGGCTGCCCCCGGTGCGCTGACAATCGCCCATCCTGATGGCACCGGGCAAAGCGACCCGGTCCCTGTTGGTAAAGGCACGGTCGCAATGGTCGAACGGTTCGGTCGAATGGTCGTCGCGGCGGATGGCCGGCTGAGCGTCATTGACACTGCCACAGGCCAAGTGGTCGTGCGCTCCGACAGCGCCAACGGAGTTCCATCGCTGGCCCTCGCCCCGGACGGGCAAAGCGTCTTTGTCGCAACCGACACCGCAGCCCAGATCGAGCGCCGCGACATCCGCGCGCTGAAACTACGCAAATCCATTGCGGTCGATGCAGGCGTGTTTGCTCTGGCGCTGGATCCTGCAGGCCGCCAGATCATCGCGCTGAACCGTGCCACCGATACTCTGATCCTGATCGACCCGCGTACTAACACCATACTTGCCACGGGGCGCACGCCCCCTTCCCCGGTCGAGGTTACCTTTTCGCATGACTATGCCTATGTCCGCGGTCTTGGGGGCGATCATTTCAGCGTGTTTGAAATGGCCCAGATGCACAAAGGCAATCTCTCGCCGGTCGACATTCAGTCTGCCGCCGCCCCCGTCACACCTCGCGAAGCGCTGTCCCATGCCCGCATGATCGCGCCATATGGCCACGGCGCATTGATTGCCAATCAGGACGAGGCGGCGGCCTATTATTATATGGAGGGGATGAACACGCCGATGGGCACGGTCAAGACATATGGCCCGTATGTGCAGGGCCT
>JBBQZP010000068.1:0-4575 GCA_038207585.1 Rhodobacterales bacterium | reverse complement strand
GGACGGTGAACCGATTGAATTATGGATGCCCGGTTCGGTGGACATGCTGGAAACGCTGATCATGGAAGGCCGGATCAGGGTTCACATGAACCCGGCGCTGCAATCTGCGGTCATGTCAGCGACGTTTGACCGATCACCCGCCGATCTGCGGCGTTTCACGAAACACAAGGCGACGGGGAGGATCGACATGGCTGTGGCTTTGGCAATGGGCGTCGGTGCTGCAACGGCGCGGGGAAGTGTTGATAGCGGGATCGACGATTACTTCGCAGCCCTTGAGGCATCTGCATGAAAGCGGTCGATTGGGTCAAGTCCGTGTTTTCGAGGCCCGTCAGTCTGACGCAGCCGGAAACATTCATGCAATCGCACGTCAGCGACGCTGGCGAAGTGGTGACGGATGCCAGCGTCCTGGGGCTTTCGACGGTCTGGGCCTGCACTAATCTGGTCGGCGGCACAATTAGCACCCTGCCACTGATGGTTTACCGTGCGCGGACGCAGGATCGAGAGGTTTTGCGGTCGCATCCGCTGTTCAAATTGCTGCACGATAGCCCGAATTTCGACCAAACTGCGGTGGATTTCTGGGAATTCATGGCTGCGTCATTGGAATTATGGGGCAATGCCTACGCCGCAGTGGAGCGTTCGGCTGGTGTCGTCTCGGGGTTGCTGCCGATCCGCCCCGATATCGTGATGGTTCGGCGGCTTTCGTCGGGATCACTGGAATACACATGGACTGAGGACGGCAAGTATCAAAAGCGGCTGGATACTGAGGTTCTGCATGTTCGGGGGTTCGGCGGATCACCACTTGGCGGACTTTCGACGATGCAAGTGGCCCGAAACGCATTTGGGCTGGCGCGCGCGATTGATCGGTCGGCGGCTTCTACGTTCAAAAATGGTCTGCGGCCAAGCGGTGCGCTGACATTCGAAGAGTGGTTGAGTGCGGAAAAGCGCGAGATTGCCGAGAAAAAGCTGACGGAAAAGTATATCGGGGCCGTGAACAGCGGGCGTCCGCTGATCCTTGAAGGCGGGACCAAGTGGACGCCGCTGACAATGAACCCCGAAGATGCCCAGATGCTGGAAAGCAGGCGGTTTTCTGTTGAGGAAATATGCCGGTTCTTCGGGGTTCCGCCGCACATGGTTGGGCATACAGAGAAATCGACAAGTTGGGGCACGGGGCTGGAGCAACAAACCCTCGGGTTTATCAAATTCACTCTGCGGCGGCGTTTGAAGCGGATTGAGCAGGCCGTGAACAAGCAACTGCTGACATCTGCTGAACGCGGCAAGGGAATTTACGTCGAGTTCAACCTCGAGGGGCTTTTGCGCGGCGATAGCGCCGGGCGGTCTGCGTTTTACCAATCCGGCCTGCAAAATGGATGGATGACGATCAACGAAGTGCGCGGGCATGAAAACATGCCGCCGGTTCCGGGTGGCGATGTGCCACGGATGCAAATGCAGAACCAGCCCATCGACCAAATTGACGAACAAGCGAGGCTTGCGAATGACCCTAATGCATAAAACCGCCGCTGCGGTCTTGGCGATCAAGTCTATGGATGACAAATCCGGCGAGTTTGAAGGCTACGGCAGCACTTTCGGGGGTGAACCCGATAGTTACGGCGACGTGATCGCGCCGGGCGCATATGAAGTCAGCCTGAAAAGCCACAAGGCCAAGGGCACGATGCCCAAGATGTTCTGGCAGCACAACCCATCCGAGGTCATCGGCAAGTGGTTGGACGCGGGTGAGGATGACAAGGGCTTGTTGATGAAGGGCAGATTGAACATGGAAGTTCAGCGGGGCCGTGAGGCTTATGCACTGCTCAAGATGGGCGACATCGACGGGTTGTCTATCGGATACCGGGTTAAGAAACACGAGGTTGACGACGAAACCGGCGTCTGGCTCCTCAAGGAACTGGAATTGATGGAGGTGTCGGTCGTGTCTATCGGCGCGAACGAAAACGCTACAATTTCAAGCGTGAAGGCCGCCAAGGCGGCGCACGAATACATGGAACGGCTCAAGGCTGGGGACCAGCTTACAGAGCGCGAGTTTGAGGCATGGCTCAAGGGATTGGGCTTCTCGAATTCACAGGCGGAACGCGCCGCGCGCCTCCACCTTAAAGGTCAGGGGGAACCTGACAAAGCGGCAAAAGACGCGATGGAGTTTCTGAAAGCACTCCGCGCTTAAACCCCTGATCCGAACGCCGTGAGGCTGTTCGATATCCCTTAGAAGGAACGATAAAAATGTCTGACGAAAACAAAACGGTTGCCGATATGGCTGCTGAAATCAAGGCGGATCACGCGAAAAGCGTCGCTGACGTCAAAGCGATTGCCGAGGATGCCCTTGGTAAAGCCAAAGCCGGTGAAGCATCGACCAAGGCGATGAAGGATGCCGCCGACGAGGCGCTCGTGAAGATGAACGAGTTGACCGAGCGCGTCACCGACATGGACCAGAAGCTGGCCCGCGCCGCGGCGTTTGAAGGCGCGGCTGCACATGCCAAGTCCATCGGTGAGCTGTTCGTTTCTGATGAGGGCGTCAAGGCGTTCCTTGCCACCGACGAAAAGCGCGGCAAGGCGCAGATGATGATGAAAGCAACCATCACGTCTGCGATCACAGACGCAGCAGGTTCGGCTGGTGCGGCGGTCAACCAGACCCGCTTGCCGGGGATCGTCACGCCGAACGACCGCCGCCTGACTGTGCGCGATCTGATCACGCCCGGCCAGATGGATGGTTCGGTTCTTGAGTACGTGCGCGAAAAGGGCTTCACCAATAACGCCGCTCCGGTGGCAGAAGCTGCAGCCAAGCCGCAGACTGATCTGCAACTCGAGCTGATCAGCACGTCGGCGAAGGTCATCGCGCACACTTCCAAGGCATCGCGTCAAATCCTTGACGACTTTTCGCAACTGCGGACTTACATCGATGGCCGTCTGCGGTTCGGGCTGGCATTCAAGGAAGAGCAGCAACTGCTGAACGGCGACGGCACGGGCCAGAACCTTCTCGGGATCATCCCGCAGGCCACGGCTTATTCGGCGGCTTTCACTCCATCGGCTGCCACGGCAATCGACACCATGCGCCTTGCGATGTTGCAGGCGGCGCTGGCCGAATATCCCGCGACAGGCCACGTGATGCACCCGACCGATTGGGCGCGGATCGAACTGACCAAGGATGCTGGTGGGCAATACATCATCGGTGTTCCTCAAGGCACGGTTTCGCCGACGCTTTGGGGTTTGCCGGTCGTGGCGACGCAGGCGATCACCATCGACAAGTTCCTGACCGGCGCTTTCCGGTTGGGCGCGCAGGTGTTTGACCGCTGGGCTGCACGTGTCGAAATTGCGACGGAAAACGAAGACGACTTCATCAAGAACTTGGTGACGTTCCTTTGCGAAGAGCGCCTGGCACTGGCGGTTTACCGCCCGGAAGCGTTCATCTATGGCGACCTCGGCTTCGTCTGATCCATCGTCTGACCAAGAGGGGCGGGGAAACTCGCCCCTTCTGTGAGCCGAAAGGAGGCATGACATGCGAACCAAAAAGCAGAAACACGACAGTTATTCCGGGTTCATCGGGGCCAATGGTGGGGCACCTGCCGCGCCTGTGAATACGGTCGCGCCGACGATCACCGGGACCGCGACGGTTGGTCAAACCTTGACCGGCGCAAATGGCACTTGGACGGGCAAGGAAACGCCAGTTCTGACACGCCAATGGCGGCGCGGCGGCGTTGCGATCTCGGGCGCGACGGCGGCAACCTATCTTTTGGCTGCGCCTGACGTTGGCGCTGCGATTACATTCGCGGTGACTGGCACAAATTGGGCGGGTGCGGTTGTCGGTGTATCGACGGCCACTGCCGCTGTAGGAGCATGATCATGAAATACACTGCACTCCGCGCCCATCAGGGCGACAAATGGTATGCCGAGGGCGACGAGCGCGAGGCGTCGCCATCGGACGTGGCGCATCTGGTTGCAAGCGGCACTCTGGTCGAAAAGAAGGCCGCGCCGGTCAATAACAAGGCCGAGCCGCCGGTAAAGAACAAGAGCGCCTGACATGCTGCCGGTTCGCGTTGGCGCTGCCCCTGATCCCGTTGTCTCGCTGGCCGAGATGAAGGCGCACCTGCGGGTGACGTTTGCCGACGATGACACGTTGATCGAGGGATATACAGCGGCAGCTACGCGGCATTTTGACGGGTATGATGGCGTTTTGGGGCGATGCCTTGGGACTCAGACATGGACTGTCGGATTCCCGTATTGGCTCGGTTCTTTTACCTTGCCGTTTCCCAATGTGACTGCTGTCGCGGTGACATATCTTGACGCAAATGGCGCAAGTCAGACGGTCGCCGGGGCTGATTACGATCTCATTGAAATGATCGGCGGCACAGTGATCCGTTTCAAAAGCGCGTTTGGGTCGCCGTCCTTGTTTTCGGATGCTTACGAGCCGGTCACGGTCACGATGACTGTGGGGTATGGCGCTGATGTGCCTGCGCCGATCCGCCAAGCGATCATGATGCTTGCCTCACACTGGTATGAAAACCGTGAGGCAGTGACGATGGACGGTTCGCCGCAAGTCGTGCCGTTGGGCGTTCAGTCTTTGGCTGCACC
>JBBQZP010000067.1:0-4613 GCA_038207585.1 Rhodobacterales bacterium | reverse complement strand
AGAGCCTCTGCTGATCCACGGCACGATGGACGCCGCCGCCCGGCGTACCCGCGCCGCCGACCTGATGCAAAGGGTGGGCCTGACGACGGCGCAACTGGACAACTATCCCCACGAATTTTCGGGCGGCCAGCGCCAGCGCATCTGCATCGCGCGCGCTCTGGCCCTGCAACCCGATCTGATCATCGCCGACGAATCCGTGTCGGCGCTGGACGTATCCGTGCAGGCGCGGGTGCTGGATTTGCTGCGTGCGTTGCAACGCGAATTCGGCGTGGCCTTTTTGTTCATCAGCCACGACATGGCGGTGGTCGAGAATATCTCGGACCGGGTCGCGGTCATGTACATGGGCCAGATCGTCGAGACGGGCACCTGCGCGCAGGTTTTCGGCAACCCGCAACACCCCTACACTCGCCGCCTGATCGCGGCGGTTCCGGTGCCCGACCCGACCCACATCCGCCCGCCCAGAATCACGCTGTCGACCGACGTTCCAAGCCCGGTTCATGCCGTGGGCGCAGGCCCGGAACGGGTTGTGCTTCGCGATATCGGCAGCAGGCATCTGGTGGCGCGGGGATAGGTCGCGTCCTTAGTTCCCCAGAATCGTCGGCAGGCGCAGCCCGTTCGCCCGCGCACTTTCCACCGCCGTGTCATACCCCGCATCGGCGTGCCGCCACACGCCCGAGGCGGGGTCGTTCCACAGCACCCGCTCCAGCCGCCGCGCCGCATCTTCGGTGCCATCAGCCACGATCACCACGCCCGAATGTTGCGAAAAACCCATGCCCACACCACCGCCATGATGGATCGACACCCATGTCGCCCCTGACGCAGTATTCACCAAAGCGTTCAGCAACGGCCAGTCCGACACCGCGTCCGAGCCATCGCGCATCGCCTCCGTCTCACGGTTGGGCGACGCGACAGAGCCCGCGTCCAGATGGTCGCGGCCGATGACAATGGGGGCGGACAATTCGCCCGAAGCCACCATCTCGTTGAACATCAGTCCGGCGCGATGCCGGTCGCCCAGCCCGATCCAGCAGATGCGCGCGGGCAGGCCCTGAAACGCGATACGGTCGGCGGCCATATCAAGCCAGTTATGCAAGTGCTTGTTTTCGGGGAACAGTTTCTTCATCGCGGCGTCGGTCTTGTAGATATCCTCCGGGTCGCCCGAAAGTGCGACCCAGCGAAACGGCCCGATTCCCTTGCAAAAGAGCGGGCGGATATAGGCGGGCACGAAACCGGGGAAGGCAAAGGCGTTCTCCAGCCCCTCATCCAGCGCCACCTGTCTGATATTGTTGCCATAATCCAGCGTAGGAACGCCAGCGTTCCAGAAATCTACCATCGCCGCCACATGGGTTTTCATGCTGGCCCGTGCCGCGCGTTCCACCGATTTGGGGTCGCTTTCGCGCGCTGCTTTGGCCTGTGCCACGCTCCATCCCTGCGGCAAATAGCCGTTCAGCGGATCATGGGCCGAGGTCTGGTCGGTCACGATATCGGGGCGCGCGCCCTCCGCCTTCATCCGGGCTACGAGCTCCGGAAAGATGTCGGCGGCATTGCCCAGCAGGCCCACCGATTTCGCCTGACCCTGCGCCGTCCAATCGGCGATCATCGAAAGGGCTTCATCCAGAGTCTGAGCTTTGGCATCGAGGTATCTGGTACGAATACGAAAATCTATCCGTGTTTCGTCACATTCCACAGCCAGACAGCAGGCCCCCGCCATCACTGCCGCCAAGGGTTGCGCGCCGCCCATGCCGCCCAGACCGGCGGTCAGGATCCATTTGCCGACCAGACTGCCGCCGTAATGCTGCCGACCGGCTTCGGCAAACGTCTCGTAAGTGCCCTGCACGATGCCTTGCGTGCCGATGTAGATCCACGACCCCGCGGTCATCTGGCCGTACATCATCAGGCCCTTGCGATCGAGTTCGTTGAAATGATCCCAGGTCGCCCAATGCGGCACCAGATTTGAATTCGCGATCAACACGCGCGGCGCATCCTTGTGAGTGCGCACCACGGCCACCGGACGGCCCGATTGCACGACCAGCGTTTCGTCATCTTCCAGATCTTTCAGCGTGGCCACGATCCGGTCGAAATCGCCCCAACTGCGCGCAGCCCGCCCGATGCCGCCATAGACCACCAGCTCATGCGGGTTTTCGGCCACATCGGGGTGCAGGTTGTTCATCAGCATCCGCATCGCCGCTTCGGTCTGCCAGCTTTTCGCAGTGATCGTGGTGCCCGTAGCGGGATAAACGTCGCGGGAGTTTTTGCGGTCAAGCATGTCAGGCCCCTTTCAATGCGCCCGAACGGGCGAGAGTATCAAGCGATTGCAGCAGGTTGTATAGCGTTCTTCGTGTGGGTTCCGCGACCTTTGGCGCGTAATCCCAAGGCGCAGTTTCCGCCGCGAGATAAGCCCGCTGCGCGATCTCCATCTGGATTGCATGAACACCTGCACGTGGTTGGCCGTAGTGACGCGTGGTCCAGCCGCCCTTGAAGCGGCCGTTCAGAACCGTCTCTAACCCACAGGCATGGCAGGCGCTCAACGCCAGTGCCTCGATCTGCGGCGCGCAGGTTGTGCCTGCATTGGTGCCGATGTTGAACACCGGCAAACGCCCGTCGAACAGGAACGGAATGTGCGACCGGATCGAATGGCAATCATACACAACGGCCACGCCGTGCAGGGCGCGCACCCGCGCAATTTCGGTGGCGAGGGCGGTGTGATAGGGCGCGTGAAAGGCGGCTGTGCGGGCGGCAATCTCATCCGCATCGGGGTCTTCGCCCGCCTGCCAGATCGGCTGGCCGTCGAAATCTGTCAGAGGGCAAAGCCCCGTCGTATTCTGCCCCGGATAAAGCGACGCGCCGTCCGGATCGCGATTGGCATCAATGACATAGCGGTGAAAGTTCGCGCGAACGATAGTGGCATCGCGCAACAGCCCGTCGTAAAGTTGCGTGATGTGCCAGTCGGTATCGGTAAGCAACTGGCCGCGCGCATTCAGCCGTGCCATCATCGCGGCGGGCACATAGGTGCCGCCATGCGGTTGCGCCAGGATTATGGGGCTGTTGCCTGCGATCACCTCAACCGGGGTCATGTCGCCACCTGCGGCAGGGCCAGACCGCAGGCCCGTGCCAGCGCGCCCGAACCGACCAGAGCGGCGGCGGCGGCAAGATCGGGCGCCATGTAGCGGTCATCGGCCAGTGTTGCCACATCGCGCCGCAGGCGTGCGACAACCGCCTGCAACGGCACGCTGGTGTGCAAAGGGGCACGGAATTCAATGCCTTGCGCGGCGCAGATCGCCTCGACCCCGAGGATCACATTCAGGTTTTCCACCATCCGCCCCAGCCGCACAGCGCCGTGGGCTGCCATGCTGACATGGTCTTCCTGATTGGCCGATGTGGGCGTGCTGTCGGTCACACAGGGCATGGCGATGTGCTTGTTTTCACTCATCAAAGCCGCTGTTGTGACCTCGGCGATCATCAGGCCGGAGTTCAGGCCGGGGTTCGGGGTCAGGAACGGTGGCAGGTCGTGGTTCAGGACCGGATCAACCATCAGGGCTACGCGGCGTTGGGCAATCGCGCCGATTTCGGCCAGAGCCAGCGCGATCATGTCGGCGGCAAAGCCTACGGGCTCGGCGTGGAAGTTTCCGCCCGACACGATCAGGCCCGCTTCGGTAAGCACCAGCGGATTGTCCGTCGCGGCATTCGCCTCGATCTCCAGCGTTCGGGCAGCCATGCGCAACACGTCCATCGCGGCCCCGGTGACTTGCGGCTGGCAGCGGATGCAATAGGGGTCCTGCACGCGGGTGTCGCCGTCGCGGTGGCTTTCGCGGATCACCGAGCCGTCCAGAAGCGCCGCCATGAACCCCGCTGCCTCGATCTGGCCCGCATGGCCGCGCAGGGCGTGAATCTCGGGTTGCAGGGGGGCCGTCGATCCCATGATCGCGTCGGTCGACAGAGCCGAAGTCACCAGCGCCGTTTGCGCGGCATTCCAGCCGTCAAACAGACCCGCAAGGGCGAATGCCGTGGAAAACTGCGTGCCGTTGATGAAGGCGAGGCCTTCCTTTGGCCCAAGGGGAATGGGTGGCAGCCCCGCCGCCGCCAACGCCTCGGCCCCCGGCATCACGCGGCCCGCAAACTCCGCCTCGCCATGCCCGATGATCACCGCCGTCATATGCGCCAGCGGGGCCAGATCGCCGGACGCACCCACCGACCCTTGCAGCGGCACAACGGGCGTGACCCCCCGCGCGAGCATACCTTCCAGCAGTTCGATCAGGCTCCAGCGCACACCGGATGCGCCACGCCCGAGGCTGAGCAGTTTCAGTACCATCATCAACCGCACATGCGCGCGTGGCATCGGCGCACCCACACCGCAGCAATGCGACAGGATCAGGTTACGCTGCAATGTCGCCGTATCTTCGGGTGCGATGCGCAGCGAGGCGAGTTTGCCAAACCCCGTGTTCACGCCGTAAACCGGCTGATCGCCAGCAGCCGCCTTGGCGATGGCCATAGCAGCGGCTTCAACCCCCGGACGGGCGGCGCGGTCAAGCGTGACGGGCAGTTCTTCGCGGTAGATGCGGGCCAATTGCGCCAGCGTGGTGGCACCGGGGGTCAGGGTCAATGCGGTCACAGGATGC
>JBBQZP010000066.1:0-5503 GCA_038207585.1 Rhodobacterales bacterium | reverse complement strand
CCTCTCGTCTTGGCCCGGGCTTTTATTTTTGGGTGTGGGGCCGGGTGGGGTGGGTCCCCCGCGCCTGCGCCGCCGTAACGATGGCTGCAGCAATGGGGTGTTTTGTTGCCTGATCCAGCGCCGCTGCAAAGTATAGGATTTCATCCTCCGACATCTCGCCATGGGTCGTGATCGACACGATCTGCGGCCGCCCGTCCGTCAGCGTGCCAGTTTTGTCAAGGATCAGCGTCTTGATCCGGGCCAGCGCCTCCAGCGGCTTTGCGCCCTTGATCAAAACGCCAAAATGCGCGGCGCGGGACAGCCCTGCAACCAGCGCCACCGGTACGGCGAGTATCAGGGGGCACGGCGTCGCCACCACCAGAACGGCGACCGCGCGGATCGGATCGCCGGTGAACCACCAGGCCGCCGTCGCCAGCGCCACCGTGACGGCCAGAAACAGCAGGGAATAGCGGTCTGCCAGCCGTGCCATGGGCGCTTTGGATGCCTGCGCAGCCTCGACCAGCCGAACGATCCCTGCATAGGTGCTGTCTGCCGCGCGCCGGGTCACCACCAGATCAAACGCTTCGCCCGCGTTGGTCGATCCGCTCATGACGTCCTGGCCTTTTGCCAGACGGATGGGCATCGACTCGCCGGTAAGTGCGGATTGGTCCAGCATTGCGCCGACACTTGCCACGGTGCCGTCCACCGGAGCCACGTCACCCTGCCGAATCAGCAGCAGGTCGCCCTGCGCAATGTCGTCCAGTGACACTTCGTCAAGCGCTCCATTGTGGTGACGGGTGGCGGTGCGCGGCACGCGGGACAACAGATCGCTCATCTCGCGCCGGGCACGACCTTCGGCAAAACTCTCAAGGAAAGTGCCGCCCGAATACATGACTGCGACCACTGCCGCTGCGAGCGCTTCCCCGAACACCAGTGCGACCGACATCGACAGGGCTGCCACGATATCGAGCCCGACCTCGCCTTTCCAAAGGCTTCGTACGATCTCTACCAGCAGGGCCAGCAGCACAGGCACAACGCCTGAAGCCCAAGCAAAGGTCGCAAGGTCAATACGCCCGGCCAGCCACAGACCAAGGCCGGACATCAGACCCAACAGAGCGACGGCCAGCAATGCAACATCAAGGCGACCCAAGGACAAAGAGGTCATTTCCCAAGAGCCCTGGCGTCCAAACCGCTGCGACATCGAGGGGTGCAGGGATGTGCCCCACTAAACAAAGCCCGGAACGACCTGTTCAAGACCCCCATTGCGGTTTCATACCAGCTGCTGCCGTCAGTCATCACCACCCTCGCCACCGTCACCGCCCTCTCCACCCTCGGCGTGGGCGTCGCGATGGCATGCCACGCAATTGTCGATGTTGCGGATGCCTTCCTCCAGATGTTTGCGGATCAGGGAGGTTTCCTCGTGTTCGTGGCAACTGAAGCAGGTGTATTGCTTGAAATCATTGGCCGTGGTGTGACACGAGGTGCAGGCCACATCATGCGGCCCGGTCAATGCAAAAAACCGGGTGTGGTCGATGGTCGCGGCGGCCCAGTTGGTTTGGATATGGCAGGTGCTGCATTGCGCCGTCACTCCTGCGTGGACGACGGTCTCGGGTGCCGTGTGACAGGTAGAGCAAGCCGCACCCACCCCTGGGGTCAGCATGGCATGGGCGAAGGCGTTGGTGTGTGCCAGTGTCAAGCTTGCCAGCGGGTGATCAGTGTGGCAGCCCATGCAATCGGTGTCGGCCAGACCTTGGTGAAATGGAGGCAGCTTCTGGCTTTGCGGCAGGGCGGCACCCGCAACGGTCAATAAGCCAATTTCTGCGACGGCGTGACAGGTCGTGCAGCGCTCCGCTACAGCGCCCTGCAGGGGCGCGTGGCAGGAAAAGCAGTTCTCGGCAAGATTGGCATGGGCGGGGATCAGCTTGCCCGGTGCCAGCATCGCATCGGGATAGACAAAGGCGAGAGCGACGATGCCCACAAGATTGGCGGCGATGATCGCAAGGATCCAGCGTTTCATGACCACCCCCAGAATATAAGCGCACTGATGATGTGTGCGGTGCCCAGAACGGCGAAGGCGAGCGTGATCGGATAGTGCAGCACCCGCCATTGTTTGACCGTGTCGTAGGTCAGGCTGTCCCAATACAGCCGGTCCTCCAGCGCCTCGGCTGTCAGGCCCTCGCTGCGCAGTCGCTGTGTCGTAGAGGCCAGCCTCGCCCCGGCCCGGCGCAGCAGGAACTTTCCGGTCAACCCGCTGGCCACGTTCAGCAGCATTGCTCCGATGGCGAGCCATGCCAGAACAGAATTGAAATGAATGCCCGCATGGACAAGGATCAGCAGCGACCCCGCCCATGCCATGCGTTCATGCAGGCGCATCAGGGTGGCGGGGTGACCCTGCTTGATCAACTTACGCTTGCGCAGCGAATATCCAAAGGACGCACAGATCAGCAGGACGCCGGGAATGCCCAGCCACTTGCCGACCCAAACGAGGTCCAGCAGATGCAACGCCGCATCCACCGCCAGGGTGGCGGCCAGAAGCGCCAGCAAGGACAGGTAGAACGGCACAACCTCGCGGCTGAAAAGGCTTCCGCGCAGCGTCATGCGTCCAACTCCAAGGCTGTGGCGGGGGTTGCGACGCACAGCAGGCAATGGCCGGGCGTGATGTCGAACTCCGGCTTGGCCGAGTACTGAACACGGCCCGAGATCAGGCGCGTCTCGCAGGTGCCGCAACTGCCGCCGCGACAGCCAGCATCCACAGCAATGGAATGGCGCTCCGCGAAATCGAGCAGGTTCGCGTCCCGCCCAACCCAGTCAAGGGTCCGCCCAGAACGGCGAAACCCGATTGCCAAAGCGGGACCGGCGACCGGAGACGCTGCCGGTTTGGGCGCGGCCGTCTGCGGCCCGAAAGACTCGCGGTGAATGTCTGCATCGGCAACGCCCCAGCCCAGCAAAGCCGGGATCAGGGCCTTCATCATCGGGTCGGGACCGCAGATGTAGAAGGCGTGACGGCCATGCGGCAGGGTCTGTTTCAGCAGGTCGAGATTGATGAAACCCGGCAAATCATAGTCTTGCCCTTGAACGTCTTGCGGTGTCGGGTCTGCATACAGGATGTGCAGCACCAGACTGGGATGCGCGTCGGCTAGCTGGCGAAGATCAGCCTTAAAGGCATGATCCTTACTGTTCCGCACGCCATAGAACAGATGCGCCGCGCGTGCCGGCTGGTCGGCAAGGGCGGCTTTCAACATCGACAGCATCGGCGTGATGCCGATGCCGCCTGCGATGAACACCGGGGAAGCATCGGGATCGGCTACAAAAAAGAACTGCCCCGAGGGTGCCCGCACGTTTAGAAGCGTTCCGGTTTGCGCCTGATCGTGCAACCAGCCCGACGCAATTCCGGCCGGTGCGTCCGGTTTGCCGGGTGGCACAAGCGCCCGTTTCACCGTGATGCGATACTGGTCAGGATCGGGGATGTCAGATAGCGAATAGCAGCGGATGACCCGTGCGGGTGTCTCCGACCCGTCAACCGCCAGCGAGAAAGTCAGAAACTGCCCGGGCTTGAAGGGCGGCAGCGGTGCTTTGTCCACTGGTGCCAGTGCAAAGGAGCACTGTGTTTTCGCAAGATCCTCATAGGTGCGCGCGATAACGCGAAACGCGCGCAATCCGTCCCAAGCAGCCTCAGACGTCCTCGAACTGACCACCGGCGTCACACGCACAGCTTCTGAAGGGTTCCGGCGCCAGATCAGGATCGCCACGGCCAGAAGGATCTGCAGTCCGAGGGCCGCAGCAATGTAGGCAAGAAGCTGAAGGGCGGTCATGTCGGGCATTCGCCAAACAGGCGGCAGCCAAAGCGGCACAGCCCGTCATTGCGAAGTTTCAGGCCTGTCCGTTTCAACCCGCACCTGGATGCGGCGACCTTATCCGGTAACCTTGCCATCGAAATGCTCCGACGACGCCTGCGCCACAGACTTTGTTTTCTGTTCAAGCTGATCGACGTGATTGGGCGGGCCGTAGATCGTGTAGACCTTCATCGCCTTGTCCCCGGTATTGACCAAGTTGTGCAAGGCCCCGGCGGGAACAACGATCCCCGCGCCGGATTTGACCTTGTGGGTCACCCCATCGATCTCGATCTGTCCTTTGCCATGTTCAATGCGAAAGAACTGGTCATGCGTGGCATGTGTTTCTGAGCCGATATCCTGGCCGGGTTTCAGCGACATGAGCACAAGTTGCAGATTCTGACCGGTGTAAAGCACATGGCGAAAATCCTTGTTCGCTTCGGTCAGGTCCTCGATATCGGCGACATAGCCTTTCATCGTTGTGCTCCTTTAAGGGCATCTGCTGAATCAAATCGGATCGCAGACCCGGGCAGGTCCGCACCAATGCGGCAACCCTGCGCCGAACACTCGACATCCGCCTTGATCTGGATCAGCCATTTTCCAGTGCCCGTTTGATCGGGCCGGATCGACAGGACTGGAATGCGACGATGCGGTTTGGCTGCCATCCGGTCAGAGCGAAGAACTTCTGAAGCGGTGGGGGCTAGAAATACATCCCGATCACGCCGCCGCTGAACAAGAATACGGGCAAAAGCAGGACCAGCAGGTACTGCCGCCGGAACTGGAAACGGCGCGACGGCGCAGGTGCCCCTGCCGTATCACGGCGGACCACCTCAAGCGGTAGATTGGCGTCCGGTGTTTCGGTCATATGGCCCTCGGATCAGGGACATCCTATACTTTATCAATTTCGGATATCCTGCCTCTCGTCGTTGAGGTTAGATCTCTTTTTGTCCGAGTTTGCCTTGCACCGCACTGACCCAGATCAAGGTCGATGCCGCCGAATGCGTTACACTTTCTCCAATCCGCTTCCGTGTCGCAGCATCGATGCGGGGGGCCGCTCAGGTCCGATTTGGCATTTTGAAGGATATCTTGATGGCACATGTCGTGGTGCTTGGTGCAGGGCTCGGCGGTACGATCGCTGCGTATGAGCTGCGTGACAAACTAGGGGCGGATCATTCGGTGACAGTCGTCTCGAACGGCAACCGTTTTCATTTCGTGCCGTCCAACCCTTGGGTTGGCGTCGGCTGGCGTGACCGGGCGGCTGTCGAGGTCGATCTGGAAGCGGTCTTTGTCAAACGCCGCATCGCGCTGCATCCGCAGGGCGCCAAGCGGTTGCATCCCAGGGAACGCCGGATCGAGCTGAACGACGGTGGATCGGTCAGCTATGATTACCTTGTGATCGCGACCGGGCCCGACCTTGCCTTTGACGAGATCGAGGGTTTTGGTCCCGCAGCGCACACCCAATCTATCTGCCACATCGACCATGCCCTGCAGACGAAACTGGCGGTTGATGCGCTGATCACAAACCCCGGACCGGTAGTGATCGGGGCGGTGCAAGGCGCGTCGTGCTTTGGTCCGGCCTATGAATTTGCCTTCATCCTCGACAAAGCCTTGCGCGATGCAAAGGTGCGCGACCGGGTACCGATGACCTTTATCACGTCCGAGCCTTACATCGGGCATCTGGGGCTGGACGGCGT
>JBBQZP010000065.1:0-5749 GCA_038207585.1 Rhodobacterales bacterium | reverse complement strand
GGGCTCTTATCTTTAACCCCCGGGTCCGTTCCTGTGTTCTTTGCGGTTACATATTTCTGGGGGGGGGGGGGGGGGGGGCTGGGGCACACCCCCCCCTCCCCGGTGTGCCGAATCAGGCCCCGAGCGGTCGTAGAAGGTCACGCGCGATGATGTGGCGCTGAATTTCGGACGTGCCGTCCCAGATCCGTTCGACCCGCGCATCGCGCCAGAACCGCTCCAGCGGCAGATCGTCCATCAGGCCCATGCCGCCATGCACCTGAATGGCGCGGTCGGTCACGCGGGCCAGCATTTCAGTGGCGTAAACCTTGGCCGAGGCGATTTCGCGGTTGGCGGGCAAGCCCTGATCCAGCCGCCAGGCGCTGGCGAGGGTCAGGTAATCGGCCGCATCAATCTCGGTGATACTGTCGGCAAGCTGAAAGCCGACGCCTTGAAACTTGCCGATGGGCTGGCCAAACTGGCGGCGTTCGGCGGCATAGTTCAGCATCAGGTCAAACACCCGGCGCGCGCGGCCCACCGACATCGTGGCGACGGTGATCCGGGTCGCATAAAGCCAGTCGTTCATCACCGCAAAGCCACCGTCAACCTGCCCCAGAACCTGCGCATCCGGCAGGCGGCAATTATCGAAATCGAGGATCATATTCTTGTAGCCCCGGTGGCTGACCGATTTGTAGCCATCGCGGATCGTGAACCCCGGCGTGCCGCGATCAACCAGAAAGGTCGTGATCTTCTTGCGCGGTGATCCGGTGGTTTCCTCTTCCCCGGTCGCCACGAAAACGATCACGAAATCCGCATGTTCCGCGCCCGAGATGAAGTGCTTGGAGCCGTTGATCACCCAATCGCCGCCCACCCTGCGCGCCGTCGTCTTCATGCCGCGCACGTCCGACCCCGCATCGGGTTCGGTCATCGCCAGCGCGTCCATCCGTTCCCCCCGCACGGCGGGCAGCAGGTAGCGCTCGATCTGCTCGCCCACGCAGGCCATCAGGATGTTCTGGGGCCGCCCGAAGAAATGCGTCAGCGCCATTGAGCCGCGGCCCAATTCACGCTCCACCAAGGCAAAATCAACGTGGCCCAGCCCCGGCCCACCGACACTTTCGGGGAAGTTGCTCGCATAAAACCCAAGCTCGATCACCTTGCGCTTGATCTCTGCGCCCAGATCGGGGTCGACAAAACCCTGCTCCTCGACCCGTTTCTCATGCGGATAAATCTCACGCTCCACAAAGCTGCGGACGGTCGAGACGATCATTTCCTGCTCATCGCTCAGGCCAAAATTCATGTCACACCTTGGGGTCTGGGTTGATGGTAAAGCCGTCGACGGGGATCGCCTGACCGCTGATGCGTTGCGCGGCGGGTGACGCAAGGAAAACCGCCAGCGCCGCCACGTCATCCGCATCGACAAAGGTGCCCAGTGCTGTGCCCGCCTCATATCCGGCGCGCACGGCATCGGGGGTCATACCTTTGGCGGAGGCTTCGGCGGCCAAAACGGCATCCATGCGGGAGCCGTTCACGCTGCCCGGCAGGATCGCGTTGGCGCGGATGCCGTGGGGGCCAAGCTCCATCGCCAGCGTCTTCATCAGCCCGATCACCGCCCATT
Source organism: Rhodobacterales bacterium (assembly GCA_038207585.1). GTDB lineage: Bacteria > Pseudomonadota > Alphaproteobacteria > Rhodobacterales > Rhodobacteraceae > JBBQZP01. The sequence goes on along the minus strand of JBBQZP010000065.1, from coordinate 4,158 downwards.
TCGCCGCCGCATAGGCGCTGCGGTAGGGGTAGCCGTACATTCCTGCGGTGGACGAGGTGAAGATCATCGCCCCCGCGCCTTGCGGCTTCATCAGCGGGATTGCGTGTTTTGCGGCCAGAAACGCACCGTCCAGATTGACGCCAAGACAGGCGCGCCAATCGGCCAGCGCCACATCTTCAACCGCCGCCGTCGGCCCCTTGATGCCCGCATTGGCGCACAGCACATCCAGCCCACCCCATTCGGCGCGGACCCGCGCGAACAGCGCCGCCATTGCGGGTTCGTCGCTGGCATCAACCCCGTCGCCGCGAAACCCCTTGGGCAAGGCAGCCAAGGCGCGCGCATCCACATCCGTAACCCAGACCCGCGCGCCCGTCGCGGCAAAGGCCTGCGCCATCGCAAGACCGATACCGCTGGCCCCCGCCGTGATCAGAACCCGCGCGCTCACTTGCGCTGGCCAACAAAACGACCCGCCGCTTCGGGTTTGGCAAGGCCCGCGTGCGCCGCAGCAATCGGACGCAGCTTCGACAGGATCGCTTCGGGTGCCGCCACCGCGCGACCCGCCGCCATATCGACATGCAGGCACATCTGCTCAATGCTCGCCACAACCTCGTCGCCGCGCAGGATGCGGATGAAATGATGCAGGCGCTTTTCATCGACGCTGATCACCTGAACCGTGCCGGTCAGCCGGTCGCCCAGTTTCGCCTCGCCCAGATGCATGATGTGGGTTTCGGCGGTGTAATAGCTGTGCCCGCCCTTCACATAGTCCATATCCGCGCCGATCAGCCGCAGGAACGCGTCGCAGGTTTCCGAGGCCGCGAACAGGTAGCGGCTTTCGGTCATATGGCCGTTGTAATCGATCCAGCCGGGCAACACCTGCATCTGCGCCATCACCAAAGGCGCGCCAGTGTAGCCGCCGTCAGCCAAGGCCGTGCGGCGGCGGGCGTCATGATCCAGCAGCACCTTGCCCGCGCCCCAGTTCCGGTCTTTCAGCGCGCGCAGAAAGCCGATCAGGTTGCTGTCGCGGATACGTTCCAACTCGCGGATCGTGTGATGCCCCGATTGCGCATCCGATTGCCCGGCGATCAGGTCCACGAGTTCGTCGTTGAATTCCGGCACATCGGTCAGCTTGGTCCAGGGCCATTGCAGACAGGGCCCGAACTGCGCCATGAAATGCTTCATCCCGGCCTCGCCCCCCGCCACGCGGTAGGTCTCAAACAGGCCCATCTGCCCCCAGCGCAGGCCGAAGCCCATGCGGATCGCCTCGTCAATCTCCTCGGTCGTGGCGATGCCGTCTTTCACCAGCCACAGCGCCTCGCGCCATACGGCCTCAAGGAAACGGTCGGCGATATGGGCGTCGATTTCCTTGCGAACATGCAGCGGGAACATCCCGATTTCCCGCAATATTTCCTTGGCGCGTTCAATCAAGGCGGCGTCGGACTTCGGGCTTGGCACGACCTCGGCCAGCGGCAGAAGGTAGACCGGGTTGAACGGATGCGCCACGAAGATCACCGAAGGATCGGCGGCATTTTCCTGCAATTCCGAGGGTTTGAAGCCGCTGGTTGACGACCCGATGGGCACGCCGTGGCTGACCTGCTGGATCTGCGCAAAGACGCGATGTTTCAGGTCAAGCCGTTCCGAGACGGATTCCTGAATGTAATCCGCACCCTCCACCGCTTCGGTAATCGTCTGCGCGAAGTGCAGCTTGCCCTCTGGCGGCATCGGCACATCCGACAGCGCAGGCAACGCCGCCCGCGCATTGGCCATCACCTCACCGATCTTGCGCTCCGCTTCCGGGTCGGGATCGAACACCGAGACGTTCCAGCCGTTCAGAAGAAACCGCGCCGCCCACCCGCCGCCGATAACCCCACCGCCGATGATGGCTGCTTTGCGTGTCATTTGCGTTCATTCCCGGACTTGTGCGTCATTCTACAACCTCCACAGTGTTTCCGTTTTCGTCCAGCACCAGGCCAGTGGAACCAAACGCACTGCACTGGCGCGTCTCTGCATAGCAGGCATTCTTGCAATCTTTAGAACTTGAACAGCTTTTTCCAGCATCAGCCGCCGGATAGCCGCATGAAAATCTACGGTCAAGTGTCGAGAACATGCCAGCTTCCCCGCCTTCCGAGTTGCATTGATCAACTGCGGCGCGCGTTTCCTGTATTGGTCGGCGATAGCAAATTCCCGGTCCGCCTGACTCTTCAGGATCTTCGCCAAGGCAGCCACGTCCGCTTATCGGAATTCCGGCGGGTGTAACCCACTGGATGGCTGGGGCACAGGCAAACAAAAGCAGGAGAAAAATGGCGCCAAAGCCGCGGCTGGCTCTTCGAGATACTCCAAGAATTTTCATCAAAATCATACCTGTATTCCTCTCCGCAGGGCCAATTTTTCTTCGTGGCAAAAAAACGCGGTAACTTTTGTCTTCGATGGTCGCGGGGCCTCCGAATGGACAGGCACCTTTGATTTTTCAGCCGCAACCTTCATTTTGGCGCGCGCTTGACCAGCCCCAGCCGCGTGCGCACTTCCGCCGGCGTAATCACCCGGCCACCCATCTTTTCGATGATGTCGCCCGCGCGTTCGACCAGTTGCGCGTTTGTCGCAAGCTGCCCCTTGCCCAGCCACAGGTTATCCTCCAGCCCGACCCGCACATTGCCGCCCGCCAGAACCGCCGCCGCAACATAGGCCATCTGGTCGCGGCCCAGCGAAAACCCCGACCAGTTCCAGTCGGACGGCACGTTGTTCACCATCGCCATGAACGTGTTCAGATCATTCGGCGCGCCCCACGGCACCCCCATGCAAAGCTGCACCAGAGCGGGCGATTTCAGAACGCCTTCGCGCACCAGTTCCTTGGCAAACCACAGATGCCCGGTATCGAACGCCTCGATTTCCGGGCAGACCCCAAGCGCGGTCATCATGCCGCCCATCGCGCGCAGCATTCCCGGCGTGTTGGTCATCACATAATCGGCCTCGTTGAAATTCATCGTGCCGCAATCGAGCGTGCAGATCTCGGGCAGACATTCGGCCACATGCGCCATGCGTTCGGTCGCACCCACCATGTCGGTGCCAGCTTTCTGCACCGGCAGCGGGCTTTCCACCGGGCCAAAGACGATATCGCCGCCCATGCCCGCCGTCAGGTTCAGAACCACATCCGTCGCACTGTCGCGGATGCGGTCGGTCACTTCGCGGTACAAGGCCACGTCGCGCGACGGCTTGCCGGTGTCGGGGTCACGCACATGGCAATGCACGATCGCCGCCCCCGCCTTGGCCGCCGCAATGGCGCTGTCGGCGATCTGCGCGGGGCTGCGCGGCACATGCGGGCTGCGGTCCTGCGTCGCCCCCGATCCGGTCACGGCACAGGTGATGAAAACCTCACGGTTCATGGTTAGCGGCATGGCATCCTCCCTTGTTGGGGCCAGCATACGCCGCTTGCAGCGCCGCGCATTGCGATTTACGAAAGAAAGATGGCACAAAACGCAACGATTTTCACGGCCTCGACCCAACCGCTGACGCTGGCCGCACTGGTCCTGCCGCAAGCCTCGATCCTTGAGGTGGCCAGCGTGCTTGACCCCCTGCGCTCCGCCAACCGCCATCTGGGGGCCGAGGCTTACCGCTGGCGCATCGTGTCGCCCACGGGTGCGGCGGTTCCCCTGACCTGCGGGATCGAACTTCCGTCCTCGGGCACGCTGCGCACCGCCGAAGGGGCTGATGCGCTGGTCATCATCGCAGGCTACCGCCAGTCCGAGGGGGCAACCAAGGCGCTGATCCGCGATCTGTCCCGCATGGCGCCCCGCTTTGCAAGCATCGGCGGCATAGATGCTGGCGCCTGGGTCATGGCACGGGCGGGGCTCCTGCACGGCCACCGCGCCACCGTCCATTGGGAAGATCTGGAGGATCTGGCTCATGCTCATCCTGAAATCGACGTCTTGTCCGACCGCTATGTGATCGACCGCGCCCGCTTTACCGCCGGGGGGGCAGCACCGGCCGCTGACCTGATGCTACACCTGATCCGCACCCGCAATGGTGCCGCGACAGCCCTTCAGGTCACCGCCAGCTTCATCACCACCACCCGCCCCGGCAGCGACCCGCAGATCGCCGCCCCGGCGCAAAACCCCCGCCTTGATCCCCGCGTGGCCAGCGCCATTGCCCGTATGGAACGCAGCC
>JBBQZP010000064.1:0-6540 GCA_038207585.1 Rhodobacterales bacterium | reverse complement strand
CCCCTCTTGGCCCTTGGCCAATTCACCCCCCGAGGATATTTGTGAACAGAAAAAGAGGCTAGGCCGCGTAATCTGAGCCTTCCGAGTCCAGCAACGCGCGGATTTCTCGCAGGTGGGCATCCGCGAAACCGGGGTAGCTTTCCCATTCCTGCGCGGTTTTTTCGGCAATCGCATCGGGCAGGATGCGCAGCGGTCGGCCGGTTTGCAGGGCTTGGATATAGGTTTCCGCCGCACGCTCGAAGTAGTAGAGGCGGTTGAAGGTTTCCGCGACTGTCTCGCCGATGACCAGCACGCCGTGGTTGCCAAGGATCAGCGTCTTTATCGCGGAGTCGGTCAGGTGCGAGGCACAGCGCGCGCCTTCATCCTCCATCGCGAAGCCGCCGTAGTGCGAGTCGATGGCCACGCGATTGAAGAACATTGCGGTGTTCTGATCAATCGCGGGGAGACGGCTGTCGGCAAGGCTGGCAAGCACCGTGGCGTGGATCGAATGAATGTGCATCACGCAGCGCGCGTGCGGGCAGGCGCGGTGGATTGATCCGTGCAGGCCCCAGGCGGTGGGGTCGGGCGCATCGGGGCGGTCCATTGTTTTGGGATCATTCGCATCAATCAGCACCAGATCAGAGGCGCGGATGCGGGCAAAGTGCCGCGCGTTCGGATTGATCAGGAACTGCGTGCCCACAGGGTCAACGGCAAGGCTGAAATGGTTGGCAATCGCCTCGTGCAGACCTTCGCGCACGGTCCAGCGAAAGGCGGCGGCAAGATCGGTACGCTGGGGCCAATGCGTCAGGTTGGAGGCGGGCAGTTGGGTGGGGGCGTTCATGCGGAGTCTCCCAATCTGGCGATGGCTTGGGTGATGCGGGCAAAGCTTTCGGCGGCGCGGGGAACGGTATGTCTGGCACGAAGATAGCCGTGAACAAGGCCATGCTCCAGATGCCATTCGGCCTGCCCCCCGGCGGCAAGGAGTGCATCACGGTAATTGCGCCCGTCATCGGCCAAGGGGTCACATTCGGCGGAAAAGATCACCGTGGGCGGCAGGCGTGCGAAACTGGTATCGTGCAGCACCGCGGCGGTGGGGTCATCTGTCGGTTCCGGCCCGTTGTGTCGCATGCGCGCATAGAACTCCACATCGTCGCGGGTCAGCATCGGGGCATTTGCGTGAGTGAGATAACTGCCCCGGTTCCGGTCGCCACCCAAGCCCGGATAGATCAATACCTGCCCCAGAACCGCGCGTTTGCCGCGCAAGGCATGCGCGACGGACGCGGTCAGAGCTGCCCCCGCACTGTCGCCCGCAAGGATCAGCGGGCCCTTGGTGTAAAGCGTCGCGGCCAGACAATCGTCGAATGCCGCCGGGTGACGATGTTCGGGGGCGAGTCGGTAATCGACAGAAATCACCTGAAAACCGGTGGCTGCACAGATCTCGGCGCAGACGTCATCATGGCTGTCCAGCCCGCCGACGACAAAGCCGCCGCCGTGGAAATACATGACTGTCGCACCAGCGCCCGCATAGACGCGGCAGGGCGCTCCGCCCAGAGTCTGGTCGGTGGCCGTAACGCCAACGGGATAGCCCCGGTGAAAGGCGCGGCACATGGCATCGTAGATGGCACGCTGATCGTTGATCGTTCGGCTGGCGGTGTCGGGGGGGTAATGACTGTCGGTTTCGCGGATAAAGGCCCAGGTCGCAGCGTCGATAAGGGTTTGGTAATCTGGCTCTGGCACCATGATGAAGCCTGTCCCCTTCCGGGCGCGCACCGCGCGGTGAAACTGTGGCGGAAAGAAGACCGGGATTAAGCCCCAAATGTCAACAATTCCCCTAAATTTGGCCATGAACATGGGCCAGGTTTGACGGAAGGTTTCCGCAAGCAGGAGCAAGCCATGCAGCACTTTCGTCCGATGGAACACGATGTCGCCCTTGTTGGATGGGGTGTGCGGGTGATGCTGTTGACCGCGGCCGAATCGGTGACAGGGCGCACCACGGCGAACCGGATCGCTGGGTTCGGTGGCCTTGTCGAAACCCAGACCGAGATGTTTGCAGCCCTTGAAGCCCTGATCGACGATCCGCAGGGGTACGGGCTTTTCATCATTGACTGCGATGGGCTGGGCGGGATCGAGGTGGGCCGCAAGGCGTTTTCAATGCTGGGAGAGCAGACCTGTCGGCTTCCTGTCATTCTTACCTCACGCGAGTGCGCCGAACAGATGTTCCCCGACGACCGCAATGCGCCGATCATGCTGCGCGCGCCCGTTTCGGCGCGTTCGATGCGGATCGGCTTTGATCATGCGCTGCGCGAACGGATCAGTTTCCGCGCGGCCTGATCCGGGATGCGCTTTCCAACATTCTGATTTCAAATGAAAAGACAGGCACTTGTGCTTGTCTTTCCGCATTTCAGATGATCACTCAAGGTCGATCAGGACAGGGCCAGATTCGTGGCCGACTCGCGTCCGTCGCGGCCTGCTTCAATGTCGAACGTCACGGCCTGACCGTCGGCGAGGCTGCGGATGCCCGCACGCTCAAGTGCTGTGATATGAACGAACACGTCCTTTTTGCCGCCTTCCGGCGCGATGAAGCCGAAACCCTTGGTAGCGTTGAACCATTTCACGGTGCCTTTGGCCATCGTGATGTCTCCTTACAAGTTCCGCCCGCGGTATGCGGCGGCGTGGCTCAGTCAGCGCAAGATCGAAAGACTGTGGCCGTATGCGGGAGACAGAGATCGATAGGGACGTCGCACCCTCAGGATGTGCAATTTCTGCGAAAAAAATCAAGAAATTTTGGAAGGTAGGCCCGATGTGCAAGGCATGACGGGTTAAAATCAGGTGTGGCACGGTGGCGCAACCGCCGTTCGGCAACCTTGTCGGGGGCAACCCAAGGGCGCGCAAAGCACTGCCAGACGATAAAAATGCCGCAGCGCGGCAGACATAAAATTACAAAAAATGATGTATCCTGATTGTAATATTGCGCAAAGGAGTTATTTTCACGCTGCGGTGGGGTGATTCTGCACCGCGGCATAACGCATCAGGAGGCCCCATGGCACTGGACACACATCCGCAGATCGTCGCGTATGACGCGCCACAAAAGGACCTTTATGCCATTGGCGAATTTCCGCCGTTGGGCCATGTTCCGGCACAGATGCACGCCTGGGCAATCCGGCGCGAGCGTCACGGCAACCCCGATACCGCGATGCTGGCCGAGGTAGTGGACACGCCGAAAATCGACTCGGGCGAGGTGCTGGTTCTGGTGATGGCGGCGGGGGTTAACTACAACGGTGTGTGGGCAGCACTGGGTCAGCCCATCAGCCCGTTTGATGGCCACGACCAGCCGTTTCACATTGCGGGGTCGGACGCAGCGGGGATCGTCTGGGCCGTGGGCGAAAAGGTCACGCGCTGGAAGGTCGGCGACGAGGTGGTGATCCACTGCAATCAGGATGACGGCGATGATGAGGAATGCAACGGCGGCGACCCGATGTTTTCGCCCAGCCAGCGGATCTGGGGATATGAGACGCCCGACGGCAGTTTCGCGCAGTTCACCCGCGTGCAGGCGCAGCAGCTTATGGCGCGCCCCCGGCATCTGACGTGGGAGGAATCGGCCTGTTACACCCTGACGCTGGCCACCGCCTACCGGATGCTGTTCGGGCATGAACCGCATGATCTGAAACCCGGCCAGAATGTGCTGGTCTGGGGGGCCTCGGGCGGGCTTGGATCTTATGCGATCCAGCTGATCAACACGGCGGGCGGCAATGCGATCGGCGTGATTTCCGATGAGGACAAGCGCGCGTTCGTCATGGGGCTGGGCGCAAAAGGCGTCATCAACCGCAAGGATTTCACCTGCTGGGGCCAGATGCCCACGGTCAACAGCCCCGAATATGCCATCTGGAACAAAGAGGCGCGCCGGTTTGGCAAGGCGATCTGGGATATCACCGGCAAGGGCGTCAGCGTCGATATCGTGGTTGAACATCCGGGCGAGGCGACGTTTCCGGTATCGGCGCTGGTGTGCAAAAAGGGCGGCATGGTGGTGATTTGCGCGGGCACCACCGGGTTCAACTGCACCTTTGACGTCCGCTATATGTGGATGCACCAGAAGCGTTTGCAGGGCAGCCATTTCGCACATCTGAAACAGGCGTCGGCGGCGAACAAGCTGATGATCGAACGGCGGCTTGATCCGTGTTTGTCAGAGGTTTTTCCCTGGGACGAAATTCCGCTGTCGCATATGAAGATGCTGCAAAACGCCCATAAACCGGGGAATATGGCAGTTCTGGTGCAGGCCCCCCATGCCGGGTTGCGCACTTTTGATGATACGTTGGAGGCCAGCCGCGCGCGGTAATCCGCCAGAATACCGCCCGATTGCGATAATTTTAGATAAATACCGGCATGGATGAACGTAACGTCAGCCGCGCACCCTTGACGTGTGATGTCATGGTGTCACGGTCGAGGGGAAGTTTTGTTTCCGATTCGTGAACAATCAGCCCAGCGGAGCCGTCATGCGTCACGATTGGATTTTCGATGTGCTGACCGATCTGCTGGCCTATTCGCGGCAAAACGACCTTCCGGCATTGGCGCACCGTGTCGAAGATGCACTGCAGGTCGCCCGGATTGAAGTAGAAGCCGATATCAGCCGATGCTCTGCTGAAAAGCTGATGTTCCGGCGGGACGGGCGGGCGAACTAGTCGCTCCGTATCTGCGTATCGACCGATACCCCCCTCGCCACGCCTGCGCGGCACGGCTAAGGTCGCGCTATGCAGATGCCAGCACTTTCTTTTTCCGATGATCAGGCCGAAGCCTATGACCGCGTGGCCGATCAGTTGCGCGGCATGGGGGTTGATCTGGAGAACGCGACCCTGACGCCGATGGCCGAGGGCAAGGCCAGCGTTCTGGCCGTGGTGGGCAAGGCAGGGTCGGGCAAGACCATGCTTCTGGCCAGCCTTTACAAGGCACTAAAGGCGGCTGGCGTCGATATCGTTTCGGGCGACTATGAGGGGCGCAAGCGCAAGGATCGCCGCACCCTTGCGATTCTGGCGCCCACGAACAAAGCGGCAAGCGTGTTGCGGCTGCGCGGGGTTCCGGCGACGACGATCCACCGGATTCTTTATACGCCGCTTTATGATCCGCAATATGAGAAGATCGCTGAATGGCTGGCGGGCAATCTGCCGCGGCCGGTCGTCGAAGGGCTGACCGATCTGGCCTTGGACCGAGCGAAGGCATTCTATGACGGTGTGCCGTCGATTCCCGGTGCTTTGGCGGCTGCGGGCTTGCGCGGCAGCGATTTCATCAAGGGCTGGAAACGGCGCGAGGAACCGCTGGATATTGGGTTTGTCGACGAATCCTCGATGCTGGATCAGCGTCAGTTCGACGATCTGCGCGAGATCTTTCCGACGCTCGTGCTGTTTGGTGACCCCGCGCAGCTGGCCCCGGTGGGGCAATCGGGCGAGATGGTGTTCGAGACGCTGGGTGCGACGCGCAAGCTGGTGCTTAGCCGTATTCACCGGCAGGTCGAGGGCAATCCGATTCTCGACCTTGCGCACGCGCTGGCCGACCCTGCGGTGGGGTTCGAGGCGTTCGAGCGGCTGGTCGAAGACGCAGCACGCCGCGACAACCGGGTGGTGGTGGCCGAACGGGTGGACAGCGAGATGATGGCGAGAAGCCCGGTTCTGGTCTGGCGCAACGCCACGCGCATCCGGCTGATCACCGCGTTCCGGGCGGCCCACGGCGCGCCGGAGTTCGAGTTGATCCCCGGTGAGCCGCTGATCTGCGACGGCATCGAGTTGCCCCTGAAACACCGCAAGAAGCGCATTGATCTGGAAGCGCGGGGCCTGATCAAGGGCGCGCAGGTCATCTACATGGGGCCGGGCAACCGCGATGGTTTTGCCAAGCTGCATGTCGTGGGGGCGGAGGAGCCGCAGGTGTCGGCGGCAAGCATCATCAAGATCGAAAAACCGGGCGAGGAAGAGCCGTTCATCCCGTCGGCCGCGCGCATGGGGGCGGCCTTCCTGCATGGGGCGGCGGTTACGATCCACAAGGCCCAAGGCTCGCAATGGGATACGGTGCAGGTGTTCGCGCCCGATCTGTTCGCCGCAGCCCAGTCGGGGCGGATGGAGGCGGGGCTGCCCCTGTGGAAGCGGCTGGCCTACGTTGCCATCACCCGCGCGCAGTCACGGCTGATGTGGGTGGTGCGCAACCGGCTGGCGCTGCCGCAGACTGCGCTAGGGATCGAGGATCTGAAGGTTTCGCCTGCACCGCTGGAATTGAACGCCGCCGACGACTGAGGCTTTCGCGGGCCGGCGTTGCGCGTTATCAATAAGGCATAGCCAAGGAGGCCCCATGATCTGTGTCTTTGTCCAGTTCCGCTGCACCCCCGGCAAGACCTATGAGGTTGCGACCGCCATCTATGACCGCGAGGTGGTGTCGGAGTTGTTCTCGACCTCGGGCGAGTATGATCTGATCGCCAAGATCTATATCCCCGACGGATCGGACGTGGGCCATTACCTTTCGGAACGGCTGTTTGATGTGCCCCATATCGTGCGCACGCTGACGACGATGACGTTCAAGGCTTTT
>JBBQZP010000063.1:0-7802 GCA_038207585.1 Rhodobacterales bacterium | reverse complement strand
CACATCGAACAGGGGCCGATCCTTGAGGCGGCGGGCAAGTCGATTGGCGTCGTCACCCACGGGCAGGGCCTGTGGTGGCTGGAGGTCACGCTGACGGGTCGCGATGCGCATACCGGATCAACCCCGATGGGATTGCGGGTGAACGCGGGCTTGGGGATGGCGCGCATTATCGAGCGCGTGCATCAGATTGCGATGGCGCATCAACCGAACGCGGTGGGCACCGTGGGGCAGGCCAACGTCTACCCCAACTCGCGCAACGTCATTCCGGGGAAGGCGGTCTTTACCGTCGATATCCGCAGCCCCGAACAGGGGAAACTTGATGCGATGAAGGCCGAAGTGACCCGCGCGGCCCATGCGGTGGCAGCGGAACTGGGGCTGGGGATCGAGATCGCCGATGTCGGCCACTTCGACCCGGTGACGTTCGATCCGGGACTGGTGAAGGTGGTGCGCGGGGCCGCCGACCTCCTTGGCCTGTCGCATATGGATATCATCTCTGGCGCAGGCCACGACGCCTGCTGGATCAACCGCGTAGCGCCGACCGTGATGGTGATGTGCCCCTGCGTGGGGGGGCTGAGCCATAACGAGGCCGAGGAGATCAGCCCGGAATGGGCAGCGGCGGGGACGGATGTTCTGCTGCACGCGGTGTTGGACGTGGCGGGGGTGGTGGGGTGAAAAACGGTCAACTACTGACATCAACTATCTTTGCTGTCGTGCTGACACTAGCATTGCCACAACTCACCTACGCTTTTGGTGATGCTGGTGATGCTGGTGATGGTGGCTGTTGTGGCCTTCCGCCAGAGCTTGAACAGCGTGGGCGAGAACTCGAAGATTCATTTTCGGCCACAAACAGCGCAGATCTGGCAACGCAAAAGTGGGCCGGTTCCATTTGCCAAAACCATCCGTGCAACGGAGAGGTCACAGAGGATCAAGCAAAAGACTTACTGCTTGATTTCCAAGCGCGACAAGAGCGCAACGGCGACCGTTGGCTGTCTTGGTTCGGGATTGTCTTAAGCGCGCTTTCTGCAATTGCCGCACTCTATGCGCTTCGACAAACGCATCATTCTGAGAAGCTGGCGCGCGAAGCTGACGTGAGGTCGATCCGTAGCGAAGCGCGCCTTGACCAACTTAAAGAGGAATAGGCCCATGACCACCACCATCCGCAACGGCACCGTCGTCACTGCCGACCTTACCTACAAGGCCGACGTGCAAATCGAGAACGGCACCATCACCGCCATTGGGCCGAACCTGCGCGGTGGCACCGAACTCGATGCCACTGGCTGCTACGTCATGCCCGGCGGGATTGATCCGCATACGCATCTGGAGATGCCCTTCATGGGCACCTATTCGGCGGATGATTTCGAATCCGGCACGCGGGCGGCGCTGTCTGGCGGCACCACGATGGTGGTTGATTTCGTGCTGCCGGGGCAAGGGCAGGGCCTGATGGATGCCATGCAGATGTGGCACAACAAATCCGGGCGGGCGGCGTGTGATTATTCCTATCACATGGCGATCACCTGGTGGGGCGAGCAGGTCTGGGATGACATGAAGACGGTGACCGAGGCCGGCATCAACAGCTTCAAGCACTTCATGGCCTACAAGGGCGCGTTGATGGTGAATGATGATGAGATGTTTGCCAGCTTCACCCGCTGCGCGGACCTTGGGGCGATCCCGTTTGTGCATGCCGAAAACGGCGATGTGGTGGCCGAGTTGCAGCGCAAACTGATGGCCGCAGGCAACACCGGCCCCGAAGCCCACGCCTATTCCCGCCCCCCCGAAGTGGAGGGGGAGGCCACAAACCGCGCCATCATGATCGCCGATATGGCGGGCGTGCCGGTCTATATCGTGCATACGTCGTGTGAAGAGGCGCATGAGGCGATCCGCCGCGCGCGGATGCTGGGCAAGCGGGTTTACGGCGAGCCACTGATCCAGCACCTGACGCTGGATGAGGGCGAATATGCCAACCCCGACTGGGACCACGCCGCGCGCCGCGTGATGTCGCCCCCGTTCCGCGACAAGCGCCATCAGGACAGTCTTTGGGCGGGGCTTTCGGCGGGGTCTTTGCAGGTGGTGGCGACGGATCACTGCGCCTTTACCACCAAGCAAAAACGCTTTGGCTTGGGCGATTTCACCAAGATCCCGAACGGCACCGGAGGCTTGGAGGACCGGCTGCCGATGCTGTGGACGCACGGGGCGGCCACGGGGCGGATCACGATGAACGAATTCGTGGCCGTCACATCAACAAACATCGCCAAGATCTTGAATTGCTACCCGAAAAAGGGCGCGGTGCTGGTGGGGGCGGATGCTGATCTGGTGGTGTTCGACCCGGCGAAGTCGAAAACCATCACCGCCGCCAAACAGCAGTCCGCCATTGATTACAACGTGTTCGAGGGCAAAGTTGTAACGGGCCTGCCGCGCTATACCCTGACGCGCGGCAAGATCGCGGTGATGGACGGCGCGGTGCAGACCGAGGAAGGCCACGGCAAGTTCGTCGCCCGCCCGCCCAACGGTGCCGTCAATCGCGCGCTGACTCAGTGGAAGGATCTGACAGCGCCGCGTCCCGTGGCGCGGACGGGTATTCCGGCGAGTGGGGTTTAGGTGCAGAACACAATACCACCGCTTGAGGGTGTTCTTGAGGTTGCACTCTATGCAGATGACTTAAATGCTGCGGCGGCCTTCTACGGTGGCATTCTGGGCCTTGAAGAGATCACGCGACAGGACGGGCGGCATGTCTTTTTCCGCTCTGCGTCAACCATTGTGTTGGTCTTTAGGTCCGAGGTCACGCGGCTGGTTGCGGCGCAAGGTTCCCTGCCAGTGCCGCTGCATGGCACCGAGGGCGCGGGGCATGTCTGTTTTGCGACGAAAGGGGCGAATCTTGACGCCTGGGTTGCCCGGTTGAAAAGATGCTCTGTTGACATTGAGGCCGATTTTTTCTGGCCCAACGGTGCGCGTTCCATCTACGTTCGTGACCCTGCGGGCAACAGCGTCGAGTTTGCAGAGGCGCGCATGTGGGAGTCGGAATGAACTCGGTAATTGAGGCAAATGGCGTTGAGTTGACCTTCCCCACGAACGACGGCCCTGTGCACGCGCTTAAAGACGTGAACCTGAGCATCGGGAAGGGCGAGTTTGTCAGCTTTATCGGCCCGTCAGGTTGTGGCAAGACCACGCTGTTGCGGGCGATTGCGGCGTTGGAAACTCCGACCGGGGGCACGTTGACGGTTAACGGGTTGCCGCCGGACGAGGCACGCCGGGCGCGGGCTTATGGCTATGTGTTTCAGGCGGCGGGGCTGTATCCGTGGCGCACGATTGCGGGCAATATCCGTCTGCCGCTGGAGATCATGGGGTTTTCGCGGGTTGATCAAGAAAAGCGTGTGAAGGACGTGCTGCAACTGGTTGAACTGGAAGGGTTTGGCGGGAAATTTCCTTGGCAGCTTTCGGGCGGGATGCAGCAGCGCGCCTCCATCGCGCGGGCGCTGGCGTTTGATGCGGATATTCTGCTCATGGACGAGCCGTTCGGGGCGCTGGACGAGATCGTGCGGGACCGTCTGAATGAGGAACTGCTCAAGCTCTGGGCGCGGACGGGCAAGACGATTGCGTTTGTTACCCACTCGATCCCCGAGGCGGTGTATCTTTCCACCAAGATCGTGGTGATGAGCCCGCGGCCGGGGCGGATTACGGATGTGATCGAGAGTCCCCTGCCGAAGGATCGCCCGCTGGATATCCGCGACTCGGCGGAGTTCATCGCCATTGCGCACCGTGTGCGTGAGGGGTTGCGTGCGGGGCATTCGGATGAGGCGTGAGGCCTGTTTCATCGAGCGGGACGGGGGGCTGTCTGCCCCCCGACGGGCCGGATCAAATCCGGCCCTCCCCCCCGAGGATATTTGGGTCAAAATGAAAGGGTCAGGGGCGTGAGGCGGGCTTTGCCGGTTCTGGTGGTGCTGGGCGCTATCCTGTGTCTTTGGTACGCGGGGGCCGTCTGGATGAACGCGCCGTGGGAGCGGGATCAGGCGGCGCGGGCGGGGACCGAGATCAGCTTTGCACAGATCGTGCCGCTGACCATGGCGCAGGAGCGCCCGGTTCTGCCCGCGCCGCATCAGGTGGCTGTGGGGCTGTGGGAGGGGGTCGCGGGGCAAGCGGTGACCTCAAAGCGCTCTCTGGTTTATCATGCGTGGATCACGCTGTCGGGGACTTTGCTGGGGTTTGTGATCGGCACGGTTCTGGGAGTGGCCCTGGCTGTTGGCATCGTGCACAGCCGCGCGATGGATCTGAGCGTGATGCCCTGGGCGATTGCAAGCCAGATGGTGCCGATCATCGCTTTGGCACCGGTTCTGGCTTTGGTGATGAATGAGGTGGGGGCGTCACGGTTGGTCACAAAAGCGGTGATTTCGGCGTATCTGTCGTTCTTTCCGGTGGTTGTGGGCATGGTTAAGGGGCTGCGCAGCCCCGATGCGATGCAGCTTGATCTGTTGCGCACCTACGGGGCCGGGGGGGCGGCGGTCTTTGGGAAATTGCGGCTGCCAAGTTCGATGCCGTATCTGTTTGCCAGTCTCAAGATCGGCATTGCGGCGGCGTTGGTGGGCGCGATCGTGGGCGAGTTGAACCAGCCTGCGGGCTTGGGTGCGCGGTTGTTGCAGGGCAGTTATTACGGCCAGACGGTTCAGATCTGGGCCGCGCTGATGCTGGCCGCGACGATGGCTGCGGCGTTGGTGGTGGCCGTGGGCGGGGTGGAGCGGGGTGTCTTGCGGCGGATGGGGATGGGGCGATGAGTGGGTCGGCGCGGCGCACGGGGCGAGTGTCAGACGCGCTTTCGGCGCTGGATGGCCTGCCCGCGTTGCTGGGTCTGGTTTTGGGTCTGGGTGCTCTGTTCGCGCTGAATTGGCAGGCGGCGATCCTGCTGTGCTTTTGGGCCGGGGCGTGGATGGTGAACGCGGGGCTCGCACGGGGGCAGGGCGTTTGGGTGTGCTACGCGGTGCCGGTGGTTTTCGGCGCGGCGGTGTTGGGGCTTTGGCAGATGGCGGTCGGGCTTTACGACATCTCGCCTGCGGTCTTGCCCGCACCTTCGGTGATTGCGGCTAAATTCGTGCAGGCGGCTCCGGTGCTTTGGGCCGATTTCGTGCAGACGTTTCTGAAAGGCGCGCTCAGCGGCTATGTCATCGGCTGCGGCGCTGCGGTTGCGGTTGCGGTGCTGATCGACCGTAGCCCGTTTTTGCAACGCGGCTTGCTGCCGGTGGGCAATTTCGTTGCGGCACTGCCGATTGTAGGGGTCGCCCCGATCATGGTGATGTGGTTCGGGTTTGACTGGCATTCAAAAGCCGCCGTTGTCGTGATCATGGTGTTTTTTCCGGTGCTGGTGAATACCGTTGCGGGGCTTGCAGCATCAGACCGGATGCAGCGCGATCTGATGGCGACCTGGGGGGCAGGGTATTGGCAGGGGCTTTGGAAGCTGCGCCTGCCTGCCGCGATGCCGTTCATTTTCAACGGGTTGAAGATCGCCTCGACGCTTGCCCTGATCGGCGCGATTGTGGCCGAGTTCTTCGGCAGCCCGACGCAGGGCATGGGCTTTCGGATCAACGCCGAGATCGGGCGGACCGGTCTGGATATGATCTGGGCGACAATTGCCGTTGCAGCACTGGCCGGTTCGGCCTTTTATGGGGTGATCACAGTGATTGAGCGCGGGGTGACGTTCTGGCACCCGAGTCAGCGGCTTTAGGGCCAAAGGGTTTAACAAAGGGGCCGCAAAGGCCCCGCAACAAGGAGGTTGACGATGAAGAAACTACTGACAGGGGCGATGTTCGCGGCCTTTGCGGCGACAGGCGCGCAGGCCGAGGATGTTACGCTGCAGCTGAAATGGGTCACGCAGGCGCAGTTTGCGGGCTATTATGTGGCCAAGGACAAAGGGTTTTACGACGAGGAAGGGCTGAACGTCACGATCCTGCCGGGCGGCCCTGATGTGGCGCCGACGCAGGTTCTGGCGGGGGGCGGTGCGGATGTGGTGGTGGACTGGATGCCGTCTGCGCTGGCCGCGCGGGAAAAGGGTGTGCCGCTGGTGAACATCGCGCAGCCCTTCAAATCGTCGGGCATGATGCTGACCTGTCTGAAGGAATCGGGCGTGGCGTCGCCCGCCGATTTTGCCGACAAGACGCTGGGGGTATGGTTTGGCGGCAATGAATATCCGTTCCTGAACTGGATGTCGCAGCTTGGCCTGAAAACCGATGGTTCTGCGGGGGGTGTCACCGTGTTGAAGCAGGGGTTCAACGTGGACCCGCTGTTGCAAAAGCAGGCGGCCTGCGTATCGACGATGACCTATAACGAGTATTGGCAGGTGATTGATGCGGGGATCACGCCCGAGGATCTGGTGACCTTCAAGTATGAAGATGAGGGCATGGCCACGCTGGAAGACGGGCTTTACGTGCTGGAGGACAAGCTGGCGGACCCGGCCTTTGTCGAGACGATGGCAAAATTCGTGCGGGCCAGCATGAAGGGCTGGAAATATGCCGAAGCCAACCCGGATGAGGCGGCGGGGATCGTGCTGGAAAATGACGAGACCGGCGCGCAGACCGAAAACCACCAGAAGCGCATGATGGGCGAGATTGCCAAGCTGACCGCAGGGTCGGACGGCACGCTGTTGGAGGCCGATTATCAGCGCACCGTTGACAAGCTGATGGCGGGCGGGTCGGACCCGGTGATTTCCAAGGCTCCTGAGGGGGCATGGAGCCATGTCGTGACGGATATCGCGCTGAAGTGAGGGTTTTGGGCGCGCCGGGGTGATCCGGCGCGCCTTTTGCGGCCCCGCGCGCGTTTGCGTGCCGGAGGGAAAATTCTTGAAGGAAGAATTTTAGGGGGGCTGTCTGCCCCCCTCTTGGCCGTTGGCCAATTCACGCCCCGAGGATATTTGGGTCAAAATGAAAGCGGGGGGCGATTACCACCGTTGTCTGCTTTGGGCCAAACCTACGCTTATTCAGGTTTGTTGCTGATGCCCCAATTATCGAAGTGACGTCTCAATTCTCGGCTAGGATCATGGCTGCGAACTGCTAAGGAGCGGGTGGATTGAAACTTGCGCCCAAGGTCAGAAATCAAGTTAATTGAACACTGAAGTCGTTTAGTATTCTCGCGTTCAATCGTGATGTGACCATCCGCCACCCAGTCGATATTCAGCTTGTGACGGGACAGCATATCTTTAAGCATTTCTCTGAAATACCGCGATATTACAGAAACTTGAGGTTTTTCGTCATTTGTTGTCGTTCCGACCAGAGGAACCTTGATTGTGCTTATCTGTTCGTCTTCCAGCCAAGCACTGCACCGGCCCAAAGCCCAGTAACCTTCTAGGTCATTATTCCTGCTAACGAATGCGGACAACAGATCGTTGCAGATGCCTTTAAGTTCAGTTCGTCTCGCCATGATAGCACCATCACACATGTAGGTGTCGTATGCACTATCAATGGCAGAAAAGTCCGCATAGCGGACATCTGACGCGAACCTACCCCCCCCCTTTACACCCTTTGTAAACCGGGCCGCGTATTGTAAACTCTCCCCCTCAAGGGAGACACTCATGCCAGCACGCGGATTAACGGGGGGGCGGGTGCGGGAGCGGCGGCTGGCTTTGGGCTTGCGGCAGGCGGACGTTGCGCGGGCGGCGGGGATATCGGCCTCATACCTCAACCTGATCGAGCATGACCGGCGGCGCGCGACCGGGGCGGTTCTGGAGCGGCTGGCCGTCGCGCTGGGGGTGGAGCCCGGTGATCTGAGCGAGGGGGCTGCGGGCGCGTTGATCGAGGATCTGCGGGGGGCTGCTGGGGAGCGGATGG
>JBBQZP010000062.1:0-8672 GCA_038207585.1 Rhodobacterales bacterium | reverse complement strand
GAAGAGCATTGCCTGATCCGGGAGGTGACGGGAAGCGGCAGGTTTCGGATGTGGCGCGCAGCGTTTTGATACATGGTGATAGCACCAGCCATCGTATCAGGCTCATAACCTGAAGGTCACAGGTTCAAATCCTGTCCCCGCAACCAAATTATCACAAGATATCAATGACATACGCCCCGCCTCACCGCGGGGCTTTTGCATGTGCGCTGGACGGGTCAACAATAGGTCAACAAAAACGCGAAAACCGCAGCGAATCCAGTCGGATAGTAGTCCGACAGGACGCAGACCGCGCCAAAACCGCAGCAGGCCGCGCTCAATCGGGTCGGGGGCCTATCTGGCGGTATGCGTCCGGCTAGACCGCTTTGCCGCAGCGTGATTGTGTCGGATAGTGTCCACTATCGTTAGTGGACACTATCCGGCACCAGCATCACGCCGCAGAGCGGTCAGCCTGGACGCTCACGCTTTTTATAGACCACGTCACCTTAAGGCATTTGAACTGCATCTGGCCGGGCAAAGGCCAGCAGATAGAGCCCGACAGCCGCCATTGAAATCGCTGTACAACCGCCATGGATCAGACCCCAATACTCGATCAGCGCGCGGCTTTCCGGGCCAGTCGCTTCGGCAGATATCGCAAGCAAGGCGGCATTCGTAGGCGCAATTACGATAAGCGTCCAAGGCCAGGTTGCCAGCATCAAGAGCCCGCTTACGCCCAAGCGCCAGTCACGAAGACGCCACCACGCGGCGATGCCTGCAACTCCGGCAGCAACCGTCAGCCAGCCCTGCAGCGCGAAGCCGACGCCGAAACTGACCTTCCACTGTTCCAAGAGCGGCATGTCGGCAAGGGCAAGGCGCGCGGGCTGTTCGGCGACATTGATGTAAAGGGCGATCCCGAAGAAGGTGGCCGCAAGCGTCAGGGCCAGCGCGGGTAAAAGGCGCGCAATCATTTGCCAACTCCCATCCGGGCGAACAGCCGATCCTTGCGGATGAACTGATGGTAGAGGGCTGCCCCCACGTGCAGCATCAGAAGCCCGCCCATCAGCCAGGCCATCGCCGCGTGACCATAGCGCGGCGCGAAATCCCAGAAATCCGGCAAGGGGCCAGGCACGTTGCCAAACAGGATATCGCCAGCACCTGACAGCACCAGCATCGCGATCCCGGACCCTGCCAGCCCAAGGATCGCCACATACAGCAACCCGTGAACGGCCTTGGCGGCCAGGGCCTGCAGATGCGGCACCCCGGCCGGATCGTCAGGCTTTCTATCGGTAAAGACCCACCAGCCAAGCCTTGCCAGTGTTAGGACAAATACGGCAGTTCCCATCGGCGCATGAATGCGCAGAAGCGATGCCTTGGCGTCAAAGTCGGTCATGTCCGCCGCGCGAAGGCCCGCGAGCATCAAGCTGATGATCAAGGCAGCGCTGACCCAATGAATCGTGATTGCAACGTGCCCGTACCGGTCAGTTGAGCTTTTCCACATGAACCGTCCCCCGCGGAATTGATATCGTTCTTTACTTTACTGTCTTCCCTGTTCCTTGCTCAGCCAACCCTGCCGCCTGCGCGCCTGCCCACGCTGCTTGCCAATCAAAACCCCGGTCGTTTCAGACCCTGAATGCCCATGACCTTTGCGACACAGGCATCATCGTACATGCGCTCCATGAACGGCCTGATCGCGGGATACTCTTTCCACGTCTTTGGCAGGTTTTCGGTCCAGCGCACCATGGCAAAGGCGTAGGGGTCGGCGATGCTGCGTCTGCCTCCGACCACATGGGGCGTTGCCGTCAGCATCGCATCAAGGTGCAGCATCACGCGGTGGATGCGGGGATACGCATCCTCTCGGACGGCCGTCAGGCTTTCGGCATCATCCCTGGTCGTGTAGCGCTGCGGTGCGAAGAACGGCCAGAAAGCGGGGTGCATGTCGCCTGTCAGAAAGGCCAGCGCCTCGTCCATGTCGAACCCGGCCTGCAACCCTTCGGCCGCGCCAAGCATGGCTTCGGGGTATTTTGCGGCGATGTATTTCAGGATGGCGTCGGCCTGTGTCATCACCCTGGGGCCGCTGTCCTGCAAGGCCGGAACCATGCCGAGGGGGTTGATCTGGCGATAGGCGTCTGACGATGGATCGACGCGTTCCGCCTCATAGGGAGCGCCGATCCATTCCAGCACGATATGGGGGGCGAGGGCGCAGGTGCCTGGGGCGTAGTAGAGCTTCATTGGTCATCCTCTGGGATCAGCGCCATCTTGCCACCGGCTTTGCCAGCCTCGCCCAAGCGGTGCGCGTCGGCGGCGTCGCGCAGGGGGAATGTCCGCACAACCGGCAGCGGTTTCAGTAGGCCTGCGTCGATCTGGCGGACGATCTCGGCCAGCACTTGCCCGCTTGGTGGAGTGAAGACGAAGGCGCCTGTCGCGCCAATGGCGGCAGCGCGGCCCGCATCGGGCGGCATGGCGGTCGAGATCAGGCGACCCCCGGCGCCAAGAATGGCCCATGACCGCGCTTGCGTCTCGCCGCCGATCAGGTCGAAGACCACATCGACCGGCCCCGCATCCTCGAACCTGTGGGTGCGGTAATCGATGGCCTGATCTGCGCCAAGGCTGAGGCAGTCATCGCAACCCGGGCTGGACGCCGAGGCGATGACATAAGCACCCTTCGCCTTGGCAAGCTGGATCAGCCAATGGCCGACTGCACCCGCAGCACCGTGGATCAGCACGCGCTCGCCCGATTGCACCGCCGCCCCGTTCAAGGCGGTCGCGGCCGCCTGTGATGTCATCGGGATGGCGGAGGCCTGCACGAAAGACAGGCCCGCAGGCACCGGGGCAGCTTGACCTGCATCGATCAGCACGAATTCCGCATGTGTGCCGCCGCGGCCAAACTCGGGATAGGCACAGATCGCGTCGCCGATGTGGAATGCCGTCACGTCCGGCCCCACCGCCTCGACCACCCCCGCGCAGGCCCAGCCGAACGTCACCGGCAAATCGCGACCGATGGCGCGGGCCATGGCGCCGCTGCGGATCTTCCATTCGATTGGGTTCACGCCGCTGGCCTTGACGCGGACCAGAATGTCGTCGCCCTTCGGCACGGGCGTTGCAACATCGCGTTCCACCAGAACGGACGCATCACCAAAGCTGTGAACCTGTATCGCCTTCATCTTGCGCCCCGTCACGTCAGCAGCGGAAAGGCGACCGCACCCGCCGGGCTGGCCCAGTTCTTGACGAGTTCGGCCACCATGGCATTGGTGCTGGTCAGCCGCACGCCCGCCGCCTCCATCCGCCGCCAGGACATTTCTTCGGCGATCTGGTTGGTCGACCCGCAGGCGTCACAGACCACCTGCACGTTGTAGCCTTCGTTCAGCGCGTCAATCGCCGGGGCCACCATGCAGACATCCGTGGTCACCCCCGCCATGACGAAGTTCCGTCGCCCCGTGTTGCGACAAGCAGCGGCAAACGCGTCGTCATCCCAGGCATTCACCACGCCCGTTCGCTTGACCCGAGCGGCAAAAGCCTCGGGCGCAATCTCGGCCAGTTCGGGCATCAGCGGACCCTGCACATTCGTGTTGGTTTCCTGACTGGAGGTCAGGACCAATGGCATGCCGGTGCCGACAGCGAACTTGGCCAGAATGATTACGTTGCGCCGCAGCAATTCCAGCGGGGTCGTCGCCGCCCAGGTGTTGGTGCCAACCTGATGGTCGATCAGGATCATCGCGGTGTCGGTCAGGGAAAATCGCTGCATGTCAGGGGTCCTTTGATGAACGTCCTTTCCTTGATGATCCGGAACCGGTCATATTGGAAATGAATGATCTTTCGCGGGGCATGCAGCGAATGAATGACCGGCCTGACCTGAACCTGCTGGTGGTCTTCGACGCCATCGCGCGCACCGGGTCCGTCACCCTTGCCGCGACGCGCTTGTCGCTCAGCCAGCCCGCCGTCAGCCATGCCCTGAACAGGTTCCGCGATGTGACGGGCGACCCGCTGTTCGTGCGCAACGGAAACCGGTTGGACCCCACGCGTCGAGCCGAAACCATGATCCCCGCAATCCGGCGGATACTGGAGGATGTCGGCATGGTGCTGGCCCCGTCCAGTTTTGACGCAGGCACCTCAACCCATGCCTTCCGCATCGGGGCGAGCGATTATGCGATGATGTCGTTCCTGCCCGCCATCATCAGGTCGGTCCGCGCCCAGGCACCGCACACGCAGCTGGAGATTCAGTCAATGGGCGAGGGCACGCTGGCGCGCCTTGGCACGGGCGAACTTGATCTGGCCTTCATCGGTGGGGATGCCCCCACAGGCTCGCTGAAATCGCAGGAACTGTTTCGCGAACGATTCATCGGGCTGTTGTGCGCACGGCACCCCCTTGCCATCAAGGCCGGACAGAACGCGGTCACGTTAGATGACTATCTGGCCTTTCCGCACGTGATGGTGTCTTTCCGCGACCCAAGGCAAAGCCCGATCGACCAGCGCCTGTCCGAGCTGGGCAAGGAACGCCGGATCGCGGTCACCACGTCCAACTTTGCCAGCAACATTGCCTCGATCAAGGACACCGACCTCATCATTTCACTCCCCTCCAGACTGGCAGCGACTGCCAGCCAAGGCGACCTGATCCAGTTCGACCTGCCGCTGGATGTGCCCGACTATCTCTATTCGATGCTCTGGCATTCCCGCACCGATCAGGACCAATCCGCGATCTGGCTGCGCGATGTCGTCGGTCGCATCTTTCAAGAGACGTAGCGAAAACGGCAATTGGGAATGAAGTTGGCCAGTTTCCGGCGGTATCCCGCCTGTCTGCTCCCTGAGCCAAGCCGCAAGCGCAAGATTGGCACCGATGCCGTCACCGCCTGGGGGGCGGCCCGATCGTTGTCACCTTTGCAACACTGGCATGATCTTTGACGCACGGATCAATTGCGTGACGCACAACTTTGGCGTCTCGGGCAAGCTGCGGTTTTCCGACATAATCATCTATGACCGCCAGACCCAATGCTGGTGGCAGCAGGCGCTGGGGGAAGGGATCATCGGCCAGCAAACGGGCACAACCCTGACGCAATTACCCGGCTGGATGGAGAGCTGGTCGGCGTTCCGCGACCGCAATCCTGAAAGGTTGGTGATGTACGAGCCGGACTGGTGCCGCAGCTATGGCGCCAATCCCTATGTCAGTTACGACAGTTCAATCCTACTGCGCCGCAGACCATGTCTTGATCTCGCCCGCTGGCGATCTGCGCGGAATGGTGGATGACTGGCCCGAGGCGACGGGTCGGACGCGCCGAGTAATCCTTGTTCTGCCCGCCTTGCTGCCTGCGCTGGCTGCGGTCGCGGCGTCGGATGCCTTGGTGACACTGCCCGCGCGCGTCGCCCAAGCCTTTGCCGCGGGCTTTGGCCTTGTGACGGCAACGCCCCCGATCGGGGTTTGCCGTTTTCCCGCCCCGGTCTTCCGGCAACGCCGCAAAGAGACCGATCCCAGACCACTCCGGCTGCGAAAGATGCTGTCCCTGACCGTGGCGCAGCAATCCGTAATCCGCTAAGCTCGATTGTGATCGACAAATATTGCCGAAGCCTGCCTCGCCGAGTGTATGCAGCCTGACCAAATGAGGAGGATATCTCTGTGTCCAAGCAAGATCGTGACGAGGCTTTTCTTAGGTCTCTCTTGGAAGGTGACGAGGTGGAAATGAGCGTGGTCTTTTCAGACCCGTCCCTTCCAGACAATCCGATGATCTTCGTTAGCGACGAGTTCGAGGAACAGACCGGTTACAGACCTGAAGAAGCCCTTGGGCGAAACTGTCGGTTCCTGCAGGGCCCAGAAACCAACCCGCACGCCATTGAAGCGATCCGGCAGGGGTTGAGGGCGGAGACGCGGTTCACGATCGATATCCTGAACTACCGAAAGGATGGACAACTCTTTCTTAATCGGCTTCGCATCCGGCCGATTTATGACGGCGATGGACGATTGATGTTCTTCGCAGGCGCACAGAACCCTGTCTGATGGACCTTGAACCCAAGGTCGCGCAGCATGCCTGACCCACTGCCGGGTTCTGGTCAATCGGCGTCGCTTCCGGTGATCCACAATGTAGCCAGGCCGGATTTTCCGGACGTTCTCTCAATATCGAAAGCGGGCCTTGTTTTCAAAGGTTTGAGCAAGCACCGGCTGATCAACAGACTTGCGCTAACGATGAAAAAAGCCCGGCGCGAACACCGGGCTCCGATCAGTTTGTTGGTATAAAATCAGACGGTTGGCATCAGGACGGCATCGACGACGTGGATCACGCCATTGGTGCAGTCGATGTCTGCTGCGACGACCGTGGCGCCGTTGACAGTTACGCCGGAGGTCGCGTCAACATGCAGTGCCTGGCCGTTCACCGTGGCGGGCTCGAGTTTCTTGCCCGCGATGTCTGCCGCCATCACCTTGCCTGCCATCACATGATAGGTGAGGATCGACACGAGCTTGGCTTTGTTCTCAGGCTTGACGAGATCTTCGACCGTTCCGGCGGGCAGTTTGGCAAAGGCATCGTCGTTGGGGGCGAAGACGGTGAAAGGGCCTTCGCCTTTCAGCGTTGCGCCGAGGTCGGCTGCGGTCACGGCTGCGACCAGGGTCTTGAATGTGCCTGCGGCGACAGCGGTGTCGACGATGTCGTGGAGTGTGGTTGACATAAGATGAATTCCAATTGTTCAGGGCGACGCACACACACAGCTTTCTGGAGCCCCACAAAGATTGCGAGCCGCCCAAATTTTTATGTGTTGCGCAAGGGTTGGATCGACCACACAGAGTTAAGAGTGCGTCGACCCATCGAAAGGTAGCGCTGCATCCCGCTCTTGCAACAGGCGCAGACGCGCTAAGAGGTTAATACCGTCAATGTCTTGCAAAATTCACATTCCGATCCAGAAAGGGCTCTACGCTGCACGAATGTGATGGGTGGACGAAAACGTCTTTTGTCAGGCGCTGCTACCCGTGCTGCCTTTTCCTCGCCAGTGCAGCGACCGCCGATTCAGCAGGCTCAGGTCTGTCTCGCCTGAGATGATCTGCTCGCACAGCAGCACGGCACGCAGGGCTTCGGTTTCGCCAAGATGCTGATATGCCGGACGTGGAATGTGGTCGGACCAGATCCCACCGTAGATGGTATCAAGCACAATCCGCTGAAAGCAGTGATCGTTGCGAACCGGCCAGTGCCGTTTGGTGGTGCGCGCGAGCGCAGGCATAACCATTCGGGTCAAATGCAGATAGCGCTCGACCATTGCGATATGAGGCGTTTTTGGCAGGTCCAAACTGCCTTGGATCTGGGCTCCCCATGGTGGATAAGGTGGTTCCAAAGTCAGGTCCTCGAGCCACATGGCATGGCTTATGACGGCATGCACATGTCTGCCGACGCTTCAGATATGACTGCGTGGCAGTAAAGCCAGCGACTTTCGCAGTCACTCGGCGCAAAGTGACACGCCTGAAACGATTACTGTCTTGCGCGGACCGCCCGATCAGCTTGACTTGTGACGCGGGCAAGGCACCTAAAGTAGTATGGCAAAACAGGTCCTTGACCCGCCGACGATAAGCGAAATCATCGAGATGGCTTTAAGCGATCACGATAGTTTTGATGCGATCCGAAACCTGCACGGGCTTGGACCGGACGCAATAAAAACGCTGATGCGGCAGAACCTGAAAAGCGGCAGCTACCGTGCATGGCGCAGGCGAGTTCGGGCGTTCTCCGATCGGCGCGAAGTGTATAAATGACCCCGGACCTGCACCCTTGGGCGGCTGATCTGTCCGACCTCTACGCGCAGGTCTGGGCACGGCTTGTGCGCGGCGTGCGTGATCGGCGCGCCCCGGCCCGCCACCCGACCTTGGCCACGGTCACGCCTGATGGCATGCCGCAGGCCAGAACGGTGGTTCTGCGCGCGGCGGACAAAGGCACGGGAACGCTGGACATCCACACCGATCTGCATTCAGCCAAGGTTGCGGGGTTGCGCCGTACTCCCTTTGCCGCGCTGCATGTGTGGGACGCGGCCGCGCGCCTGCAGATGCGGTTGGAGGCCACGGCCACCATCCTGACCGGCCCGGACGCGGTGGTGGTATGGGCCGGGGTTCCGAAGGCGTCGCGCCAATCCTACGGCAGCCAGCCCGCACCGGGGCGACCGATCGCAGAGGCGCTTGACTATGCAAGTCAGCCTGACCCGGCTAGTTTCGCCATTCTGCGGCTGACGGTGCAAACGATTGATGCCTTGCATTTGGGCCCACACCATCGACGCGCCCGGTTTGATCGCCATGCGGGCTGGGCCGGGATATGGCTTGCCCCCTGACGCTGCGGATGCGAGGCACATGCGGTGCAGGCAAGGGGCCGATCAGACCGCCACCGGGCGCAGCGCAGACAAGGCCTCGGCATCCAGGATCAGCCGCACGCCAAGGCTGCCCGACCCGGCCAAATCGGGCCGCTTGCGCAGGCAGATATCCAGCGCCTTGATCACGGCGTAGGCGGCGTAGGCGGCGCAGGCATAGGCGATGCGTGTCATCAGCCGTTCTTGCGTTTCATAATGGCGCTCGCGCGCCAGGGCATCGATCTGGCGGATCAAGGGGTCATAGTCGAAGACATGCGCCATGCCATCCTGTGCAATCAAGACGAGGTCCGGCGCGATGATCAGGGTCAGGTCAAGCAGATGAGCCTCGGGTACGACGTCGTGGGGCCCATAGGTTCCGATCCGCGCCGCGATCTTCA
>JBBQZP010000061.1:0-10013 GCA_038207585.1 Rhodobacterales bacterium | reverse complement strand
GCCGTAGATCGTGGTGAGTTTCAGCGCGTTATGCCCGGTGCAGATCACGTTGTGATGCGCGCCCGCCGGCACGACAACACCGTCGCCCGCCTTGACCTTGTGGGCCACACCGTCGATCACGATCATCCCCTTGCCATGCTCGATGCGAAAGAACTGGTCGGTGTTTTCGTGCGTCTCGCCGCCCAATTCCTCTCCCGGTGCAACAGACATCACCACCAGTTGCAGTTTGGAGCCTGAATAGAGGACGCGGCGGAAGTCGGTATTCTCTTCCGTGATATCCTCGATACTTGCGACATATCCGATCATGGCGGCCTCTCTGGCAGTTGCTGGAACTGAGATGCGTTCAAGCAACCTCTGACGCCGTTTCACAGCCACCGCACTGATCAGGGTTAGCGGACTGATCGCTTTGTCCGGTCTGCCGAGATGTCGGCGCAAAATAGCCAAGTTGACCCAGATCAGTGCCGGGCTGCCCGTCCAGACCTAAGAATACACAAAAGCATTGGCCGGACTGTTGGTCCGAAGGGCACAGAACGCATGCGTAAAACCGAAAAGCATCTGACCGCTGCACCTGCAGCCTGCGGCGTTGTCCATGCCGTTCGGGGCGCGGTCGTGGATGTCGTCTTTAGGGACACCGATCTGCCCGGCCTCAATTCCGCTCTTGTGGTGGAATGGGACCAGCCCGCGCCTTTGATCCTTGAGGTTCACAGCCATCTTGATCTGACCACGCTGCGCGCTGTTGCGTTCCAATCCACAGCGGGCCTTGCGCGGGGCGTCAGCGTGCGCAGCTTGGGTGGCCCGGTTGAGGTGCCCGTGGGCGACGCGGTGCTGGGGCGGCTGCTGGATGTGGTCGGCAAACCGCAAGACAACGGCCCTGCCCTGCCTAGTGACACGCCGCGACGGTCGATCCATGCAGCACCCCCGACTTTGAACGCGCAGACCCGCACAACAGAGGTGTTCGAGACGGGGATCAAGGTGATCGACCTGCTGACACCGATGGCGCAGGGCGGCAAGGCCGCGATGTTTGGCGGCGCAGGGGTGGGCAAGACCGTTCTGGTGATGGAATTGATCCGCGCCATGGTCGAGAAATACGAAGGCATCTCGGTCTTTGCCGGGGTGGGCGAGCGGTCGCGCGAGGGCCATGAGTTGCTGACCGAAATGCAGGCCTCGGGCGTGCTGGCGCGCACCGTACTGGTCTACGGCCAGATGAATGAGCCCCCCGGTGCGCGCTGGCGGGCCCCGCTGACCGCGCTGACGATTTCGGAATACTTCCGCGATCAAAAGCACCAGAATGTGCTGCTGTTGATGGACAACGTGTTTCGCTTTGTTCAGGCCGGGGCAGAGGTGTCCAGCCTGCTGGGCCGCTTGCCGTCCCGCGTGGGCTATCAGCCGACACTGGCCACCGAAGTGGCGGGTCTGCAAGAACGCATCGCATCGGTGGCGGGGTCTGCGGTGACGGCCATTCAGGCCGTTTATGTGCCCGCCGATGACTTCACCGACCCGGCGGTAACGACAATCTCCAGCCATATGGATTGCGTGATCGTGCTGTCACGCGCGCAGGCGGCCGAGGGGTTCTATCCGGCGATTGACCCCCTCGCCTCCTCCTCGATGCTGCTCGATCCGTTGGTTGTCGGCGAGGCGCATTACAAAACCGCCGAGGCGGTGCGGCAGGCGTTGGCGCGGTTCCGGGAACTGGCTGACATCATCTCGCTTCTGGGGGTTGAGGAGTTGGGTGCAGCCGACCGCCTGACCGTCAAACGCGCCCGGCGTTTGCAGCGGTTCCTGACCCAGCCCTTTATGGTGACCGAGGCGTTTACCGGCACGCCGGGCGCCAGCGTTACCCTTGCCGATACGCTTGCAGGATGCCGCGCCATTCTGGACGGCGAGGCCGATGACTGGGCGGAAAGTGCGCTTTACATGGTCGGCACGATGGAGGATGCGCGCAAGAAAAATGCCGCAGAATCGCCGGCTGACACGGCCAAGCCCGCACCCTCTGAGGTGGTGGCATGAGGCTGCGCATCGTCACCCCCTTGTCGGTCGTCGTGGATGCCGACATCGACTCCCTGCGCGCGGAAGACGCCAGCGGCAGTTTTGGCATCCTGCCCGGCCATGCGCCGTTCCTGACCGCGCTGACCGTATCCATCGTTCGTTGGCGCAGCGGCGACAAGCAGCAGTTCTGCGCCCTGCGCGGTGGATTTCTGACCGTCAAGGCTGGCGCGGTTGCCATCGCCACGCGCGAGGCGGTGACAGGCGATGATCTGGCGCACCTGGACCGTGACGTGCTGGCCCGGTTCCAATCGGATGCCGAGGAAGAACGGGTTGACCGGGTGGAAACCGTGCAACTGCAACTGAACGCCATCCGCCGTATGGTCAGCCGATTGCAAACGGGCGCAAACGCAGGGGAGTTTCGCTGATGCCCGATACGCCCCCGGTTACGCCCCCCAATTCGCCATCCGACCCTGAGGATGATCCGATGGTCGTGAAAGCCCGGCTGTCGCGCGAACGGCAGGACCGCTGGCTGCGCGAGGGCGATATGTCCGTGGGCCGCCGTCTGGCGCAAATCGGCGTGCTGGGTTGGATCTTTGTGGCGCCGACGCTGGCCGGACTGTTCCTTGGCCGCTGGCTGGATGCGCGGTTTGCAAGCGGCATCTTTTGGACCGCGCCTTTGATGGTGCTGGGGCTTTGCCTTGGCGGCTGGACCGCATGGAAGTGGATGAACGCCCGATGATGGAACTGTCGACCTTGCCGTTGCCTGTCGCAGTGGTGGCCTGTTTTCTGGGCGGCCTGCTGCTGGGCTACGCCTATTTCCGCGCACTGCGCAAAACGACTGATCTGATCATTGGCGGCGGCTCTGCGCTGCTTGGTCTGGCGCTGACCTTCGGGCGGATGGCGATGCTTGCAGTGGGTTTTTACCTTGCGGTGCTGATGGGCGGCATTGCCCTGCTGGCTGCCCTTGGCGGCGTGCTGTGCGCAAAGGGGCTGTTGCTGCGCCAACCCCAAAAGGCGGGCGCATGAATTCGCCCCTGTCCTCAACCGTCCTGTTCACCATCGGCCCGGTGCCGATCAACCAAGCCGTGTTGACAACCTGGGCGATTATGGCGGTCTTGGTGCTTGGCGCGGCCCTGCTGTCGCGGCGACTGACTCTGGTGCCGGGCAAACGGCAGGCGGCGCTTGAGCTGATCGTCGCCACACTGGATACGCAGATTGTCGAGACGACGGGCGCGAAACCCGCCCCCTACCGCGGCTTTATCGGCACGCTGTTCCTGTTCATTCTGGTGGCCAACTGGTCCTCGCTCATCCCCGGAGTGGAGCCGCCGACGGCGCAGCTTGAAACCGATGCGGCCCTTGCGGTTCTGGTCTTCCTGTCCGTCATCTGGTTCGGCGTTCGCAGTGGCGGGTTGATCGGCTATCTGAAATCCTTTGCAGCCCCCAACCCCGTGATGATCCCGCTGAACATGCTGGAAAGCCTGACCCGCGTGTTTTCCATGTTCGTGCGTCTGTTCGGCAATGTGATGAGCGGGGTTTTCGTCATCGGCATTGTCGCGTCATTGGCAGGGCTTCTGGTGCCGATCCCGCTGATGGCGCTCGATCTGCTGACGGGGCTGGTGCAGGCCTATATCTTTGCAGTGCTGGCGATGGTGTTCATCACCTCGGCGGTCGAAGACGGCAAGCCTGCGCCAGCCGAGGCCAAAACCACACCTTCCCCCCCGAAAAAGGACATATGATGGACTATCTGAAACTGGCCAGCATTTTCTGCGCCGCCTTTGCTGTGGCCTTTGGCGCTTTGGGTCCAGCGCTGGCCGAAGGGCGCGCTGTGGCCGCTGCGATGGATGCCATTGCCCGCCAGCCCGAGGCCGCAAACACCATCTCGCGCACGCTGTTCGTGGGTCTTGCGATGATCGAGACGACGGCCATCTATTGTCTGGTGATCGCACTTTTGCTGCTGTTCGCCAACCCGCTCTTGGCCTGACCCCATGACAATCGACTTCTGGGGGCTTGGGCTGCAGGCCGTCAACGTCCTGATCCTGATCTGGCTTTTAAGCAGGGTGTTCTGGCGCCCGGTCGCGGCGGCAATTGCCGAACGGCAAGAGACCACTGAAGCGGGGATAAGATCGGCAAAGGCCACACAGGCATCTGCCGATGCAGCACTGTCAGAGGTGACAAAAGCCCGCGACGGCATCGCAGCCGAGCGCAGCACAGCGCTGGATGCGGCCAAAGCCGAGGCAGAGATCGCATCAAAGGCCGCGATGGCAGACGCCCGCACCAAGGCCGACGCGATGTTGGCCGCAGCAAAGGCCAGCATTGCAAAAGACACGGTTGCGGCCGCCAGGGCCAATGCCGCCCAGGCGTCCGAGCTGTCGCTGACAATTGCAGCGAAACTTCTGGGCCGGATGACCAGCCCTGCCCTGCAAACCGCCTTTCTGCACCAGCTTGTCGAAGCCATCGCAAAGATGCCTGAGGCGGATCGCAAGGCATTGGCAGACGACCCCAAGGGGATCGAGATTGTCACCGCCACCGATTCCAGCGCCGAGCGGGCCAAGATCAACACGGCAATTCAGACAGCGCTTGGCGGCACGGCGCATTTGCGCTTCGTCACCGACCCCGCCCTGATTGCCGGGCTGGAACTGCACAGCCCGCATTTCGTTTTGCACAACAGCTGGGCGGCAGATCTGGTGCAGATCGGGGAGGCGTTGAAAGATGCCTGATGATACCTTTGACTGGGCCACCACGACGAAAGACGCCCTGAAACGCACCACCCTTGGACCGCGCGCCGAACACCGGGGCCGGGTCGAGGACATTGGCGATGGCGTGGCCATGATCTCGGGCCTGCGCGATGTGCGGCTGGATGAGGTGCTGCGCTTTGCCGGCGGTCAGGTGGGTTTTGCCCGCGTGCTGGACCCCGATGTGATCGGCTGCGTAATGCTGGACGCCGCCACGGATGTTCAGGCGGGCGATGCAGTCTTTGGCACCGGCGAGGTGGTCAGCGTTCCCGTGGGAGAGGCGCTTTTGGGAAGGATCGTCGATCCGCTGGGGCGCCCGCTGGATGGCAAGGGGCCAGTTGAGGCGACGGCGCGTCTGCCGATTGAACGTCCCGCACCCTCGATCATCGAGCGTGACCTGGTCACACAGCCGGTGCAGACCGGGGTTGTCGTGATCGACACGCTGTTCGCGCTGGGTCGGGGTCAGCGCGAGTTGATCGTGGGCGACCATTCCACCGGCAAGACGACGCTGGCGATTGATGCGCTGATCGCGCAGGCGCACAGCGACATGATCTGCATCTACGTCGCGGTGGGTCAGAAAACCTCCAGCGTGCGCCGGGCCATTGATGCGCTGCAATCGCGCGGGGCGTTTGAGCGGTGCATTGTGCTTGTGGCAGGTGCTGCCAGCGCCCCCGGTCTGCAATGGATAGCACCCTATGCGGGCATGGCGATGGCCGAATATTTCCGCGACAAGGGCCAGCATGCGCTGATCGTGATTGATGATCTGTCAAAACACGCGGCCACCCACCGCGAAATCGCCCTTCTGACGCGGCAATCGCCGGGGCGTGAGGCCTATCCGGGCGATGTGTTCTATATCCATGCCCGCCTTCTGGAACGCGCCGCCAAACTGTCGCAGGCCAAGGGTGGTGGTTCGCTGACCGCCCTGCCGATTGCCGAGACGGATTCCGGCAACCTGTCGGCCTATATCCCGACCAACCTGATCTCGATCACCGATGGGCAGATCGTGCTGGATGCCGCCCTGTTTCATCAGGGCCAGAAACCCGCCGTGGACGTGGGCCTGTCGGTCAGCCGGGTGGGTGGCAAGACGCAAGCACCCAGTCTGCGCAAGGCGGCGGGCACCCTGCGGCTGGACTACGCGCAGTTTCTGGAACTGGAGGTGTTCACCCGGTTCGGCGGCATGCCCGATGGCCGGGTGCGCCAGCAGTTGACGCGCGGCGCGCGGATCCGCGAAATCCTGCGCCAGCCCCAGCACGCGCCTTACCGGCTTGCCGATGAAGTGGCCTTGATGTTTGCCGTGCAGGCGGGGCTGCTGGATGCCATGCCGCTGGCGGCGGTAGCGGCCTTTCGGGCTGGGCTGCCCGCGATATTGGACAGAGATGCAAGCATAGCTTTGGCTGAGATGGACAAGCCCGGAGAGATCGATCCCGCGCTGCGCGAAACCCTGATGAGCGCGATGACCCGATTTGCCGCGTCCCTTTCTAACGCCAAAACGGCGGTCAGCCCGTGACCGAACGGCTGGCTGATATCACCGCCCGGATCGACGGCGTCCGCCAGTTGGGCGCTGTGGTGAACGCGATGAAGGGTATCGCCGCTGCCCGCGCGCATGTCGCCCGCACGCAGGTCGTGGCGGTTGACAGTTATGCCGCGACCATTGCGGCGGCCATGTCGAACGTGATTGGGACGGGCCCCGCACTGTCCGCACACCCGTATGAAACGGGCGGCAAAACGGGCCTTCTGGTCTTTGGGGCCGAACAGGGCTTTGCCGGCGCGTTCAGCGAGCGGGTGCTGGACAGCATCAGCCAAGACCCCGTCACGCTGTTCCTGATCGGCACGCGCGGCCTGTCTGTCGCCACCGCGCGCGGCCTGAGCCCGGATTGGACGGCCCCCCTGCCCTCACACACCCCCGGCATCCCCAAACTGGCCGACAAGATCACCACGGCGATCTATCACGCCGTGGCGACTGCACAGATCGACAGCCTTGAGGTGATCTTCACCCGCTGGGACGCGGGCCGCCCCGCGCTGCTTCGCCAGCGATTGTTTCCGATTGATCTGGCCGATCTGCCCGTCGCCACAGGCGACCGCCCCTTGATGCAACTGCCCAAAGACACCCTGATTGCCGCCCTCGGGCAGGATTATTTCCACGCGCAGGTCTGCAAGGCCGCCCTGCACGCCTTTGCCGCCGAAAACGAAGCGCGCATGGAGGCGATGACCGCCGCAGGCAGCCAGATCGCGCGAGAGTTGGACGACATGCAATCCACCCTCGCCCGGGTGCGGCAAGAGGCGATCACGGCTGAAATCATCGAACTGGGCACCGGTGCCGCCACCGCCCGCGCCAAAACGCATAGCAAGGCTTTTGCGAAACGCTGATGTAGATCAATGCTGCAACGCAGCAGGGCCCTTACACTTGCCACAAAGGATGCGCTTTTCGCGCCTTCAGTAGAAGGACAGAGCAATGCCCACCCAACCCACGTCAATCAAACCGCTGACCGACACAAACATCGGACCGCATGAGGTGCCAAAGACCAAAGCGCCCACCATGACTCCAGAGAAATCGCGCCCCGAGCAACCCTTTGCGGCGCTAGACCGGATGACCCATGCAAGGCTTGCTACGGCGACATCAGGGATTTCCCCATCGGTGCTGGCTGAGGCGTGGATGGATTGGGCCGTGCATCTTGCCACATCGCCCGGCAAGCAATTGCAGATGATGCAGCAGGCTTTCCAGAACGCGCAGGCGCTGGCTGCTGCCAGCCTTGGCGCCATCCCGCCGGATGCGGCGTTGGGCACGCCCCCCGACCGTCGGTTCGCGGGTGAGGGTTGGCAGCACTATCCGTTCAACGTGATGGCACAGGCGCATCAGCAGAACTGGCAATGGTGGCAGGAGGCGATGACCGGCGTGCATGGCGTCACACCTGCGCATGAAAACCTGATGGCCTTTGTGGCGGGACTGATCACCGACATGGGCGCACCGTCGAATTTCCCCATGACCAACCCTGACGTGATCGCAGCCACCCGCGCCGAGACTGGGCAGAACCTGATCCGTGGCGCACAGCATCTGGCCGAGGATATCGCACGCAGGACGGGCACCGCCGACACAGGCCCGCAGCCCTTTGAGGTGGGGCGCAATCTGGCAACCACACCCGGCAAGGTGGTGTTCCGCAACCCCCTGATCGAGTTGATCCAATACGCACCCAGCACCGGCAAAGTGCGGCCCGAGCCGATCCTGATCGTGCCGGCCTGGATCATGAAATACTACATCCTCGATCTCTCTGCTCAAAACTCGCTGGTCCGTTTTCTAGTGGCCCAAGGGTTCACCGTGTTCATGGTGTCTTGGAAAAACCCCGATTCCAGCGATCACGATCTGGGGATGGAGGATTACCGCACGCTTGGCGTCATGGCCGCGATGGATGCGGTGCAGACCATCACCCTTGCGCCAAAGATCCATGCTGTCGGCTATTGCCTTGGCGGCACGCTATTGTCGATTGCGGCGGCGGCGATGGGGCGGGATGGTGATGCGCGCCTTGCCTCGGTCAGCTTGCTGGCGGCGCAGGTCGATTTCACCGAAGCGGGGCCGTTGCGGCTGTTCATCAACGACTCCGAGGTCACGCTGATAGAGGATATGATGGCCGAAAAAGGCTACCTTTCCTCCGACCAGATGGCCGGGGCTTTTGCCCTCTTGCGCGCGCGCGATCTGATCTGGGCGCCTGCGATCAACGATTATCTGCTGGGCAAGCGGGGCGATGCGTTCGATCTGATGGCGTGGAATGCCGATGCCACGCGGATGCCCGCGCGGATGCATTCGGAATATCTGCGAAAGCTGTTCTTGAACAACGATCTGGCCGAGGGGCGCTATCATGTGGGCGCGCATGCGATTGCAATAAGCGACATCCGCGCGCCGATCTTTGCGGTGGGCACCGAGGATGACCATGTGGCACCCTGGCAGTCGGTCTACAAGCTGCATCTGTTCGCCGACAATGACATGACCTTTGTGCTGACCAGCGGAGGGCATAATGCGGGCATCGTGTCGGAACCCGGCCACAAGGGCCGCCATTTCCGCATTGCCGACAAGGCCGCGACCGCTGTCTACCGTGATCCGGGCGACTGGCTTGCCGAAAATACCGCCTCGGATGGCTCCTGGTGGCCCGCCTTCGCCGAATGGCTGGCCCAACGCTCGGGCGAACCCGTTTCGCCACCACCGATGGGCGCGCCCTCAGGCGCATGCAAACCCCTGTGCGATGCCCCCGGCACCTATGTGATGCAACGATGAGTCCGCTGAACGGCAAGGTCGCGCTGATCGTCGGTGTCGCCAACGCCCATTCCATTGCCGCCGGATGCGCGCAGGCCTTTGTGGCTGCCGGGGCCGAGATTGCGCTGACCTATGCCAGTGACAAGGCCAAGCCCTATATCCAGCCGGTTGCCGACACCGTAGGAGCCAAACTGCTGCTGCCGCTGGATGTGGAGGTTGAGGGCCAGATGGAGGCCGTGTTTGCTGCGGTGAAGGACCGCTGGGGGCGGCTGGATATCCTTGTGCATTCCATCGCCTTTTGCCCTGCGGATGATCTGCACGGGCGGGTCACGGATTGCTCACAACAGGGGTTCGCGCGGGCCATGGATATCTCGGTTCATTCGCTGATCCGCATGGCTCGGCTGGCCGAGCCGCTGATGGTGGCGGGCGGGACGATCCTGACCATGACCTATTATGGCGGTGAAAAGGTTGTCGATCACTACAACATCATGGGGCCGGTCAAATCGGCATTGGAGGGCACGGTGCGCGCGCTGGCGGTTGAACTTGGGCAAAAGAACATTCGCGTCAACGCGATCTCTCCGGGGCCGCTGCAAACGCGGGCAGGGTCGGGGATTGCGCATTTTGACGCGCTGATTGACGCCGCACGTCTGCGCGCCCCCGGGCATGCTTTGGTCACGATTGCGGATGTGGGCGCGGTCGCGGTGATGCTTGCCAGCGACGGGGCCAGCCGCATCTCGGGCGATGTCACCTATGTTGACGGGGGTCTGCATGTCCGTGCCTGAACCGATCCACTACATTGAAAACAAGACCTTTGCCGAGATTGCGGTTGGCGATCATGCCGAACTGACCCGCACGCTGCAGCCGCAGGATATTGAGTTGTTCGCGGTTATGTCGGGCGACGTGAACCCAGCGCATGTCGATGCGGATTACGCGCGCACCGACATGTTCCATCGCATCATCGCGCATGGCATGTGGGGTGGCGCGCTGATTTCGGCCGTGCTTGGCACCGAACTGCCCGGCCCCGGCACGATCTTTCTGAACCAAAGCCTGAA
>JBBQZP010000060.1:0-10801 GCA_038207585.1 Rhodobacterales bacterium | reverse complement strand
GGTCGGAGCGAGGACCTGTGCACGAACGGGCGATATCAGGCCTATCCCGGTGGCCAGGAAGGCTGCAGCCCCTGCGGCCATGAACCGTCGGCGGGGGATCGGAGATTGTGGCATTGGCAGGACTCCCTTCGTCAGATCGCGTGGGTGGGAAGGAGATTAGCGTGAATTTGGGGTGAGAGGGTATTTGCGACCGTCACTGCACAGACTTGTGACCAGCTAGGAGTTCACGCTCCGCGATACCCCTTGGGGGGGTAGTCATCGGATCGGTAGAGACGCACTTGCCACCGCAGATCTCGGCCCAAGGCGGACGCTCAGAGAACTCCTGGATCAAGTCGATGTCGACCCGTCGACGCAAATCAATGTAGCGGCAAAGGTGGGTCCAAGGCTCATTCGGGTATCGCAGCGCTCCAAAGAACCAAACTACGCAGGGCTGAGGCAGGCTGGCGGAGACAAGGTTCAATCGTAGCGGTGATCGAAGGCGATGACCGTTCCATCCGCGCGTGTCAGGTTGCGGGCGTAGACCTCACGGGGGCCGGAATCGTTGTCGACGAACCCCTGCACCGTCACCTGTTCGCCCACTTCAACCGGAACCCAATTCGGACCGACATAGACACGAATCCATCCGGATGCATCGCGCAGACGAAATTCGTCCTCGTCCGTGATCCGGTCAACGGTGCCTTGCAGGACGACCATTGTGCTGCGCTGTGCGTTGGCGATGGGGGTGATTGATTGCGCAACCACCGGCGCGGCGACGACGGCAAGCGCAGCGGCGAGGAGAAACATTTTCATGACATTGGTGCTTTCGGGGTTGGGATGGTTCTGTTTCGAAGCCCCCGCGCTGCCATGCATTCACCGACAGCCCGGGGGCAGGAAAGGCGCAGCCATCATACGCTGGTGACTGGCCCAAGCTGGAAAGACCTCTCTTCAAGCAAAGACAAAATCACCGGCTGTCAGCGTCGACAACTGCACATCCTCAAGTCGGAGCGTGTTGCCCGGGTTGAAGGTGATCAGCACGTCGTCCCCGCCGCCCACGACACTGGCCCGTGCGAGAATACCGGCGAAATCGGTCACGCCGAGCGACGCGGCGATCTGGATCGTGTCTTCTGCGCGGAAATCTTCGATCACGTCACGCCCGCTTGTAAAGATGAACCGATCGGCCCCGGCCCCGCCCATGAGCGAGTCATTTCCGGCACCACTGCCGAGCGTATCGTTTCCGGCGCCACCCTCCAGATCGTCACGTCCGGCACCCCCGAACAGATTGTCGTTACCCGCGCCGCCGTAAAGATCGTCGTTCCCAGCGTTACCGTTCAGACGGTCGTTGCCGGTGCCACCTTTCATGTCGTCATTACCAGCGCGGCCGAACAGTGTGTCGTGGCCCGCACCGCCGTAAAGTTCGTCATTCCCGCCCAGACCGTTGATACGGTCGTTGCCGCCCAGACCATTGATCCGGTCATTACCGCCTGTCCCGATCAGAAGATCATTGCCCTGCGTTGCACCGCCCGGCACTGGCTGCGGCGGAGCGGGCGGCAAAGGCCCTGCGACAAAACCGAATTGCGCTGTTGTCAACTGACCGACCCTAACATCTTCCAGCAAGAGCGTGTTGCCGTTGCCAAAGTCGAACAATGTGCTGTCGCCGCGCTCGGCAGGCCGCGCCAGTACCATCAACGCCGCGAAACTCGAAATTCCAAAGGCCGGTGAAATCTCGATACGATCTTCAGAGGTCAGGCCTTCGATACTGTCGCGCCCGGCCCCAAAGCGAAAGATGTCCGCCCCGGCACCGCCGTTCATTTCATCGTCGCCCGCACCGCCGTCCAGGATGTCATTCCCCGCGCCGCCGTAAAGATCGTCGTTGCCGCCCATACCCAGCAGCGTATCGTTTCCCGCCCGGCCTTCCATGTCGTTGCGGACGTCAGTGCCGGTCAAAAGGTTGTTGCCGCTCGTGCCATAAATTTCCATGTGTCAGGTGTCCTTTTCTGCCTTGGTTGCCGCTGCAGAGGGAATCATCCCTCGCGCCATGACCATGCAGATGCCCGATTCCTCTGACCGCAGTCTGACGGGATGTCCGGTTCAACCGGCCGTGTAGCCAAGGCGGAACACCACGCCTTGCCCGGGTGCCGGGCCCGTCTCGACCGTGCCGCCATGGGCGCGCTGTATCCGCGAGACGATAGCGAGTCCAAGGCCCGCGCCGCCCCGGGCCGCCCCCTTGCCTCTATGGAAGGGTTCAAACAGACCGTCGGCGCTTTCAGGCAAGCCGGGACCATGGTCCCGCACTGAGATGGTCCGTCCCGGCCCGACCTGCACCTCAATCCGGCCTCCGGCATGGATGATCGCATTCTCGATCAGATTGGTCAGCGCAAGGCCTATGGCGTCGGCAGAGCCGCGTACCACCAGCGGCCCGTCAGCAGGATAAAGATCGACCTCGGCCCCTTGCACATCGGCGAACGGCACGAGATCGGTCACGGTCTTGCGCGCGACGGCATTCAACTCGGCCCGCTGATCGTCTGACACCTCAAGCCGATCTGCCCCGGCCGAGGACAGGAATTGCGTAACCATCCGCGACAGGGCGCGGACATCGGTCTTGACGGCAGCGAAGGCAGAATCGTCGGGCAATTCATCAAGCCGGGCGACAAGGACCGCGACCGGCGTGCGCAGGGCATGGGCCGCTTCCGCCGCGCGGCGCTGCTCTGCGTTCAGTTCAGCATCCAGCCGCGCGAAGCTGCGCTGAACGGCATCGGTCAGGTCGAAGATCTCTGCAGGCGCGTCGGCTTGATCCAGCGGCGAGACATTCTGCCCGGGCTCGATCGCGCGCGCCCATGCGGCAGCTTCGGCCACAGGGCGCAGCGCCCGCCGCAAGGTCAGAAGCGTGCCGCCAATCAGAAGGATCGCGATCGGCAGAAGCGGCAGCCAGACATGGCCCCGGAATTCGTCCCAGACCTCTGCGCCCATCAGATCGGCCGGATCGCTGGTCATGAAGAACACCACGCTGACCGGGGGGGCGCTGCCGGCGATGTTGTGGGTCGCCACCACCGGCAGTTGACCCGCACCGTTGGGCCATGCCAGCCAGTCGGACGCAAACGGCCCGGGACGGAGCATATCCGCTGGAACAAGCTCGACATTCTGGCCACCCGTGACGGTCCCATCGCTGTTCATCAGTACATACGCATAAGCCTCGGGATGTTCGCTGTAGATCGGCCCGGCGGCGGCAAGCAGCGCATCGGCCTGTCCGCCTGCGGCAATATAGGCGGCCTCAAGCCGCAACACCTCGCGCTTGGTCAGATCAAGCAGCAGCGCGCCACGATCAGACGCATCGAACAGGGCGACAAAACCGACATTTCCCAGAATGACCATCACCGCGATCACGATCAACCGCGAGGTGAGTGTCGTCTGCAGCCGCGGGCGTGTGTCCGGGGCCCGGGTCACGGGTTGCCATCCTTGAGCATCCAGCCCACGCCCCGAATCGTCTTGATCGCCACTTCAGCCTGGGCTTCGTCCAATGCGCGCCGCACCCGCGAAACCGCCGCGTCAACGGCATTGGGGGTGACTTCAGCATCACGGTCATACAGCATCTCCTGCAACGCCTCGCGCGCAATCACGCGACCCTTGGCGCGGATCAGCGCTTCAAGCACACCAATCTCGCGGCGGCCCAGTGGCAGGCGCTCACCCTCACAGGTTGCCTCGCGGTTGATGGTGTCCAGCCGGACCCTGCCAGCAAAAAGCCCGATGCTTTCCCGGCTGCCCGGACGGCGCAGCACCGCCCGGCACCGCGCGACCAGTTCGGGGATCTCGACCGGCTTCACGATATAATCGTCGGCGCCCCGGTCCAGCCCCTCGATCCGGTCGCCCAAGGCCCCGCGCGCGGTCAGCACGATCACCGGGAAAGCCGCCCGGGCGCGCCAGTCCGCAAGCAGGTCGATCCCGCTGCCATCGGGCAGGCCCAGGTCAAGGATCACCAACGCATAATCGCCCAACGATACCGCCTCGCGCGCCTCGGCAACGGACGCCGCGATATCCACCGCAAAGCCGGACCGTCGCAACCCACCCGCAATCACCTCGGACAAGGCTGCATGATCTTCGACAAGAAGCGTTCTCATACCTGCTCCGGTGTTGTTGGATTACCTCACCGTCACGCTACATAGTGGCCATTGATCTTTGGTAACAGGTGGGCCGCAGTCTTTTCCTGTCCACCGAACGACAGCTTTCACCGCAGGCGTCACGCCGACTGAAAGGCCGCTGTCCGCCCAGTTCGTCGGCACACTTGCTGTAGACGCGCTTGGTGGTTGATTGACGTTCGGCACTAAGTCACGACCATTTAGTGGTCGAGGCATTGAGGACATTCGTGCAGGTATTTCGACCGCGAGACGGACTTTTTCAGGTTTTTCACTTGACTATTCATCAGAACTGCGCCGCCCGATCGGGCGGCGCAGTGGCTTTCCTGTAATGCAATATCACATCGGTGGCAGGATCGCGATATCGCGGATGGTTCCAGTGACACCTGCCAATGCGCCGACTTTAGTCGCGGCACCCTTTGCGAGATCGACTGTGTAGACGGTCGTGCCGTTCACCAACCAGCCGGTATTCTCCATTGCCGCAGAGGTCTGGATATCGAAAGCATAGTTGGCGGCGGGGGCTTCGATGCCAAGCTTGCCGATGGCGCCGAGTGTCCCATCGTTAGGGGAAACTTGCTGAATCACAGCGACGATGGTGCTGTCGATGTCAAACATCGCGGTTTTTTCAGCTTGGCCATAGCTGTTGATATAGGCAGCAGCAGCAATTGCGGGCGTTTCGCCGACATGCATGTCGCCCTCTTGCCAATTGAGGCTGCCGTCCACAGTCACGGCACCTGTGTCAACGTCGACGCGGTGATTGGTCGTTCCGGACATGAAACGTAGTTTGTCGGCCATCGGGTTGAAGTCAACGATCACCGGCATGTCTCTTACGGCCAAGGGTTTGTCCATTCTGGACATGATGGTTGCTTGTCCGGTGGCTGTGTCGATACTGACGATGGTCATATCAGGTGCGACGCCAACCAAAGTATTCGTGGCCGGACGCAAATCAAGGCCTAGCAGGCTGTCCACACCACTGACGTCCAAGGTGCCAGTTACAGCCAGTGTTTCAGTGTCAAACATCACGAGAGTTTTGTCACCTACCAGTCCAACAGCGGGCGCGGCATAGGCACCCGAAAGCGTCAGGGTAAGAGCGGTGGTCGAGAATGCGGCGATACGAAACATGACGATTTTCCTTTTTAAGGTCTTTCAAAAAAAGTACGGCACTCATCGCCGTCCATGTACGGAAGACACGGAAGCCAGGAAAACGGATGCAAAGTTTTTTGAAATTGCTTTGCATCTGAGTTTGCTTCGTCTGTGTCGTCTCTTTTGAAGGGCTGGAAAGTGATGCTACAAACAACTTGATGCTGCACCTCGTTGCGCCCTCACGAATTTCAATGTGCCGCCGCTACAACAGATACAGAAGGATCGTGCCTTGAGCGAACATGATAAGGATGCTGCACGGTTGCGCGCAGCACTTGCTGATTGCGCGGTGGGACGGAACGTTGGAATTGATGCGATTCTAGAAAGTGACGGTCCGCAGCTTTTGGGCGTGGCGTACCGGATCCTGAGACGCCACGATCTGGCAGAAGAGGCGCTGCAAGATGCCATGGTCCAAGTCTGGCGCAAGGCGACACAGTACAACGCCGCCAGTGGGTCGGCACGAGGCTGGATCTATGCGATCTTGCGCAATCGCTGTCTGAATATCTTGCGGGACGGAAAGCGTCTTAGCATTCTATCGCCCACCGATCTTGCGGCGCTACAGGAAGCCAGACAAGGCGTGATCCCGACCGAGAATTGGGAAATTCTCGCTGGGCCAAGTCGTATCCGTGACTGCCTCAAAGGCCTCGACGCGCAGAGCCGCCAAATGATCCTTCTCGCGCATGTCGCTGGCTTTAGTCACTCAGAAATCGCTAACCGCCAGAACGTGCCGCTTGGTTCGATCAAATCGCTGATCCGTCGCGGCCTGCAAACGTTGAAGGAGTGTCTGACATGAGCAGTCTTTCCGAAGAGATCATGGCGCTCTCCAACGAATATGTTCTGGGACTGTTGTCGCCGAGCGAGGAGATGCTCATTGAAGAAATAATGGCACGTGACGCTGAACTGGACCGCTGGGTCGGCACGCTGCGGGATGATTTGTTACCGCTGGATCAGTCCGCCAAACCACAGGAACTGCCGACGAACTTTGCGGACCGCATACGCGACCAACTTGCGCGGCAAGAATTGCCGCGAACAGCAGCCGCAACACCGTCTGTGCAACCTGCAAACTTGCCAACGAAACCACGCCAATGGGGCCTTGGCCTAGCTGCCGCGTCGCTCGTCGGACTTGCGGTCGGGTTCGGCGCTGCTGGTTTCCAACCAAGTCCGCAACCCGTCGTGGTGGCGGTTCTTCTCGACGCAGCGGGCGTGCCGCAGGCCGTCATTGATGACTACGGCAATGACACGGCGACTGTGCGCTTCGTCGCGAACATCACGGTGCCTGCGGACCGGACCTTGCAAGTATGGACGCTACCGTCCCAGCAGCAGGGACCAACCTCGATGGGAACACTTGTAGGGGCCGCAGCGACCCGGCTGAGTTTTCAGGATTTGCCAGCCCCGCATGAACAGCAACTTTACGAGGTGACGCTAGAGCCACTTGGCGGTTCACCAACCGGTCGACCGACCGGACCGATCATAGGCAAAGGGTTTGCGGCGTCTCAGACTTAGTGCACAAAGCCAGATCAGAACCGCCGCCACTGCCGTAGCTCAATCGGTTACAAAATGGTCAATCAGTAGCGATAGAAATCCGACCGCCAAGGGAATGTGTTGTAAATATCGGTTTGCATCGAGACGCAATCTCGAGAACGAAGCGTCCATTTGACCATGCACAGAATTTTTAGCTTGCGTTGCCCCAATCTCAGCTTCCCGCCCCGTAGGCTTACCCGCAGCTAAGTTGGCGGATCATGATACCCTCAAGCGCGTCGGTGATCCCGAAGACGTGGTGGGCATGGTGGATAGGAGTAGAACCATGTCTATCGAAACCCTACCCGCCGTTCGCGCAGTGCGCCCGCCTTGGAACAAGGGGCGGATCGTCGGTCAAAAGCGTCCCCTCCTTCCCAAACATG
This sequence comes from Rhodobacterales bacterium, assembly GCA_038207585.1. Taxonomy (GTDB): domain Bacteria; phylum Pseudomonadota; class Alphaproteobacteria; order Rhodobacterales; family Rhodobacteraceae; genus JBBQZP01. The sequence continues at coordinate 3,654 of JBBQZP010000060.1, read as the reverse complement.
TCTGGTCGATCCGTGTCCGCCTTGAGATGGCCGACAACAAGCGTGACCTTGCCTTATTCAACATGGCCATCGACAGCAAACTGCGAGGCTGTGATCTTGTCTGCCTCAGGGTGAATGATGTCGTTGTTGCGGGCCGCGCCAAGGAACGCGCTTCTGTTACCCAGAGCAAGACGCGCAAGCATGTCCGGTTTGAAATCTCGGAGACGACGCGGCTGTCTCTGGAGCGATGGATCAGCGATCCAGAGATGATCGGTTCGGCTTATCTCTGGCCAAGCCGTCTTCACGCGAGCCTTCACCTATCTACGCGGCAGTATGCGCGGATCATGCGGGACTGGGTCCTTTCGATCGGCCTCGAAACCAGTGCCTACGGCACGCACTCGATGCGCCGGACCAAGGTAGCGCAAATCTACAAAAAGACCGGCAACCTGAGAGCGGTGCAATTGCTGCTGAGGCATACAAAGATGGATAGCACCGTTCGCTACCTTGGCGTTGATCTCGACGATGCCCTGAGCATTTCCGAGGGCATAGATCTCTGAACAAACCGACCGATGCTCACCGCGTCGGTCGGCCCATAGCTGTCATATGAAGCCCGATTACATCTCACCAAGAGCAGACATTTGAGTGTTGTGCAGAAATTTGGCATATTGAGCAAAAAAAGATCACGGCACTTCCGCCACTCAGACTCTGGAAAAGCGCTCAGGTTGAAACTCAGGTCGATGCAATCGCTTGAAGGATACACCAGACAGTCCTTCGAGGCGAACTGAAGTCAGGGGCGTTTTCGACCAATTCAATGCAGCAACCCTATCGGGCTCTTCCAGATGACCGGGCGACCACGATCATCTCGACCCGCATCCCCGTTCGCGCAAGGGCAACACCGCCGGTCGCGCGGACAGGCGGGTTGTCGCGGTCAACCCATGCATCCCACACTGCGTTCATGCCGACAAAATCGGCCATGTCGGCCAGCCAGACCTGAACCGAGGCAATGTCGGCCTTCGTGCCACCAAGTTGCGCAAGCACCGCGTCGATATTGCCGAGGACTTGCTGGGTCTGCACCGTTATGTCGGCGGTCAGATCATCGGGGACCTGGCCCGCCAGAAAGACAATATCCCCTATGGTGACCGCCTCACTCATGCGTGGGCCGGGGCTGAGGCGGGTCATGGTCATAATAGGTCCTTGGCTATCAGTCGTTGTCACTGGTTGCGGCCCCTGCGCCGCGCCGCGATGTGTCGGAGGCGGGAACCGTCGTGCGCAGGGCGAGGGTGTTCAGTTTCTCAAGCGTCACGGCTGAGAGTGGCGCAGTTGTGCGGCCCGTAGTTTCACATCGTGGCACATCGGACGTAGGCGAAAGGGTCAGTGTTGTCGCCTCAACGTGCGACAACGCCGACAGGGCGGTGGCGTCGACATCACCTCCGGTCGGAATCACCAACGAACCGCCGGACCATGTCAGCGCCAGCGGCTTGGCGCAGACCTTGGCCGCGCGGACCAGAAAGGGCACCAACAGAATGGGCTGGTGGGTAATCGCGATGGTGATGGGCGCGGACCACGGGCCGTCCGCCAGCGCCGCGTGATCATCGAGTGTCGCACCCAGCGCGATAGGGGACAACGTCGCATCTGCAGTCGCCGTCCAATGTCGGTCACGCACCAATATGGCCCCTGACGCCCAATGTTGCAGATTGTCCAGCAAGGCCCCAGCTCCATCGATGCCCGATGCGGCCAGCCAGCCTGCGGCGAAACCAGCTTCTTCGGCCAGTCCCCAAGACATCCCTGCCCCGCGTGCAGCTTTCAGACACAGCGTCTCAATTTCATTGCGCGACAGCAATGTGGGGTTTGCGGGATGGGCTGGATAGGAGGTGGCTGAAGATGTTGGATCATGGGCTTCGGCCAGTGTCATGGCGCGGTCCTGGGATTGAAGTCTTCGGGATAGGGCATGTCCTGAAACAGGCTGATGCGCACCCATTTGTCCGAACGCGGGTCAAAGCGGCTGGCACCAAAGAACGCCAGTTTGCAGCGCATCAGGTCAATCGGCAGCATATCGGCCGCGATCAGGTTGTCGCGCACTTCGGCAAAGGGTCTGTGCGCCATGATCTGCACCCGGCGCAGCGCAAACCGGTGTTCGGGGTGCCGCATCAGGAATTCGGCGACCGATCCCGTACCGTCCAACCCGTCCAGCCCGGTGTTCAAGGCTTGTACCAACCGTGCGATGCACAGCGGTTGTTCCAGAACGGCGCCGGGTTCCTCGTGGCGTTCCCCTAGCCGGGGTTCCAGCTTTTCTTCCGACACATACCAAAAACGCGCGGTATTGGCCGGATCTGAGAAGTCGATGGCCAGCGCCCAGCCGTAATTTTGCTGCAAGCTGCGGCGCAGGGCGGCAATGGTCATCGCGCCGTCGATCCGCTGACTTTGCACCTCATCGGCGGACATGCACGCGCCCAGACCATCAATCAGATCGCCATGCGGTTCTAGCAGAAGCGCCAGCAGCGCCTCTTGTCCCTCAAGGCTCAGAGTAGCTTCGCCCCATAGCCACAGGGTGTTCCAAGGGTGGGTGCCAGCCTCGGGCCAGCCCTTCAGACGTGCCGCGATGCTTTCCAGATCGGCGTGAAGATCGGACAGTTTGGCAATCTGGATCGGGTGGGAGGAATGCCAAAGTTCTGCATTCGCGGTGAAACTCTGGAGCGCCATATGCAGCGCCGTCACATCCGGAGCGGGGGCAAAAGGCTGCGCGCGCACACGCGCAAGGGCCTCTTCACGGGCCATCATCCAGTTGTTCAACAAAACCAGGTGGCGCACCAGAAACGGTGCCATGCCAAGTCCTGTTGAATTCCCCACGCCAAGCGCGCGTCGCGTTGCAGGGTCCAGCCGCGCCGCCCGCGCGCCACCTTTGACGGCAGCCAGATGTTCGACCAGATCGGCGCAAAAGGCGCGGATGTGCCAGACGGTCAGCATTTCAACCTGAAACGGCGCGCTGACCTCTTCGCGGTCGGCAATCACATCGCGGTCGGCGGCACCGAATTTGCCCGCACCGTAAACCGCCGTGGTGCGCATCAGGTAGCCGACCGAGGCAATCTCTGCCGGATCGGGTTGTTTGCCTTGTGACAACTGGTCGACCACATGCCCAAACAAGCGCACCGACCGATTGGCGCGTGAAAGCGCCAACTCGTGCGGCGTGATCCGTCCGGCCTCTTGCAGCGGCACATTGGCCGCCAAGCGGTCCAGATCGGCCTCGGACGGGTCACCGTCAAACATCGCAAAGGTGGCGTCCCAGGCGGTGGCGATCACGCGGTCGGACCGCATATCGTCGGGCAAATCATGCGCAAAGGCCACGAGGCTGTAGGTGCGCACCGGGCCAATCGCGCGGTAGACAGCACGCCCCACGCCCTTGGCGTCGATCTGCCAGACGGGTCGATCAAAGCGCCAGCCCTCGGCTTGCATCCGGCGCAGCATCTGACGCAGGAACGACAGGCGGGTCGGATGCGCCGACCCCATCCGCGCTAGCCGCATCACCTGATCGGGGCTGCGGCGAAAGGCTGCGACATCGGACGCTGCCCCACATTCTACAGCTGAACCCGTCATTGCGCTGCCCTTTGCGATTGCAGAACTTCGGTTTGGGCTGTGAAACTGGCATCAAAGAACCGCAGCCAGTTGCCGCCCATAACG
>JBBQZP010000059.1:0-10869 GCA_038207585.1 Rhodobacterales bacterium | reverse complement strand
CCTCCCCCCGGACCCCCCTCCCCGAGGATATTTATGAACGGGAAAAGCCTGAAGAGGGTTTGATGGCGACAGCGTTTTATTCATCGGAGGCCTGTCTTGCGCATGTTGAGCCGGAGGGGCATCCCGAACAGCGGGCGCGTTTAATTGCTGTCGAACGCGGCTTGGCGGCGATGGATCTGCTGCGGCTTGAGGCTCCGGTCGGGCATGTGGCGGATGTGCTACGCTGTCATCCGGCGGGATATGTGGAGCGGGTGCGCCGGGCTGTGCCCCAGCAGGGGCTGGCGATGCTGGACGGCGATACGTATCTGGTGCCGGGGTCGTTTGAGGCGGCCTTGCGCGGGGTGGGCGGTGCTTGCGCGGCCGTTGATGCGGTGATGGCGGGCGAGGTAGCGAATGGGTTTGTGGCAACGCGCCCGCCCGGCCACCATGCCGAGGCTGCCCGAGCGATGGGGTTTTGCCTGTTCGGCACGGTGGCGATTGCGGCCAAGCGGCTTTTGGAGGTCCACGGGCTGACCCGTGTGGCGGTGGTGGATTTTGATGTGCATCACGGCAACGGCACGCAGGATTTGCTTTGGGACGAGGCGCGGGTGCGGTTCATTTCCAGCCACCAGATGCCGCTTTATCCGGGGTCGGGCGCTGCGGATGAAGTGGGCGTGCATGGGCAGATCGTGAATGTGCCGTTGCGCGGCGGATCAGGTGGGGCTGCGATGCGGGCGGCTTACGCCGCGCATGTGTTTCCGGTGCTGGAGGCGTATGCTCCGCAATTTCTGCTGATTTCCGCGGGATTTGATGCACATCGCGATGATCCATTGGCCGGGCTGATGTGGGAGACGGAGGATTTCCGCTGGCTGACCGCGCAGTTGTGCGACATTGCCGCGCGGCATGGCTCGGGGCGGGTGGTATCGTGCCTAGAGGGCGGTTATGATCTGAATGCACTTGCGGCCTCGGTCGCAGCGCATGTGGAAGTTTTGAAGGAGCGGGGCGCATGACCGACAAGCCGGTGGCCGGAATGACGTTTGAAGAAGCGATGGCCGCGTTGGAGCAGGTCGTGGGCCAGTTGGAGCGCGGCGATGTGGCGCTGGAAGCGTCGATCGCACTTTATGAACGCGGGGCGGCGCTGAAGGCGCATTGCGCGGGTAAATTGCGTGATGCCGAGGAAAAGGTTGAACTCATCCGTGCGCAGGAGGGGCGGGCCGTGGGCACCACCCCGGCGGAGGGGATGTGAACTTTCCCGGACGGCTGGCAGCGGATGCGGCCTTGGTTGCGGCGCGGCTGGACCGGGCGCTGTCCGGGTTTGCGGACGTGCCGGTTGTGGCGGCGATGGGTTATGCGTTGCGCGGCGGCAAGGGGTTGCGCGGGTTTCTGGCACTGGAATCGGCGCGATTGCACGGGGTAGGTGACGCGGCCATCAGTGCGGCAGCGGCGGTTGAGGCGCTGCATGCCTATAGCCTGATCCACGATGATTTGCCCTGCATGGATGACGATGATCTGCGCCGGGGTCAGCCGACCGTGCATCTGAAATGGAATCAGGCGACGGCGGTTCTGGCGGGTGACGCGCTGCAGACGCTGGCGTTCGAGTTGCTGGCAGACCCGGCGCTGGGTTCGGCCGAGGTTCGGATCACGCTGGTGGGCGGCCTTGCGCGGGCTTCGGGTGCGGCGGGCATGGTCTACGGACAAGCGCTGGATATTGCGGCGGAAACGGCAGCGGAGCCTTTGACTCTGGACCAGATCACCGAACTGCAGGCAGGCAAGACTGGCGCTTTGATCGGCTGGGCAGCGACCGTTGGCGCGGTGATGGCCGGGGCGGATGCGGCCCCGTTGGGGCGTTATGCCACGGCGCTGGGGTTGGCGTTTCAGATTGCCGATGACATTCTGGATGTGACAGGTGACGCTGCCGCTGTTGGCAAGCGGGTTGGCAAGGATGCGGGGGCGGGCAAAGCCACGTTCGTCTCGCTTCTGGGTCTGGCCGGCGCGCAGCACCGGGCGGCGGCTTTGGTGGCCGAGGCTGAGGCGGCGTTGCAAGCTTACGGGGCCAAGGCCGATATGTTGAAAGAGGCGGCGCGGTTTGTCATCGCGCGGCAGAAGTGAGGCGGAATGACTGAAGCGACCACCCCCAAGACCCCGATGCTGGACCGGGTCCATCTGCCCGCCGACATGAAGGCGTTGAGCGACCGCGAGTTGCGCCAACTGGCTGATGAACTGCGCGCCGAAACCATTTCGGCGGTCAGCGTGACGGGCGGGCATCTGGGTGCCGGTCTGGGTGTGGTGGAGCTGACCGTGGCGCTGCATGCCGTCTTTGATACGCCGCGCGACAAGATCATCTGGGATGTCGGCCACCAGTGCTATCCGCACAAGATCCTGACCGGGCGGCGGGATCGCATCCGCACCTTGCGGGCCGAGGGCGGGCTAAGCGGTTTTACCAAACGATCGGAAAGCCCCTTTGATCCGTTCGGGGCGGCACATTCGTCAACCTCGATCAGTGCGGCGCTGGGCTTTGCCGTGGCGCGCGATCTGGGTGGCAGTGCGGGCGACGCGGTGGCGGTAATCGGCGATGGGTCGATGTCGGCGGGCATGGCGTATGAGGCGATGAACAACGCGGGCCACCTGAAAAAGCGCCTGTTCGTCATTCTGAACGACAATGAGATGAGCATTGCACCGCCGACCGGGGCAATGTCGGCCTACCTCTCGCGGCTGTATGCGGGCGCGCCGTTTCAGGAGTTGAAGGCGGCGGCCAAGGGGGCTGTCAGCCTTTTGCCCGAACCGTTCCAGATTGGCGCGCGGCGGGCGAAAGAGATGCTGAAAGGCATGACTGTTGGCGGCACCTTGTTCGAGGAGTTGGGGTTTTCCTACCTTGGCCCGATTGATGGTCACGATCTGGATCAGTTGTTGCCAGTGCTGCGCACGGCGCGCGTGCGGGCGTCGGGGCCGATTCTGATTCATGTGATCACCAAAAAGGGCAAGGGCTACGGCCCGGCAGAAAAAGCGCGCGACAAGGGCCACGCGACGGGCAAGTTCGATGTATTGACCGGGTTGCAGGCCAAGGCCGCGTCAAACGCACCGAGCTATACCAAGGTCTTCGCGCAATCGCTGGTGGCCGAGGCCGCGCGGGATGAAAAGATCGTCGCAGTCACGGCAGCGATGCCGGATGGCACGGGGTTGAACCTGTTTGCGGAACGCTTTCCCTCGCGCTGCTTTGATGTCGGGATTGCCGAGCAACATGCGGTGACTTTTTCGGCGGGTATGGCGGCGGGGGGGCTGAAGCCGTTCTGCACGCTTTATTCCACCTTCCTGCAGCGTGGCTATGATCAGGTCGTGCACGACGTGGCGATCCAACGCCTGCCGGTGCGCTTTGCGATTGACCGCGCGGGGCTGGTGGGGGCTGACGGGGCCACGCATGCGGGGGCGTTCGACGTGGCGTTCCTTGCGAACCTGCCCGGTTTCGTGGTGATGGCCGCGGCGGATGAGGCGGAGCTTGTGCATATGGTCGCCACGGCGGCAGCACATGACGCAGGCCCGATTGCGTTCCGCTTTCCGCGTGGCGACGGGGTGGGCTGCGAAATGCCTGCGCAGGGCGTGCCGTTGGAAATCGGCAAGGGCCGGATCATCCGCGAAGGGGCGCGCGTGGCGATCCTTTCGTTCGGCACGCGGCTGTCTGAACTGATGGTGGCCGCCGAGGCGTTGGCCGCGCGTGGGATCGCGCCTACCGTGGCAGATGCGCGTTTTGCCAAACCCCTGGACCGTGATCTGATCCTGCGGCTGGCCCGCGGGCATGAGGCGCTTATCACCATCGAGGAGGGGTCGATTGGCGGCTTCGGCAGCCATGTCGCCCAGCTTCTGGCCGATGAAGGTGTCTTTGACACCGGCCTGAAATTCCGCAGCATGGTTCTGCCCGATACCTTCATTGATCAGGCCAGTCCCGAGGCGATGTATGCCGTGGCCGGAATGAACGCGCCCCAGATCGAGGCAAAGGTGCTGGAAACGCTTGGGGTTGCGATGGTCAGCAAGCGGGCGTGACATCTTTGTCAAACCCTTGTGACTGGGCCACGGTCTTGCAGTAATCCCGCACTGCAGCGGCTAAGGTTTGTCGGGGGCGTCTGGAGAGGTTTCGTGAGCGTATCGCAGGGCAGGATACGGGCGGCGCTGCGCTATATCCGCGACGGTGGCGCGTCAACCGACGGACTGCCGACCCGCGTTCTGGCCGAGATTGACGACCGCGAGCGACGGGCAGAACAACTGATTGGTTGGGTTCAACTGTCGGTCGTGCTGTTTTTCAGCACACTTTATGCAATTGCCCCACGGGCCGAGGGCGGCTCGGGTGAAAACTTCGTGCCGATCACATTGGCGGTCTATTTTGCCTTCACCCTGTTTCGATTGCTTTTGTCGTATCGCATCACCATGCCCGGATGGTTTCTGGTTATTTCCATAATCGTCGATGTGATGCTTTTGTGCGGTCTGATCTTTTCGTTCCACATCCAGTATCACCAGAGCGCGGCCTTTTACCTGAAAGCCCCGACGATCCTTTATTTCTTCTTTTTCATAAGCTTGCGGGCGCTGCGGTTCGATCCGCGATACGTTCTGACTTCGGGCATCATTTCTGCGGCGGGGTGGCTGGCGCTGGTCGTGTTTGCCATCGCGTACGACATGGGCGACATGCATATCACGCGCAATTATGTGGAATACATGACCTCGAATTCGATCCTGATCGGGGCCGAGATCGACAAGATCATCACCATTCTTGGGGTCACCGGCATTTTGTCGCTGGCGCTTTACCGGGGGCGACAGGTGCTGTTCGATGCGACCCAAAGCCACGCCGCCGCCGAAGATCTGAAGCGGTTCTTCGCGCCCGATGTGGCAAGTTCGATCACCGGATCGGACCATCTGCCTACAGCCGGCCATGGCGAAACGCGCGATGCGGGCATTCTGTTTCTGGACGTCCGCTCGTTTACCAAAACCGCCGAAACCATGCCCCCGGAGGCCGTGATGCAGGTTCTGGGCCATTATCAGGAAGTCGCGCTGGGCGTGATCCAGCGTCATGGCGGGCAGATCGACAAGTTCATGGGCGATGGGATTCTGGCCACGTTTGGCGCGGTGCAGCCCAGTGAAACCTATGCCGCAGACGCAATGCGCGCCGTGCGCGAGGCACTTGCGACATTGGACCGTGAAGAAGCGAATTTTGCGACTTTGGGCTGGCCCGGGACGTTTTCGGTGGGCGGTGGTGTCGCCTGCGGTCCGGTCACGGTGGGTGTGGTGGGCGCACGGGACCGACTGGAATTTACAGTGATCGGCAATGCGGTGAACCTTGCGGCGAAACTTGAAAGCGCCAACAAGCGGCAGGTGACGCGGGCAATGGTGGATGCCGCCTCGTTCGATCTGGCCAAGGCGCAGGGGTTTGAAGGCTTTGCACTGGGCAAACGGCGCGGGCTTGCGGTGGCCGGGCTTTCGCGGCCCTTGGACGTGGTGGTGCTGGTCTAGCGGTCGGCGGCCTGCTCGGCGGCAAGGATCGCCGCCAGCCCCGCGCGGTAATCGGGATACAAAAGCTGCACCCCCAGACCCTGCTTGATCCGGTCATTCCGAACCCGCTTTGATTCCGCGTAAAAGCTGCGCGCCATCGGGGTCATCACGGCCTTGTCAAACGGAATGGCGGGGGGCAGGGGAAGGCCCAGCAACGTAGCGGCATAGCCGATCACATCTTCGGGCGGGGCCGGATCATCGTCGCACAGGTTGTAAGCCGTGTCGGGATCGGGGCGGTTGATCGACGCTGCCAGCACCCGCGCTATATCATCAACATGGATGCGGCTGAACACCTGCCCGGGCTTGATGATCCGCCGCGCAGTGCCATCGCGGACCTTTTCGAACGGGCCGCGACCGGGGCCGTAGATGCTGGCAATGCGGAACAGGTGCAGGGGCAGGCGGGTGGCCGCCCATTGCGCCTCGGCCAGCACGCGGGCGCGGCCCCGGTCGGTGCCGGGGGTCAGGGGTGTATTCTCATCCACCCAGCCGCCCTGATGGTCGCCGTAAACGCCGGTGGTCGACAGATAGCCCGCCCACGTCACCCTTGCCGCCGCGATCTGATCCGCGTGGCGCAACAGCACCGGATCGCCCGCCGGGCCGGGCGCGATAGAGCTTAGAACATGCGTTGCCTGCGCCAGTGCCGGGCCAAGTGCGTCGCCCGGCCAGACCAGTGTTTCAACGCCCTGTGCCCGCAAGGCCGCAGCCCCCTCAACCGTGCGGGTGGTGCCGATGATGCGCCAGCCCTGCGGGATCAGCAGGCGTGCCAAAGCCTGCGCGCAATAGCCGTGGCCAAGGGAAAGGAGTGTCTTCATGACCGCATTATTTCTGCCGCCGTGCGGCGATGCAAGCCGTCATGCGCCTGTCACCGCCCGCACGCTATGCAAGCGCCCTTGATCAAGCCGCAGGCTCTGGTCCATATTGAGCGATCAATTTTGAAAGACGCCAGACGTGAATGATAAGTCCCTGCCCCTGCTGACCCCGCCCGATCAACCCGCCCGGATGTTCAGCGACCCCGCCGCCGCCGTGACCGAGCTTGAAGCGCTTTATACCGAGGCGACGGCGTTTCTTGCGGCTCACTTCAGCGCTTCTGTCACCGGCGGTCGTCCGGCGGGCCGGGTGCGCGCCTATTACCCCGAGATTCGGCTGACAACGACCAGCTTTGCCAAGACTGACAGCCGGCTGAGCTTTGGTCATGTGGCAGGGCCGGGCACCTATTCTACAACGATCACGCGGCCCGATCTTTTCCGCAATTATCTGGTGCAGCAGATCGGTCTGTTGATGCACAACCACGGGGTCGAGGTTTCAATCGGCCCCTCAACCACGCCGATGCCCGTGCATTTTGCGGTGTCTGGCAATGCGGCAGTGACTGTGCCGCAGGAAGGTGTTTTGGAGTTCAGCTTGCGCGATGTGTTCGACGTGCCCGACCTTGCCACGACCAACGATGATATCGTGAACGGATTGCGCAGCGTAAACCCCGATGGGTCCGGTCCCTTGGCGCCGTTCACCGCGCAGCGGGTGGATTATTCTCTGGCGCGTCTGTCGCATTACACCGCAACCGACCCGAAGCATTTCCAGAACCACGTCCTGTTCACCAACTATCAGTTCTATGTCGATGAGTTCGAGGCCTTGGGCCGCGCCGCTTTGGCCGACCCCGCCAGCGGCTACACCGCCTTTGTCGCCCCCGGAAACCATGAGATTACGGCCTCCGACGGCATCCTGCCATTGAACCCCAAGATGCCGCAGATGCCGACCTATCACCTTAAACGCTCTGACGGTCAGGGCATTACACTGGTCAACATCGGCGTCGGGCCGTCCAATGCCAAGACGGCGACCGACCATATCGCCGTTCTACGCCCGCATGCCTGGATGATGGTCGGCCATTGCGCGGGTCTGCGCAACAGCCAGAGTCTTGGCGATTTCGTGCTGGCCCATGCCTATGTCCGCGAAGATCATGTGCTGGACGAAGACCTGCCCGTCTGGGTCCCGATCCCGGCTTTGGCCGAAATTCAGATCGCGCTGGAAGAGGCCGTTGAAGAGGTCACCCAGCTTGAGGGATATGAGCTGAAACGCATCATGCGCACCGGCACCGTTGCCACCATCGACAACCGCAACTGGGAACTTCGCGATCAATCCGGCCCGGTGCAGCGCCTGAGCCAATCCCGCGCGATTGCGCTGGATATGGAAAGTGCGACCATCGCCGCGAACGGTTTTCGGTTCCGGGTGCCCTATGGAACGCTTCTTTGCGTATCCGACAAGCCTTTGCATGGCGAGTTGAAGCTGCCGGGCATGGCGTCGGATTTCTACCGCACGCAAGTTGCGCGGCATCTGCAGATCGGCATCCGGGCGATGGAAAAGCTGCGCGATATGCCGATTGAACGCATCCACAGCCGCAAGTTGCGCAGTTTTGAGGAAACCGCCTTTCTTTAGCAGCGGTTTTCCCCAGTTTTTGGCCATGTGGGGCTTGATTTATGCCTTGAAAACCTGTGTAGCGGGGCATCCGCCCATTTGGGCTTGAAAGACCCCGCAGAAAATGGGGCAGATTGCAAAGGACAGGTTCATGAACAAACCGATGACAAAGACCCAACTGGTTGCCGCCTTGGCCGAAGAAATGGGCGCAGACAAGAAAACTGCAACGTCCGCGCTGGACGCGATTGCCGCCGTTGTGGCCCGTGAAGTCACCTCTGGTGGTTCGGTCACGCTGCCGGGTCTTGGCAAGGTTGCCTGCCGCGCCCGCCCCGAGCGCCAGGTCCGCAACCCGGCCACCGGTGAGACGATGACCAAAGCCGCCGACAAGCAGGTGAAATTCGCCATCGCCAAGGCGCTGAAAGACAGCGTCAACGGCTGATCACTTTTCCCCCTTGGGGACGGACGGGGTCGCCTTTGGGCGGCCCTTTCCATTTCGTGGGCTTGACGATACCGCTGCGTGGCGGGGCGGCCTGATCCCCGACAGGAGCAGTCATGGACATTCGCGCGCTGGTGATGGGCGTTTTCTTTGCGCTGATGTGGTCGTCGGCCTTTGCGACGGCGCGCATCATCGTCGCCGATGCGCCGCCGCTCTTTGCGCTGGCGGTGCGGTTTGCAATCTCGGGCGGGCTGGCTTTGGGATTGGGCTTTGCTTTGGGTCAGCGCGTGGTGCTGACGCGGGGACAGTGGCGCGCGACGGTGGTGTTCGGGCTGTGCCAGAATGCACTTTATCTGGGCCTGAATTTCATTGCGCTGCGGCAAGTGGAGGCATCACTCGCGGCCATCATCGCCTCGACCATGCCGCTGTTGGTGGCAGCATTGGGCTGGGCGTTTCTGGGCGAGCGTATCCGGCCGCTGGGCATCGCCGGGCTGTTGGCCGGGGTGGCGGGTGTTTCGCTGATCATGGGTGCGCGGATCACCGAAGGGGTTGATCTGGCGGGGCTGGCGCTTTGCGGCACGGCGGCGTTGGCTTTGGCGGTGGCAACGCTGACGATGCGGGGCGCGTCAGGCGGCGGCAATCTGTGGATGGTCGTGGGGTTGCAGATGCTGGTGGGATCGATTGCCGTTGGGCTGGTGTCGATGGCAACCGAGGTCTGGGCGGTCAGCCTGTCTTGGAAATGGGTGGCGACCTTTGCCTATCAGATTTTCGTGCCGGGCATCGCCGCGACGATGATCTGGTTTTCGCTGGTTGGGAAAATCGGGGCGGTGCGGGCGTCGACATTCCATTTCCTCAATCCGTTTTTTGGCGTGCTGATTGCAGCGTTTTTGCTGGGCGAAAGCGTGCATCTGACCGATGTGATCGGGGTTGCGATCATCATGGCGGGCATCCTTGCGGTGCAGATAGCCAAGGTGCGCTGAAACACAGATCACGCAGGCTTTCAGTGACGCCGCTCGCGCGTAGCGCCACAGTGCGCGCATGGAACTTTTGCTTGGATATCTTGCGGGACTTCTGACGCTGATCAACCCCTGCGTTCTGCCGGTGTTGCCGATAGTGCTGGCCAGTGCATTGCAGGCGCACAGGCTGGGGCCGGTGGCACTTGCCGCCGGAATGTCGGGCGCATTTGTGGTGCTGGGGCTTGGCGTGGCGCTGCTGGGGGCGAGTCTGGGTCTGGCGGATGATACGGTCAGTCAGGCGGCGGCGGTTCTGATGATGGTGTTCGGGCTGGTGTTGCTGGTGCCGCGCCTCAATGCGGGGTTTGCCACGGCGACGGGCAACATGGCGGCAAGTGCCGATGCCGGGATCGACCGAATTGATAGGTCGGGTCTTGGCGGGCAGTTTCTTGGCGGTGCGCTTCTGGGTGCTGTGTGGGGCCCTTGCGTCGGGCCGACATTGGGCGGGGCAATCTCGTTGGCCTCACAAGGGCAAAGCGTTGTCTGGGCGGGGGCGGTGATGATGGCCTTTGCGGCGGGGGTGTCGTCGGTCATTCTGGCTTTGGGGTACGGAGCGCGCGCCGCGTTGCAGCGCCGCCGCGCGCTGATGCGCACCATTGCCGAGCGTGCAAAGCCCGTGATGGGCGTCGTATTTCTGGGCGTGGGGCTGATGATCCTGATGGGTTGGCACCACGTTGTGGAGGGCTGGTTGGTGGGCGTTCTGCCCTATTGGCTGCAGGATTTCTCTGTTTCGATCTGAAAGGATACCGCGATGAACCGTCGTGATTTCATGCTGATTTCCGCCTCCGTGACGGTGGCACTTCCCATTGCTGCGCAACCAACACGCGCACGGGCAGGCACCCCCTATTCTGCTGATCTGGTGGAAAGCGCTTTGGCCGAGGGTCGCGTCGTGTTGCTGGATTTCAAGGCAAGCTGGTGTCCGTCGTGTCAGGCGCAAGGTCGCAGCATTGATGCGTTGCGCGCCGCAAACCCGGCCTATGATACCGCGATCACCTTTGTTGACGTCGATTGGGACACCTACAAGAACAGCGAGGTTGCCAAGCAATTCGGCGTGCGCAACCGTGGGTCGCTGGTGCTTTTGCGCGGCGACAAAGTGATTGCCCAAACCTCGACCCATTCGACAAAAGACGCACTGAAAGAGATGCTGGACAAGGCGGCGACCGGGGCGTGAGGCCCTAGCCGATTATTCCCCGCACACCACCCGTCTGGCCCCTGTCCAGAAGTAGGTGGTCCAGGATCACGCAGGCCATCATCGCCTCGGCCACGGGCACCGCGCGGATGCCGACGCAGGGGTCGTGGCGGCCGGTGGTGATGATGTCGATCTCCTGCCCGGTGCGGCTGATCGACTGGCGCGGGGTCAGGATTGACGACGTTGGTTTGATAGCCATGCGCACGACCACCGGCTGACCTGATGAGATACCGCCAAGGATGCCTCCCGCGTTGTTGGTCTGAAACTCCGGCCCGTCCGCGCCCATGCGGATCTCGTCAGCATTCTCAACCCCG
>JBBQZP010000058.1:0-11085 GCA_038207585.1 Rhodobacterales bacterium | reverse complement strand
TGCCGGCGACGCATTCTTTTGTTGGTGCCTTTTCCCCCAACCGCGCGCGCGCCCCACCATGACCGGGCGGGCGCGCGGTTTGGATTGAAAACCTGAAAACAGGTCAGGCGGGCTGTTTGGCGAACCGCAGATAGGGCAGCTTGATATCCAGCGGGCCGAATTTCTCGGTCGCCTGGGCGTCGTTCAGGCTAAGCGCGACAATCACATCCTGACCGGGAATCCAGTTGGCGGGCGTGGCGATCGGCACGCCATCGGTGGCCTGCACGGCATCCAGCGCGCGCAGAATCTCGGCAAAGTTGCGGCCGACCGACATCGGATAGGTCATGGTCAGCCTTACCTTTTTGTCCGGCCCGATGATATAGACGGTGCGGACCGTAGCAGTGTTAGCGGGCGTGCGGCCTTCGGCGGGTAGGTAATATTCGGCGGGAAGCATGTCATAGGCCTTGGCGACCGTCAGGCTGGTATCATCAATAATCGGGAAATCGGCAGGGGCACCGCCGAACGCCTCGATATCGCGCTTCCATTTGGTATGCTCAGTCACGCTGTCAACCGAAACGCCGATCACCTTGGTCTTGCGCTTGGCAAATTCGGGGGCAAGCTGGGCGACCGCCCCGAATTCCGTGGTGCAGACCGGCGTGAAATCGCGCGGGTGCGAAAAGACGATGGCATAGTGGCCATCCAGCCAGTCGTGGAAATGGATCGTGCCAGCGGTGGAATCAGCGGTGAAATCGGGGGCTACGTCGTTGATGCGGACGGACATGGAGGTTCCTTTGTCTGAATGAGTTAATGTTTATCTATTCATCTTTCGCCGGTTCCGCACCCCTCTGGCAGGAAAAAAGACGAATGACGGGCGGCGGCGCTTTCTTTTGGATCAATGTTGCGCACATCGCAGAACGCCGCGAAATCCGTTCACCGCTTCAGCGCTTGTTCCAGCTTGTGCAACACCCGAAGCCACCAGCGCGCCCGCACATCGGCATAGACAAAGGGGCGGCGCACGCGCGGGTTCAGGGGGCGCAGAAAATCTTCGGCCACGGGCCACTGGTCCAGCGGGCGGGCGTGAAAGGCCTGCGTTTCGGTGTCGGTCATATCGGCAAAGGCCTTTAAATCCGGCCCCGTCACCCGCGCCGCCAAGCGCGACGCAAGACTGCGGCCCCGGTTGCGGAAAATCGGCACTTCAGGGCAATAGAACACGAACGGATCGGCCATCACCGGCATGTCGGCAAAGTCCACGCGCGCCCGCAGAACATTGGCGTGTTCGCCGGGCGCAAAGTGCCAGTCGGCAGCGCGCAGACGGGCGACGTGTGCCACCGCCACATCGAAATAGGCAAGCCGGTCGGCATGGTTCCGGCTGACATAACTGCGCGGGGTGGCGCAGGGCATCATTCCCCGCAAATAGCGCCCGCGCCGCAGGCCCTTGATGAAGCTGGGCGAGACGAAAGCGCGGTTCGGGTCGGCATCGAACAGCGCCGAAATTGCCTGCACATCACCTTCCGAAACGGGCCGCACCACCTGCATATCCTCTTGTAGAAACAACAGCATATCGGCCACAGTATCGCGCAAAGCCGCCTGCATGTTGGCATAAAGCCCGCCGTGCCGGGTGCCCTTGTTCTTGGGGGGTTGCACCACCCGTTCGCTCAAGGTGGCAAGATAGGCCACCGTTGCCGGATCGTCGGAGTGGTCGTCAAAGACGGTCACTTCGGCAAAGGGCATGTTGCGTCGCAGGCTTTCCAGACAATTGCGCAGATAATCACCACGATTGTAGGAAAAGACCGCGACCGCCAGCCTCATGCCGTCCCCCGCCGCGCAAGGAAATCAAGCGCCGCGCGGTCCTCGACCTCGGCCGCCTCGATTGCCGCGACCTTGCGCATGACGCGGCGCAGGTGGTCGGTGTCGGGTGTTGTCAGGTTCGGGCCGCGCGCGATTTTCGCCTGCAACTCGGCGTCAGATCGGGTGTAATAATGGTTCAACTGAATATGCGCCGCCGAATAGAACGACGCCGCCTCGCGCGCCGCGCCGCGCACTTCCAGCCCCATATCGTTGCAGGTGCTGCTGCCTCCATCCGTTTCAACCTGATGCACCTTGATTGCCGTCACATGGCAGGGGTCCACAATCATCTTGAAGTTCCGCAGGCCCTTCACATCACTCATCGGGGCGGGGTTGCGGCGGGTATAGTTCGCAATCACCCCGCCCTCGGGCGCGTCCATATGCCCCGACCGCCCGAACATATGCCACGGCAGGCTGAT
Source organism: Rhodobacterales bacterium (assembly GCA_038207585.1). Classification (GTDB taxonomy): domain Bacteria; phylum Pseudomonadota; class Alphaproteobacteria; order Rhodobacterales; family Rhodobacteraceae; genus JBBQZP01. Next base: position 8,842 of record JBBQZP010000058.1, on the reverse strand, counting down.
GTTGCGACATGTCCCCAGATGCGCCAGCGCGCCGGGCAGATCATCCGCCTGCACGGGCACCAGAAATTCGTCAACGTCGATGAAACTCATCCACCGATAGGCCCCGCCGAAATTGCGGCTGGCATGGGCATAGGCCAGAACCTGATTGTGAATCTCCAGCCCCCGCACGCCATCACGCAGCTTCTGGTTCCACGGCAGAACGGTCAGCCGCGCGGGGTCCACCGCCGCCCGCAAAGCCGCAATCGTGCCATCGGTGCAGCCGTTGTCATAGGCGTAGATATGCGCGACCCCAGCGAGCAGATGAAACCGCGCCCATTCGGCGATATGCGCCGCCTCATTCCGCACGATCAGAACCATCGCTATCCCGGCCCGGCCCGGCAGAGCCGCAGGCGGATCAAAGGCGATCTTCGTCACACTGCGCGCGCGTTTCAGAAAACCGAACATCACCCCTCCGCGATTACCCGCTTGGTATAGCCATGTCCGCGCCAAGGGCAAAGCCCCGGCCTTGCGACTCTGCCGCTGGCCTGTCACCCTGAAGGCCAAACGCATCGGAGGCTGCCATGATCACCAACCGCAATTTCTATATCAACGGCGCATGGGTTGCACCAAAAGCGAAACGCGACTGCGACGTGATCGACCCGTCAACCGAAGAGGTCTGCGCCGTGATCAGCCTTGGCGACAAGGCCGATACCGACGCCGCCGTGGCCGCCTCAAAAGCCGCCTTCCCGGCATGGGCCGCAACGCCCCCGGCTCAGCGCCGCGCTTATGTGGCCGCGATTCTGGAGCAATACGAGCGGCGGGTTGAGGAAATGGCCCATGCCATCAGCCTTGAAATGGGCGCGCCGATTGATATGAGCCGGTCCGATCAGGCCCCCTGTCTGCCCTGGCATCTGAAGAACTTCCTGACGGCGTTTGATGCGATGGAATGGGTCCGCCCGCTTGGCCCGCATGCCCCGAATGACCGCATCGCGCTGGAACCCATCGGCGTGGTTGGCCTGATCACGCCGTGGAACTGGCCGATGAATCAGGTGACGCTGAAGGTCATTCCGGCCCTTCTGGCAGGCTGTACTTGTGTGCTCAAACCCTCGGAAGAGGCGCCGCTGTCGTCGCTTTTGTTCGCCGAATTCGTGCATGATGCGGGCGTGCCTGCGGGTGTGTTCAATCTGGTAAACGGCGACGGCGCAGGCGTCGGCTCGCAGCTTTCGGCGCATCCCGATGTCGAGATGATTTCCTTTACCGGTTCCACCCGTGCGGGGCGTGCGATTTCCATCGCGGCGGCCGAAACGATGAAACGCGTGGTGCTGGAACTGGGCGGCAAGGGCGCGAATGTGATCTTTGCCGATGCGGGCGAAGGCGCAGTCGCGCGCGGTGTGACCAAGATGATGTATAACTCGGGCCAGTCCTGCAATGCGCCGTCGCGGATGCTGGTCGAGCGTTCGCTGTATGACCGTGCCATTGAAATTGCTGCGCAAACGGCTGATGCAATCAAGGTCGGCCCCGCCTCGACCCCCGGCGATCATATCGGCCCGGTGGTAAACCGCCGCCAATGGGACCAGATCCAAGGCTATATCCAGAAAGGCATTGATGAGGGCGCGCGCCTGATCGCCGGTGGCCCCGGCCTGCCCGATGGCATGAACAAGGGCTTCTACATCCGCCCGACGATCTTTGCCGATGTGACCCCCGGCATGACCATCGAGCGTGAGGAAATCTTCGGCCCGGTCCTCGCCATGATCCCCTTTGACACCGAGGAGGAAGCCGTGCGCATCGCCAATGACACGCCTTACGGCCTGACCAACTATGTCCAATCCACCGACGGCGCGCGCCGCAACCGCCTTGCGCGCCAGTTGCAATCGGGCATGGTCGAGATGAACTACAAATCGCGCGGGGCGGGTTCGCCCTTTGGCGGGGTCAAAGCCTCGGGACGCGCGCGCGAGGGCGGGCATTGGGGGATCGAGGAGTTCCTTGAGGTCAAGGCAATTTCCGGCTGGGACAATGACGCCGTGCAAGCGGCCGAATGATGCGGCTGGCGGTGATCGCAGATGTGCATGGCAACTCTGACGCGCTGACCGCCACGCTGGCCGACATCAGGACGCAATCGCCCGATGCAATCGTCAATCTGGGAGATTGCTTTTCCGGCCCGCTGGACGCCGCGCGCACGGCGGAATTGTTGCACGAAGCAAACATCACCGCGACCGTACTTGGCAACCATGACCGCTATTTGCTGGGCGACGCAGCACAGATGGGGCCATCCGACGCCCATGCCCACGCGCAGCTTTCCCCGCAAACGCTTGCGTGGATTGCCAGCCTGCCGCCGACGCAGGTGATCGACGATATCTTCCTGTGCCACGCCACCCCGCAGGATGACACGACTTATTGGGCAGAAGAGATCACGCCCGATGGCACCACCCGCCGCGCACCACTGGCGACCATCGCCGGGCGCGCCGAAACGATCCCGCACGCACTTCTCCTGTGCGGTCACAGCCATATCGCGCGCCACATCCGGCTACCGGATGGTCGCCAACTGGTCAATCCCGGCGCGGTTGGGTGCCCGGCCTATACCGACGCCGATCATGTCGTAAGCGCAGGTCACCCTTTCGCCAGCTACGCAATCCTTGACCGCAAACCGCTGGGATGGGCGGTCGCACACCGCCACATCCCCTATGAAAGCACCCGCATGGCAAACCTTGCCCGAGCCGCACAGCGCCCCGACTGGGCAGAGGCGCTGGCGACGGGCTGGATCACGCGTCACAGATAATCCCCCGGATGCCGCCGTTCCCCTTGCGGCTTCAACCCGATATCACGCCGCAAATGCGGGCTCAGATCAGAGGCCGCCATCGGCCGCGGCGGCCCGCCCCACAGCATTGCCACCAATGCGCGCAAAATCACCCGGCCCGCGCCAAGCTCTGCAATCACCGCTTCAAGCTGCACTTGCGCAGGAACCGGCCCCGCGCCCATATTCTTCTGTTGCATGATATGTCGCCCGCCGCACACAGCGGTCGGGCCCTTCTGATAAAGCTGCGGAAACCCCCAAGGCGCGCAAATCGCACAGGCCATCGGGAAAGTTCGGTCGGATCAGCCCGGCACCCTCAGGCGCGCGAAAAATGACCGCGACGATAGCACCCGCGGATCGGGTCGGTCATATGCCATGTCATCATGTCCCGCCTCCTGCTCGCAGCACTTTTTCAGATGCCACGGCGCTACACGCCAAAGTCGATTCGAACAAGCACGGATAAAGGCGGCGCCCCGGTTCCCCGCCCCCTGCGTCCCTTACGCATCACTCCCCGCTTTCATTTTGACATAAATATCCTCGCCGAAGGCTCCGCCCCCTCAACATGCCCCGCCGCCGAGTCTGATCACCCATTTCCGACATCCCACCCCGCCCGGATGTCGCCGCACGCCTATCGCCAGAACCCCGCCACGCCCTAGCATGCGCCATACCCAGCCGAGGCCCCCCATGACCCGCCACCCCCGCCTGATGCAGCCCCTTCAATTGCGCGGCCAAGCCCTGCGCAACCGGATCGTGTTCGGCGCACACACCGCCAACATGGCCGATCAGGGCCTGCCCGGCCCCCGCTATGGCGGCTATCTGCTGGAGCGTGCCTTGGGCGGGGCCGCGATGATCGTCGCCGAACCGATGCCGGTGCACCGAACAGGCGTGCTGACGCGCGGCAATTTCCTGCATGGAACCGATGCCGTGATCCCGCATTTCCGCGCCGTCACGGACCCGGTGAAAGACGCGGGCGCCGTCATTCTGCAACAGCTTTACCACATCGGCGCGCATGGCGATTCCGACCTCAGCTTCGCGCCACACTGGTCGCCCTCGGGCGGGCCAAGCTATCATGACAGTGACGGCTCGCACGCGATGACCGAAAGCGAGATTGAAGAGCTGCTCGGCGCCCATGTTGCCGCCGCGATCCGGTGCCAAAAGGCGGGCTTTCAGGGGGTGGAGGTCTGGGCCGCCTATCACTCGCTTCTGGATCAGTTCTGGACGCCTTGGTCCAACACCCGCACCGATCAATGGGGCGGCAGCCTGCACAACCGCACCCGGTTTTCGCGCACTCTGATCGAACGCATCCGCCGGGCGTGTGGTGAGGATTTCATCATCGGCCTCGCGATCAGCTATTCCACCGCCTATTCAGTGACGCTGGACGCCGAGGCCTTGTGCGAGATTGTGGCGCTGCATGATGCCACCGGCCATGTTGATTACGTCACCTGCGGCTATGGCAGCTACCTTGATTTTACCGGCATCATCCCGCCCTTCACCCACGCCGAAAAGCTGACCACGCCACTGACCGAACAACTCAAAGCCATCGTCAAACATGCGGCCATCACGTCCGAAGCGCATATCCGCACGCCGGATAACGCGGAGTCCATCATCGCGTCGGGTCAGGCCGATCTTGTGTCGATCGTGCGCGGCCAGATCGCTGATCCGCATCTGGCGCGCAAAACCACCGAAGGGCGGGCGGATGACATACGGTCGTGCATTTCGTGCAACCAGATGTGCTGGGGGCGGCGGTCACGCGATTACTGGATTTCCTGCCTGATCAACCCTTCGGCCGGGCGCGAGTTTGAATGGGGCGGCGACCGGTTCACCCCTGCCATCACCGCGCAGTCCGTCCTTGTCGTGGGCGCAGGCCCGGCGGGGCTGGAGGCCGCGCGCGTGGCCGCTGAACGCGGGCACCGGGTTGAACTGGTGGAGGCCTCGGGGCATCTGGGCGGGCAATTCCGCCTTGCGGGTCTGCAACCGCGCCGCGCGCAGATACTGGACCTGATGGGGTGGTATGAAACCCAGCTTGCGAAACTGGGCGTCGCCCTGCGGCTGAACACCTATTTGGATGACGCCGACATCGCCGCCCATCCCGCAGTTACTGTCATCATCGCCACCGGATCGCTGCCCGACGAGTCGGGTCGCCAACGTTGGCTGCCGTCCGAACCCACCCTTCCGGGGCGCGAGGTGGGGGGCGTGTGGTCGCCCGAAGATGTTTTGCGGCGCGAGGCTCGGCTCGGCGATACGGTCGTGGTTTATGATGAGGGCAGCAACTGGCGCGGGGCCGGCACCGCCTGGTATCTGGCCGAACAGGGCAAGCAGGTGATCGTCGTGACGCCCGAAGCCTTTGTGGGCAAGGAGTTGACCCGCACCGCCGCCGACGGACCGTTGCGCCAACGTCTGGCGCAGGCGGGCGCGCAGACCTTTACCGAACATTGCATCGCGCGCTGGCATGGCAATGGCGTGACGATCCGCAGCTTGCTGACGGGGGCAGAGCAGACCCTGCCCGCCTCGGCTTTGGTGATGGCCACCACGAACGTGGCCTTTGATCCCTTTCCCGAAACCTTCCCCGGAAAAACTACCCACCGTATCGGCGATTGCGCAGCCCCCCGCCTTGCGGCCTATGCGTTTTATGAGGGGCGAAAGCTGGCGTTGACACTCTGAGCCCCGATCAACAGCGGTTAGAACCATCCTGCAGGCCGGCCGACACAAACACGCCCTGCAATCACCGCGACGACGCGCGGAACCCGAGTTCCTTGTTCACCCAGCCGGCCGGTTTGAAGTGCTTTGCCGGCCCCGTGGCGTGCGACAGCCGTTCGCCGACCGACACCACCGATGCCATCGGCGACCAGCCCTTTTCCGGTGCCTTGTCGGTAATGGATATCACCGAAACCCCGGCACGTTCGCCACGGCCCGGCTCAACCCCATCACCGCTATGCCACCGCGCCCAGAAGCTGGACCCGAACCCGCCCTGTTCGTCGTTGTCCGCCAAGACCGCATCGCCGCCCTGCGACGACAGATCAGCGATATGTGTGAATTCCGATTGCAGCGCGCCCAGCGATTCCATTTGTTGCGAACGGTCGACCATGGGGGAAAGGCGGGAAACTCCCGCCACACCACACAGGCAGAGCATCAGTCCAAAGGCTATTCCAAAAAGAAAGCGCATGTCTGTCTCCCGCAATCGGGCCCGAAGGAAAGGCCCGTCATTGTTGTAACAAACCACCAAGTCTTGTCCGCAAAATGGCGGATTGTCGGCAATTGGTGGCTCTTTTAGCGGTGCTAAAAAGGGACCGGAACGCGGAATGTCAGGCTTTTGCCGCTTTCCGGGTGGCGGATGCGCAGGCTTTCGGCGTGCAACATCAGGCGCGGATGCTGGGTTGCGGCCCCGGTGGCATACAGCGGATCGCCAAGGATCGGATGACCCAGTTCCGCCATATGCACCCGCAACTGATGGCTGCGCCCGGTCAGCGGAATCAGCCGCACGCGGGTCTCATCCAGGCCGTATTTCACCACCTGCCAGTCGGTCTGCGCCGGGCGGCCCGTCTCATGGTTCACATGCTGGCGCGGGCGGTTGGGCCAATCGACGGTCAGCGGCAGGTCAACCCGGCCTTCACGCGGCGCAAGCAGACCTGCCAGTCGCGCGACATAGACTTTCTTCGTCTGCCGCTTCTCGAATTGCTGGCCCAGCGCCCCTTGCGCCGCCTTGGTCATCGCAAAGACCATGACGCCCGAGGTGTCGGTATCCAGCCGGTGCACCAGAAGCACGTCGGGAAACGCCACCTGCAACCGCGCGATCAGACAATCGGCCTTATCCTCGCCCTTGCCCGGAACGGTCAGCAGACCTGCGGGCTTGTTGACCAGCAGCACCTGCGCATCCTCGTGCAGGATATCCAGTGGCACATCGGGGGGGGCGTAAACATAGTCCAACTAGACGATCTCGTGCCCCGCCACACGCAGAGCGTCCGCCAGCGCGCGGATATGGGCAGGGCCAACCTCGCAGCAGCCACCCACGATGGTGGCCCCCTGCCCGACCCATCCCAGCGCCAGCGCAGCATAGGTTTCAGGGGTAAGATCATGGCGGTGGGTCAGCGCGTCAACCGTCGGCGCGTCTTTCAGGAAATCGCCGGAAATATGCGTAAATCCATTGGCATAGGCCCCGAACGGGCGACCAAAGCACGCAACCTCGGCCAGCGCCGCCGCCATGGCCTCGGGGACGGAACAGTTCACCAGAACCGCCTCGGGCGCAAAGGCTGCAATCACCTGGGCCAGTGCCGATACAGGCTCGCCCGACCGCAGTTTTGCGCCGTCGCCGTCATCAACCGTGATTGAAAGCCAGACCGGCTTGCCCCCGGCGGCAGCACCCTTCAGCGCGCCTTCGGCCTGCATCACCGATGCCGCAGTCTCAATCAGCAGAAAATCCACATGCGGGCCAAGCAGGGCGGCCACTTCGGCAAACTTCGGCGCGGCCACATCCACCGGTTCGGCCACATCGGCGCGGTAGCTCGCGACCAGTGGCCCCATCGCCCCCGCAATCCGCCCCGACCCGTGTGCCTTGCGCGCGGCGTGCGCCTCGGCCAAAGCGTTGCGGTGCAGGTCATGGAACAGATGATCCATCCCCTGTTTCAAAAGCCGGTCATGGTGAATGGCATAGGTGTTCGTGGTGGCAATCGTCGCGCCGGCCGCAAAGTAATCGGCGTGCACGGCGCCCACCATGCCGGGATGATCCATCATCACCTGCGTGGCCCACAAGGGCGAGCTTGCGTTGCCCGACCGCGCCACAAGTTCCTGCCCCATGCCGCCGTCCAGAAGGGTTATTGCCGCCATTGCCTACTCCATCACAATCCGCGCGGCCAGGCCCACAAAGACCACCCCCGCCACCCGGTTCAACACGCCCATCCGCGCGCCCAGTGCCCGCCCGCCATAGCCTGCCAAGACGCCATAGCCAACCGTGACCAGCGTGCCCGTGGCGGTAAAGATCAGCCCCAGCGCCACAATCTGCATCCAGACCGGGCCGCGCGCCGGATCGGTGAATTGCGGCAGGAAGGCCAGCACGAACAAAGCGACCTTGGGGTTCAGCGCATTGGTCACAAACCCCCGGATCAGCGCGCGGCGCGGCGTCACAGCGCCCTTCGCAGCATCAGACCGCAATGGCGCGCGCCAGCAACTCCACCCTAGGTACAAAAGATACGCCGCCCCGCCCCATTTCAGAACCGCCAAAGCCTGCGGATGTGCGGCAATCAGCGCCGCAATCCCGGCCGCAGCCAGGCCCATATGCCAAAGCCCGCCCAGCGCCACGCCAACCCCCGCAGCCGCCCCCACCGCAGGGCCGCCCGAAAGCCCGCTTGCCACCGCGAACAGCACATCGGCACCCGGTGTCAGGTTCAGCACCAACCCCGCCAGCACAAAGGCAAGCAGCACCTGAGCGGGAAAAGACTGGATCACATCAAGCATCGGCGCATCCCTGAAAAGCCTTAGGCATCCTTCGGGGGTCGGCCAGCATGCGTCAAGGCCGCGTGATCCACCACATCACCCGTTCTGATTTGACAGCCCACCCCCCGGCCCGCAGACTGCGGCCATCGCCAAGAGGTTCGCCATGGATTACAACACCGTTTCCGCGCAAGAGTTTGGCCAATCCCTGGCCGGCCTGACGATCAACCTACTGACCCGCGATGTGCCTGCCCTCGCCAGTTTTCTGACGGATGTATTCGGCATGCAGGCCCACCGCACCAGCCGCGACTTCGCGATCATGCGTTATGCAGGTCAAGTCCTGCAACTGCACCACGATGCAACCTATGCCAGCCACCCGCTGCCCGGCCTTTTGCCCGAGGCGGGCGCGCGGGGTGCGGGCATCGAGATCCGCCTGCACGACACCGACCCCGACGCGGCCTGCGCCAAAGCCGCCCAATGGCCCGATGCTACCATCCTGCAAGCCCCCGCCGACAAGGCCGGGCACGGGCTGCGCGAGGCGGTGATCTTAAGCGCCGATGGTTACGCCTTCGTGCCCAGCCGCCATCTGTAGATCAGCCGTCCGAACCCGCAAACTGCGGCAAACCATCGGTCAGATCATAATAATCG
>JBBQZP010000057.1:0-13630 GCA_038207585.1 Rhodobacterales bacterium | reverse complement strand
CGACATGGCGCAGATCGCCTGCTTTGACACCAGCTTTCATCGCACCCAAGGCAGGCTCGCACAGCTTTTCGCCTTGCCCCGCACCCTGTCCGATCAAGGCATCCTTCGCTACGGCTTTCACGGGTTGTCCTATGACTATATTGCCAACACCTTGCCTGATCATCTTGGCGACAAGGCAGATGGAAGCGTGATCGTCGCGCACTTGGGCAATGGCGCCAGCATGTGCGCCCTGAAAGACCGGCGCAGCGTGGCTACCACCATGGGCTTCACAGCACTGGACGGGCTGATGATGGGCAGCAGATGTGGGGCGCTGGATCCCGGCGTTGTGCTGTATCTGATGGCGGAAAAGGGTCTGACCGCCGACGCCATCTCTACCCTGCTTTACCAGCAGTCAGGCCTGTTGGGTGTATCGGGCATCAGCCCCGACATGGCCGTGTTGCAAGCCAGCAATGCCCCTCAAGCCCAAGAGGCGATTGATCTTTTCTGCTACCGTGCCGCCTGCGAACTGGCAGCCCTTGCCGCCGCCAATGCCGGGCTTGATGCCATCGTGTTCACCGCTGGGATCGGTGAGAATTCCGAACTGGTGCGCAGCCGGATCTGTGATCGGCTGCACTGGATGGGGGTGGCGATAGATGCAGCCGCGAACGCCCAAAACGCAACCCGGATCGCAATGGCCCATTCAGCCGTTGACGTGCTGGTCATCCCAACCGATGAGGAAGCCGTTATCGCGCAGGCCACGCAGGCCTTGACCAGCGCCGGGGTGATACCCGACACGGTCTTTCCCCCCTTGGGTGACATCGACCTGTCCTGATCTGCGTCAGCATCGGGCATGATCCTTCCGGCTATGCTTTCCCTGACCGCTGGTTGCCGATCCCTTACCTGTCGGTCAGGTCGCAGTGTCGGCCATTGGCGCTGCGCAGGGATGTTGCGCTGCGATACTGCGCTCGAAATTCGGCGGCTCTCTGAAAGGCCACTCACATGACTGACAAAACAACACTCTGGGCCATGGAAGAACGCTTTTGGACGCAAGGCGCCGAAAGTGCGCGCAAGATGACTGCAAAGAATGCGGTTTTCGTCTTTCCCTATCCGGCCGGAATCCTGCAAGGCGACACCCTGTTCCGCGAGGCGGATGTCGCCCAACGCTGGCGCTCGGTCGTCATGACCGACCGCTACCTGTCACAAGAAAACGGCATTGCCATCCTGGCCTACCGCGTATCCGCCGAACGGGGCGACAGCCCGATCTATCAAGCGCTCTGCACCTCGACCTACCTGAAAGACGACGGCAGTTGGCTGCGCTTGACCCATCAGCAGACACCGGTTGACTGAACGCAGCGGGGGTCGGGCCGTTTGCACGAAATCCAGCGCCCTGATCCTAACCTCGATCAATCCGCCGCCGCCGTTGCGGGCTTATCCCTTGACCATACTTCCGCCATTTCATGGCCAGGCTGGCAAAGGACGCAATCATGCCCTCCCCCGTCTCCAATCCCCCCGTCTCTACTCCCCCCGTCTCCACTCCTCCCAAAAAACCGGCCCGGTTCCACTTCCCCTCAGCCTACACGATCCTGTTCGCGCTGATCGTGATTGTGGCGGCCCTGACCTGGGTGATCCCGGCGGGTCAGTATCAGCGCGTCGCGTCCGAGGCGTTGGGCAAGGACGTGCCGGTTGCAGGCTCCTATGCGCTGACAGATGCCAATCCGCAGGGTTTCTTTGACGTGATTTTGGCCCCCATCGCGGGGTTTTATGACCCGAGCAGCTATACCGCCAATGCCATCGACGTGGCGCTGTTCGTGCTGATGATCGGCGGGTTCATCGGGGTGGTCACCGCCACGGGCGCTATTGATGCGGGCATCAAGCGGGCAATGACACAGCTGAAGGGACGGGAAAAATGGATGATCCCGATTCTGATGGGTCTGTTCGCCTTGGGTGGCACGACCGAAGGCATGGCCGAGGAAACGCTGGCGTTTTACGTCCTGCTGACCCCCGTGATGATCGCGGCGGGCTATGACGCGATCACCCCGGTAGCGGTGATCCTCTTGGGCGCGGGCATCGGCGTTCTGGGATCGACCGTCAACGCGTTTTCAACCGTGATCGCCTCGAATGCCGCCGGGGTGCCGTTTACTGACGGGTTGATGCTGCGGCTGGCCATACTTGTGGTGACCTTTGCAGGGACGGTGGCTTACGTCATGCGCTATGCGGCAAGGGTCAAGGCGGACCCGTCGCGGTCACTGGTCTTTGACCGCAAAGCCGAGAACGAGGCGCATTTTCGCAGCGCGTCCGAAGGCACCACCACTTTCACCGGCCTTCACAAGATCGTCCTTTTGCTGTTCGCCGCCACCTTTGCGGTGATGATCTGGGGCGTATCCCTTGGCGGCTGGTGGATGGCCGAGATGAGCGGGCTGTTCTTGTTTGCGGGTATCGGCATTGGCTTGATCGGACGGCTTGGCGAAAAGGGCGTGGTCGAGGCGTTTGTGGGCGGTGCGCGCGATCTGCTGGGCGTGGCGCTGATCATCGGCCTTGCGCGCGGCATCGTCGTGGTGATGGACGCAGGCCACATGACCGACACCATCCTGCATTGGGCCGAAGGCACCGTCACCGGCCTGAACCGCATCCTGTTCATCAACGTGATGTATTGGATCGAGGTGGGGCTGTCGTTCTTTGTGCCATCGACCTCGGGTCTTGCCGTGCTGTCGATGCCGATCCTGGCCCCTGTCGGCGATTTTGCCGGAGTTGAGCGCAGCCTGATCGTCACCGCGTTCCAATCGGCGGCGGGCATCGTCAACCTGATCACCCCCACCTCGGCGGTCGTCATGGGCGGGCTTGCGATTGCCCGCGTGCCCTATGACCGCTGGCTGCGCTTTGTCTGGCCGGTGCTTTTGGGCCTGACGATCATCATCATGGCCGCCCTCAGCCTCGGCGTCGTTTTACAAGGAACACCCGCATGACGATCACCTACGGCGTCCATTCCGAGGCGGGCAAGCTGCGCCGCGTGATGGTTCACAAACCGGGTGCGGCGATGGCGCGGCTGACGCCGGCCAACTGTGCCGAGTTGCTGTTTGACGATGTCATATGGGTGAAACAGGCTCGGATTGAGCATATGACCTTTGTCGATGCGATGCGCAATCGCGGGGTCGAGGTGGTGTTCCTGCGCCAGATGCTGACGGAAACGCTGGCCGATGTGGCGGCGCGGCGCTGGCTGCTGGAGGCGCGGATCAACGACAACACCGTCGGCGTTGGCCTGTCGGGCGACCTGCTGGCGCATCTGATGGAGGTGCCGGCCGACCTTCTCTCCACCATCCTCATCGGTGGGATGAGCAGGGCTGAACTGCCGATCCCCGCGAACGGTGTGCTGGCGGGCGTGCTTGAGCCCGCCGATTTCATCCTGCCGCCCCTGCCCAACCACATCTTTACCCGCGACACCACCTGCTGGATTTACGGCGGCGTCACGCTGAACCCGATGCACTGGCCCGCGCGGCGGTTGGAGACGCTGAACCTTGCCGCGATCTACCGCTTTCATCCCGATTTCAAGGATGCGGGCTTTCCGATCTGGTGGGGTGATCCGATGCTCGATCACGGCCCTGCCACTGTCGAGGGCGGCGATGTCATGCCCATCGGCAATGGCACCGTCCTGATCGGCATGGGCGAACGCACCACGCCCCAAGCGGTGGGCCAAATCGCGCGCGGTCTCTTTGCGGGCGGCGGCGCCACCCGCGTCATCGCCTGCCAGTTCCCCAAGGCCCGCAGTGCGATGCACCTCGATACTGTCTTCACATTTTGCGACCGAGATCTGGTGACGGTGTTTTCGGAGGTCACAGACGCCATCCGCTGCACCAGCCTGCGCCCCGGCGACGGCGGCGCGGTTGTGATGGAGGCGGAGACGAAACCTTTCCTTGAGGTGGTCGCCAAAGCGCTTTGCCTCAAAGCCCTGCGCACCGTGCCGACCGGCGGCGATGCCTACGAATCCGCGCGCGAACAATGGGACGACGCCAACAACCTGCTGTGCTTGGAGCCGGGCGTGGTCGTCGGCTACGAACGCAACACCTATTCCAACACCCTGCTGCGCAAGGCCGGGGTCGAGGTCATCACCATCCCCGGATCGGAACTTGGGCGCGGGCGTGGTGGGTCACATTGCATGACCTGCCCACTGATCCGCGACCCCATTTGAGGAACACCCCATGCCCCAGAACCTGCGCGGCCGCAGTTTTCTCAAACTGCTCGACTTTACGCCCGACGAAATCCGGCATCTGCTGCAATTGGCGGCCAGCCTTAAGATGGCCAAGCAGAGCGGCACCGAAAGGCCCCTGCTGACCGGCAAGAACATCGCCTTGATCTTTGAAAAAGACAGCACCCGCACCCGCAGCGGGTTCGAGGTGGCGGCTTACGATCAAGGCGCGCATGTCACCTATCTGGGGCCATCGGGCAGCCATATCGGCCATAAGGAGACCATGAAGGACACCGCCCGCGTCTTGGGACGGTTTTATGACGGCATTGAATATCGCGGCTTTGGACAGAAGGACGCCGAGGTGCTGGCCGAGTTTTCCGGCGTGCCGGTGTTCAACGGGCTGACCGATGATTTCCATCCGACGCAGGTCTTGGCCGATCTGATGACGATGCGCGAGTTCACCCATAAACACCTGTCCGACATCGCCTTTTGCTTCATGGGTGATGCGGGCAATAATACCGGTGCCTCCTTGATGGTGGGGGCGGCGCTGATCGGCATGGATGTGCGGCTGTGCGGCCCGCAAAGCTGTTGGCCCGATGCCGAGCTGGTAACCCACTGCCGGAAAATTGCCGAGACCACAGGCGCCCGGATCACCCTGACCGAAAAGCACGCCGAGGGGCTGGAGGGTGCTGATTTCGTCTATACCGATGTCTGGGTCTCGATGGGCGAGCCGGACACGGTCTGGGCCGACCGGATTGCTTTGTTGTCACCCTATCAGGTCACCCAGAAGATCATGGATTTGACCGGCAATCCCTATTCCAAGTTCCTGCATTGCCTGCCCGCCTTTCACAACCGCGACACTGAAGTGGGCGAGGCCACGTTCCAGAAATTTGGGATCGACTGCATGGAGGTGACGGAAGAGGTGTTCGAATCCGCTGCCTCGGTGGTGTTCGATCAGGCCGAAAACCGGATGCATACGATCAAGGCGGTTCTTGTCGCCACGATGGGGGCGTAAGATGCGCGTGGTCGTCGCCCTTGGCGGCAATGCCCTGCTAAAGCGGGGCGAGCCGATGACACCCGATGCGCAGCGCACCAACGTGCGGATTGCTGCCAAAGCCATTGCCGATCTGGCCCGCGACCATCAGATCGTCGTGGCCCATGGCAACGGCCCGCAGGTTGGCCTGCTGGCGTTGCAGGGGGCAGCTTATGATGCTGATACGCCTTGGCCGCTGGACGTGCTGGGCGCGGAAACCGAAGGGATGATCGGTTATCTGATCGAACAGGAGCTGATGAATGCGCTGCCCGAAGGGTCGCATTGTGCGACGCTGCTCAGCCGGGTTGAGGTGGACACGAATGATCCGGCCTTTGATACGCCGACCAAACCCATCGGTCCGGTCTATTCGACGGATGAGGCCGCATCGGCCAAAACCGATCATGGCTGGGACATGGTCGCGGAAAAGTCCGGCGGTCTGCGCCGTGTCGTGCCCTCGCCCCTGCCGCAGCGGATCATCGGACTGCCAGCGATCAAGGCGCTGCTGGATGCGGGTCATATCGTGATCTGCGCGGGGGGTGGCGGGATTCCGGTCAGGCGCAATGCGCAAGGCGACATTGAGGGCGTCGAGGCTGTGATCGACAAGGACCGCACGGCTGCTCTGCTGGCGCTGGACCTGAAGGCAGACGCACTTCTGCTGCTGACCGATGTGGCGGCGGTCTTTCAAAACTGGGGCACACCAGAGCAGACAGAAATCAGCAAAACTACCCCCTCGGCGCTGGACGCGCTGGATCTGGCCCCCGGCTCCATGGGGCCAAAGGTCACTGCCGCCAGCGCCTTTGTCCGCATCAGCGGCAAGATGGCCGGCATCGGTCAGTTGTCGGATGCCCGCGCGATACTGAACGGCATGGCCGGCACCCGCGTCCTGCCAGAACCGGGCCAAACCCGCCGCGAGGGGATGGCTGATCTGAAAAATCCGGGAAATATCGGCGCAGACCAACCTGTATCAGTCTGGGTGAACGAGGGCGGCGCGACACTGTGATCAGTTCATCGGCTGTAAGTGAACATGGACCAAACCCGCAGGCAAATGACACGCAAGGGCGCTTTTCCCCTCGTGCGACCCTTGGGTGTTTTGCGCCTTGTGGCCGTTCCGAAGAGGACCGAAAAATGACACCCGAGCAAACCGAAACCGCCGAAAATATGAAATCCGTCAAGGCCGCCTGGGACAAATCCCCCGCTGGCCCGAAAAAGGACGCGGCGCTGAAGCATTATCAGGCCGCCGAAAAGGCCAACACGGCACACCATGACGCGGACACCAACAAGGCGCTTGATGCGGCCGTCCACGCGCTGGCGTGATCTGAACATGCGGCGGTCCGGCACTGTGCGCCGGGCCGCCGTCCCCCTTGCTTGAAAACCGGAGGCCACACCAATGTCGCTAGGCACGATCCTGATCATCGTTCTTGTCATCTTCTTGCTGGGTGGCTTCAGCGGACGCTTTGGCGGTTACGGCTACGGCTACGGCCATGCGGGAACCGGTGTGCTGGGCACGGTTCTAATTGTTGTGGTCATCCTGATGCTGCTGGGGCGGATTTGACGCTATCGCCGCCTCATTTGAGCAGCGGTCCGACCTGATCCAGATAGGTCGGATCGAAATCGGCGAATGCGGTCAGGCGGGCATAGTCGAGGAACGTGACAACGCCATCGCGAAACGTCAGCAGCTTTTGTTCGCGCAACTGGCGCAGCACCCGGTTGACATGGACAGCACTCAGCCCGATCGCGTCGGCCAAAAGATATTGCGTCAGCGGACACGCAAACCCCGCCTTGCTGCCCATGCCGACAAGGGACAGCCGCGACCCCAGTTCCAGCAGAAAATGCGCCATGCGTTGCGCTGCGCTGCGGCGCCCGATATCCACCAGATGTTCAACCACCATCGCCTCGTCCCGCGATGCAGCCCAAAAGATCGCAAGGGCCAGCCGGGGCGTCTGCGCAAAGGCGCCCAGCAGATCGCCCACCAACACCTCGGTCACTTCGATATCGGTCACCGGTTCGACACTGTGATCGGACAGGTGCAACAACACGCTGCGCAGCCCCAGAAAATCGCCCGGCACCTGAAAATCAACAATCTGGCGCTGACCGTCGTGCAGGATTTTATACGAACAGGCCCAGCCCGACAGCAGGATATAGGCCGCCTGATCCGATTGCCCCTGATGCACCAGATCGCGCCCGGCAACAAATGTGCGCCGCCGCTTGTGCAAGCCTTCGAGCGTGGACAACTCCACATTCGACAAGGCGACAAAGGCGCTCAGTTTGCGGGCCAGTGGTGTGTCTAACAAAATCAACCCTTTCCAGCCTGACGCGGTAAATCCCTAGCAAAGAAATCGTGTCGGTGACTGATGTCGATCAGCGCCAAGGCAACGAATGACTGAAACATTGCCGGAACCACCCTGCAAACCCACTGCGCAGGCTTCATTTTACACAAAGGCCCAATAACATGGCAGAGAATAGCACATATTCAGGTATCGCTGCGCTGTCGATTTGCGAGGCCCTGATGTTGGCGCTGAATGACGCGGACATCCTGCCCGAGCATGAAATACTGGGCGTTCTGCGCGACGCGGCGGCAACGCATGACAACGCGCACGGGTCGGACGCTGATATGGTCATGCACAAAGGGGTCGCGGCGTTGATCAACCGCATCATCGCCGGCGGAAATTCGGTGCGCCGGGGATAGGCAAGGTTTACAACCGGGCGCTGCGGATTTGCCCATCCCGCGCAGGAATTTTCTTGGCAATCCGCATCCGCCCGTGGGACAAACCCGGACACGCCATTTGCAGCCACCGACCAAGGGGCGCTTAACAGGCCGTCACCGGAGTCAGGACGCTGAGACCCTATCTGGCGATCATTTTGATTGTGCTGTCGCTGGGCATCCTTGAAGGAGCGCGTCAGGGTGTCGGGATCAGGTCCTTTACCGTCGGGCAGACCCCCGTTACGCAATACGCACTGCCCGGCGCAGATGGGCCGGTGGTCGTGATCGCGCATGGGTTCGCCGGATCTCAGCAGATGATGCAGGGCTATGCCCTGCCGCTGGCGCAGGCGGGATACCGCGTGTTTGTGTTTGAATTTCTGGGGCATGGCCGCAATCCCGTGCCAATGTCGGGCGATGTCACGTCGGTTGACGGGACGACCCGGCTGTTGGTGGATCAGACCGCTGCAGTGATCGACGCTGTCGCGCCAAAGGGGGAAAAGGTCGCCCTGCTGGGCCATTCGATGGCGACCGATGTTCTGGTCCGGGTGGCGGCGGGGCGGTCTGATATCGGTCCGGTCGTTCTGATTTCAGCCTTTTCGGACGCGGTTGATGCGGTGACGCCCGCCGATCTGTTGTTGATATCGGGTGCGTGGGAGCCGCAGTTGCGCGCCTTTGCGCAAAAGGCCGTGCAGATGGTCGATCCTGCTGCCACCGAAGGGGATACGGCGACGCAAGGCACCGTCATCCGCAGCGCCCTTGTGGCACCCTTTACCGAGCATGTGTCGGTGCTGCACAGCCGCGCCGGGCGGGCCGCGGCAGTTGCGTGGCTCGACCGGGCTTACGATCGCACATCGGATGTCAGCATCCCGCCGACCGGCTGGGCGATCCTTGGACTATTGGCCGGACTGGTGTTGATTTTTCGCACCATCGCGGGGGTTCTGCCGCAGACAGATTTGAGCGATCCGCGCCCCAGTGGTCGGCAAACCGCTGTTCTGATCCTGTTGCCCGCTCTGCTGGCACCTGCAATCGCGGTGCCGCTGAACCCGCAATTCCTGCCGGTTCTGGTGGCTGATTATCTGGGCGTGCATCTGTTCATCTACGGCACCCTGCAACTGGGTCTGCTGGCGTTCTGGGGATTGCTCAGGTTGCAGGTCTCATGGCGCGCATTTGCGGTGCTTTTGGTCTGGTGCGCGGTGTTTGGCTTTGCCCTTGACCGCTATGCCGCGAATTTCTCGCCGACACCGGGGCGGCTGTGGATCATCGCCGTCCTGATGATCGGGGCGCTGCCCTATATGGTAGCCGATGCCATCCTGACTGCCCAAAGCCGGGTTTTCACACGGGCGTGCATCCGCATCGGATTTCTGGTGTCGCTGGGCATCGCCGTTGCCCTCGATTTCGAGAACCTGTTCTTTTTGATCATGATCGCGCCGGTGCTGGTCCTGTTCTATCTGGTCTTTGGCACGATGGGGCGGGATGTGTCGCGCCGGGCCGGGCCGCTGTCATCGGGGCTGGCGCTTGGGGTGGTTCTGGCATGGGCGCTAGGGGTCAGCTTTCCGTTGTTTCAGGGTTAGGCTTTATCACCCCTGCCGACGTGAACGCGACCACCTTGCCGAAATTCTCGCCTCGCAACATGCCCACAAAGATCCGGGCATAATGCAAGCCATTCCGTAACTGGCCTGAGCGGGATTTCAAGTAAACCTGTGGGCGGCGATTGGCGGTCTGAAATGGGCCGCAAGACTTAGCATCGCCGTCAGTCCACCCCGTATTCGAGCATCTTCTCCAGACCCGTCGTCAGGAATTCCCCTACTTCCGGCTGGCCCAGCAGATAGCGGCTGACCAAGCCTTCGTGTTGTTGGCGGGCAAGAGCCTTGGTCGCCTCCCACTCGGCGGGTTCCGCGTCACCGCGACCGATCCAGAACAGGGCAACCAGCCCGTCCTTTTGCTCATCGTTCATGCTTTCGATCTCTTGGGTGATCTCGTCGCGGCTCAGATCGCCTTCGGTTTCTTGCAACGTCTCGGCCACCTCGTCGTCCGAGGCATTGCCGCCAAGGTCGGGAATATCCATCCCCTCTTTTGCCATCACGGCGTTGAGCCGCAACACCAATTCCTCGATTTCGGCACTGTCAAAGGGAAGGGCAGCCATGGGATTCTCCTGCAAACTAGGGGTGTTCAGTAACACGCTGGCTGCGCGGCCAGACTGATGTCGATCACGTTCGTTCAACGCGGGGTGCCGATTGCGTTCCGTTTTGCGAACCCGCGCAATAACGCGGGCCGTAATCTGGATCAGCACGGCAGCATCTTTCTGCCGTCGATCAAGACCGCTGAAGCGGAAAAGCTGTTCCCGCAAGGCTGGACCGAAGTGCGCCCCTATCTGCGCCTGACGACGATTTAGGAGCGTTTGACAGGCCCCGGCGGCTGCCTTTGGTCAGCCGCCGGGGCCGACGCGCACGACGACCTTGCCGAAATTCTTGCCGCGCAGCATGCCCCGGAAGGCGTCTGGTGCTGCCTCAAGACCCTCAACCATATCCTCGCGGTATTTGATCTTGTCTGCCGCAATCCACTCGGCGATCTGGGCCGCAAACTTGGGGTAAAGCGGGCCGAAATCGTCAAATATGATAAAGCCCCGCATCGTAAGCCGCTTGCGCAGGATCTGCCCCATCAGCCACGACAGGCGGTCGGGCGCGTCTGGCAGGCTGGTTGCGTTGTATTGCGACACCAGACCGCAGACCGGGATACGCCCGGCGGGGTTCATCAGGGGCAGAACGGCGTCAAAAACCGCGCCGCCGACATTCTCGAAATAGACGTCAATGCCCTTGGGGGCGGCGGCTTTCAGTTTGGCCGCGAAATCTGTCGATTTGTGGTCGATGCAGACATCAAAGCCCAAGGTCTTCACCGCATGGGCGCATTTCTCAGGCCCGCCCGCGACGCCGATCACATGGCATCCCATGATCTTGCCGATCTGGCCCACTGTCGCGCCCACCGGCCCGGTGGCGGCGGCCACGCAGATTGTCTCGCCCGCTTTGGGCGCGCCGATCTGCGTCAGGCCTGCCCAGGCGGTAAAGCCCGGCATCCCCAGAATCCCCAGCGCCCAAGAGGGGTTTTGCGGCGACGCTCCGAGATTGGTCACGCCCTTGCCATCAGACACCGCAAAATCCTGCCAGCCGCTGAAGCTGAGAACCCAGTCACCGGGCGCGAACCCATTGACGTCCGAGGTGACGACCTGCGCCACGGTGCCACCGCCCATCACCTGATCTATCGCCACCGGGGCAGCATAGGACGGCGCGTCGCTCATCCGGCCGCGCATATAAGGATCAAGCGACAGAAATTCGGTGCGCAGCAGCATTTGCCCCTTGCTCGCCCTTGGCACTGGTCCGGTTTCAAGGCGCAGGGTTGATGGAGTCGGCTCGCCCTTCGGACGCTCGGCCAGAACGATCTGGCGGTTGTGGGCGGATGTCTGGGGCATGGGGGTTTCCTGAAAGTTGCGGGGTCATGGGTCAACGCAGCGGATCGGCAAATCCATCCGTCCTGCGCCGTTCAAATCGACGTTACAGGTGGACATGCGACAAACTGCACGGCTGCACCACCGCTTTGCAATCGGCGCTTTCAGCGGCCCCGACCGCCATCCGCGCAAGGGCAGGTAAGGATGTAGCCCCGGTGCGGCGCATGATCGCAGCGCGGTGGTTTTCAACGGTGCGCTGGCTGATGTTCAGATCGGCGGCGATGTTCTTGCTGGGGTGCCCGGCCAGCACCAGATGCAGGACTTGCGCCTGCCGTGTCGTCAACCCTGAGAGGAATGGCGCGCTAGGGGTAGGGCTGCCCGGTGCGGCCAGACCGGGGTCAACCACTGCCGGGGCGGCGCTGAGCGACAGCGCCAACGCTGTGCTCTCTGCCCGGTGCGCAGCCCCGATGCCCGCCTTTCTGCCATAGCGGTCAAGCGCTGCCAGCAGGATGCTGTTGCGCCCGATCAGCGCTGCGTTCAGCGCCAGAAGGCTTGCAACCGTCGGGCCAGCGCCGGCAATGCCCATGGGTGCGGACCGATTGGCACGCGCAACAGGCACAAGCTGCAACACCCTGCGCATGCCTGATCTGTGCGCGTGGGTGCCGATGGGGGCGTTGATCTCGTCGGGAAAACGAACCTGAGTGTCGGGCATCAACGCAACCTCCAAGGGAATCAGCGAATGGTCCGCCTGTTCGAATGAGTCTGTCACAGGGAAAGGGTGCGGGGCTTAATCTGCATCAGCGTGAAGGCGCGGGTCGGCGGAACAGGGCTTACCCCGAAGGATGAATAGTTTCCGAACCTGCCCGGGTTACCGCGCCCGATGCTAGGGTTCCATCAGGCGGATGCGGACAGTTTTTTCACCCTGTATCCCAAGCGTGCTTGGGTTTTGGCAAATGCCCCCCTGTCCAAAACCGGCACCGATGTTGGCGGCATTGTGACGCTGGGTTCCCAATTCAACTCGTCCAGAACGGCTTGCTTGAGGTGTTTGTCGTCAGACATGGCAGTCTCCTTTGCGGATTTCGGGGTTTCGCAGTGCCAGTGTCGGAGGTTGCGGGGCGGCGCATAAGGGACGGAAACTACCTTTTGGTACCAGATTGCCGGATGCAATCCACCCGCCGGCATCACTTCGCTCAACGCTTTGAACCGAAACTTCGCCCCCGGGCGACCAGTGCTTTTTCGAACTCACGCCTATCCCTCCTGAATTTTCCCGTTTCAGGATAGTGGCGCCACACAAATTGAGGCAGAGCCCAATTATTGCACTGCTGACAGGAACTTTCGACAAACCTCACTTGAAGCAGATCAAGCCCGAAAGCCACTCGTACAAGGGCAGTCGTCCAAAGTGGTGGCACCCTGAGGTGGGTTCTTGAAGGTCGGGACCACCGGGTAAGATTGCGCAAGGCATCAGTCATTGACGGACGGGCTGCGCAATCTGAACTCTGCTGTCGACGTCAGCCAGCTATCTTGGGCAAGCAGCTTCAGCCGACCCGGTCGAGGAGCTTCTTGGCGCGCCCTTCCATGTCGAGGCGGGCATCCTGCTGGATCTTGTCCCGCGCCAACCGAGTGATGCCCTGCACGAAGTCGAAAATCGACTCCGGCGGGCGGCCCTCTTCCATCAGCACCTTCTCGATGATCTTGCCAGATTCCGCCTTCGAGAATCCGCGTTTGCGCAGGAAGTCATCCCGGTCCTCGTCGGTCCGCGCAACGATTTGCTGCCGCGCCGCCTTGATCCCGTTCACGAACCCCTGCGGCGAGGAATTTGCGAACCGTGTCAGCGCCGGGGCTGCCTCATGCGCAAAGCGCGAGGCCGCGTTTTTCGAGTGGCGGAGCTTGATCTCCTGGAAATCCTCGACACCCCACAGATTCCGGTTCTGGCAAACGGCCCGCAGGTAGAAGCTGGCGATGCAGAGGGTCTTCGCGCCCACCTCGGAGTTCCAGCAGTAGAAGCCCCGAAAGTAGAGATCGGGGGAGCCGTCGGGCAGACGGCCCGCCTCGATCGGGTTGCGATCATCGACCAGGAACAGGAAGACATCGCGATCCGAGGCATAAAGCGTGGTCGTGTCGCGGCTGATCTCGACATCGGGGTTGTAGACCCCCGTCGACCAGTCGAGCACGCCCGGCACCTTCCAGCGCGTGTCGCCAGTGCCATTGCCCGCGATGCGCTGCACTGCCTCGACCAGTTCATGGTCATGGATGCGGCCATTATCCTGACACTGCGTACCTGTCTCACAACCGTCACTG
>JBBQZP010000056.1:0-14845 GCA_038207585.1 Rhodobacterales bacterium | reverse complement strand
CGGGGCGGATTACGGATGTGATCGAGAGTCCCCTGCCGAAGGATCGCCCGCTGGATATCCGCGACTCGGCGGAGTTCATCGCCATTGCGCACCGTGTCTGCGCGGTGCCGCCCGTGGACACAAGTTCCACCCCCTGTACCGCCAACGCGCGGGCCAGATCAAGTAGTCCCGACTTATCGGATACCGACAGCAAAGCCCGCCCGACATGCACAATTCCGGTTGCAGGATGCAGCATTTGAATTCCCCTTCGGCTTCAGGGCAGCGCGTCGTCCGCGTCCCGTTCGACATCACGAATGGCAAGCGGAGTATCCTGTGCCTTCGCCAAGGTCCAGCCGATCTGCACCTCAAAATCCTGCAACACCCCCGCAATCACGATTTGCTGGCAGGCGCGGGGCTTGAGGCGGCCCCGTTCCAGATAGACCGAAGGTTCAAGAGTGACGTCTGCGCCTTCTTCCCGTCGAAAGACCCAGATTTCCCCCGATTTCAGCGCCAGCGATACCGCCGATCCGCCCAGATCAACCTCGGCATCGACATCGGGGTGCAGATGGAACCGCAGGGCATAGCGCACGCCTTGCAGCTTTGTGCGGGTCATCACCGCCTCGAACCGGCGCTGTTCGTCGGGCGTGGTGGCCCCCAGCATATCCAGCCCGGTCACGCGGCGCCCGTCACCCGACAACAAAAGCTCGCGCGCATGGATCAGGCCGTGGGTCTGCGCCCAGCCGTCATGCGCCAGAGAAATGCCGCGCCCCTGTTCAAACCGCATCGGGGTTGCGGTGATGACCTGCGCGCGGTCGGTCATCACCTCGGCCCCGCCAGCGGCGAGACGCGAGGATGAATAGCCATCAACCGAAAGGGTGGAATGTGACGCGGTGGCCCGCCCGGCGCGGTGCCAGTCCGGGCCGAAGGGCGCGCCAGAGCCGCAGTTCACGATGACCGGACGCCGCCCCGAGGTCATCTCGAACGCAAGGGTCGAGGCATGGGCCGAAAGGCTGGCGCGGCCTGCGGGGGGGGCTGCGGCATCAACGATCAGCGTGGTGCGCCCGCCCGAAAACCGGGCGAATCCCATCGCTTGCCCCGATGGCTGCACCGCCCGCGCACCGGCCTGCGCAAGTGCATGGTCCAGTCGCCCGTCCAGCCCGCGCCCGCCTCCGTGAAACCTTGCCAGCCCGCCATCGGCATGGCGCAAAGCCCGCAGGGTGGGGGCGATGCGCCGCAGCGCTGCCAGATGGTCGGGGTGAACAGAGTGGCCCGCCTCGCCCAGCGCCTGCGCGGCCCATGTCAGCAGGGTGAACACCTCCAACAAATGTGCGGGGTTGCGGGTGGGAATGCCGCCTTGGGCGTCAATCTCGGTGCTGCAATCGCGGGCAAGCGCTGCGACAGCGGGGCCGACGTACCCCTCCATCCCGGTCAGGGCGAGGCCTGCGTAAATCAGGCCGGTCAGCGCCTCGAACCTTGGCAGGCCGGGGGCTGCTGCCTGCCAGCGTTGGGCCAGAAAAACCGTCTGCGCCGAAAGACTGCGGTAAAAGCTGGCGGATTGTTCGGTGCTGCTGCCGTTGAGCAACAACAGCGCGTGGTTGATCCAGCGGATCAGCCGCCGCCCGGTAAGGTCCGGCGACCAGCCCGGCCCGCGACCGGGGCCGTAGGTGGCAATCCAGCCAAAGGTCCAGTCCTGCGCGCGCTTTCGGGCCGCACCGTCACCCACCGCCGCAAGATCATCCAGCCAGCCAAAGCCATGCGCCTCATCCGCGAACATGCTGTCGGGGGGCGGCAGGTCCCACAGCAAAACGCCCGGCGCCTCGACCAGTTGGCCTGAAAACAGGAAATTCCCTGCAATCAACTGCTTGCCACGGGCGAACTGGCCAATCGTGCGAGGTTCGGGTTGCGAGACAAAGCCACTGGCAGGGGCTGCGCGGCGCGCCTGACGCGCCGCCTTCCGGTTCAAAACCCCGGACCACCATGCCTGAATCCCGCTATGCCGGGCCACGCCTGTCATGCCTGATCGCCTTTTTGCCTGCTCGCCGCCCGGTTCCGGGTCTGATGATGCAGCATACCCGCAAGCGGCGGGCCTGTCATTTCAAAAGGACAGCGCCACAGGGTCAGACTTCGGCGGAAAGCCGCACCATGAAGAACCCGTCGATCCCGCCACGGTCTGCCCAATGGTCGGGACGAGTGCGGATGGCACCTTCGGCGGTGATCCAATCAGGTTCTAGGCCACTGATGTCGGGCCGCGTGATCCGCAACGCGGGGTGGCGGGCCAATGCCGCGTGCAGTTGCGCCTCGCCCTCATCCGGCAACAGCGAGCAGGTGCAATAGACCAGCCGCCCGCCGGGTTTCAGCCAGCCCAGCGCCCGGTCGATCAGCGCTGTTTGCAGCGCCACAAGGTCGGGAAGGTCGCTGCCGTCCTTGACGAACGGCAGGTCCGGATGGCGGCGGATCGTGCCGGTAGCCGAACAGGGCGCATCCAGCAGAATGGCATCGAACGGCGCATCCGGCTGCCATTGCAGCGCATCCGCCGTGATCAATTCTGCCGCAAGCCCCGTCCGCGCCAGATTTTCGCGCACCCTCGCCATGCGCGGCCCCGAGATATCCAGCGCCGTAACCGAAGCCCCCGCAGCCGCCATCTGCATCGTCTTGCCACCCGGCGCGGCGCACAGGTCCAGCACTCGCTCAGCCTTTTGGGGGTTCAAAAGCCGCACCGCCAGCGCCGCCGCCGCATCCTGCACCCACCAATTACCCGCCTCATACCCCGGCAACGCGCTGACCTGAACCGTCGCGGGCAGGCGCAGACTTCCCGTGGGCAACGCCTCGGCCCCGTCGATCTGCACCACGGCCCCCGGTTTCAGCGTCAGATCCACAGGGGCGGAGCGGGCAAACACCGCCTCCATCCCGCTGACAGCCTCGCGCCCCCAGGCATCGACGAGGGGCTTGCGCAACCAATAGGGCAGGCGTTGCGCGGGCAGTTTGGCAAAGGGGGCGTCCAGCGCCGCCACCTTGCGCAAAACCGCGTTGACCATGCCCGCCAGCCCCTGCGTGCGCCGTCCGCGCCGCGCGATATCCACCGCTGCGTTCACCACGCCATGCGCTGCGGCACCGTCAACGACCATTTCCACCACGGCCAGCCGCAGGATCTGACGCACCTCGGACGGGGGTTCCTTGCGCAGGAACGGGGCCAGCACGGTATCGCACGGTTCGGCGTGGCGCAGCACCTGAAGGGCGAGCCGTTGCGCCCGCGCCCGGTCAGAGGGCGTCAGCCCCGATACGGGCGATGCGCTGCTCGCCAGCAGTTGCGTCAGCATCGCGCCATCGTCGATCACGGCACCCAAAAGCGCCAGCGCCGCCATCCGTGCGCTTAATCCTTCGCCCGCCATGCACGCACCCTGCCTTGTTCCCCGAAGCCCGCGCCGTATATCATGGCGTAAGCCTGCACAAGGAACCCTGCACAAGGAAGACTGGCCATGCCCGACACACCAGAGTTGCCCCCCGCCGCCAAACGCGCCCTTGCCGAGGCCGAAGAGCGCCGCAAGATTGCCGATGCAAAGGCCATGCCAAAGGAATTGGGCGGCCGCGACGGGCCCGAACCCGTGCGCTATGGCGATTGGGAAAAGAAGGGTCTTGCGATCGACTTCTAGGCGCTATTCCAGCCGCAGGTCGGCAAAATCGCCCTTACCTTCATCTGCGATAAAGCGGATCGTATCGCCGTTGCGCTGCACGACCTGACAATTCGGCCCCAGATCGCGCTTGCCAAAAGAAAGATCGCGGCAGAACATTCCATCGGCCCAGCGCCATGCCCCCGTTACCGGCTTGCCAAAGGCGCTGCCCGTGATCGCGCCATCAACGGACACGTCAAGTTCGATGCCGAACCGCGTTAGCGCCTTGCCCGAGATCAGCGATACGAATTCCGATTTCGCCTGCACGCGGGCAAAATCTTCAGCCAGCGCGGGTTGCGCCGCCCCGACCAATTCAAACCCGACCAATGCAAAAACGACCGTTGCAGTTTTCAGCATACCAATCCCCTACCCTTGACGCATGCCAATTACGGACACCTGCCATGGTCGGATCACTTTTCAACGACAGATTTTCAGAGCCCCAGCACATCCATCATGTCGTATTCTCCGGGTTTGGCCGTCTGGCCCCACAAAGCCGCTTTCAATGCCCCGCGCGCGAACACCGCGCGGTCGGTGGCAATGTGGCGCAGGATGATCCGTTCGCCCGCAGTGGCAAAGATCACATCATGTTCACCCACGATATCGCCGCCACGGATCGAGGAAAACCCGATGCCACCCACGGGGCGCGCGTCGCTGATGCCGTTGCGGGCGGCCTCGCGTACCGCGTCCAGATCCACGCCGCGCCCATCGGCCGCCGCCTGCCCCAGCATCAGTGCGGTGCCGGACGGAGCGTCAACCTTGTGGCGGTGGTGCGCCTCGACAATCTCGATATCCCAGTCGGCATCGAGTGCCGCCGCCACCTTTTGGGTCAGGCGGGTCAGAAGGTTGACCCCAAGGCTCATGTTGCCCGCCCGCACGATGACTGCGTGATGGGCGGCGCGGCTGATCGCGGCCAGATGTGCGGCCTCAAGCCCGGTGGTGCCGATCACATGCACGGCGCGGGCCTGTGCGGCCAGTGCCGCGAATTCAACCGTGGCGGCAGGTGAGGTAAAGTCGATGATGCCCTGCGCCACCGCCATCGCCTCCAACGGGTCATCGGTCACGGTGACGCCCAGCGCTGCGCCGCCCATCGCCGTGCCTATATCCTGCCCGACCCAAGGATGGCCCTGGCGTTCCAGACAGCCCACCAGCCGCGCTTTGCCGGATGCCGCGACAAGGCCTGTCAGCATCTGCCCCATGCGCCCCGACGCGCCTGCGATCACAAGTCCCGGCAGTTCCGACATGATATCCCCCGTTTTGACCCGGTTTAGCGGCAATATGCGCGGCCCGAAACCCCGCCGTTGCGGGGGCGCGCGAAAAGCCCTACATGCACGGCATGGCACAGAACCGCTTTTCCACGGGCTCCGGCCCTTCGCAGCGTCAGTTGCGCGTCGGCGAAATGATCCGCCGCACGCTGTCTGACATCTTGAACCGGGCCGAGATTCACGACCCCGACCTGAACCGCATGTCGATCACGGTGGGCGAGGTGCGCTGTTCAAATGATCTGAAGATCGCGACCGCCTATGTGATGCCTTTGGGCGGCGGCGATGTGGCGGCGGCGATTGCGGCGCTTGTTCGCAACAAATACGAATTGCGGCGTCGGGTTGCCAAGGAAATGACGCTGAAATACGCGCCCGATCTGCGCTTTCTTCCGGATGAGACGTTTGACAGACTGGATCAGTCCCGCCGCATGTTCTCGGACGAGGTGGTGCAGCGCGATATCGCTGCCGGGCAGGATGACGGGTCGGATGATGATCTGGCGGATCGCTAGCGCGGTTCTGCTTTCGGCCCAGATGGCCGGGGCAGGCTGCCGCGATATTTTCTTTGAGGATCAGCCCTATACGGTTTGCGAGGTGCAGGCGGGCGCGGATGTGCGGCTGTTTCATTCCGGGCCGGATGGTGCGGTTCTGGGCAGTTTTTCAGCGGTGGATGCACAGCTTGGCGCCAAGGGCGAGGCGCTGGCGTTTGCGATGAACGGCGGCATGTATCACCCCGACCGCGCGCCCGTCGGGCTTTATATCGAGGACGGGGTTCAGGCTTCGGCGCTGGTCAAGGGGGCGAGTTCCGGCAATTTCGGTCTGCTTCCGAACGGCGTGTTCTGCATATCCGACCGCTTTGCCGTGATCGAGACGCGCGCCTATGCATCGGCACCGCCTGTCTGCCGCTTTGCCACGCAATCCGGCCCGATGCTGGTGATTGACGGCGCGTTGCACCCGCGGTTTCTGGCGGATTCAGATTCGCTCAACATCCGAAACGGGGTGGGGGTCAGCGCCGACGGGGCTGCGGCGTTCTTTGTGATCTCGAACGGTGCGGTGAATTTCCACAGCTTTGCGCGGCTCTTTCGCGATGTGCTGCAAGTGCCGAACGCGCTTTACTTCGACGGCTCGATCTCGCGGCTTTATGCGCCCGATCTTGGGCGGCACGATTCAGGCTTTCCGATGGGGCCGATTGTGGGCGTGGTGGTGCCGAAACCTTGACGCAAGGCAGCGGCACCGATAGCAGGCGGTCTTTCCGCAGGGTAAGATGATGGCGACAGGGGAAGCTGATGGCACGCACGAAAAAAGGCCGCGCGATATCGGGCTGGCTGGTGGTGGACAAACCTGCGGGCCTGACCTCGACCGCCGTGGTGAACAAGGTGAAGTGGGCGTTTGACGCGCAAAAGGCAGGCCATGCGGGCACGCTGGACCCGGATGCGACCGGCGTTCTGGCGGTGGCCCTGGGAGAGGCGACAAAGACTGTTCCTTACGTCACCGATGCGCTGAAATGCTATCGCTTTGTGGTGCGCTTTGGTGCGGCGACGACGACTGACGACGCCTCGGGCGAGGTTCTGGCGACATCGGATCTGCGCCCGTCAGATGCCGGGATTTCCGCAGCGCTGGCCGCGTTTCGTGGCGACATCATGCAAATCCCGCCACAGTTTTCCGCCGTGAAGATCGACGGGAGCCGCGCCTATGATCTGGCCCGCGACGGCGAGGTGGTCGAGATTGCGGCGCGGCCTTTGTGGGTGGAAAGCCTTGATCTGATCGCGCGGCCCGATGCCGACCATGCCGAATTGGAAATGGTCTGCGGCAAGGGCGGGTATGTGCGCGCCATCGCCCGCGATCTGGGGGCGGCGCTGGGATGTCTTGGCCATGTGGCTTGGCTGCGGCGCACCTGGTCGGGGCCGTTTGATGCCGCAGATGGCGTGACGCTGGAGCAGATCGAGGCTTTGGCGCGGACGCCCGAGATTGACGCGCTGTTGCAACCGCTGGAGATCGGCTTGGCGGATCTGCCCGAACTGCCCGCCACGCCGGAAGGGGCCGCGCGGTTGCGCAACGGCAATCCCGGCATGGTGATCACCTCGTCGGCCGAATATGGCGACGAGGCCTGGGCCAGCTACCTTGGCCGGGCCGTGGCTGTTGGCATCTACAAGGCGGGCGAATTACATCCGGCGCGGGTCTTCAACTGATGCGGGGTCGCGGGTTGCGCGGGCAGACGCTGCGCGGCGAGTATTTTTGCAAAAATGAAGTCGCGGAGTAAGGGCATGGACCTGATCACCCGCACGTTTCAGAAAGGCGATGCGGCGAGTGTGGCCATCTATTCGCCGTGCATGGCGTATCGCTATTGTCTGACGCGGACCTGGGGGGTGGGGCCCAAAGCGGTGTTCGTGATGCTGAACCCGTCCACCGCGACCGAAGTGCAGAACGACCCTACGGTGGAGCGGTGCGAGCGGCGGGCGCGGGTGTTGGGGTTTGGCGCGTTCCGGGTGACGAACATCTTTGCCTATCGCGCGACCGACCCCAAGGTGATGCGCAGGGCAGCCGATCCGGTGGGGCCGGACAATGATGCGGCCATTCTGGAAAGTGCGGGCTGGGCCGACCGGGTGATCTGCGCCTGGGGCAGCCACGGCGCACATCTGGGGCGCGGGGCGGCGGTCAAGGCGATGTTGTGGGCCACCGGCGTGCCCTTGTGGCATCTGGGCCTGACGCAAGGCGGCGCGCCGAAGCATCCTTTGTACATCGGCTATGACTGCCAGCCCGAGCCCTGGCATTAGGCAAGGGCCCGGTTAAACTTACAGTGCCGGCAAAGGGCCGCGCTCTTTACCTTTATCCGGACAAGAACGCGGCAAAAGCCTTCTGAACAGCAGGCAAGCTGTGCTGCACCTGTGGCGCAGGATCAGGCCGGCATCGTGGTCGTAAGCTGGATCTGGCTGGTGGTCAGCCCGGCACCGTTTTGCACCACCGCCAGCGCCGCCCCGTCAAGAAACAGCGTCACGTCATCACTGTCATCATCCTTGACCAACGACAGCTGCGGGTCGGGGTGCGCGACCGCATCGTAGACGACGACGATCTGATCGTCTGCCGCGCTGTAATCGGAGATATGTGCGACGTTGCCATTGCTGATCCAATCGCCGACGGCAAAGGTGTCGGAGCCGTCGTCGCCGTACATATGGTCGCCAGCGCCCGCGACCAACAGGTCGTTGCCCGCGCCGCCGTTCAGGAAATCCTCAGCGTTGTCGTCGGTGTTGTCATGCCCGAACAGGGTATCGTTGCCGTCGCCGCCGTCCAGCGTGTCGCTGCCTGTGCCGCCCGATAAGCGGTCGTCGCCCTTGTCACCGGTCAGCCAATCGTCGCCCGAACTGCCCGAAAGGCCATCGTCACCGTCGCCGCCGTGCAGGGTATCGTTGCCCGTCCCGCCTGCAATGGAATCGTCGCCGAAATGCCCGGCGATGTTGTCGTCACCGGCACCACCAAACAGGGAATCGTCGCCGCCTTCGCCCTCGATCGTGTCGTTTCCGGCTCCGCCGTAGGCCACGTCATCGCCGTCGCCCGCGTGGATGATGTCACGCCCGTCGCCGCCGCTGATCGTGTCATCACCGCTGCGCCCGCCCAACTGATCATCGCCCGCGCCGCCGGTGACGGCATCATCGCCGCCATCGCCGGTCAGGATGTCTGACCCGTCGGTGCCGGTCAGCTGCACATCCGGGTCAGGTGTTTCGGGCGTATCGGTCGATTCCGGGTCGTGGGTGGAATGGCCTTCGGTATCCTCGGGGTCGGGTGTCACGCCTTCATCATGCGCGGCGGCGACACTGACCCAATCGAGCATGTTGCCGCTGGCCTCGTCCGGCTGCGACGTATCGTCATCTTCGGTCTGGTCCGGCTCATCGTCATCCACGCCTTTCGACATGCCGCCCACCACCGCGTCGGCAAGAACGCCGGCGAACATCGCCCCGAACAACCCCAAAAGTCCCAACATGGCACCCACCCCCGATGCGTTAACGATTTCCCGCGCGGGGCGTTAACCAATATTTCGGTCAAGCCCTTGCGACTGATGGGAAATATCGCGCCGCACTGTGGCACGAATCTGGCCTTTCCTCTACGCTTCGCCGACCTTTTTGTGCAATTAGAGTTAATTGCCGCGCATCGCCCCGGCAGGGGGCTGCCCGCGATTGGTGCTTTTCTTTTCGCGCAGATGCCCCTATACGCGCGCATCCGCTGTTGCGGAGACAAGGGCCTTGCTGGACGACATCCCGGCCTGCGCCGTCGCATCCAACCAAAGGAGTATCCGATGTCGATCACTGTTGAAGAAAAGACCCGTCTGATCAAGGAATACGGCACCAAGGAAGGCGACACCGGTTCGCCCGAAGTTCAGGTGGCGATCCTGTCGTCGCGCATCGCGACGCTGACCGAGCATTTCAAGGGTCACAAGAAAGACAACCACTCGCGCCGCGGGCTGTTGATGATGGTCGCCCTGCGCCGCAAGCTGCTGGATTATCTGAAGGGCAAGGACGAGGCGCGCTATACGTCGCTGATCGCCCGCCTGGGCCTGCGCCGCTAAGGTTTCGCTGGCCGGAGTTACGGGACGCCCGCGCCGAGAGGTGCGGGCGTTTTGCGTTTGGGGGGGGGCAACTTTTTTGGCTTTCATGTAACGGTAACATTTTCTGATAGACGGCAAATTGCCGAATACACTAGCGTAAATCAGAGGCGCACAAATGGATTTGGTTTTGACTAAAATTTAGAAAGGAAAGCAACTATGCCGCAGTCTCTTGTTTTGTCTCTCCCCGACATTTTACGGAATGTGAAGGCACTGTTTGATTATGGAAACAGCGATATTGTTTTTCAGAGAGATTTTCATAATAAACGTATCAAAAATGGCAAGCTTTTCGTGATCGCTCGGATAGAAGACAAAGTAATGTTTTCTCCAAGCAAGTTTTCTGGATATCTCATAAACGACATCAATCATGCGGAACTTCTATCAGAACGTGATGGCAGGAAAACAAATAGGGCTATCACGAGTGTTTGCGGAGCGCCAATTGGATCGGAGAATTCAAGATATCGAGAAATTGATGATCAGTTTATTTTATATTGCCAGAAACATGAAATAGAGCCCTCTAAACATCATTTAGAGCGAAGATATTGGATTTTGGAGAACTCCGAATATATTGAATTAGGCGATGAGATTAAGGGTGATAACATTTACGAAGGAGCCAAAAAGACGATCTTGGTCAACCGGTTTGAAAGGAGTAGAGAGGCTCGTGATCTGTGCTTAGCCAAGTTTGGATATGGTTGTTCGGTTTGTGGGATTGATTTAGCACATGTATACGGCTCTATTGCTGAAAATTTTATTCATGTTCACCATTTAGTACCTCTATCGACCATTAGTCGAGAATATGTGATAGACCCAACTAGTGATTTACGCCCTGTTTGCCCAAACTGCCATTCCATGTTGCATCGTCGCGAAGTCCCGTATTCAATCGAGGAGCTGAAGGCGATAATTTCCGTTCAGTCAGGCAAGTGTCGATTGGAAGCTTAGAATCGTCCCCCCCCTTCCCCTCCCCCCCATTTTCCTGTAAACGCGCGCCATCTGTGACATGCGGCCCTGCCCCCGGCCGCACACGAAGGATAGGGGGCGGCGGCAATGGGGCCGCCATGCAAGCCGAGAGACACGGGCAAGGGGCCTGTGGGTGCTCTCATATAGGGAACGATAGATGTTCAATGTGACGACAAAATCCATCCAGTGGGGCGATGAGACGCTGACACTGGAAACGGGCAAGGTTGCCCGGCAGGCCGATGGCACGGTGATTGCGACGCTGGGCGAAACCAGTGTTATGGCGAACGTGACCTACGCGCGCACTCAAAAACCGGGGCAGGATTTCTTTCCGCTGACCGTGCATTATCAGGAAAAATACTATGCGGCCGGCAAGGTTCCCGGTGGCTTCTTCAAACGTGAGGCGCGGCCTTCGGAAAAGGAAACGCTGACCTCGCGTCTGATCGACCGTCCGATCCGCCCGCTGTTCGTGCCGGGGTTCAAGAACGAAGTGCTGGTGATGTGCACCGTGCTGTCGCATGACCTTGTGAACGAGCCGGATATTCTGGCGATGATCGCGGCTTCGGCTGCGCTGACGATTTCGGGCGTGCCCTTCATGGGGCCGATTGCTGCGGCGCGTGTTGGATTCTCCAACGGGGCCTACAAGCTGAACCCCGATGTCGATGATATGCAGAAGCTGCGCGAAAACCCCGAGCAGCGGCTGGATCTGGTTATCGCCGGCACCAAAGACGCCGTGATGATGGTCGAATCCGAAGCCTACGAGCTGACCGAAGAAGAAATGCTGGGTGCGGTGAAATTCGGCCATGATGCGATGCAGCCGGTGCTGGATCTCATCGTCGATTTTGCCGAACTTTGCGCGAAAGAGCCGTTCAATTTCTCGCCCCCGGATTATTCGGCCCTGTCGGGTCGTGTGAAGAAATCCGGCGAAAAGGCGATGCGCGCGGCCTTTGCCTTGCAGGACAAGCAGGAACGCACCAACGCGATTTCGGCGGCGGTGTCGGCGATCAAGGAAAAGCTGTCGGACGAAGACAAGGCCGATGCCAACCTTGGTTCGGCGATCAAGGAACTGGAAAGCAGTATCCTGCGCGGCGACATCATCAAGGGCGGCGCACGGATTGACGGGCGTGACACCAAGACGGTGCGCCCGATTGTGGGCGAAACCGGCATCCTGCCGCGCACCCATGGCTCGGCCCTGTTCACCCGTGGCGAAACGCAGGCGCTGGTCGTGACCACGCTGGGCACCGGCGAGGATGAGCAGATCATCGACGCACTGCACGGCAACAGCCGCTCCAACTTCCTTTTGCACTACAACTTCCCGCCCTATTCGGTGGGCGAAGTGGGCCGCGTAGGCAGCCCCGGCCGTCGTGAGATTGGTCATGGCAAGCTGGCATGGCGTGCGTTGCAGGCGGTTCTGCCTGCGGCGACCGATTTCCCCTATACCATTCGTCTGGTGTCGGAGATCACGGAATCCAACGGCTCATCCTCGATGGCGTCGGTTTGCGGTGGCTCGCTTTCGATGATGGATGCGGGCGTTCCGCTGAAATCGCCGGTGGCGGGTGTGGCGATGGGTCTGATCCTTGAGGATGGCGGCAAATACGCCATTCTGACCGACATTCTGGGTGATGAAGATCACTTGGGTGACATGGACTTCAAGGTTGCGGGCACGGCGAACGGCATCACCAGCCTGCAGATGGACATCAAGGTTGCAGGCATCACGCCCGCGATCATGGAGCAGGCTTTGGCGCAGGCCAAGGACGGCCGTCTCCACATCTTGGAAGAGATGAACAAGGCGCTGTCGGCCCCGCAAGGCTTCAGTGAATACGCCCCCAAGATCGAAACGCTGACCATCCCCACCGACAAGATCCGTGAAGTCATCGGGTCGGGCGGCAAGGTCATCCGCGAGATCGTGGAAACCAGTGGTGCCAAAGTCGACATCAATGATGACGGCATGATCAAAATCGCATCCAACGATGCGGCGGCGATCAAGCGCGCCTATGACATGATCTGGTCGATCGTGGCCGAGCCGGAAGAAGGCAAGGTTTATACCGGCAAGGTTGTGAAACTGGTTGATTTCGGCGCGTTCGTGAACTTCTTTGGCAAGCGTGACGGGCTGGTGCATGTCAGCCAGATCGCGTCCAAGCGGTTGCAGCACCCGAACGAGCATCTGAAGGAAGGCCAGGAAGTGAAAGTCAAACTTCTGGGCTTTGACGATCGTGGCAAGGTGCGCCTTGGCATGAAGATGGTCGATCAGGAAACCGGCGCGGAAATCGCGGAAACCAAGGAAGAGGCGTAAGCCTTTTCCCTGCCATCCGAATAAAAAAGGGGCGTGCCACATGGCACGCCCCTTTTGCTTTGCCCAATTTGGCGCTTAGAACAGCGCCGCCGACTTTTGCAGCGTGATCCACACGCCCCACAGGATCGGCAGCACCACCACGGCCCATGCCAACAGCGCGGGTGCGTCAAAGCCACCGCGACCAATGCCGAACGACCCACCATTGCCAGTAGTGTCCGCCATCGTCACCTTGGCCTGCATCGCTGCAACCTCGGTTTCCGACATGAACCATTTCTTGTCCAACGGCTTGACCATCGCGTTGGCGATCAGGCCGACCACCAGCATCCCGCACAGGATATACATCGTGAAGTCGTAAACCTGCGCACGCTCAATGCCCGCGTTGATCTGCGCCTCACGGATGTAGTTCACGACGACCGGCCCAAGAATGCCCGCCGTGGCCCATGCCGTCAGCAGACGCCCGTGGATTGCGCCCACGAACTGCGTGCCGAAGATATCGGCAAGATAGGCCGGAACCGTCGCGAAACCGCCGCCATACATTGACAGGATGATTGCAAAGATGCCGACAAACATCAGCTTGCTGCCCATGGCGGCTGCGGTCGGGGCAAGTGCGTACAGAACGATGCCAAGGATGAAGAACGCAAAGTAGGTGTTCTTGCGCCCGATCTTGTCCGACAGCGATGCCCAGAAGAACCGCCCACCAATGTTGAACAGCGACAAAAGCCCGGTGAACGCCGCCGCAATCGCCGCGATGGACACTTTCTGTTCAGGCGAAAGGTCGGTGAACTTGATCTCGGGCAAACCGATCAGCGCGCCCGCAAAGATTTCCTGCAGCATAGGTGAGGCCATGCCGATCACCCCGATACCCGCCGAGACGTTCATGCACAGCACGATCCAGATCAGCCAGAACTGCTTGGTCTTGTGCGCGTCGCGCAGATGGACGTGGTTTTGAGTGATCATCGCATTGGTGCTGGCCGCAGGGGCCGTCCAGCCTTCGGGCTTCCAGCCTGCGGGCGGGATGCGGTAGCCGAACGCGCCACCCAGCATGAACACCAGATAAATCGCGGCAATCACAAGGAAGGTCTGCCAGACGCCAACGTCGGTTGCGCTTGCAAACTGCGTCATCAGGTAGTTGGCAAGGGGTGCGCCGATCAGCGCGCCGCCGCCAAAGCCCATGATCGCCATGCCCGTCGCCATGCCGCGCCGGTCGGGGAACCATTTGATCAGGGTCGAGACGGGCGAGATATAGCCAAGTCCCAGCCCGATGCCGCCAATGACGCCCGCGCCCAGCCACATCAGCCAGAGCTGGTGGATGTAAACGCCATACGCCGCAATCGCGATGCCACCGGTCCAGCAGATTGCCGCGACAACGCCCGCCTTGCGTGGCCCCGCACGCTCCAGCCAGCCGCCCCAGATGGCGGCGGCGGAACCAAGGAACACGAAGAACAGCGTATAAATCCAACCCAGATCAGCGACGCGCCAATCACAGGTCTTGGTGAACAGCGAGGTCATCAGCGACATCCCCTCGCAGACCACCGGGGCCGAGATGCCGACGGATCGTGACAGCGGCAGCCAGAACACGCTGAACCCATATGCCATGCCGATGCACAGATGGATCGCCAGCGCCGCAGGTGGCACCATCCAGCGGTTGAAGCCCGGTTTCGCGACGATGCGTTCGCGGTCCAGTAGTCCGGGCGTGCCCCCGGCGGCGCCGTAGGCGTCATTCGTTGTCGTCATAAGGTCCCTCCCTTTCGCCTCCTTGATGAAGGCCGTTTTTGCAGTGCACGCATCCGCGCAACCCATGATTCAGGGTTGCGGAGAAACGCTCGTTTTGGATCTGAAAATGCTTCGGTAGAAAAAGTCTTATCCAGTTGTGTCACACGACATAGCAGTTTTGCGACCGCATCGCAGATCGCAGTCCGCAAGTGGTAACAATTTAAGACCGCTTTGCAAGTGCAAACTTTTACGTTCGCACCGAGACGGCGACGCCATCAGATGATGGTGCCGTATGCCCGAAACGAGCGCGGGCCCCACCAGGAAAAGTGGGGGGGGCGGGTTGGGTTGTAAAACAGGAAAAAGGTGATGCGGGGGGTGTGGGGGAACC
>JBBQZP010000055.1:0-14865 GCA_038207585.1 Rhodobacterales bacterium | reverse complement strand
TTTAGCCCGTCTGGCGGGCATAAGGGCGCAGATTGGTTACAAAAAGAAGCCAGGCTCTTATGGAGGCAGCCCGGCCCTCGTGGCAGATAACACCCAGAATCGAGAGTTCGATGTGGATGCTCCGGACCAGTTCTGGGTCACTGACATCACCTACATCCGCACCCACGAGGGGTTCCTGTATCTTGCGGTCGTGATCGATCTGTTTTCCCGGCGCGTCGTTGTGTGGTCCATGCAAGGCCGCACATATGCCGATTTGCCGTTGCAAGCCCTGCTGATGGCCGTCTGGCGCCGCAAACCGAAGACCAAAGTCCAGGTGCATTCCGACCAAGGCTCACAATTCACCAGCTACGAGTGGCAGGAGTTCCTGGAGCAGCACAATCTGGCTCCCAGCATGAGCCGTCGTGGGAACTGCTGGGATCGAGCCTTTGGGGGCCATTGGTTCAAGCCCAATGGCGAGGGCGGTGGCGGAAAGCTTCTTCAACCTGCTCAAACGCAAACGCATCCGCCGCAAGAAATACAAAACCCGCGAAGAAGCCCGGCGAGACGTGTTCGATTACATCGAGTTTTTCTACAACCCACAGCGCAAACAGGTTGGGAACGGGATGCTGTCACCGATCGCCTTCGAACAGCAGCAGAAACTGAAGTTGCAAGGTGTCTAGCAAACTAGGGGCTATTCAGACCGTGAGCGCCGGGGCAAGCCTCAATGGAAGGAAACCGACCTGCCAGCCTCAATCGATTTTCCTTTACCCATGCCCCTCGGGTGGCCCTGCGCCCGGCGGAAGGGCACCAGAAATGAATCATTTCTTCCTGATCCCGATATTCATCGGTCTTGGCAGTATCGATCTTTCGGCCTTTATTTGAAATTTCGGCAACGCGCGATACGACGACCTTAGCAGCGCTTCCGCCAGCATTCTGAACGCCCCCGGCCTCCCCACATCACAAGTTTCTTCAAAGGAAAACTGCGAATGCAATCGATTGGAAATGCGGATCAGGGCCGCAACTGTATTTTTTATGTATTCTTGACAGCCTTGGCATTGAACTGGTCCGTGCGCAGCAGCATAGTTTCTTCAATTCGGGAATCGCCGATCCTTTCAACCAAGGAAACCGTAAATGTCGCGGCCCCGCATCAACTGGAATGGAAATGGCTCCGGGTGGAGCGCAGGTGAGACGACTGCCCGCAGCACGCTCGGTTGTGCTTCACCTCGCCGCTATACCCGCCGCGACATCTTTACTTTGGCCAATCAGAGGTGAAGTCCCCGGATGTTATCGTGATCGGCGCGGGTCTGATTGGACTTTCGGCGGCGCTTGACTTGCTGTCGCGCGGATTGCGCGTGCGGGTCGTGGACCTCAAGGGCCCAGCTGCGGGGGCATCGGCGGGCAATGCCGGGGCCTTTGCCTTTACCGACATTTTGCCGCTCGCCTCGCCCCGGATCATCCGCAAGGCGCCCAAATGGCTGTTGGATCCGTTGGGGCCGCTGAGTGTGCCACCGCGCTATGCACTGCGGATAGCGCCGTGGATGCTGCGCTTTTGGCGGGCAAGCGGGGCTGCGCAGGTGCGGGCGTCTACTTTGGCGCAGTCGGGCCTGATGCGGGTCTCGCAGGCGGCACTGGACCCGTTCCTGCAACGTGCTGGCCTGCAAGCCATGCTGCGGCGCAACGGCCAGTTGCAGGTTTACGAGGGCGAGCCAGAGTTTGCAGCATCGTTGCCCGGATGGCAGATCAGGGCGTCAGAAGGCTTCAATTTTCGCCATCTGAAGGGCCCCGAGATTGCCGAGATCCAGCCCGGACTTGCACCGCGCTTCACCTATGCGACCCTGACCCCAAGCTGGTGTTCGGTCACCGATCCGCGCGACTACACGTTGGCCTTGGCGGACAGCCTGAAAGCACGCGGAGGCGAGATCGTGATCGCTGAAGCGCAAGCGCTGGTCCCCGGCGGAGTGCAGACCAGCGTCGGCATGATGCAGGGGCGGGTGGTTCTGGCGGCGGGCGCGTTTTCGCACCGGTTGGCGCGCACGGCGGGCGTGACGATCCCGCTGGAAACCGAGCGTGGCTACAACACGACCCTGCCGCTTGATGCGTTCGATCTGCGCTTGCAGGTGACGTTTGGCGAGCATGGCTTTGTCGTCTCAAGTCTCACCTCAGGCATCAGGGTCGGTGGGGCTGTGGAACTGGGCGGGCTGGACCTGCCGCCGAACTATGCGCGGGCGGACGCGATGCTGAAGAAGGCCGCTCAGTTCCTGCCGGGGCTGAAAACCACCGGCGGTGTGCAATGGATGGGCTTTCGCCCATCGCTGCCCGACAGCCTTCCCGCCATCGGCCCCCTGCCCGGTCGCCCCGACGTGATCTGCGCATTCGGGCACGGGCATCTTGGACTGACGCAATCTGCCGGCACCGCGCAGATCGTGGCAGACATGATGACGGACCAGCCACCCGGACTGGATGTGGCGCCCTTTTCCCCCTCACGCTTCACAAGGCAGCGATGATGCAACACACGTTTTCCTGCATAGACGGCCATACCTGCGGCAATCCGGTGCGCCTTGTCAGTGGGGGCGCGCCCCCGTTGCGCGGCGACACGATGCTGGAAAAGCGGGCGCATTTTCTGGCCGAGTTCGACTGGATCCGCACCGGCCTGATGTTCGAGCCGCGCGGCCATGACCAGATGTCGGGCGCGATCCTTTACCCGCCCACACGGCCCGATTGCGATGTGGCCGTGCTGTTCATCGAAACCTCGGGCTGCCTGCCGATGTGCGGGCATGGCACCATCGGAACCGTCACCATCGCGCTGGAAAACGGCCTGATCCGCCCGCAAACGCCGGGCACGCTGCGGCTGGACACGCCGGCGGGCCGGGTCGATGTGGTCTACCGGCAAGAGGGCCGCTTTATCGAAGAGGTGCGGCTGACCAACGTCCCCGCCTTCCTTTACGCCGAGGGTCTGACGGCTAAGGTCGAGGGTCTGGGCGAAATCACCGTCGATGTGGCCTATGGCGGCAATTTCTATGCGATCGTCGATCCGCAGAAGAATTACCGTGACATGGGCGATTACAACGCCGGGCAATTGGTGCAGATGGGCCGCACATTGCGCGAGGCGTTGAACGCGAAACATGACTTCATCCACCCCGAACACCCCGCGATCTGCGGGTTGTCGCATATTCTGTGGACAGGCGCCGCCCGAGACCCACAGGCGCAGGGGCGCAATGCGGTGCTGTATGGCGACAAGGCGATTGACCGCTCACCCTGCGGCACCGGGACCTCGTCGCGCATGGCGCAGCTGGTGGCCAAGGGAAAGCTGCGCGTGGGCGAAGATTTCGTGCATGAATCCATCATCGGATCATTGTTCAAGGGCCG
Source organism: Rhodobacterales bacterium (assembly GCA_038207585.1). GTDB lineage: Bacteria > Pseudomonadota > Alphaproteobacteria > Rhodobacterales > Rhodobacteraceae > JBBQZP01. The sequence goes on along the minus strand of JBBQZP010000055.1, from coordinate 11,520 downwards.
GGTTGAGGCGTCGGCAACCGTGGCAGGCCGAGCCGCTATCATCCCGTCTATCGCGGGCTGGGCGCGGGTGACGGGGATCAACACCATCTTCATCGACGACCGCGATCCTTTTGCCCATGGGTTCGTTGTTAAATGAGCGCGTTCAGCATCCTTTCGGGCCGGGCGAGCGGGCAGGTTCTGGCCACCGGCGAAGGGCTCAGCTTTTGGGGAGGGGTCGATCCGCTGACCGGGGTCATCATTGACGCGCATCATCCCTTGTGCGGGCAATCGCTGGCCGGCAAGGTTCTGGTGATGCCCACCACGCGGGGATCGTGCAGCGGCAGCGGGGTTACGCTCGATCTTGCGCTGAACGGTCTTGCACCGGCCGCGTTTGTGTTTCGCGAGGCAGAGGATATTGTTACCTTGGGTGCGATGATCGCTGGGCGGATGTTTGACCGCAACGTGCCGGTCGTGCGGCTGGGCGCGGCAGAGTTTGCCACTGTCGCCAAGGCGCGACAGGTCGAGTTGACCGACGCGGCCCTGATCGTCGATGGCCGCACCGTGCCGCTGAACCCGCTGCCGGTGGTCAACCTGACCTTGACCACACAGGATCAGGCCATGCTGGACGGGGCGTGCGGCCCGGCCACCTGCATCGCGATACAGGTGGTCTGCGCCATGGCCGCCCTGCAAGGGGCCAGCGCGCTGGTCGATGTGACCCAAGGGCATATCGACGGCTGCATCCTTGCCAACACCGCCAACCTGCGCTTTGCCGAAACCATGGCCCAGATGGAGGCTCGCGTCTGTATCCCCACCACGATCAACGCCATCTCGGTGGATCACGGCAACTGGCGCAGTCAGGGTGTGCCGCCGCAATTCGGCCTGCGCGCGGCGCGCCTTGCCGATGCCTATGTGAAGATGGGGGCCCGCCCGACCTTTACCTGCGCGCCCTATCTGCTGGAGACGGCTCCGCAAGCTGGCGAGATGATCGGCTGGTCGGAATCCAACGCGGTGATCTACGCCAATACCGTTCTGGCGGCGCGCACCGTCAAGCATCCCGACTACTTTGATCTTTTCATCGCCATGACCGGGCGCGCGCCCTTGTCTGGGGTCTACCTGGAGGCCAACCGCGCCCCGCTGCGCCGAATTGAGGTGATCTGTCCTGCGGGCCATGATGATGCGCTTTGGCCGATGCTGGGCTATAACGCGGGCCAGCTTTCGCCTGACCGGATCCCGATCCTGACCGGGCTGGAACGTCTTGCCCCGTCGCGTGATGATCTGAAGGCGATGTGTGCGGCCTTTGGCACCACATCGGCCGCCCCGATGCTGCACGTCGCCGGCATCACGCCCGAAGCGGGGAATTTTCCGGATGTCACAGATGCCGTCACCGTCACAAAGGCTGATCTTGCCCGCGTCTGGTCAGAACTGAACCCAGGCCCGGAAAAGGTCGATCTGGTGGCCTTTGGCAGCCCGCATTTCTCGTTGACCGAATGCCGCGCCTTGGCGGCGCTGGTGCAGGGGCACAGGGCCGAAGGCACCGCCGTGATCGTGACCGTTGGGCAGGATGTGCTGGCCAAGGCCCGTGCCGAAGACACGCTAACCCTGCTTGAGGCGTTCGGCGCGCAGGTCATCCCCGACATCTGCTGGTGTTCCATCACCGAGCCGATCTTCCCGCCCGAGGCCCGCACTCTGATGACGAATTCCGGCAAATACGCCCATTATGCGCCGGGTCTCAGCGGGCGCGAGGTGCGCTTTGGCAGCCTTGCCGATTGCGTTACCGTCGCCCGAACCGGCATTGCACCGAAAACCCTGCCGGATTGGCTGACCTGACCATAGGAAGACCGCGATGCGCACCAACCTGACCATCCATGTCATATCTGCCCATGCCGAGGGCGAGGTCGGTGATGTCATCGTGGGCGGTGTGGCCCCGCCACCCGGTGCCACGATCTGGGACCAAAGCCGCTGGATCGCCCGTGACGGCCACTTGCGCAACTTTGTGCTGAACGAACCGCGTGGTGGTGTGTTCCGGCATGTCAATCTGCTGGTGCCGCCGAAACATCCGGATGCCGATGCCGCCTTCATCATCATGGAGCCAGAGGACACGCCGCCGATGTCAGGATCAAACTCGATCTGCGTGGCGACAGTCCTTTTGGACAGTGGCATCCTGCCGATGACCGAACCGGTGACGGAACTGCTGCTTGAAGCGCCGGGCGGGCTGGTCAAGGTGCGGGCCGAATGCCGGAATGGCAAGGCAGAGCGGATCTTTGTGCAGAACCTGCCCAGCTTTGCCGCCAGCCTTGGTGTGCCGCTGGAGGTGCCGGGCCTGCCGACGCTGACGGTGGACACCGCCTATGGCGGCGACAGCTTTGTGATCGTCGATGCCGACGCGATGGGATTTTCGCTGGTGGCGGATGAGGCGCATGACATTGCCAAACTTGGCGTCAAGATCACCAACGCGGCGAATGCGGCGCTGGGATTTCACCATCCCGAAAACCCCGACTGGACGCATATCTCGTTTTGCCTCTTCGCCGGGCCGCTGACCCGTGGGCCTGACGGGTTGCGTGCCGGCGCTGCCGTGGCCATCCAGCCGGGCAAGGTCGATCGCTCGCCCACCGGCACTGCATTGTGCGCCCGCATGGCGGTGCTGTCCGCGCGGGGGGACATGAAACCGCACGACACGCTGACTGCTGTTTCGCTGATTGGGTCAACTTTTACCGGGCGGGTTCTGGGGCAGACGACCGTGGGCGGCAAACCGGCCATCCTGCCAGAGCTTTCAGGGCGCGGCTGGATCACCGGCATCCATCAACACATGCGCGACCCCGACGACCCTTGGCCCGAGGGGTATCGGCTGTCAGATACATGGGGCGCGCGTTAGACGGATCTAATCGCCGAGATAAGCCTGAACGATCGAGGTGTCGGCCCGCAGCGTTTCGGCGAGACCTTGCATGCGGATCGTCCCGCCTTCAAGCACATAGCCGTAATGCGCGAGCCTCAGCGCCAGCCGGGCGTTCTGTTCGACCAGAAGGATTGTGGCCCCCTCTTGGTTCAGGCGCTTGATGATGCGCATCGTGTCCAAAACCAATTTGGGCGCCAGACCCATCGACGGCTCGTCCAACAACAGGACCTTGGGCCCCTGCATCAGCGCCCGGCCCATCGCCAGCATCTGCTGTTCGCCGCCCGACAAAAGTGAGCCATCCTGATGCTTGCGCCGGTCGAGGATCGGGAACAGGCGGTAAACCTCTTGCATCCGCTCGCGGCGCAGGGCTGCATCACGCACGGTGAACGCGCCAAGTTCCAGATTCTCGCGCACCGTCAGGCCGCGCAGGATGTGACGCCCCTCGGGCACATGCGCAATGCCCAGACGTGCGATGTCGCTGGCACGCATCCGGGTGATATCCTGACCCTCAAATGTAACACTGCCCGCTGTGGGCCGAACCAGACCCGAGATGGTTTTGAGCGTGGTCGTCTTGCCCGCGCCATTTGCGCCGAGCAGGGTCACGATCTGGCCCCGCCGCACCTCCAGGTCGATGCCGTTCAGCGCGCGGATACGACCGTATCCCGCCTCGACTCCCGACAGTCGCAGAACAACCTCGGTGTTTTTTTCCGGCCCGTCAAAAGTCAAGTTCGGCCTCCGCGTCTTCCTGGCCCAGATAGGCCTCGATCACCTTGGGGTTGGACTGAATTTCCTTGGCCGTGCCTTCGGCGATCATGGCCCCATGGTCCAGAACGCTGATCCGTTCAGACACCTGCATGACCAGCCCGGTGTCATGTTCGATCAGCAAAACGGCGATACCGCGCTCGTCGCGGATGCGGCGGATCAGCAGGATCAATTCCTGCTTTTCACCGGCGTTGAGGCCCGCCGCCGGTTCATCCAGCAGCAACAGTTTGGGCTGTGTGGCCAGCGCCCGCGCTATCTCGACCCGGCGCTGGTGACCATAGGCAAGGGTTGTGGCGATGCGGTCGTACTCCTCGGGCTCGACCCCGACAAAACGCAGGCAGCTTTCGCAATAGTCGCGGATGGCGGCCTCTTCGGCGCGTTGCGAGGGCAGGCGCAGGATCGCTGCAATGGCACCGGCTTTGGTGCGGCTGTGCATCCCCGACATGACATTCTGCATCACCGTCATTTCGCGAAAGAGCCGCACGTTCTGAAAGGTCCGCGCGATGCCTGACGCCGTCACCTTGTGCGGTTTCAGCCTCAAAAGCTCGTGTCCGTCGAAGGTGATGGACCCTGACTGCGGTTTGTAAAACCCGGTGATGCAATTGAAGAGCGAGGTCTTGCCCGCGCCGTTCGGCCCGATCAGACTGACCAACGCGCCTTCTGCCACCTGAAAATTGACGTTTTGCAACACCGTGTTGCCGGCAAAGGCCAGACTGACGCCGGTCAGGTTCAACAGGGCGCCGTTCATGACCGTGTCCCGCGTTTGGGCCAGATGCCGCTGGGGCGAAACAGCATTATCAACAACAGCATGACCGCAAACACCATCAGCCGCAATTCGCCCAGATTGCGCAAAAGCTCTGGTCCAAGAATCACGATGAAGGCACCAAGGATCACGCCGGGGATCTTGCCCATCCCGCCCAGGATCACCGCCATCAGGATCAGCACCGACTGGGTGAATGAAAAGCTTTCCGGCGAAATCGCCCCAAGGTTGGCGGCGAAGAACGCGCCACCGATCGAGGCAAAGATCGCCCCGGTGACATAGGCCGCCATCTTGACCGCAACACGGTTGATGCCCATCGCCTCGGCCACGTCCTCATCATGGCGAACATAAAGCCAGGCCCGCCCCAGCCGGGAATTTTCCAGCCGCAACGATACGATCACTGCAACAATGGCAAGACAGCAAAACACAAAGTAGAAATCGGTTGGCGTGGCAATGTGCCAGCCGAAAAGCCACGGTTGCCCGATGCCGGAAAGGCCGCTCGCCTTGCCGGTGATTTCAAGATTGCGCGCGGAAAAGCGCACGATCTCACCAAACCCCAGCGTGACAATGGCAAGGTAATCCGACCGCAGTCGCAAGGTGGGGCCGCCGATGATCACGCCTGCGATGGCGGCCGCCATCACGGCGCAGGGCAGTGCCAGCCAGAAGTTCACGCCGAAATCCAGTGTCAGGATGCCGATCGTATAGGCACCCACTGCAAAGAACGCCGCATAGCCCAGATCCAGCAACCCGGCAAAGCCCACGACGACGTTCAGCCCAAGCGCCAACACCACATAAAGCAGCGCGTTGGTCATGATGACGGTGGCGTACTGCCCGAAAACTGAGGGCACGATGGCGAGGAGGATCAGGATCAGCCCGATCCCGCCCCAGCGTAGCGTCGGGTTTTCAAATCGCGCTGCGATTCTGTCGGTCAGGCGATTGGGGCCAGTATCGTGCGAGGCCATCACATGCGCTCCTGTTCCGATTTGCCCAAAAGCCCGGTCGGTTTCAGCACCAGCACCAGGATAAGAACGGCAAAGGAAAACACGTCCTTCCACTCACTGCCAATAAAGGGGATCTGGGTTCCGAACGCCTCCAGCAGGCCCAGAATAAGCCCGCCCAGCATGGCACCGGGAATTGAACCGATGCCGCCGATCACCGCCGCGGTAAAGGCCTTGAGGCCGATCAAAAAGCCCATGAAATACCAGATCGAACCGTAATAGGCACCCGCCATCGTGCCAGCCGCCGCAGCCAGCGCCGAGCCGATGAAGAAGGTTACCGCGATGATGACCGGCACGTTGATGCCCAAAAGCTGGCTCATGTCCATGTCAATGGACACCGCACGCATGGCGCGGCCAAACTGGGTTTTGGTGATGAAAAGTTGCAGCGCGATCATCAGGACGCCGGCCGTCGCCACCAGAACCATCTGATTGTAGCTGATGAAAAGCGAACCAAGATTGATGCCAGCAAACCCCAGATCGGTCTTGAAGGCTGTGTATTGCCCGCCTGTCAGTGACAGGACCGTGTTCTGCAACACCAGCGACACCGCCAGCGCGGTGATCAGGATCGACAATCGCGGGGCACCCAGCATCGGGTGATATGCGACCCGCTCGATGATCACCCCGATGAAACCAACGGCGATCATCGACAGGAACATCGCGACGAAGATGCCCGGCCAGTCAGAGCCGACAACGCTTGAAATCGCCGAAAGCGACAGAAAGCCGATGAACCCGCCCACCATGTAAAGATCGCCATGCGCAAAGTTCAGCAGCTTTATGACGCCAAAGATCATGGTGTAGCCAAGCGCCACCAAGGCATAGAACGATCCGAGGACCAGGCCGTTGATCAGTTGGTGGGATATGATTTCAAAGACGCTCATCTTCACTCCTGTCGACAGGGCTGAACCAAGGGCAGACGCGTGCCACTGAAGGCCTGCCACATCCGGGTTAACCCTGTGCGCAGATTTTCGAAGGAAAACGTGCGGACACCAGCAAAAGATGTCCGCACGTCGGTCAGGGCGCTTTACTGATCAGCGCGGGCCCAGGTGCCGTCCTTGCCCTCCAGCACGATAAAGTTTGACCGGGCAAGCGTGTTCTTGTCGGTAAACTTGATCGCACCAGCCAGCCAGCCTTCGGTATCGGTGGCCTTGAGCGCGGTGACAATTGCGGGGCCATCCGTCGAATTTGCCGTGGTCATCGCGGTTGCCAGCAGTTCCATTCCGTCATAGGTCAGCGGCGCATAGGGGCCAGGTGCCGTGCCGAACTGGCTGTTGTAGGTTGCAGAGAACTCTTTTGCCGCCGGCAGGAACTCTGCCGTCGGGTTCGAGAAGGCAAAGACGCCTTCTGCCGCTGCGCCCGCGATGTCGAACAGCTTAGTCGAGTTGGACCCGTCGCCCACCGCGATGATGCCCTGATACCCCGATTGCCGCAGCTGGCGGATCAAGAGGCCGCCGTCCGCATAATAGGCGGTCCAGAACACAGCGTCCGGGCTTGCAGCCTTGATCGCGGTGACGATCGCGGAATAGTCCTGTTCGCCCTTGTTGACCGTCTCGAATGCCGCGACCGTGTTGCCGGCCGCTTCCCAGCTTTTCTGGGTCAGGGTGGCGAGGTCTTGCGAATAGGCGTCGCCTTCGTTCACGATGGCGATGGATTTCACCCCCTTGGCGCCCAGAAATTCAACCGCCTTGGTCGCCTGATCGTCGCCGGTCGAGTTGATCATGAATGCATTGCCGGGATTGGCGGGAATGAGCTTGGTCGAGTTTGCGGCGGTGATTACGAATGGGATATTCGCGTCGCCAAAGATTTTAAGCGTCGGCAGCGTCGCGCCCGAACAATAGCCGCCTACAACGGCCACCACACCTTGGGACACCAGCTTGGTCGCGGCGTTGACCGATTGCTGCGGGTCACAGGCGTCATCACCGACCACCATGGCCAACTGCTTGCCCAAAACGCCGCCAGCCTTGTTGATATCCGCCTGCGCGATGCTTACGGCATTCGCCATGTCCTGGCCATAGGTCGCCTCTGATCCCGTTGTCGGAACCAGAACGCCAATCATGATCGTGTCTTGCGCCAGAACACTTGTACCGGCCATCAGGGCCAGCAAAGCACCGGCAGTCGCCGCTTTTGTTAGAACCTTCATCTTGGAATCCTCCTCTTCGGTTTTATTTTCGGTCCGGGTATCGCCCGAATCTTTTCAAACGGTCAGATGCAGACGTGCCACCGTTCTTTTGTTTAGTGGCTTAGGCAATATGCCCGCATGGATCAACGAAGTTATCCCCTCACCTCTTTCAATAATCAGGTCTTGACGCATTCATCGCGGCGATCTGTCGACCGCCGTGACACGCCATTTCAGGCCGCGTATCTGGTGACGGCGCCAGGCAGCTTTTTCCAGTCGGTATACCAGTTCCGGAACAGGGTCAGTTGCGCTTCGGCATAGCCGCGCTGGCTTTCGGAAAGGGCGTCGGATTCATTGAAGTGCAAAAGGTATTCCTTCTCACCGTTCAGAACCATCATGTGCTTGAAATACAAAACCAGATCCGGGCCCTCGTCGAACGACGACAAGACCCGCATCGCGGCATCAAGTTCCTGTGCACGCATCCGTGCCTCGGCATCGCCTTTGGCAGCGGCAAAGGACAAGGCGGCCAGATGCAGCACCTCACGCGGCAGCACGTTACCGATTCCGGTGATGGCACCTGTGGCACCGCAATTCACGATGCCGTCAACCACACCGGTATCAACCCCAATCATCAGGGTCACGCCATCAGTCTGGCTGGTGATATGTTCGGCGGCATAGCGCAAGTCCTGCGGACCGCCGAATTCCTTGAAGCCGACAAGATTGGCATGCCGGCTGCGCAGATCAAAGAACAGATCGGCGCGGGTGGCAAAGCCGTAATAAGGGCTGTTGTAGATCACCGCCGGCAGATCTGGCGCGGCCGACAGGACAGCGTCGAAATGCGCGCGTTGTGCGGCCATGACCGGTCCGCGCGAAAGAACGCGCGGGATCACCATCAGCCCCTTGGCGCCCACCTTTGCAGCATGGGCGGCGTGGGCGGCAGCCTTTGCCGTGTTCACCGCACCTGTGCCTACGATGACGGGGACGCCAGCCTTTGCCAGCCGCTCGACCCCCTCCATGCGCTGTTCATCCGAGATCAGCGGCCAATCCCCCATCGAACCGCAATAGACCACTGCGTTCATGCCAAGGGCGACAAGTTCCTTTGCCTTTTCGACCAGTTTGGCGAAATCCGGGCTGCGATCAGCCTTGCACGGCGTCAACAGTGCGGGGACGCAGCCGGAAAATATTTGGGAATTCATCTTGTTCTCCTTCAAGCCAGAGAAGTGGAGTCGGAAAGGCTTTCGCGACTCTGCGTTGCTCTTAGACTATCCGTTGTATTTTATTTGTCGACAAGAAATTCTGCCGCCGTAGCGCTGCCCGGCGCAGTGCATTGGCAGATCATTTCAAAGAGCGATGTGCAGTCGATCGTCGCGTGCGATGGATGCTTTGATATGGCTGATGATCTGATCGGCATGCGCGCTGGCCAATGTATCGGCCAATGCCACATCGCGGTCGATGATGGCGGCAATGATGTCCTCATGCTCGACTACATAGCGATGCGGCAGGTGGTCGCCGAACGACAGATAGTAAACCCGCATCAGCCGCCGCCCCTCATCCAAAAGCCGGTTAGACAGACCGGCAAAATACGGGTTGCGGGCGGCAGCCGCGATGGCTTTGTGAAACTCCGCGTTGGAGGCGATCATCTCCAGCGCGTCGTGCTTTTCCACGGCGCGGGCAAACTGCGCTTGCTGCGCCCGGATCAATTCAAGGTTTTCCTCCGTGCGATGCTGCGCCGCCAATCGGGTCGTCACACGGTAAATCAGGGTCAAGGCATCGAAAAAGGCCTGCAAATTCAGGAAATCAATATTGGCCACTACAGTCGACCTGTTTGGCAGCGTTGTGACCAGCCCCTCACTCGCCAGCCGCACCAAAGCCTCGCGGACCGGGGTGCGCGACATTGAAAACCGCTCTGCCAATTGAATCTCGTCAATCGGGCTGCCGGGTGCCAGAACCAGATCCAGAATTTCGTCGCGCACGATATCATAGACGAATATGACGCCAGAGCCTCTCTTGCGTTCATTGGCCGGTGGCAGTGGCGCTTCGCTCATAGTCTGCATTCCTGCCTGTATCCATAACTGGAGTTTGCAGTGAGTAGGGGGCGCGCCGATGCTGTCAAGTCACCCGGTGCACGGCGGCCCCAAAGCGTGCTTCGCGCGCCTGCCCATGATGCATTGCCCGCAATGACGGGCCGCACGTGACATTTTCGACGAAAATGTCCGCCTGACGCGGCGGATGATCAGCGTGCTGTCTCACTTGCCCGCACGAATCCGGGCCAACACGCCGGACAGCGCGTCATCGAGCGCCAATCTGCCGCCGGCCTCGGTGAAGCGGGCAAAGACCTGCTCATTCAGGCCTCCACGTGTGGAATGCGTGATGCGCAGGTCGTGCAACGGGCTTTGGCTGTGGCGCAAGACATCGCCCAGATTGCTGAACAGGGCTGAAAGATAGGCGCGCGCATCAGCGGCGGGCAGACCCTTGGCAACGGCCCAGGCCTCGGCGGTTTCCAGAAGGCCGAAATAGGTGCCCATCAGGGCGCTGCTGGCGCTGTAAATCTCAAAGCTGGCAAGGTCCGCCACCGGCAGCGCACGTCCCAATGCGTTGAAAAGCGCAAGGGCTTCCGGGTCCGGGGGAAAAACCGGGGTCACGTCGCTGCGCTGTTCGATGAAGGGCAAGGGCACGGCACGGCACACCCGGACAGCCCCGGTCCAGCTTTGGATCTCAGCAATCGGCAGGCCGGCAATCAGGCTGATCACGGTCTGATCCGCATCAATCGTCAAAGGCCGCAACACGATCTCGGCCACCTGCGGGCGCACGGCGAGGATCACCATTGCGGCACCGTCGATCACCGCCTGATTGTCTGACGCCACTGTGACACCGGGCAGGCTGGCGGCAAGCGCGCTTGCGCGTTCGGCATTGCGCGGCGATAGCAGCACGGGCCAGTCCGCAAGGGGTGAGGCCTTGATTCCACGCACCATCGCGGCGCTGATCGTCCCGGTGCCGATAAAACCCAAGGCAGGCATCAGTCAAGCACCGTGAAATGCACCTCTGTAGGAGTGCAGTCTGCACCATTGATCGGGATCATGTCCTGAGGGCAGGTAGACATCACGACGATGCAGTCCATCGCCGCCCGCAGCACCACATGGTCGCCGGGTTTGCAAAGTGGCTCGCCCCAGGTGATGCGGCCGTCCGGTCCAATGGGTATATTCATCCACAGGTTCAACGGGCTTGGACAATCTGGGGGCGTCAAGCCAAGCTCTGCCAGTGCCGAAAACAGGTTGTCGGTGCAGTTGTCGTGATGGCCCGCGCAGCCCAAGAGCGCATAGCGGAACCGGTCACATGCCGCGATCACGGTGTCATGGCGGCCGGGCGAGGTGTCCCGCTCCAGCATCAATATCGGACGTCGTTGGTTGGTGATCAGCGCATCACCCTCGGCGGGGAAGATCGTTTCCAGCATGCCGTGGATATGCTCCATCGACATGAATTCCGACAGATCGGCCGCGTTGAAGCACCAGGTATCGACCACCTGTTGACCATGCGTGTTGATGATCCGGATCGCCTGACCTGCGACAAGGCGCACCGCCCGACCTTGCCGCGCGGGCACCACCTGAAGCTGTTGTCCCACGCGATTACCATCCTGTTTGCCAAGTCCGCCAAAAGTGATGCACTATCAGCAATGCGTGTCTTGGCGTCAATCCGACAGCGCGCAGGGTTCGCTGCATGGGGAGGGGACTCGCCATGCCCCAGCTGACCGCAGGTTCTTCGATTAATTCCCCTGCCACGGCTAAGTTGCACAAATCCTGTGAGGGACTCATCTTGTGAATCCAGCGTGATAGCCAGAGCCAGGACCCATTGTTGGTCTTGAGGCTCTTGTGGCTGTGTGATTCAAGCTTCCGAACTGGCGGGGGTGATAATGAGCAATCTTTTCTGGCTCACAGACGTTCAAATGGAGCGTCTGCGGCCCGTCTTTCCGAAAAGCCATGGCAGGCCGCGGGTCGATGATCCGTTGCCCGGCAACGGT
>JBBQZP010000054.1:0-15549 GCA_038207585.1 Rhodobacterales bacterium | reverse complement strand
GGGCCTGATGACCATCGACCGCAGCTTTCGCGAAACTGCACCTGGAGTGTACGAAACCACGGCCAAGCTGCCCTTTGGCGGCACCTATGACATTCCAGTCACTGTGGATGCTGACGGGTTCGTACAATGTTTTTCCGCAACAGCAAAGCCCCCCGTCGAAACGGCGATCGAGGCCAGCCGCACTAAACTGCGGGCGGACCCTGAACCACTGTCGGGGCTGCAAGCAGGAAAACGGGCGGATGTCATCGTCCACTTGACCAATGACAAGACGGGCAAGCCGGCCACGGGCATCGGGGATCTGCGGCTGCTCGCCTTTTCGTCTAGCGGCAGCTGGCAGGGCCGCAAATGGGCAAATGATCTGGGCGATGGACGCTACAGCGTGGCCTGGACGTTTCCCAAACCCGGTCGCTATGGCTTAAGCCTTCAGGTTGCCTCGGCGGGCCTAGAATTCACCGATCAAAGACCCGTTTATTTCAACGTGGAACAGGCGGGCGACCGCGCTTTATCTGCAAAGGACATTTTGCCATGAAACTCTTTCTTCTGGCCATCATCATGATGTTCTCACCCAGTCTTTCCCGCGCCGAGATGGCGCATCAGTTCCTGCTGGTGGGCCACATCGAAAATCTGACCGTGGATGATGCCACCGATCCCTTGTCGGCGGGCAAGATCAGGGTTCACGGAGTCGAGATTTTGCTGCCGAAAAACCTGATCGTCCAGATGCCGGCGCGATATCTGACGGCTGCCGACATCATTACGCTGAACCCAACCGCACCGGGCACGAATTCCGGTCTGGCGTTGAAAGACCTGCCAGCGCCATTTGCGTCGTACGAGGCGACAGTCGTTGGCAATATCGTCGGTCAGCAATACATCGCGGGACTTGTTTGGATTAGCCAGCATTCTTTGGCCGAAGGGGCGGGCTACATCAAGAATATCCTGCCTAATGGCGAGATGGAGGTGGTGGCTGACCCCGATCCCGCGGCTCCGGCGCAAACTGCTACTCGGATCAGGATCAATGATCCCAACGGCGTCTACGCGCCGCCAGATCCGTTGGCGGACGAGCGTTTCATGGTCGATGAGGCGAACCCAACCGTCCATGCGGGCACAGGGTATCCGATGTGCATTGCACAGGCCGCAGCACCCGGCGAATGCCCTGCCGCCAACCGCCCCGTCGGCCCGGATGCCAAACCACTGACCACTTTTGTCATGGGTGCCGTGGGTCTGACTGGATCACCCGCAGGTGCGTTGCCGATCCCGCCATGCCCGAGCTGCGATCAGACTAAACAAGCTCCGCTGATGCCTGGCGATTACATCATTTATTCCGGTACGCTGGCCAAGGACGGAGTTGACATCTACATCTCGGCCCATACCGTTCAGGCCAATGTCGGCATCTATACGGCCCCCGGCATTGATCCGGCCTATGTGCTGATCGAAGGCTCGCTGATTGGCACGCAAGGCCCGTTGATCCTGCGCCAGCCTCCCGATCCAGCCAATCCGACCGCGACCTTTCCCCAGGAAACCCAAGATCGCCTGAAGATCGAAGGTGTGACCACGGATCCCAGCCGCAGCGTCGAACTTTATGCTATCGACGTCGATGGAGCGACCGGGGCATCCACGTTGCGCATCTTCAATACGGTACCGGCCCAACCCGCTCCACTTGGGCGGTTTCGCCTTATTCTTGGCCAGCGCGCGAATGCGCTTTTTGACCGGGGGACCGACAATCTGAAAGGTGCACCGCGCGAAATCATGGCGCACATTGCAACCGGCCCTGATCTTAATGGCCAGCCGGTGCCGGAAGCGCCGCTATTTGCACACGGACTGGTCGCTGGTCAATATGTTGCCCCCATTGGTGAATTCATCTTTGCCGAAAACAAGGTCATCGGCGACCCGATCCTACCCGACAATTTTGACTGCCTGCCGTTCCTTCTGTTCGGCTCTGGTCCGCTGAAAACCACCGGAGCGGCCGGGCCAGTTGTCGGCACGCTGAACCCTTGGCCTGACGTTGTACCGGCACCCGCTGTCGTCAATTGCGGTCCCCGGCCAAAGCCGCTTTAAGGAGAAGAGCAATGCCCTTCAACGCAACCGAAGTTGCCGACCGGCTGACGTTCGCGCTTGATCCCGACTGTGATTTTCAATCTTGGAGGGGGATTGCAGCCGACGGCAATGCCTTGCGTTTCTCGCGGATGCGCTCGGTTCAACGCAGGTCTTGGTGCAGCATCGACAACGCAGACCAGCTGGTCCGCCTTACTCAGGGGCTATCCGTTTTGACCAACTTTGCAGAGTTTGGCGACACGGTGATTTCCACAAACCACGCGCCGGGCCAAAGCTTTACGCTATCCTTTGATCACCCCGTGACCGGGGTCGGCCTCGATGTCGAGCCACTTCCCGATGGCGCCGGAGCGGGTCGCCCCTACCGGGTCAAACTTCAAATCTTGAATGCCGGAACCGGCGAAACGTTTCAGGTTATCAAATCGGTGAATACAGGTACCTGTTGTTTCGTCGGTGCACGCAGTGGTGCAGACATGATTGACCGCATGGCCGTCACTACCTTCATGCTGGGCTCAGGCGGAATTGAAACGCCGATCGATTTCGCCGTGAACCGATTGGAGCTGCTTGCACCGGTTGGCAATATCGTCTGAAGTGCTTTCGCAAGATTGCGGGCCAGTCTTAGGTTGCCCGACTCCACCAATATCTAAGCCAGGAAACAAACCGCGAAGATCAACCGGAGTAAATTTCCATCCAGCTTGAAGTCAGATCAAGAGGAATGGAATTGATGTCTATCGGCACTTGGACATGTATTACATGTTTCATGTTCGCTGAAGTAAAGGATTTTATAAATCAGCCTGCTCATGTTACAAATCCCAACCGTACCAACAAATTCCGCACATTCGACACCTGCCACCGCCCGCCACGCCGGGTCCGCATGCCGCGAGCGTTGAGTTCCGCCGCAATGGCACGCAGCGACGAGTGCCCAGCGGTCCGAATGTCAGCGATGACTGGCGCGAGGTCCTTGGCGAACCGACCGGCATTGCCTGCAACCGCCTACCATAGCGCTGCGCTGCACTGCCCTTGCCCGCCCGCCCGCCGAAGCGATTCTGCGCCGTTTGGGTTGCCAAGCTTCACCCCGCGCGCCTTTGCCACGGCCAGCGCCTCTTTGGTACGTCGCGAGATCGCCTCGCGTTCGGCCTGCGCCGCCAGCGCCATGATGCCGACGGTCAGGTCATTGGCCTCGGGCATGTCCACCGCCAGGAACCGAACGCCACTGTCACGCAGGGTCAGCAGGAAGGCCGCATTCCGGCAAAGGCGGTCCAGCTTGGCGATGACCAGCGTCGCCCCCGTGACGCGCGCCAAGTGCAGCGCCTTGGTCAGTTCGGGGCGTTTGGCGGTTTTGCCACTTTCAACCTCAGTGAACCGACCCAAGACCTCCGCTCCGCGTCCTGCCGCAAAGGCATCAATGCTGCCCCGTTGCGCCTCCAGTCCCAGCCCCGACTGGCCCTGCCGCGCGGTCGAGACGCGCTCATAGGCGACAAAGCGGGTAGCGGGGGCAGTCTTGGGCGGGGGTGCTCAATCCTGCGTAATGTTCGTTGCGCAGATGTGTACAGCACAAAACACCCCATTGGAACGGCCTAAGCCATTGATTTACAACATACCTTCAAGAAATATCCGCGTAATCCCGTCGTCGGGAAGTAACCGTCCGGCCTGACCGCCATCCGTTCCAACGCCACGGCAGCAGTTCGTCGACCTTGGTGATCTTGTAGTCCGGGATGCGGGCAAAAGTGTCGGCGAGCCAGGCATTTGGATCGATGCCGTTCAGCTTTGCCGTTTCGATCAGGGTGTATGCTATGGCAGCGGCCTTGCCGCCTGCTTCGGAAGCGACGAACAGGTAGTTTTTTCCCAGGACGACGGCGCGCATGCCGCGTTCGGCGGCGTTGTTGTCGAGTTCAAGGTAACCGTCCGGCCTGACCGCTACATTCCCAACGCTAGGGCTTGATTTTGGCGGACCAGTTAAGACCAGTGCTCTCAAACGTCACCCCTTTGAGCCGATCATCATCGCCTTTTTGTCCGTGCCCTTTCGCGTAAGGATCGCGCTGTCGGGCGCAAAGAGCATGACCAGAGGCAGGATGGCGGCTCCTATAGCACTGGCGCGCGGACCGATGGAGCCGTCGAGAATTTGCGGCGCGACGACACCGACAGGCATCACCTGCCGCAGCTCGGCACGCACCATGTCGACGGTGTCGCGCATCAACGCGCGTGGCAACAGCCCGTCGATCACGATGGCTTCGACGTCGATCACCGAAATGGTACTGACCACGGCCTGCGCCAGAGCACCGGCGCAATCGTTCTGCCATTCAGCGAACGGGATGCGGGCGTCATCCGGCATCGGGTCGAGATGTCGCACCCGCGTCACGGTTGACCCCGATGCCGCAAGATGGCGCATCAGAACGTAGATCGAGGCGCGGTGCAGTAGAATTTCGAAAGGTCCTTCGTTTGGCGGGGTGGATCGCAGGCGCGATGCGGTGACGGGCATCGGTCCATAGGCCGCCGCATTTCCGTTCGGGCCGGTCTGCAGCACGCCGTCCATGACGAGTCCGCCGCCGATCATGGTGTTGACGGACAAGTGCACGAAGTCCTTGAGATACTTGCCAACCCCGAACACCAGTTCCGCCGCCGCTGCCGCTGAGGCGTCATTCTCCACAAAGACAGGCAGTCCGCCTGCCTCGCGGAAGTGCGACCGCAGGTCAACATCGCGCCATCGACCGGACACGCCCGACTTGGCCCCCAGCTCCGCCTCCCAACTGCTCAGAAAATAGGGCGCTGAAATTCCAAGGCCGATCAGGCGATTGGCTTGGTCGCCAAGATGCCCACGTAGGGTTTGCACGATCTTGTTGCCACGGTCGCGCACTTCGTCGGGGTCGGGAAATTCGTGATCGGCCTGTTCAAAGTGCAGCGTTTCGCCGCCAAAGTTCAGCAGCACCCCCTCAAGCGACCGGCGGCCAATGTGCAGACCGATGGTGAAGGCCCCCGCCGGATTGATGCCGAACATGGCAGAAGGCTGGCCCTTGCCGCCGAACCTTTTGCCCCGCGCTTCAACCAGCCCGTTCGACACCAGCGAATCGACGATGGCCGCGATTGCGGGGGGGGTCAGCCGGGCAATCCGCGCCAGTTCGGCTTTTGATGCGGTGGACAACCGACGCAGCGCTTCCAGAACCACGCGTTCGTTGTAGTGACGCAACTGGACCGAGTTGCTGCCATGGGACAGGGGTGCCAGATCACTGATATTGCTGGACGAATCTTCCGTCTCTTCCATCCGTTCCGCCTTTCGCCATACTGCGCCTCTCCGTCGATGCTCAAAGCTGGCACCACTTTGATACGGCCCGCCTGCCATGTTCCGGTCGTCGCCGGATCAACCCTTAAATGCTGGAGGTCGCCGAGCCTTGACACCACGGTTTATTAATTATAGCAAGTTGCTTTAATAAAGTTGAGCAGGGTATAGAGGAGACGGTCCGTTGCTCGGACCGAATGGACTGCTTGGGAGATCCGGGGGGGGTTGGTGTCCGAAAACGTACAACTTGCGCAAGGCCGTGGTCATGCGCCCGACGTGGCGCAGGCCGACGGCTGGACTCTTGGATTGCTTGGCGCAAGTAAGTCGTTTGGCCCGATTGACGCGCTTAAACAGGCCAGCTTCGGCCTGCGTAAGGGCGAGGTACTGGCGCTTCTGGGCGAGAACGGGGCCGGCAAAAGCACATGCGTCAAGATGCTGGCGGGCGTCTTTGCCCCGTCTGTGGGAACCGTCACCATCGACGACCAGCCTGTCAGGTTCGGCTCGCCGCAGGATGCGCAGCAGGCCGGTGTCGCGGTCATGCATCAGCATCCCGGCCTGTTTCCCGATCTGTCGCTGGCGCAGAACATCTTCATGGGTGCGATGCCCCGAAACGGTATGCTGATCAACACCGACGCGATGACAACCCGTGCGCGCGACCTACTGGAATCGGTCGGATTGCGGGCCGATCCCGCAACCATTTTGGGAGATTTGCGGCCGTCGGAACAACAGCTTGTCGAGATTGCCCGGGCACTTTCATGCGACGCCCGGGTGCTCATCATGGATGAACCGACGGCGGCGCTGTCGGCACGTGAGGTCGGTCGGTTGTTCGACGTGGTGGCGCGGCTGAAGGCCAAGGGCGTGGCGATGATGTTCGTCGGGCATAGGATGGATGAAATTTTCCGCATCAGCGACCGCATCGCTGTGCTGCGCGACGGCGTGCTGATCGCGGTCGAACGCACGGTCGACCTGCCGCGCGACAAGGCGATCCGGATGATGGTCGGGCGCGAACTGACCGGGCTTTATCCGCAATCGGGTGCGACTGTCGGCCCGGTCGTGCTGGAAGTCCGGGGCCTGTCCCGCCCGGGTGAGTTCGAGGGCATCAGTCTGGCCGTGCGCGCGGGCGAGATACTTGGCCTCGGCGGGCTGGTCGGTGCCGGGCGAACGGAACTGGCGCGCGCGCTCTTCGGCATTACAAGGCCCGCATCAGGTGAAATCCTGCTGGATGGCAAGCCGATCACGCTGTCCGATGCGCAGGACGCAATGACGCGGGGTATCGGCTATGTCTCGGAAGACAGGCTGGGCCAGAGTCTGGTGATGGATTTTTCCATCCTTGCCAACGCCGGACTGACCATATTGGATCAGGCCGCGACACGCGGTTTCACCGACCGGACCCGCACACTAAACCTTGTCGCCCCGCATCTGGACCGGCTTTCGCTGCGCTTTCGCAGCTACGATCAGCCCGTCAATACCCTTTCCGGCGGCAATCAGCAAAAGGTCGTTCTGTCCAAATGGCTGGCGACCAACCCGCGCGTCCTGATCCTGGACGAGCCGACGCAGGGCATTGACGTCAATTCCAAGGCCGAAGTCCATGCGATGATCGCCGATCTGGCGCGTCAGGGCTTGGCCATCATCCTGATCAGCTCTGAGATGCCCGAGCTTTTGGGCATGTCCGACCGGATCGTGGTTCTGCGCGAAGGACGCAAGGCTGTGGAACTTTCGCGGGCTGAGGCCACACAGGAGGCGGTGTTGAAGGCGGCGGCCGATTCCCCGGCCCTTGTCACGGCCAACAACGACGGCGACGCCACTGCAAATGCAGACATCCGCACCCGCAGAGGTTTCGTGTCGCGGCTGATGCTGCGCCGCGAGGCCGGGTTGTTCGCGGCAATGCTGCTGGTGGTGGTGCCGGTGGCGCTGGTCAACCCGTTAATCTTTTCTGCTGTCAACCTGCGGTCGCTGGCGATGGATGCGAGTCTTCTGATGATTGCGGCGCTTGCGCAGCTTCTGGTGATGGTTACACGAAACATCGACTTGTCGGTCGCCTCAGTGATCGGGGTGTCCGCCTATGGTGCGGCCTTGTTCATGTCCGGTGATCCGGGTGTGGGCGTTGCAGGCGGCGTTGCGGTTGCGTGCTTTCTGGGCCTGATCTGTGGTGCCTTCAACGGCGCCGTTGTGGCATACGGCCGCGTGCCCGCCATCGTGGTCACACTGGGCACGATGTCGGTATTTCGCGGCCTGCACAGCCTTTGGACCGGGGGGCGGCAGATCAGCGCCGATCAGGTGCCGCAAGCATGGCTGGACCTGACGTCATCGCGCGTTCTGGGGGTGCCGCTGATGGTGGTGATCTCGGCGTCGATCCTGTGTGCAGCCGCCCTTGTTTTGTCGCGAACCGAGGCCGGCCGCAAACTTTATGCCATCGGATCAAACCCGTCGGGTGCCGATCTGATCGGGCTTCCCGCACGACGCATGACATTAGCAGCATTTGCGATAGCAGGGCTGTTGGCAGGGCTGACTGGGGCGCTTTGGGCGTCGCGCTATGCCACCGTGGATGCGCGTGTGGCGTCAGGCTACGAGCTGTCGGTGATCGCAGCTGCCGTCGTGGGCGGCGTTGCGCTGCGCGGCGGGGCGGGCACCATTCTGGGCATCGTCATGGGCGCGCTGACCCTCCTGGTCATTCGCAACGCGCTAGTCCTGGTGCGGGTCGATCCGCTGTGGTTGCAGGGGGTTTACGGGCTGGTGATCCTTGCCGCCATCGGCATCGACGCGGTTGTCCAGAAGCGGGCCCGGCATAAACGAGGTGCTACATGACCCGGCTGCGGATCGACGGATGGGATATGCTGCTTGCCGGGTTGCTGATCGCGGCCATCACCGCCGGAGTGGTCCTTTTCCCAAGCTTCGCGACCCCGTTCAATCTGTCACAACTTGTGGCGGGGGTGGCGGAAAAGGCACTTTTGGTCTTGCCAATGGTCCTTTTGATCATCGCACGCGAAATCGACCTGTCCGTCGCATCGATGCTGGCGCTGACGAGTGTCGCCTTCGGTGTCGCCCTTCAGGCTGGTATTCCGCTGGTGGTCGCCGTGCCGGGAACGGTGGTATTCGGAGCGCTGCTCGGGGCCGGAAACGGCTTTCTGATCGCCCGGCTGGGATTGCCCGCGCTAGTTGTCACCTTGGGCACCATGGCGCTGTACCGGGGTCTTGGATACATTGTGCTTGGCTCGGGGTCGGTCAACGTATTTCCTGAGGCGGTCACGGACTTTGGCTTTGGGTCGATCCCTGGCACCCGCATTCCCTATGTGATCCTGCCCTTCGTAGCACTCGCCCCGCTATTCGCGGTCTGGCTGCAGCTCAAGCCGTTCGGCGAGCGTGTTTATGCTGTGGGGGGCAGCCCGGCAGCGGCTCTTTATTCAGGCATCCGGCTGGACAGGTTGCGGTTCTGGCTGTTCGTACTGTCGGGCGCGGTCTGCGCCATTGCTGGGATGGTCTTTACCGCACGGCTGGCCAATGCACGGGCTAACAATGCCCTTGGAATGGAACTTGACGTCATCACCATTGTATTTTTGGGCGGTGTCTCGGTCTGGGGCGGCAAGGGTCGGCTGACGGGGGTGCTACTTGCGCTGGCACTGGTCGCGGTGATCCGCAACCTTTTGGGCATCAACCAGATCGGCGGTGATACGCAAAGTCTGGTGATCGGTCTTTTGCTGATCCTGTCGCTGCTGATCAGCAATTCTACAGCATTTCTTCTGGAATTTTTCCGCAACGTGGCGGGCCAGAAGCCGAACGGGTGACACCCGGGAACCCGAAGACCAACCCCGGCAACGAAGTGGAGGAACCTACAATGCGTCTGATATCCGCAGCCCTTCTGTCGACCACCATGCTGGTGGCGGCGGGTCCTGTCCTTGCGCAAGATTGTGCGACCGAACCGGTTACGGTCGGGATCGTGCCAAAACTTGATACCGATCCTTATTTCCAAGTGGCCCGCGGCGGTGCCGAAGAGGCTGCTGCCGAGATGGGCGGGACCGTCATCCAAGCGGCCCCCAATCAGGCCACCGCCGAAGCGCAGATCGAGTTCATCAACGCGATGATCGCGCAGCAGGTCGGCGTGATTGCAATTGCCGGAAACGACGCGAACGCATTAGCTCCTGCCCTGAAACGCGCAGTGGCCGAAGGTGTCCGGGTCATTTCCTATGACAGCGACGTGGCAGTCGAATCGCGTCAGGTCTTTGTCAATCAGGTCAAAGGTGCCAGTCTTGCCGAAATGATGCTGATCTCGATGCATGATCTGATCGGAGAGGGCAAATTCGCGATCCTGTCATCGACCCCCACGGCCACCAACCAGAACGCCTGGATCGAGATTATGAAAGGCATGATCGCCAATGATCCGACCTTTAAGGGCATGGAACTTGTTCAGGTCGCGTATGGCGAGGAAAGCGAGCAGGTCAACCAACAGCAGGCCTTGGCGCTGGCACAGGCGTTCCCCGATCTGAAGGGCATCATCGTTCCGGCCGGGATCGGACTGCCCGCCGCTGCGCGCGCGCTTGAGGAGGCCGGTCTTATTGATCGGGTAAAGCTTACTGGCCTTGCACCGGCCACACTGATGAAAAAGTACATCGACGCCGGTCAGGCGCAGGATATCTGGTGGAACGTTACCGATCTTGGCTACCTGACCTACTATGCCGCGCAGGCGGTTGCGATGTGCAAAATCACTGGTGCCGAGGGCGAAACCTTTGCGGCGGGCCGTCTGGGCGACTACACCGTTGGCGTCGCCGGCGAAGTGGTGCTTGGCCCCGCCGATATCGTGACACCAGAGAACGTCAACGAATTCAAGTTCTGACGCTTTGGCGACGGCCCGATCCCGTGGCTCCCAACGGGGTCGGGCCTGCCGTTCTTCTGCGAGGCGATCTGATGACCTCACCTCTCGGCCTATTACGCCGCCGCGCGATGATCCTCGCCGATACCGGAGATATCGGCGCGGTCAAATGGCTGACAGTTGGTCGATTGCTCGGCACTTCGCCGCTGATCCTCACTTCAGCGCGGGGTCCGTTGGCGGCAGGACCGACGACCGGGACCCGTGACCCGGCACACCTCAAAACGGCCAAAAGAATGCCAATTTGCGGCGCAGTTTCCGTCACTTCTGCAGCAATCGGGACACAGCGAACGGCCCCAGACTGTGGTATCTCTTAACCGTTTAGCCCCTGTGAGGAATGATGATCCGCATCGAGCTTGACCACGAAATGTTCCACCGACACCGGTCTGTTCTGCTGACGGCGACCGATATGTCGATCACCACAATCCGCTTGCCCAACAGAATCGCGGTTTTACGGATTGAAACGCCCCGCATGGTGCTGGAGATATTGCCGTTCCGGGGGCAGCAGGTTTGGCAGGCTTGGGTTGATGGCGCGCCGATCGGGATGCGGGGCATGGTCGACACGCCGCGTGCAACAGAGTCAATTCTGGAAACGCTGGGTGCGTTCGTCTATCATTGCGGCCTTCTAGGTATCGCCGCGCCGGGCCCGGAGGACGACCACCCGCTGCACGGTGAGTTGCCCTTGGCGCCGATGGATGCTGCGTGGCTCGAAGTGACAGAGTCGCCGCAGGGCACACATCTTATGGTCGGTGGCCTGTTCGAATTTGCCAAGGCGTTCCGGGCACACTATCGCTGGTCACCTTCTGTTGCAATCCTTGCCGGACAGACTACGATCGAGGTCACGGCGCGGGTGCAGAACCTGATGGCGTCGCCCCTGCCCTTCATGTACCTCGCCCACCCCAACTTTCTGCCTGTCGATGACGGCCAGCTTGTCTATTCTGCGGTCTACAGCTCCGATCATGTGCGCGTCAGAACGTCGATTCCGGCGCATCTGGGCACCAAACCCGGCTACAAAGAACAACTGGAATCGTTTCGCATCCACCCCGAATTGCATCACCGCCTCTCAAGCGGCATAGCTTTTGATCCCGAGGTCGTGTTCGAAATCGACTACTTGGCTGACAGCGAAGGTTTTGCGCATTCGATGCAACTCCACCCCGACGGAAAGGCAGACTGGATTGCGCACCGTCCGTCAGACTGCCCCGTTGCAGTCCGGTGGCTGTCGCGCACCCCCGAGCAGGACTGTATTGCCCTTGCAGAGCCTGCCACTTCGGGCCTGACAGGCTATACAGCGGAGCGGGGGCTTGGCCATGTGCCCGAACTCGCGCCGGGCGCCACATGGCAGACTACCATCCGATTAGGCAGGCTGAATCCGGAAGAGGGCGTCGCGATGCGGAGAAAGATCGATACTCTGGCGGGCCGCGCCTAGCCGAGGTAGCTTGACTTGACCTGCACAATGTCCCGGCACCACAGTCATCCGCACGCCATCAAACGCGGTTGCCGCGTCGCTCGCCGTTTCATTGATGTAAAGACGGGACGAATGGAATTGCGTAAGGGCATTTAGGTCCGCTAAGATCTCCTGCTCAAAGATCGCACCAGATGAGCGTTGTTGCACAAGTCGCGCCTGAGGAATGACTTCCCCTTTCCCCGCTGACGTCAGGCCATGCGAATGATCTCGGCTGTGCCGAGGGCGTTGAAGCGGTTGATGAGGGTGATGCGGATCTGGATTTCGGCGGTCTGGCTGTCGGGGTGTCTTGCCGCGATGCGCTCGCCGAAGGCTTTGAGGCACCGCATTTTGGCCTCGATCCGGCTTCGCGCATGGCATCCGGTCCAGCGCTTCCAGAATGCCCGGCCATAGTGTCGGGTGGCGCGCAAGGTTTCGTTTCTGGCAATCGCGGCTGGGCAGTCCTCTTTCCACAATCGCTCATTCTTGCGGATCGGTATGATCGCAGTGGCCTGCCGGTCGATGATCGCCGTATGGCAGCGGCGGGTGTCATAAGCGCCATCGGCGGTCACAGTGCCGATCTCTTCGCTCTCGGGGATCTGGTCCAGCAGTTCCGGTAGAACGGGACTGTCGCCATCGCTGCTAGGGGTGAATTCCACCGCCCGGATATCCGAAGTGGCCGTGTCCATGGCCAGATGGACCTTGCGCCACTGGCGTCGGCCCTGAATGCCATGCTTGCGCGCCTGCCATTTCTGCCGCCGACACAGGGTCGTATAATCGGGCACGGCCCAGTCCAGGTTCGCCAACTTCAGCAAGCTGGCGACCATCCCGGTCGTTTGTCTCAGCGGCAGCTTGAACAGGACCTTGATCGTCAGGCAGAACTGAATCGCCGCATCCGAGAACACTGCAGGCCGACCGGGTTTGCCATCATGCGGCGCAAGCCAGGTCATCTCCCTGTCCAGCCAGATCAGCAAAGAGCCACGCTTCTTCAGTGAGGCGATATAGCTGGACCAGTGCGTCGTGCGGTAGCGGGCGGGTGATGGCTTGCTCATGCCGCCTGTCTAACCGCATGGATTCACGATGTGCATCCTCAACAGTCAGAGTTCTGCAACAACGCCTATTGGCATCATTCGGCTATGAATATGCAGGGCGTGAGCCTCCAGAACCTGAAGATTTCAAAGAAATTGAACATGTAAGCATATCAGAAATGTCAAGAGAGCCTACGCTATCGCCGCTGTCTATAAGTCGCCAAATTATCAACCTTCACGATAGCGGAGAGACAATGCGAAGATCGGACTACACGATGAAGCTATGCCCAAGACTGTCCTTTCGACAGTTTGAACTGGCATGGCACAGCGCCACTCAAGAAAGGCCAGCATTGAAGAACCATGGTCGGAGGCCCAGGAAAACCTAACATCGTTTCGATACGGTTTTTAAGCCTGTCGGGGTTTTTCAGGCCTTTGATCTATCCCACTGTTCCTTTCAGACGCAACGAAAGGACATCCAATGCAAACCGTCTATCTAAGTGACCGTAACTTCGCCGCCCGCTATGACAATCACCGCACATGGCCTTCGCGACGACTGAAAGCGGACCCGAATTTTCCCAAGCCCGTCAAACTTTCACCCGGGTGCACAAGGTGGCGGCTTGCCGATGTGCTGGAATGGGAAGCCATGAAGGCAGCCAAGTAAAGAACCGCCCCCTATCATCTAGGGCGGCGGTTCAAATTTGGTCGGTCGGGATACCGCCAATTTAGCCTGCATCGCCCTTTCAACACAATCGAAAGGAATGCCAGATGGCAAAGAAACCCTCTTGGGGGATGGCCCCTTATTGCCTGCATCACAGTGACGGAACCGCGACCCTGCATTGGCTGAAAGGCCGCCCGCGCTGGGCCTTGGAGTGCTTACTCTTTTCAGGCCCCAAAGGCTGCACCCCGATTGATGACCCGGCCCCCCGCTGGTCGGGCTACGTCCGCGTTTTGCGGGAGTTGGGGTTTGATATCGAAACGCTGCACGAACCCCACGGCGGCCCCTTTGCGGGAACCCACGGCCGATATGTCCTGAAAAGCCACGTCACGCGCAGAACCGCAGAGGGGGCGGAATGAACGATACCGCCAAGCGCTATGCCCGCAAAAAAGGCCGATCTACGGCGCGGTTCGTTATGTTGCCGGAATGGCTGCAAAGGTCCGAGGCATGGGCCACCATGAAGCCGGGGCCGCGCGCGCTGTATGTCGAACTAAAACGGCGGTTCACGGGTTCCAATAACGGGGCGATATTCCTGAGCCTAAGAGACGCGGCCAAGGCCCTGAATATCACCAAGGACACCGCGTCCACCTATTTCAGTGACCTGATCGAGCGCGGGTTCATTACAATGACACAGGGGGGCCACCTTGGCCCCTCTGGCATCGGGCAGGCCGCCAAATGGGCGCTGCAAGAGGAAACCCAGGATGGCAGGTCCCCGGCCAAGGGCTTTATGTCATGGCGCGAAAAACAGAACCCCGTCCAGAAAATCCGGTCATCCCGTCCCGAAAATCAGGACGCCGCCCAGGGTTTCGTTTCCTGAAAGCAGGAAAGCGTCCCGGTTTTCAGGACGCCCAGAGCCACTTTCAGGGGTAAGCCTGTCCTAACGGTTCGGACATATCTACATCTAGCCATAGGCAGGCGGTTTGCACGCCAGCCGTCGCATCACCTGCAACGCTAGAACCTGTAAGATATCCGGGCCGATAAGTTAGCTTCCGCGCCGCGCCACAATCAAAGCTCTGACCCGTCTCTGGCCCCCAATTTGCATCGGGCCGTTTTTGAAAACAATCAAAGGATTTAAGATGCCCGCCCCTGATCCGCAGGGCTTGACCTATGGCGAAACAGCGACGGGCGAACCGATGGTGCAGGCCGAGATATGGGGAAGCCGGAATCGCCCATTCTTTGAGGGCAACGCCCGGCACCGCATCGCCCGCGCCACCGCCGTTCTCGAGCGCCTGAACATAGACGGTTGGGTTTGCCGCCAATGTGGCGACCCGGTGCCGATGTATCGCCGTGCCGATGCCCGTTACTGATGCGTGGGATGCCGCAAGCGGGCTGCAAGGCTGCGAAGGCGGGGGGAGGTGCAGTCTCTGCAAGGCCAAGGCTAGTGACCAGATGGGAAAGCCTTTTGCGCGTTTCCACAATTCAGAGGTTTTGAGGGGCCAATGCGAAAGACACCTATGCATACCTTAAGCGGGGCCGATCTACGCAAACACCGAAAGGCAGCGGGCTTGACCCAGATTGACCTTGCCCAGCTTGCCGGGGTGGGCCGCCATGCGGTGCAGTATTGGGAAGCCAAGGCAATTGTGAAAACCCGCGAGTATGCGCCCCGCCGCTTTTGCGAGGCTTTGGGTTTGCCGGATTATCACACCAGTATTGCGCGCGCGGGGGGATGGGGTCTTAGCTGGGTAGACCGGATGCAGGCGGCATTAGATGCACAATGCGAGGCCCAGATTGCCGCCATGCGCGAAAGGGAAGCCCAGCGCCACGCCCGTCGCCGCGTTGTCTGCGGGGCCAAAACCCGCAAGGGCGGGCAATGCCGGAACAAGAGCGAAGCGGGCAAGGCGCGCTGCAAATTCCACGGCGGCAGATCCACGGGGCCGAAAACGTCCGAAGGCAAGAAACGGATTGCCGAGGCGCAAAGGGCGCGCTGGGCCAATTCGCGCAAAGCGTCAACATCCTAGGAACGCCCAAGCGTTTTCCCTATGGCGGGCTGTATGGCGGGCTATTCCCAGAATGATGAGAAAAGTCAATGATATCAATGGTATATGGCGGAGCGAACACGACTGCCGTCGAACCTTCTCTGGGGCGTAAGATATTGATCTCAAACGCACGCGAGGATTTCAGTTGTCTCGGAGCGGGTGCCGACCTTGGTGTGAATTGCGGTGCCGACCTTTGCTTTTACCCGAG
>JBBQZP010000053.1:0-17487 GCA_038207585.1 Rhodobacterales bacterium | reverse complement strand
TCTTTTTCTGTTCACAAATATCCTCGGGGGGTGAATTGGCCAAGGGCCAAGAGGGGGGCAGACAGCCCCCCTTCCCTTAATTCCCCGCAGATTCCATCTTGCGCGTGGCGATGACATTTTCCAGCCAGCCCAGCTTCATCTCGGGCACCGATGACAGCAAAAGGTCGGTGTAATCATCAAATGGCGGTGACAGCACTTCGCTCTTGGTGCCATAGCGCACGACCCGGCCTCGGTACATCACCGCAATCCGGTCGGCGATGGCGCGCACCGTTGCAAGGTCATGCGTGATGAACAGATACGCCACCCCTTCCTGCGCTTGCAGGTTCAAAAGCAGCTTCAGGATCCCGTCCGCAACCAGCGGGTCCAGCGCCGATGTCACCTCATCACAGATGATCAGCTTGGGCTTTGCGGCCAGCGCCCGCGCGATGCAGACGCGCTGTTTCTGCCCGCCTGACAGTTCCGCCGGATAGCGGTCGATGAAGCCCTTGCCCATCTCGATCTGGTCCAGCAGTTCCTGCACCCGCTTGCGCCGCGCTTCCCCGCGCAGGCCGAAATAGAACTCCAAGGGCCGCCCGATGATGGTGCCCACGGTCTGGCGAGGGTTCATCGCGACATCGGCCATCTGATAGATCATCTGCAATTCGCGCAGATCATCCTTGCTGCGCTGCGCCAAAGCCCCCGACAGGGAGCGTCCGGCAAACATCACCTCACCGCCTGACGGCGGCAAAAGCCCGGTGATCACCCGCGCCAGCGTTGATTTGCCCGACCCGCTTTCGCCCACCACCGCCAGCGTCTGCCCGGCAGGCAGATCAACCGTCACCTCCGACAGGACATCGAACTTGGTGCCGCGATAGCGCGCGGTGATCCCTTTCACCGACAGGACCGACACCGCCCCGTCCGCCTTTTCGGTATGGTCGATCGAGCGGACCGAGACCAGCGCGCGGGTATATTCTTCGCGCGGTTCTTCGATGATCTGTTGCACGGTGCCGTATTCAACCATCTTGCCGCCGCGCAGCACCATGATGTGATCGGAAACCTGCGCCACGACCGCCAGATCATGGGTAATATACAACGCCGCCACCCCGGTATCGCGGATCGCTTCCTTGATCGCAGCCAGAACCTCGATCTGGGTCGTCACATCCAGCGCGGTTGTAGGCTCGTCAAAGATCACCAGATCGGGCTTGGGGCACAAAGCCATCGCCGTCATCACCCGCTGCAACTGCCCGCCCGACACCTGATGCGGATAGCGCTGGCCGATGGTTTCGGGGTTGGGCAGGCCCAGCTTGCCAAACAGCACAATCGCCCGCGCCTCGGCTTCGGCCTTGGTCATCAGACCGTGCGTCAGCGAGGTTTCAATCACCTGCTCCATCAGCTTTTTCGCGGGGTTGAAGGCGGCGGCGGCCGATTGCGCCACATACGTCACCTCATGCCCGCGCAGGCCCCGCAGGCCCCGCGCGCTGGCCTCGCGGATATCACGACCCGCCAACTTGATCACCCCCCCGGTGATCCGCACCCCGCCGCGACCGTAAGCCATGGCCGACAGCCCGATGGTTGATTTCCCCGCCCCGGATTCGCCGATCAGCCCCAGCACGCAGCCCTGCTGCAGCGTCAGGGATACGCCATCGACGATGGTGATATTGCGCGGCGCCTCACCCGGGGGATACGACGTCGCCTCGATCTTCAGACCCTCGATATCCAACAGGGGTTCAACCACCGCGCCCGCCTTTCAGACTGGTCGTGCGCGTCAGCACCCAGTCGGCTACAAGGTTCACGGAAATCGCCAGCGTCGCAATCGCAAAGGCCGGGATCAGTGCGGCGGGAATGCCGTAAACGATGCCTTCCTTGTTTTCCTTGACGATGCCGCCCCAGTCCGCCAGCGGCGGCTGGATGCCAAGGCCAAGGAACGAGAGGGTCGAGATGAACAGCACCATGAAGATGAACCGCAGCCCCATTTCGGCAATCAACGGCGACAGCGCATTGGGCAAAATCTCGCGGAAAATGATCCACAACTGCTTCTCACCGCGCAACCTCGCGGCCTCGACATAATCCATCACGGTGATGTCCACGGCCACGGCCCGGCTAAGACGGAATACCCGCGTCGCATCCAAAAGCCCCATAACCAGAATCAACACCGGCAGCGTGACGGGCATCACCGACAGCACCACCAGCGCCGAAATCAGCGACGGGATCGACATCACCAGATCAACGCCGCGCGACAAAAGCTGATCGACCCAGCCACCCTTGACCGCCGCCAGAAACCCCAGCGATGCTCCCAGCGTGAAACTGAGAGCCGTCGCTGCAGTCGCCACAAAAATCGTCGTCTGCCCGCCGAAAATCATCCGGGACAGCAAATCTCGCCCGATGCTGTCGGTGCCCAGCAGGTGCGTGGCCGACCACGGCTCCCAACTGTCGCCCACAATCTCGGCCATGCCGTAGGGGGCAATCCAGCCTGCGAAAATCGCGCCCAGAAAATAAAGTGCTGTGAAGAACAGCCCGATCATGGCGGCCAGTGGGATGCGCATCATTTCGGGTGCCTCAACCGTGGGTTCGCCAGAATCGAGATCACATCGGCCAGAATGTTCAGCCCGATGTAGACCGCCGCAAACACCAGACCACAGGCCTGCACCACCGGCACATCGCGCTTGGAGACATGATCAACCAGATACTGCCCCATGCCGGGATAAACAAACACCACCTCAACCACCACGACACCCACCACCAGATAGGCCAGGTTAAGCATCACCACATTGACCACCGGGGCGATAGCGTTCGGAAACGCATGCCGCGCGATGATGGTGAAAGGGCGCAGGCCTTTCAGTTCGGCTGTTTCCACATAGGCCGACTGCATCACGTTCAGAATGGCGGCTCGCGTCATCCGCATCATGTGGCCCAGCACGACAAGCACCAGAACCAGCGTCGGCATCGAAATCGCATAAAGCTTCTCGCCAAGGCTCATCGTGTCATAGATCGTGGCGAGCGACGGAAAAAGCCGCAGCTTCACCGACAGTAGATAGACAAGAATATAGCCCAGCAGAAACTCCGGCACCGAAACGGTGGCCAGAGTCACGGTCGAAATGACCTTGTCGGGCCACCGCCCCTGATACCGCACCGCGATCAGACCCAGCAAAATCGCCGTCGGCACGGCAATCACCGCTGCCGTCGCGGCCAGAAACAGCGTGTTCCCCAGCCGCTTGCCCATCGCCTGTGCGATGTCCTGCCCGTTGGTCAATGCGGTGCCCAGATCGCCGTGCAATGCCGCAAAAAGCCAGTTGAAATAGCGTGTTGTGGCGGGTTCGTTCAGCCCCAGTTCCGCGCGCAGATTGGCCAGACTTTCCGGCGTGGCCGATTGGCCAAGGATGCTTTGTGCCACATCGCCCGGCAATATCTGCGTGCCCACAAAGATCAGCACCGACGCCGCAAGCAACAAAAGAAGGCCCAGCGCAAGGCGCTGAGCCACCAGTTTTATGACCGGATGAACCACGCGCGGTTACGCGAACCAGGTCTTTGCCGACAGCCAGCCACCCATCTGTTCATAGTTCGGGTCCTTGATCGTGCCCGCAATCTTGTCGGTGTTGGCATCGACAAAATCGTTGAACATCGGGCAGATCGTGCCGCCATCATCATGCACCAGCTTGCCGATTTCGGCGTAAAGTTCGGTGCGCTTGGCAACATCGGTTTCACCGCGAGCGGCCAGAATCATCTCGTCCAGCTTGGGGTTCTTGTATTTGGTGTCATTCCAGTCGGCGGTTGAAAGATAGGCCGTCGACCACATCTGATCCTGCACCGGACGCCCGCCCCAGTAGCTGGCGCAGAACGGCTTCACGTTCCACACATCCGACCAATAGCCATCGTCGGGCACACGCTGAATCTCCAGCGGAATGCCTGCGGCTTGCGCCGATTGCTGAAACAGCGATGCCGCATCTACCGCACCGGGAAAGGCGGTATCTGCCACGATCAGGGTGATCGGGCTGCCATCATGGCCGGATTTCTTGTAATGCTCGGCCGCCTTGGCCGGATCATATTCATACTGTTCCTGCGGAGTGAACAGAGGATAGGCCGTGTTGACCGGAATATCGTTCCCGATCGAACCGTAGCCATCAAGGATCTTGTCGACCATTTCCTGACGGTTGATCCCGTATTTCAGCGCCAGCCGCAGATCGACATTGTCGAACGGGGCCGTGTCGCAATGCATGATGAAAACATAATGCCCGCGGCCAGAAACGTTGTTCACCACCACACCGGGGCTGCGCGCCAGCAGTTTCGCAACCTTGGGATCAACCCGGTTGATTGCATCCACCTGCCCCGATTGCAGTGCAGATGACCGGGCGGTCGAGTCGTTGATCACGATGATTTCCACGGCGTCATAGTGGCCACGCGTTGTGTCCCAATCGTTAGGGTTCTTCTCGAACGCGTAGCGCACACCGGCTTCGGCACTGACCAGCTTGTAGGTGCCGGTCCCGATCGCTGCATTGGGCGCATCGACGCCGCCCTTGGGCTGGATGACCAGGTGATAGTCCGACAGCAGATAGGGCAGGTCGGCGTTTCCGGTCGACAAGGTGAACACAACATTCTCGCCGTCAGCCTTGATGTCCGCGATGCCCTGCATGATGCCAAGGGCACCCGATTTCGCGTTCTCGTCCGAGTGGCGTTTCATCGTCGCCACCACGTCATCAACCGTCAGGTCACTGCCGTCGTGGAACTTCACACCCTGACGGATCTTGAACGTCCAGACGGTGCCGTCATCATTCGGCGTGGCGCTTTCGGCCAGACGCGGCTCGATCTGACCGTCGGGCGTGACGTTGACCAGCGTATCGCCCCACTGCCGGTTCACCGAAAACGGCACCGGGCTGTCGGACAGACCCGGATCAAGCGTGTCGGTGGTTTCGCCGCCACCCAGACCCATGCGCAGGGTGCCGCCCTTCTTGGGTTCATCGGCCCGCACAGCCCCCGGCAAAAGCGATGTACCCAGCGCAGCCGTAAGACCAAACGCCGCCGAGCGGTTCAGAAACGACCGGCGGTTCAGGCGGGCCGCGTCAATCTGGTCAAGCAGTTTCGCAAGATCGTCTTTCATCATTCTCTCCCCGAGGATGTTTTATTGATTGTTGCGTCAATAATGATCCGATGTTGCCGCAGGCGTAAACCCTTTTCTTGTGCGCAGGCAAAAACGTGTCGCCAAAAGCAAGGCTCAGACCTGCGCCCGTGGCACACTTTCGGCCCAGTCGCGGGCAAGGATCAGCGCCTCGCCCTCCCACGCCTCAAGCCGTGCAGTCATCACAAGATCGCTCGCCGTTCCATGCATCTGCGCGACAGCCCTGGTGCGCACCCGCCAGTCATTTCGCTCAAGATGTTGATACCATTCAATTTTGACCGAAGCACACAGGGGATCATCGGGGTGAATCGTCCACACCTCGCGCATGACGTCTCCCGTGATCAACCCGTGCGACAGGTCCTGGGTCCGGCCCCCGCCTTCTTCGATCACCAGCGTCACCGCCCCTGAAATCAGGTCATGCTCAATGCGTCGCATGGCCCGGCCATGCTGCAAAACCCGGTGCCCCCATGGTGCCGAGGTTTCAACCGGCGGCGGCGTCCATTCATCGCCTTCACCTGCCGCATGCAGCGGCACCTCAAGCACGCCCCCCAGAATCGTCACCACCGCCGCCTCGGGGCTTGGCCACAGGAACGGCCAATAGGTTGTCGAAAATGCCACCCGCAGCCGGTGCCCTGCCGCCATCCGGTAGCCTGCCAGATCAAGCGGCAGTGTCACATCGAACGCCTGCCCCACCGGCACCGGCGATGGGTGCTCCATACTGTCCCGGTGCCGCAGGTTCAGCATGCCGTGGCAGATGCGCACCGACCGCCCGTCCGGCCCCACATCACAAAGCCGCGCCACCAGAAAGGCGTGCGGCTTGTCGCAGATCACCCGCAGCGCCAGCCCCGCCCGACCCAGAATCGCCATCGGCTCCGCCAATGGAGCCGTATCGAAACACACCGACATCGCATCATCGGGGGCCTGATCGCCCGGCATCTCGGCATTCAGCCCCATCGGAAAGAACTCGCCCGTGTGCAGCCCAAGATGCTGCGGCGTGCGCACCGGCACTGACATGGCACCTCCCGCCCCGCCCAACACCCCGCCCGCCGACAAAGGCATGACCTGCGCATGGCCCCGCGCGGGCGGCCAGCTTTCCGCAACCCAGCGCCCCTTGCGATTCGCAATGCTGGCATCAGGCGCTTCGCTGTCGATCACATAGGCGCGCAACGCAGGGTCGTCGGCTACCCCGTTTGCCACCCCCTTTAGCCAATGATCCCACCACCGCACCGCCTCGGACGGAAAGCCGATCTGCGGCCCCGGCACGGCCTGATGCGGGTATTGATGCACCCAGGGGCCGACGATCGCCTTTACCGGCACCGCCAGATTTTCCAGCAACGCCGCCGAGGTGTTCATGTAATTGTCCGCCCAACCGCTGACTGACAGCACAGGCACGCCAATCGCCGCCCAATCCTCGCATACCGAGCCATGCTTCCAATAGGCGTCGCGGCTCTGATGCCCGGCCCAGCGCGGCGCAAGGAACGGCTCCGCCTCCAGCCGCGCCAGCCAGTCCGCGCGCCAATCGGCCCGCAACAACGGGTCCGCCGGGCGGCTGGAGAATGACAGCATGACCGCGCCCCATCCCAGATTCTCGCCCAAAAGACAGCCACCGCGAAAATGCACGTCATCGGCAAAGCGGTCACTTGACGAACAGACCGTAATCACCGCCTTCAGCGCAGGCGGGCGCAGAAACGCGGTCTGAAGCGCGTTGAACCCGCCCCAGCTTTTGCCCATCATCCCCACCGCACCGCTGCACCACGGCTGCGCCGCCAGCCACGCAATCACATCGCAGGCATCCTGCAACTCCTGCTCTGTGTATTCATCGGCCATCAGCCCCTGGCTGTCGCCATTGCCGCGCATGTCAACCCGCACGCAGGCATAGCCATGCCCCGCCACGAACGGATGCATCAGTTCGTCCCGCGCAACCGTCCCGTCACGCTTGCGATAAGGAATGTATTCCAGCACCGCCGGCACCGGATGCTCTGCTGCATCCACGGGCATCCAGACCCGCGCCGACAACCGGCAGCCATCCGGCATCACGATGCCCAAGTCCGGGTCTTCCACCACCGCCCTGCCACCCTCCATCGCCATGCCCATCCCTTGCTCCTCTGCCGACTTCATTTTTGCGAAAGTACTCAGCACCCAGGCTCCAGCATTTCAACATGCAATGCGTCGCTAAGGGAACAGACCACATCGCCACCAGCGACAAAAGTCCCCTCAACCCCGGAGGCTGCCCATGACCAAACCCAACATCCTGATCCTGATGGTCGACCAGTTGACTGGAACCCTGTTCCCCGATGGCCCCGCCGAATGGCTGCACACGCCCAACCTGCGGGCACTGGCGCAAAAATCGGTGCGGTTCGCGCAAAGCTACACCGCCTCGCCGCTTTGCGCGCCCGCCCGTGCATCCTTCATGTCGGGCCAGTTGCCGCAACGCACGCGGGTCTATGACAATGCCGCCGAATTCGCATCAGATATCCCGACCTACGCGCATCATCTGCGCCGCGCGGGGTATCAGACCTGCCTTTCCGGCAAGATGCACTTCGTCGGCCCCGACCAGTTGCACGGGTTCGAACAGCGCCTGACCACCGACATCTACCCCGCAGATTTCGGCTGGACGCCCGATTATCGCAAACCGGGCGAGCGGATCGACTGGTGGTATCACAACCTCGGTTCCGTCACCGGGGCGGGGGTGGCGGAAATCACCAACCAGCTTGAATATGATGATGATGTGGCGCACCAAGCGGTGCAGAAACTCTATGACCTCTCGCGCGGAGACGATGCGCGGCCGTGGTGTCTGACGGTCAGCTTTACCCACCCGCATGATCCTTTTGTCGCGCGCCGCAAATACTGGGATCTCTATGAAAATTCCCCACATCTGGCCCCGCCCGACCCCATTGCCTACGCCGATCAGGACCCGCACTCGCAACGCCTTATGGACGCCTGCGATTTTCGTGGCCTGACCATCACCGACGACCATATCCGCCGCGCGCGGCAGGCCTATTTCGCCAATATCTCTTACGTCGATGACAAGATTGGCGAGGTTCTGGCGACGCTGGACGCCACCCGGCAAGAAGCTATCATCGTCTTCGTGTCCGACCATGGCGAGATGCTGGGGCGCCGTGGCCTGTGGTTCAAGATGAGCTTTTACGACGGATCATCCCGCGTGCCCCTGATGATTTCCGCCCCCGGTCTGAAAGCGCAGCGCATCGACACGCCGGTATCCACCATCGACCTGACCCCCACGCTTTGCGATCTGGCAGGGGTATCCATGGCCGAGGTGATGCCATGGACCGATGGCGAAAGCCTTGTCCCCTTGGCCAAAGGCACCGACCGCACGACCCCCGTGGCGATGGAATATGCCGCCGAAGGCTCCATCACGCCCTTGGTGTCCTTGCGCTATGGAAAGTGGAAATACACCCGCTGCATGGCCGACCCCGACCAGCTTTTCGACATGGACGCCGACCCGGACGAGATGACAAACCTTGCCGCCGACCCCGCCCATTCCGCCACGCTCACCTCGCTGCGCGCCAAATCCGAGGCGCGCTGGAACCTTGCCGCGTTCGATGCCGCCGTGCGCGAAAGTCAGGCCCGCCGCTGGGTGGTATACGGCGCGCTGCGGCAGGGCGGCTATTACCCGTGGGATTACCAACCGCTACGCGCCGCATCCGAGCGTTACATGCGCAACCACATGGATCTGAATGTGCTGGAGGACAACAAGCGCTTTCCGCGCGGCGAATAGGCGTGGCCGCACCGCTTCGGGCAGCAGGCAACCAGCACAACGGCTGGCACTATCATGGGCAGACGCCGCGCCTTTGGGCAGAAATGCACGCTTGCATGTTGACAGGGCGCGATTGGTCAGACCCTGTTGCGGCACCTGCCCGAAGGCCCGTCCAGCATGACCCCGACCGCCCCAGTTTCCGATGCCCCCCGCCCGCGCCGCGCAGTGCTGGCGCCGTTGCGGGCGATATCGGGGCTGATCCTGTTTACCTTTGCGCTGACGCATTTTCTGAACCACGCAGCTGGCCTGATTTCCATCGACGCGATGCAGGCCGGGCAGGACATCCGCCTGAGTGTGACCCGCAGCCTGCCCGGAACCACCCTTTTGATCAGCGCCGCAGCGGTGCATTTCGTGCTTGGCATCGCGGCCTTTCTGCGGGCGCGCACGCTGCACAAGGGTGTCACCCGCTGGGTGCAGCTTGGCTTTGGCCTTCTGATCCCGATCTTTCTTCTACGCCACATCATCGGCACCCGCGGCGTGCACGAGATGTTCGGGGTTGCCGATACCTACACCTACGCACTCTGGGCGATGTGGCCGAATGAGGCGGCAAATCAGGCGGCCCTCATGCTGGTGGTCTGGGTGCATGGCTGCATCGGGTTGCACCACTGGCTGAACCAGCGCCTCTGGTATCGCAGGCTTCATGCGCTCTGGATCGGGCTTGCCGTGGCCATTCCGCTGCTGGCGTTCGGGGGTTTCAATGCGGCGGGACGGGTGCGCAGCCTGCAGGGCGGCTTTGCCAACCCGTTCTCTGCCGATCAGTTCGCGATCATCAAGCAGACGTTCGCCACCTTCGCCACGGGGTATTATGCCCTTTTATGCACCGCCGTCGTGATCTGGGCGGCGCTGATCCTGCGGGACCGGATGGCGCACAAGATCACCGTGTCCTACACCGACGGTCCCCGCATCCACACCCCAAAGGGCCGCACCCTGCTGGAGATCAGCCAGCAAAACCGCATCCCGCATGCGTCGGTCTGCGGCGGGCGGGCGCGCTGTTCGACCTGCCGGGTGCGGGTGACCCAAGGGTTGTCGGACCTCGCACCACCGTCAGACACCGAAACACGCGTGCTGACCCGCGTTGGCGCACCCAACAACGTGCGCCTTGCCTGTCAGATCCGACCGCAGGCCGATCTTGCTATCTCGACCCTGCTACCCGCCAATGCGGCAGGCCGCACCGACCCGCAAGACCGCTATCACTGGGGGGTGGAGCGTGAAGTGACGATCCTGTTCGCCGATCTGCGCGGCTTTACCAAGATGTCCGAAGGGCGGCTGTCGTTCGATGTGGTGTTCCTGCTCAATCAGTTTCTGGGCCGGATGGCCGAGGCGATTGAAGACAGCGGCGGCTATGTCGACAAGTTCATGGGCGATGGGATCATGGCGATTTTCGGCATGGAAACCAGCGAGGAACAAGGCGCGCGGCAAGCGCTTCTGGCGGCCCGCGCCATGGGTGGTGTGCTGGATGCGCTGAACCAAAGTCTGGCGGGCGAACTGGCAGCGCCCCTGCAGATGGGCATTGGCATGCACACCGGCCCCGCCATTCTGGGCCGCATCGGGGCCAGCCACCGCACCGAGGCCGCCGCCCGCATCACTGCCTTGGGTGAAACGGTGAACCTTGCCAGCCGACTGGAAAGTCTGACCAAGGATCACGGCGTTCAGGTTCTGGTATCGGACCGCACCCTGACCGTCGCGGCCCTGCCCGTGCCGGATGCGATGGAGCCGCACCAGATCATCGTGCGCGGGATCAGCCAGCCCGTTGCTGCGCATACGGCCTTGCACGCGGCGTCGCTGCCGGGGTGATCAGCCGATACGCTGCCCGGCCTCATTGATCAGCATTTCACCGTCCTCCTTGAACATCGGGCCGGGCGGCAGGCGGTCCAGCAGGTCCAGCACCAACTCGCTGGGCCGGCACAGGCGCACACCGCGCGGCGAACAGACGATGGGACGGTTCACCAGGATCGGATGCGCCACCATCGCCGCCACCAGCGCATCGTCACTGACCGAAGGGTCCAGAAGGCCCATCGCTTCCGCTGGGGACTTGTTCACGCGCAACGCGTCGCGCGGTGTCAGGTCGGCAGCCGCAAACAAGCCCCAAAGCTGCGCCTCGGTCCAGCCGGTGTGCAGGTATTCCACCACAATCGGTGCCGCCCCAGACGCGATGATCAGCGCCAGCACATTGCGCGATGTGCCGCAATCGGGGTTGTGATGGATCACGATGCTCATGCCTGCTGCCTGGGTTGCAACAGCCATCCCATGACGGCCAGTGCCAGAAGCGCGCCAGTGATTTCTGCGATGATGAACCCCGGCAGATCAACCGCGCGGATGCCCGAAAATGTATCGGTCAACGCCCGCGCGATCGCCACGGCGGGGTTGGCGAACGAGGTGGAGGCCGTGAACCAATAGGCCGCCATGATGTAAAGCCCGACAAGCATCGGCACTGCCTCGCCCCGAAACCGGATGCCCGCCAGAATGACGGCCACAAGACCGAATGTCGCCACGCCCTCGGCCAGCCATTGCGCATTGCCGGTGCGGATATGGGTCGAGGCTTGCAGGATGGACATCCCGAACATGGCATGCGTAAGCCAAGTACCAAGCACACCACCCACGATCTGGGTTGCGACGTAAAGCATTGCTTGGTTTGGGGAAAGCTCGCGCCGCAGCGCAAACACCAGACTGACGGCGGGGTTGAAATGCGCGCCCGATATGGGGCCAAGGCAAGTGATCAACACCACAAGAATCGCGCCTGTGGGGATGGTATTGCCCAGCAGGGCCAGTGCCACATCGCTGGTCAACGTCTCGGCCATGATGCCTGATCCCACGACCGTGGCAACCAGCAGACCGGTTCCCAAAGCCTCGGCCACCAGCCGCCTTTGCAGATTGAAGATCACACCGCGCACCCCGTCTTGCAGGCAATGGCGTCGATCACCGGCTGGCAAAGTTCGGGCCGCCCGCCGCAGCAATCCTCCATCAGAAACGCCAGCAGGCCGCGCATCCCGTCCATATCGGCGCGGTAGCGGATCACCCGACCTTCACGCACGTTGCGGATCAGCCCGGCCTGCACCAGAACCGTCAGGTTGGCCGAAAGCGTGTTCTGCCGCGCGTCAAGTGCTGCGGCGATATCACCCGCAGCTAACCCCGCATCACCCGCCTGCACCAAAAGCCGGAACGCCGCCAGCCGCATCGGTTGACCAAGGGCAGCAAGCGCCGCGAGAGATCTATTCATATCCATATATCTGGAAATATAGAAATGATATGCAGCCGTCAACCCGCATCGGCCAGAATGATCTCGGCACCCTTCCAGCCGACCATCATAGAGGGCGCATTGGTATTGCCCGCGATCAGGTTCGGAAAAACGCTGGCATCCACCACCCGCAAGCCACCCACGCCGTGCACCCGCAGGCGCGGGCCCACAACCGATCCCGCCGCATCCTGCCCCATCCGGCAGGTGCAGCTTGGGTGATAGACGGTGCCCGAGCGGCGGCGGATATCGTCGATCAGTGCCTCATCGCTTTGGCATTCCGGCCCCGGTCGCAATTCTTCGGCGATCTGCCGCGCCAAGGGGGCCTGTGCCGCCAGATGGCGCAGGAATTTCACCGCAGCCAGCATCTCGGTCACGTCATGGTTGGTTGAAAACGCATTGGCAGTGATCACAGGGGCCGCAGTCGCATCGGGCGTGCGCAAGCGGATGTGGCCAGTGCTGGTCGGGCGGCAGTTCGACAGGCCAAGGCTCATCCCCGAGAACGGATCAGGCGTCAGCAAGGGCCGCTCGCCCGCGCGCGGCAACAGGGTGGAGAATGCCTGCATGTAAAGCTGCATGTTGGGGCGCTCCAGATCCGGCGAGGTGCGAAAAAATCCCCCGCCGTGGTTGATGCTTTTTGCCAGCGGACCGTTGCCCCCCAGCACATATTGCAGGCCCGCGCGCAGCTTGCCCCACCACGGGCGCAACTCGTCGTTATAAGTGGGCACGGTCATGCGATAGGTGTAGTTCAGCCCCTGATGATCGCTGAGGTGATCGCCGACATTCGGGTTATCCATCAGCACCGGGATGCCAAGGCCTTGCAGCAAAGCCCCCGGCCCAATGCCCGAAAGCTGCAAAAGCTGCGGCGAGTTGATGGCACCCCCGGCAAGAATGACCTCGGCCCCCGCGCGCAGTGTTTCAAGCTGCCCGCCGCGTTGGTATTCCACACCGACAGCGCGGCCGCGCTCGATCAGCACCCGCGTGACCAGCGCCCTTGTAATCACCCGCACGTTGGCGCGCTTCATTGCCGGGCGCAGAAACGCGCGCGCCGCCGAATTGCGCCGGGCGTTCTTGATGGTCATCTGATAAGGGCCGGCCCCTTCCTGCTGGGCACCGTTGAAATCGGGGTTGAACGGCAGGCCCGCCGCCGCACAGGCCGCGATGTAATCGGGCACCAAGGGGTGCAGACCGCTGCGGTTGGCCGATACGAACAACGGCCCGCCCTTGCCGCGATAGGCGTCGCCCCCGGCCTCGGTATCCTCCATCGCGCGGTAGGCAGGCAGCACATCGCCCCAATCCCAGCCGGGTGCGGCCCGGCCCCAGTCGCGGTAATCGTCGGCATGGCCCCGGATATAGACCATCGCATTGATCGAGGACGACCCGCCAAGGATTTTCCCGCGCGGCCAGTGATCCGACTGGCCTGCAAGGCCCGCGTCAGGCTCGGCGCGGTACATCCAGTTGACCGTCGGGTCATAGAAAAGCTTGCCGTAACCCAGCGGCAGATGCACATAAAAGCGCCGGTCGCTGCCCCCCGCCTCGATCACCGTGACGCGGTGGCGGCCACTCGCACTTAACCGTTCGGCCAGCACCGACCCCGCCGAGCCTGCGCCCACGATGATGTAATCCGTCCCCTGCACGCCCGGCCCCCGATTTTTCGCCAGCCCCGATTTTTGGCCAGACTAGCCCGCCGCGCGGGCCGGGCTGAACAGGTTGCGACGCCTCATGTCGGTTTTGGGCCGCAAATGCCCCTCGCCCCGCGCAAGACGCTGCGTTAAAAGGGCGCATGACCCAGATCACATCGCTTTTCGCAACCCGCCTCTATCACGCCGCCCTGTCCGAACAGGGCAAGGCCCCCGACCCGTCCGAGATGGAGGCGACCTGCCTTTCCATCGCCGAAGATGACGAGGCCGGGCAGGACTGGTGCGAGGCGAACGGCTATCCCGGCTACACCAGCTATGCCTCGCTCGCCGATCTGGGCTGGCGGATGCCGGTCTTCAAGGCGCTGGTCAAATGCCTTGACAAGCATGTGGCCAGTTTCGCCAAGGACCTTGATTTCGATCTGGGCGACAAGAAGCTGAAACTTGACAGCTTGTGGATCAACATCCTGCCCACCGGGGGCGTGCATACCTCGCACATCCATCCGCACAGCGTGATCAGCGGCACAACCTATGTGACGATGCCGCCCGAGGCGAGTGCGATCAAGTTCGAAGACCCCCGCCTTGCAATGATGATGGCCGCACCGCCGCGCCGGAAAAAGGCGCGCGAGGAGTTGCGCAGTTTCATCTACGTCGCCCCCGCCGTGGGCGACGTCCTTTTGTGGGAAAGCTGGCTGCGCCATGAGGTGCCGCTGAACATGGCCGACGACGAACGCATCAGCGTCAGCTTCAACTACGGCTGGGGCTAACGCCCCTTCCAGACCGGATCGCGCTTTTCCGCAAAGGCGCGCGCGCCCTCAAGCTGATCTTCGGAGGAATAAAGCCGCTCTACCGTGGGAAGCTGGCTTTGCGTCACACGGTTCAGAATGTCCTGAAACTTCATCGCTTCAGCCTCGCGCACCACTTCCTTGATGGCGGCGTAAACCAGCGGCGGGCCCGATTCCAGCAGGCGCGCCAGATCCCACACCTTGGGCAAAAGCTGGTCCGGCGCGCAGACTTCGCGCAG
Source organism: Rhodobacterales bacterium (assembly GCA_038207585.1). Classification (GTDB taxonomy): domain Bacteria; phylum Pseudomonadota; class Alphaproteobacteria; order Rhodobacterales; family Rhodobacteraceae; genus JBBQZP01. The sequence continues at coordinate 2,727 of JBBQZP010000053.1, read as the reverse complement.
AATGCCCCAGCGAAGCGCCTCGGCCGCATCGAACCAGCGCCCGGTCAGCAAAAGATCCATCGCGACATGATAGGGAATACGCTTGGGCAGCTTGATCGAAGCCGCATCAGCCACGGTGCCGGAGCGGATTTCGGGCAGTGCGAAGGTGGCATTGTCGGTCGCGATGATCAGATCGCAGCTTAACGCAAGCTCCAGCCCGCCGCCGCAGCAGATGCCGTTGACCGCACAGATCACGGGCTTGTTCAGCCCCGGCAGTTCCTGCAACCCGCCAAAGCCGCCCACGCCGTAATCACCATCAACGGCATCACCGGCCGCCGCCGCCTTCAGATCCCAGCCGGGGCAGAAGAACTTGTCGCCCTCGGCCCGCAGGATCGCCACGCGCTGTGATGGATCATCGCGAAAGGCGCGGAACACCTGCCCCATGATCCGGCTGGTGATCAGATCAATCGCATTGGCCTTGGGGCGGTCGAGCGTCACCTCAAGAATGGCACCCTCAACCCGCGTGCGGATCGGCCCCGTTGTCAGCATATCCATCATTCCGCCCTTCTGATCAAAGCATCCACCGCCACCGCCCCGACCTTGCGCACAAGAACCGGATTGATCTCGATTTCTTCCAACGTCGCATCTGCCAGCATCTGCTCCGCCAGCAGCACAGCGATATCGGCCAGCGCCGCCACATCCGCGCCTGGCCGCCCGCGATACCCGTCAAGCAACGGCCAAAGCCGCAAGCGGCGCAAGGCCGCCAGAACCTCGCCCCGGTCAAACGGCAACACCAGCGTCACGGTGTCGTCCAGAAGCTCGGCCGTAACGCCGCCCATGCCCAGCGTCAGCGTAATGCCGTAAACAGGGTCACGGCTCAGGCCCAAAATCACCTCGGCCACGGCCCCCGTGACCATTTCCTCGGCCAGATACCCCGTGGCACCGGGCATCTCTGCCTGCCCCTCTACGGTGGCCAGCCCAAGCCGCACGGCCCCCGCTTCGGTCTTGTGTGCAAAACCCAGCCCTTTAAGCGCAAGCGGGGCCTGCAAACCTGCGGCGAGTGGCGCAAGTTCGGCCAGACTTGCCGCCCAAACCCCAGCGGGCACCGGCACTCCCATGTACGCCAGAAGCGCCTTGCCCTCGGCCTCGCTCAGCGCTGACGCTTTTCGCTCGGGGAGTACGGCCTGCGGCCGCCACCCCTGCACCCCCGCCGGGGTCTGCGCCGCAGCGATCGCACCCAAAGCGGTTTCCATTCCCAGCAAGGGCACGACACCCGATTGCATCAGGTGATCGGCGGTCGGTTCGTCAAAATTCTCGGGCATCAGCGAAACCGCGAAGGCAGGCTTGCCGGAGATCCGCCCCGCCGCCTCGATCGCGCGCAAGGCAGGGCCGTAGCTCGCCGGATCGCAGCGGTCGCTGCGCGGCGGGTCGATCACAAAGATACCGGCATCATAACCGCCCAGCATCCCGGCAAAGACCGCAGTCGTCTTTTCCAGATCACCCCAGATGAAGGTGTTATAATCCAAAGGGTTGGCAATGGTGACAATCGGGCCAAGGATATCGCCCAGAGCCTCTTTTTGTGCATCCGAAGGCGCCGGGAAATCGACCCCGCGCGGGCCTGCCAGATCGGCAATCAGCCCCGCCTCACCCCCGGAGCACGACAGGGAACAAAGCCGCGTGCCAATCTGCGGCCCATGAAGGTGAAAGATCTTCAGCGTCTCAAGCAATTCCGAAACGGTCGCCACCTCAGCCACCCCCACCTGCCTGAGGAAGGCGGAGGAGGCCGCCCCGCCCCCCGCCAGCGATGCCGTATGAGACGCCGCAGCGGCCTGCGAAAGTGCGGTCTTGCCTGCCTTGATCGCCACCACCCCCTTGCCCGCCACCCGCGCGGCTTCGGCAAAGGCAGCAAAGGCAGGGGCATCGTCTATGCCCTCGATATATAGACCGATGGCGGTGACGCGCGCATCAGCAATCAGCGCGTCCGCCAAGGCTGCCAGCCCGATCTGTGCTGCATTGCCCAGACAGGCGACATAGGCCACAGGCAGCCCGCGCGCCTGCATCGTCATGTTGACGATGATGTTGGACGATTGCGACAGCAGTGCCACCCCCCGGTCCACCCGCCGCCCGCCGTGCTGGTCAGGCCACAAAAGGGCCCCATCAAGATAGTTGATCACACCGTAGCAATTCGGCCCAAGGATCGGCATGTCACCCGCCGCCGCGACCAGTTCGCGCTGCAGCGCGCCCTCCCCCGCCTCTTGCCAACCGGCAGCAAAGCAGATAGCACCCCCCGCGCCCATCGCTGCCAGTTCGCGCACAACGTCAACCGTGGCATGGCGGTTGACCCCGACAAAGGTCGCATCGGGCGCGCCAGGAAGGTCTGCGAGGCTGGGGTAGGCACCAAGGCCACCGACGGCAGCGCGCTTGGGATGCACGGGCCAGACCGGGCCGTCAAATCCCATTCTCGCGCATTGCTCGATCACGTTCTCGGCCCAGCCCGCGCCTAGAACAGCAATGGAACGCGGACGCAACAGGCGGGACAGATCGCGCGTCATCGGCAGGCTCGCGCGGAGTGGTAAGCGCCGGGGGCTGTCTGCCCCGTCGTCCATGGTCCTCGGACCATTGGCGACCCACGAACGATCCCCGAGGATATTTGTGAACACGAGAAACCCAAAAGGTCAGCCCCCCATCCGCAGCGGAATGAGGGGCCTTCTCCCGTTACGGTCATCGGCGTCCCCGCCTGTACCGTGA
>JBBQZP010000052.1:0-18489 GCA_038207585.1 Rhodobacterales bacterium | reverse complement strand
AGGCCCAGAAGCAGCCCCTTGAACGGGTCGATATCGCTTTCCAACTCGTGCCGGTATTCGCTGTTGGCCAGCACGACACCCGCAAGAAAGGTGCCGAGCGCGGGCGATAGCCCGACGAGTGACATCAAAAGGGCAATCCCGATAACGATCATCAGCGCCGTCGCCACGAAGAGTTCGCGCAGTTTGGCCGCCGAAATGAACCGGAAGATCGGCCCGGTCAGGTAAGAACCTGCGACAATGACCGTGGCAATCGCGCCCAGTGTGACGAGGGCCGCTCCCCATCCCGGCAGACCATCGACAAGGCTGAGGCCAGCGCCGCTGTGGTCGACCGCGTCTGAACCATGCGACAGGGCAGCGGTCAATTCCGGCAACGCCAGCAGCGGGATCAGGGCCAGCATCGGGATCACGGCGATGTCCTGAAACAGCAACACTGCAAAGCTGGACTGTCCGCCATCGCTTTTCATCAGCCCCTTTTCGCCAAGGGTCTGCAGGACGATCGCCGTTGAGGACAGCGCCAACACCAGACCGATGGCCAGCGCGACCGTCAAGACCTGACCGAACGCCATGGCCACAGCCATCACCACCGCGGCAGTCAGGGCGACCTGACCACCGCCCAGCCCCAAAAGCCGTGAGCGCATCGACCAAAGCAACTTTGGTTCCAGTTCAAGGCCAACGAGGAACAGCATCATCACCACCCCGAATTCGGCGAAGTGCTGGATCGAGACGACGTCCACATGCAGCAACGCCATCACCGGGCTGATAACGATGCCTGCGATGAGATATCCAAGCACCGACCCGAGGCCTAGGCGTGAGGCAATCGGCACGGCAACAACGCCTGCGATCAGGAAAATGAACGCCAAAAGCAAAAAGTCAGTCATTGAAAGGCTCCTTTGGAATCGACGGCAAACAACGTTCTTTCGGCACTCATTATAGTGGAAATTAGCGGCAAGGAGCCCTTTTCCTCCCACGGAGTTGGGTGCATGTCGGCGAATTCAAAGATTACTGATTGCGCAACCCACGCTTCGTTCAGATCATAACTGATCCAGTGTGCAGCCCCAGCCTTCCTCGCCGGATGGCTGGTCAGAGGGCTCGCGCGATCAACCCAGCTTGCGTCGGACAACCGTCCTGCCGTTCTCGATCGAACGAAGTGGAGTGAACCGGCCCGGGTCGTCCAATTCGGCCATCATCTGTCGCTTGTCGTTGATCCCGGCCAGACCAAGGTTCGCGCACACGAGCGTGCCGCCGGGCAAAAGTCGGTCGATGATGGCCTTCAGCATCGCAACGTCGGGCGCATAGCCGTCAAAGAAGACCAGATCGTAACCTTGGGTCAGGCGCGGCAACACCGCAATGAAATCACCGTGATGCACCGTCACCCGGTCGGCAAGGCCAGCAGCGCCGATATTGTCGCGGGCAAGCGACGCCCGCAGAGCGTCGCCCTCAATTGAATCGACGCGGGCATCGGGGTGTGCGGCAGCAAGACAGCAGGCCGTGTAACCAAGCGCCGTGCCCAGTTCCAGCATTCTGACCGCACCGGAACTCGCGGCCACTTGCGTCAGGGCCGGGCCGTCTTCGAATGTATAGGCGTCGGAATTGGTCGTCCGACGGTGGGCGCGGGTTGAGGCCTGAATTGCGGCAAAGGGGTCTGCGGTCATGACTGCGCCAGATAAAATGCCGCGAGATGATGGGTTGCGTCGTCAATCGTGATCGGGTCTTCATAGAATTGGAACTGGGTCTGATTGCCCAGCCAGAGCAATTTCTTGCGGGTGGCAGGGATCGCGTCGAACAGCGCGCGCGGCACCGATGGCCCGCTGGCGGCGCGGTCGGCGTGGATCATCAGGGTGGGGGTGGTCAATTGCGCCACGGCCAGATCGGTGCGAGTGGTCCACAGTTCGGCCTCGCTCATCGTCGCGATGCGGTTTTCCCATTGGCCGCGATGGGCGAGGAACAGGTTTTGGTCAGCCCAAGGGTGGTAATACATCCGGGCTGCATCAAAGTTCAGTAGCACGTCAGGATTGGCCTCGCCCGCGCTGTCATTGACGATGGGCAGATAGCTGACCGTGCCACCGGCGGCAAAGGCTTGGGCGGCAGCTTCCCCCCGTGCCACGCGAACGGCCACGGCCTCGGCGCTGCCGTAATACATCGCGCAGACCTCGGGCGTCAGGTAGTGGCCTGCGACCAAGGCAAGGCTTTGCACCGACGCGTCGGCTATGGCCGCATCAATCGCCCAGTTGGCCCCTTGGCACAGCCCCAGAAGGTGCAGCCTTGCGGGGTCAATGCCAGGCAGCGTCGCAAGATACGCGAGCGCCGCCCGCAGATCGCCCACCTTGCGCGCGCCACTTTCCCAGCGACGCGGGCTGCCTTCGCTTTCACCCGTACCGCGCGGGTCGAACACCAGCGTTGCAAGCCCAGCCCGCGCCAACCGTGTGGCATATTGCATCGGGGCCTGTTCCTTGACCGTGGCCACCGGGCCAAGGATGACCACCGCCGCCCGAGCCGCGGCACCATGAGGTTGGAACAGGTTACCGATGACGGTGTCGCCGCCGCTGAGGAAGCTGACACGCGACACGGTGTAAGGCCCGCTCTTGATCTGCTTGTCGGCATCCCAGCTTTGGGTCGGCTGGGGGGCGTCGCTGGTGCCGCCTGACAGAGGAGGGCGGGAGGGTGGGGTTTCAGTCATGGCGGCCTTTCCATCAAAGCTGTGGGCGCGGGGTTGATCCCCCGCGCCTGTCTGTTATTCGAACGAGCCCATCTGGAACATGCCGCTCAGCCAGTCTTCGACATGCCAGGTCTTGATCACCAGCCCGTCCTTGAACTGATGGATATCCACCGCCATCACGCTCAACGGGCGTCCTTTGGAGGCAAAGCCCGCAAAGGGGGCGGCCTGCGTGCCCGAGATGGTCGAGCGCACAATTACATACTCGCCAGCGTCAATGATCTGGTCGTTCACCACGCTCAGACCCGCAAACATGGTGTGATAGCCCGCGATGTAGGGCTTGAACGCATCGCGCCCGGGTTCCTGACCCTGGTTCGGCGGAATGTCGACCCAGTCTTCGGCCAGCACCTTGTCCAGAAGTTCGGGTTGGTTTTCGCCAAAGGCTGCGTAGAAATTCTTCACCGTCTCGGTATTGGCGGTCTGCGCCAGCGACGGCGTGGCCAGTGCCACAAGGGCTGCCAGCGCAAACGCGCCAGTGCGAAGGGGTTGCAGGTTCATGTTACACCTTTTCGGGTTGGATTGCCCTTGCACCATGACGCGTTGCGCGTGATGCTGGAAATAAATGGATCGCATAGGCATCATGCAAAATCTGAATACACATGGCCTTGAACTTGACGACCTGCGCGTGCTGCAATCGCTCTATGAGACCCGCAACACAACCCGCACCGCCGAGCGGCTGAACAAAAGCCAGCCGGGCGTCAGCCGGGTTCTGGCACGGTTGCGCCGCGCTTTGGGCGACCCGCTCTTGGTGCGCGCGCCCGGTGGCATGGTTTTGACCGACCGAGCCTTGGCCCTGCGCGAACAACTGTCCGAGGTTTTGACCGGCATCGAGGGGTTCCTGGCCCCTGCCGAATTTGACCCCGCGCAGGCACGGCGGGTATTCCGGCTTGCCACCACCGATTACGGTGCGCTGGCCGTTCTTCCCGGCCTGATGTGGCGTCTGGCGCGGCTTGCCCCCGGCATCGGGCTGGAGGTGCTGCCGTTTTCCACCGACATCTTTCGCCACATCGCCGAGGGCCGCTCTGACCTCGCACTTTACAGCGATGATGTGGTGCCGCTGCCGCTGCGCGCGCGGACCCTTTTCACCGAAGGCTATTCCTGTGTGATCGGCGCGTGTCATCCCCTTGCCGGGCAAACCGAGATCGGGCTTGATGATTTTCTGGCCTATCCCCATGCCCTGATCAGCATTCTTGGTGGGCGCACCGGCGTAGTAGACGATGCTCTGGCGACGCGTGGCCTAAGCCGCCGCATCAGCCTTTGGATCCCGTATTTCGGCACGGCCGCCACCGTCATTGCCAGCAGTGACCTGATCCTGACCCTGCCCACGCGCGGTGCTGTGGCCTTGGCAGCGCATGGCGGGTTGCACCACTTTGCCCTGCCCATCCCGGTGCCCACCTTTGATTACCGCCTGATCTGGCACGACCGCAGCCATGCCGACCCCGCCCACAAATGGCTGCGCGACCTGATCGCAGAGATTTAGGCGTTCGGCGCCGGAATCTAGGGCCGGGAGCGTCAGCCTTGCATGGTTGACGCAAGGGGCGGGAAGCGGCCCTTCGTCGCGCCCGCGGGGTAAGCCGGATTATGGGCGGACAGCGGCGATTTCGCAGAACTCACGCTTCAGGCGTAGCGCCCATTTTCCTCTCCGATTTCGGAGGGGCAGATCGTCCTTAGCGATGCCTGCGCACATCCATCGCAAGTGCAATTTGCCAAAGATCAAGCGAGCGGCTAAACTTCGAAAAAATGGGACAGGGCGTCGCGAATGGCTTCGAATAAGCACTATGAGATCGACCTAAAAGCACTCGAAGCCGTCGAAGTTGAGGCCCCGCCATTCGAAGAACTTCTCCGCCTTGCCGATCTGCCAAACTCCCCAAATCCATTTGGGAACGTGCTTAAGCGCGGAAAGTTCGTGAATGACGAGGGCAAGAAATGGCTTCTCGACGAACAGCTTTCGGATTTCAACTATCAGTCCAGTGGATATGGAAACAAAGTCTCACAGTTCCGGTTGCAGCTTTCGTTCGACACACCGCTTGAACTCCACGAACTTGATGCCGAACGGTTTCTGTATTCGATCTCTCGCCACATCGCTCAAAGCAGTTGGCGTGAGGGGCGGCGAGGCGTTGGGGCATATTTTCAACTTGGGCAACTGGAAGAAGGCTCAATTCGCGGTGAGATTTATGCCGGGGTTGTGGCGGTTGGAGCTTTCGTTGCAAACTATCCGGCTTTGAAGGACGGTTTTCGGGAAATTCTCACCGACGCCCAATTCGTCACAGAGCAAGTCACTACGGCTATTCGCGCCGCCAAGTTGCCTGAACCGATCGACGGTGAACAGGAGCATGGGGAGCCGGTTATGTATGTCGCCCAGGAACCCCGGCGGAAGCTTCCCCCTAATAGACAGCGGCTCCTTCGCGACGATTAATCGACCCGCGTCAAAAGCGGCAACTCTACTACGTAAGTTTTTGACTATCCTACGCGGTCACCGCGCCTTGGTCCTGAGAGGCCATTTTGTAAAAGCGGCGCGAACGTCCGTTTAGGGCGACTTCGGACCTACAATCGCTGGTCTGCCCACACAATTGGAAACGGCTCGATCAGTTTGGCCAACGTGATTTGTCGCTCGCAGCACCCCGCTAAAATTTCTTCCACGATTCCGGGTGCCAGTAAGGTCAACCGCAGCAACCTCGTCATGTAAGTCGTCGCGATCTTCTCTTTGGCAGCCAGTTCCTCAATCGTCGCGAACTCCCCAGAATCAAGCATCCGCTTCCAGCGAAATGCCCGCGCCAAGGCCTTGATCAGCGTGTTGTCAGCCTTGCGGGCGTTGGACGCCCCGTCAGGCAAGACCATTTCTTTCCGCCCCCCGCGTTTCACAAACCGGAATGGGACGTGCACGGTGATCGTCTGTGGGGTACCGCTAGCCCCGGTCATGCGGCCGACACCAGATCAGTCTTCATGTCTCGCGCCAGCGTCGCCAGCCCGTCCATCCGCAAACGTATGTTCAGCCCATCGATGCCGATGTCGACCCGTTCAACCAGCAGCGCCACGATCCGCGTCTGCTCGGCTGGGAACAACTCGCCCCAGAGCGGGTCAAACTGCTGCAAGGCCGCGCGCGCCTCGGCTTCGGCAACATCACCATCTTGCACCCGCGCGGCTTTCCATGTGCCCGCGACGATTTCAGGCTGACGGAACACGGCGCGCAGCTGGCTGATGACAGCCGCCTCGATTTCGCCCGCAGGCACACGGCCGATTGGGCACGAACCTGCGCCATGCTTCAGGACAGTCTGGCTGACGTAGTACTGGTACAGCCGCCCGCCCTTGCGCGTGTGGGTGGGCGAGAAGGCGGCGCCATCCGGGCCGTAGAGCAGCCCCTTCAACAAGGCGGGCGTGTCGTTGCGGGTGTTCGCGGCGCGCTTGCGCGGGCTTTCGGTCAAAATGGCGTGGACACGGTCCCACACCTCACGATCAATGATGGCCTTGTGTTCGCCGGGATAGCTGGTCCCTTTGTGGACGGCCTCACCAATGTAGACCCGGTTGTTCAGCATCCTGTAGATGAACTTCTTATCGATCCGGTATCCTCGCGCTGTCGTTACGCCGCGGCTGGCCAGTTCGCGCGCCAGTTCGGTGCCTGAGCCAATCTCGATGAAACGTGCAAAGACCCATCGGACGATGTCGGCATCGCGCGCGTTCTCGATCAACTTGCGGTCTTTGACGTCATACCCGAGCGGCGTGCTGCCGCCCATCCAGATCCCCTTCATCCGGCTGGCGCGCACCTTGTCGCGAATGCGTTCGGCGGTCACTTCGCGTTCGAACTGAGCGAAGGACAGCAGGATGTTCAGCGTCAGTCGCCCCATCGATGTGGTGGTGTTGAACGACTGGGTGACCGAGACGAAGGTCACCCCGTTTCGGTCAAACACCTCGACCAGTTTCGAAAAATCCATCAGCGAGCGGGACAACCGGTCGATCTTGTAAACCACCACCACGTCAACCAGCCCATCCTCGATGTCGGCCAGCAAGCGCTTTAGGCCGGGGCGTTCCAGCGTGCCGCCGGAGATGCCGCCATCGTCGTACTGATCGCGGACCAGCACCCAGCCCTCGGACCGTTGACTGGCGATGTAGGATTCGCAGGCCTCGCGCTGGGCATGCAGGCTGTTGAACTCCTGCTCCAGCCCTTCCTCGGAGGATTTGCGGGTATAGACCGCGCAACGCAATTTGCGGACGATCTTCGTGGGATCGAGGGCTTTGTTCATGCCGACCTCCGGTGGTTTTTCAACCCGAAGAACACCCAGCCGTTCCAACGCGTGCCAGTGATGGCGCGCGCAATGGCCGACAGCGACTGATAGGGCCGCCCCTGCCATTCAAATCCGTCCTGCATCACCGTGACGATCTGCTCAACACCCTGATAGTCCCGGACCAGCCGCGTGCCCGCGATGGGCTTCAGATCGGCCCGGATGCGCCGCGTCGTGATGTTGCCACCGTCAAGCTGTTCGCCCAAGGCTTCCAGCCGCTTGATGGTCTCCGGCTTCAAACCGCCGTACGCCAGTTCCTGAATGCGGTAGGCCAGCCGGCTTTCCAAATAGCGGCGATTGAACGGCGGCGGTTCGCTGGCAAACAACTCGCGCCATTGCTGCTTCAAGTCAGGCGTCGGTGTGGTCTTCAGCGCGGCCAAGCGCGCGGGAATCGGATCGTGGTTGGTCATGCGGTTCTCCGGTGAGTTGGAGTTGCATGACGCCATTGGTCAGGCGGAGAGTGTAGCAAACTTTCTCCAGTCTCGTCAGAGGTTTGCGCGGTGTCTCGCATCCGCAATCGCAGCAGCCCAAGGGCAAGAATGGCGCAAAGTGCGGCACGCCGCTCGGTGGGGGTCATGCGGCCAGGAGAGAGCGGGTTCACGATTCTTGTCCACCCGAATTCCGGTTGCGATGCTCAAACGCGATGACATCCGCAATGAGGTATCGAATGTTCCCGCCAAGCCGGACAAATGCCGGTCCACTGCGCTCCGTCCTCCATCTCTGCAACGTGCGCGCAGAACAGCCCCAACGAATAGCAAGGTCCTGTTGGGTGAGAACGCGGTCGATATTGTTTTCGGTATTGTACTGCATCCCACGGCCCTGCTCTCGCCTCTTTGTAGTGCAGGGTGCCACTGTGTTGTTCGCGTGTCCTCGAACAGGAAAATGGCTAGACAGAATATGTTAAGCCTATGATTTATAATCATCTTCGAAGAGATAATCGTTGAGCGATTATCTTTGCTTTGGCTTCCAGTCCGGTGCGATGAATCGAGCTCCGATCCGTAGGTACTTTCGGATCGTCTCGTCGGTCACCGACATCCCCAGTTCAGCGGCGATTTCGCCGATTTCCTTGGGTGTTGGACTGCGGGCCTGGCTTGGCACGTAGCCCAAGTGATCAATTGCCATCGCAGTGAAGAGTTGCGCAATTTTGTCGACCTCCCGCTGGTCCTGCTTTCGTGCGGGGACCGTCCCAACGACGGGTGCCAGTCGATGAAACTTTTGCAGTGGTTCGAGGAACTCACTGTGAACTGCAAACTCAAACCGGATAGCCCATGCGAGGAATATTTTCGGATCGACCGCCGCATTTCCACGATCCCGTCCGAAGGTCCGCTGAAGTTGCTCAAATCTTTGGAGGAGAAATTCGAGTACTTGTCCGAAGTTCGGTCTGTCTCGTGACGAAGCGAGGTTGTGGAGGGCGTTGAAGTCAAATTCCTTTGGAGCTATGCCCACCGACAGGCAGGTTAGTTCACTTACCTTGAAATGATTCATCTTTGTCCAGTATTCGAAATCTACGACGTGATCGGGGTGGCCAAACCCACCCGCAAACCAATCCGGTTCGCGCGTTTCCAGTAAACGGACTTCTTCCAGCTGGAACCTCCGCCAACCGAGTGCGTCATTTGCATGATCTGGCGGAAGTTGCGATAGCTCCTGCACCTGCACATCCGTGTAAGAAGCAAGCCGGTCTCGACAATTGCCGACCAGAGCAAGACGCATAGTGTCAAATGCATCGAATGCGTCTGGAAGGTACGGCCCGATCGTTCGTTCAATGTTTGGACGCGTCCAGTACAGAAAACGGCCGAGTTTTCCTCTCAAAAGCTGTTGGCGTTCAGGGCTGAGGTTGAAGTCATTGGATTCTGACAAGGTGCACTTTCCATGGCAAAAGATTGATTCGCTTCACTCTTGAACAAAGCTCTGAATGAATCAATTCGCTCGCACGATGATGACGGCGTGGAAACGGCTGGCGTTCATTGTCGTCCGCTGGCTTAAAATGTCATTATTTCCAGTTAATTACGCAAATGATATGATGAGGAGCAGTCTAATTCGGATACTCCCATGCCCATTTTGCAAGGTATATCAGCAATTTGGCTCACGCCTGCGGAACTGGCCAAGCGCTGGCGGATGACCACGCGCACGCTCGATCGATGGCGGGCCAAACGATGCGGTCCGGCTTGGCACTGCATTGGTGGTTCGATCCGCTACGCCCTTGGCGATGTTGAAGCGTTTGAAGGCCGCACGCGGCGTAGAGGCATCGATGAACCTTCGTAGCCCCCCTTCCGCTTCCTGCTTGGCCGCGGCATTGGAATATGCTGGAAGAGGATGGCAGGTCTTTCCGGCGCCGCCGGGTACCAAGAAGTCCTATGTGTCCGGAAAAAACGGCAATGGCAATCGCTGGGGCGCGGGTGCAGCCGCGTCTGGTGTGGCCTCGGCCAACTGGCAGCGGATGCCGGGATGATGCAGCAGAACCCGCATCCCGTTTTGCTGCGCAGCGCCAGTTTGGGACTCGATGATCTGCCCAAGACAATTGCCATCCTGCACCGCTATGCCATCACGGATCGCTTGGTGCCAATTGAAACGGCCACACTGGACGACATCGCCTTTGCGCTTGCGTCTGGGAATGCCTGTTCCGTCACGCAAAGCGAACAGGCCGCCTTGGAGCGTCTCTATTGGCAGGCCCGAGAGGCTGGATGCATTGGATCTGAGCCTGCGCTTGCCTCTGCCGTCAAGCGGGACACCGCATGATGCTCGCCGACGACACACCGAATGCTAATCCGAACACCCTTCTGACCACGCGGGAGGTTGCCGTGCGGTGGCGCATGAGTGGCCGCACGCTGGAGCGGTGGCGGGCGCAGGGGCAGGGGCCAGCCTGGCTCGCTATCGGGGGCCGCATTCTTTACCCGCTGGAGGATATCCAAACCTATGAGGCGCTGCGCCACCGGCCGCGCCCCTGACGATGTGCGGGGCACCGACATCCGGCGACCCGCAACAGAAAGGTTCAGATGATACGGTCGCCGGTGGCGGCCTCGTCGGCATTGGCACGACGACATACGCCCAAATGGCAGCCAGGCTTTTGGACAATGGCTACGAACCCCTGCCCATTCTGCCCGGCACCAAACGCCCCGCGCCGTCCCGGTGGTCGGGCGTTACGATCGACGCAGCCCAAGTTGATGACTGGTCGCAAACGTTTGGGTCTGCGGGGATCGGCCTTCGGACGGGGCATCTCGTTGCGGTCGATGTTGATCTCGATGATCCGGGTCTGGCGCATGACGTTGCCGCCCATGCCGAAGATATTCTTGGCCAAACGCTGGTGCGGATTGGGCGCTGGCCCCGACGGCTACTGATTTACCGCACGCTTGAACCAATGCGCAAAATGGCTGTCCCCGGTGTGGAAATCCTCGGGTCGGGGCAGCAGTTCGTGGCCTTTGCGCTGCAGCCGGGGACGGGAAAGCCCTATGAATGGGTAACAGGCGAGACGCCGTGCGATGTGGCGCTGGACCAGTTGCCGCTGGTCGATGACGCGGCGTTGCAGCGGTTTTTGGCGTTCGCTGCCGCCAAAACCGGGCATCTGGCGCAGATCACGCGGGCACGGCAAACAGGACCCACTGCCGCACCCCACAGCGATGGGCCAACGCGCACAGCAGAGGGTCTGGTCAGCGATGGTCGCGATGGCTGGCTGTCAAGCATTGCCTATCACGCCGTGCATGATGCGGTGGATCAAGGGCAGGACCTCCAGCCACAAACCTTGGCGGACCGGGTCTGGGACCGGTTCGTGGCAACGACCGACCTTGCACGACCCCGTCAGGACAGCGGGCAGGTTTGGTCACGCGCACACGCCTTGCGCAAGGTCTGCGACAAGCTAAAGCTGAGGGCATCAGGGCACTTGCCAAATCGGGGCGGCGCGGAGGTTCAGCCCGAAGACATCGGTGACCTCTTGCCCCCGGATGTTGCCCGGCTGCGGCTACGAGACGCCATCGAGAACGCCCTTGCAGCGGCGTCGGACTGGTTGTCTGGCGACCTCGCAGCGGCACCGCCAACCATTGGTATTCATGCCACGGTCGGTTTGGGCAAGAGTGCAGTCTCTCGCGATCTGATTGCCGCCTGGCAGCGTGACATGCAGGCCAAGGGTCTGCCGCACCGGGTGCTTGTCGTGACACCCTCGCATGCGCTGGCGGAGGAAGCGGCCACAGCCTGGAAAAAGACAGCCGACGGTCCTGTCGCCGTCTTGCACGGGTATGATGGCAAAGATCCCGCCACGCGCGCGCCAATGTGCCTGGACCGCGAGATGGTGAAGCTGGCGCTGCGCGAGTCGCTGAGCATCGGCCGGTCGGTCTGCTACAGTTCCAAAACGTGGCAATGCCCGCATTATGATGGTTGCCTGAAGCAGCAAAACAAGCGCGACGTCACGGCTGCAGCGGTGGTACTGGCACCCTATGATGTGCTCTTCACCGGACCCGCAGCCGGAAGTGATCCCTTCGGTCTGATCGTGATAGACGAAGGCTGCTGGCAGCGATCGCATGAAGATGTGGATGCACCACCGATCGAGGTGTTGCCCACGGTCGGTCTCGTGAAGGGAATTGACACATTGGATCCAATTACTGTGGGTCGGCTCGCGGATCTTGCCGCGCTGCGACGACAGTTGGCATCGGCTTTGGACAGCAATGGCATCGGGCAGGTGCGGGCCGCCGCGCTTGTCTCGGGCGGACTTGCTCCAGAGATGTGCGAGGAGGCAGCCGCGCTTGAGGAACGCTGCATTGTTGATCCAAACATTTATGCCGGCATGAAGCCAAGAGCCCGGACGGCGGCGACGGCGGCCGTCAAACGCAACGAGATCGCCCGGCGCATGATGGCGCTGTGGCGCGCCTTGGCCATAATCATCGCCAATGAGGCGGACGCGCCGGTGGTGCGCATTCATGACCCCGATCCAGACACCGGGCGGCGACGGATCACAATTTACGGCCATCATCACATTGCGGAGTCGCTCAGGGCCATTCCGATCCTGCATCTGGACGCCACGTTGCGGCCGGATCTGGCGCAGGTCCTGCTGCCCGGACTGGTCACAACCCGCATCGACGCGGCACAAGACCACCAACAGGTCACGCTCTTTGCCGGACGGTTTGGCAAGTCCAGCCTTTGCTCCGCGCCTGGCTTGGCAATTGAAGAACAGGCAAGGCGGCAAAACCGGCTGCGCGAGGTGGTTGATCATGTCCGCTGGAGCGCGCGGCGCATGGCACCAAAACGAACGCTGGTCGTGACCTACCTAGCAATCGAGGCCGCGTTCCAAGGCATTCCAGGGGTTGAGACAGCCCACTTTAACGCGATCGCGGGCCTAGATGGATACGGCGATGTCGGCCTCCTGATCGTGGTCGGACGGCCATTGCCCTCGACCGACGATCTGGCTCCGCTTTGTGCCAGTTTGTTCAATCATCTGCCGGAAGGTCGCTATGAACCGGACCTGCGCGCTGTGCATCTTCGGTCAGATACATACGCGGTGGTCAACACCCTCATCCATCCGGACGGTCGGGCCGAAGGGCTTCGTGCTGCGATCTGCGACGATGAGGTCGTGCAGGCCATCGGCCGGGGAAGGGGAGTCAACCGAACAGCGGGCAATCCGCTGGAGGTTCACGTTTTGGCCGACGTGGCGCTGCCGCTCATCCATGAGCAGGTTGTGGCATGGGATGTCACAAGGCCCGACATTGTGCAGCGCATGTTGCTGGCGGGCATTGCAGTCGATAGCCCGGCCGATGCCGCCGTGTTGCATTCGAAGGTGTTCGACTCCGCAGATGGCGCGGACAGCAGCTTCCGACGCATCGGATTTAAGCGTCAAAACCCTATATGTAATTCTTATAGGGGAATGACGCTTAAATCAGCGGCCTACCGACGGTCAGGGCGTGGTCGATCCTGGCAGATCGCGTACTGGCTTGACGGTGAGGCGGATGCCATCCGCGCTCGGCTGGAGCGGGCACTGGGTGGGTTGGCGGAGTGGCGGGTGTAGGAGAGATGCTGAAAGAGCACGGCAGATCAGGGATGGGTCATTCGACCATCATGCGGCCACAGTCAGCTTTGAGCCCTTTAGCAACTGCCAAGTCAGGGCTCGACGACGACTGGCACTCCTGCAACCGTTTCCGTGTCGAAGTTTCGCATGTTTGCGCCCAAGTGCGGCACTCGGCCCTCCGGATCAATCCAGTGGGTGACAACGCCACAGGCTGCGCAGCGGTGAAATTCCAGGATGCGTGATGCTCGTCGGTAGGTATCCGTCTTTCCTTCGATGATAACCGATCCCTGAGGGAAGTATCCCCAATGGGCACCTACCCTCGAACAGAACGCGCAGGGACAGGCATTCATGTTCTCAGGCAGCTCGGGAATGGTGATCGACACAGCGCCGCAATCACAGCGACCACATATCAGGCTTTGCGACATTCGCGTCCCCAAATGGCAAGTCTTCAATCTATCTTAACACAAATTTGGGATCGGCCAACGACCGCTTTGTCCACATTGCGGACGTTGCCGATATCCCGACAAGTTTCTGCCAACCGCCGCTGCCTGTCGGCATTTGCGCGCTCCTGCGCGGGTATGCGTATTAACGTCATGATTACAATGATTTACCATCCTGCTATACTGCCCGAACGAGGCAGGCGCGCCCGCGAATTCGGCGGGGCGGGGGTAGGGCGGGATCAGCAGCATGGGTTTGGACCATTCGCAAGAAACGACGGCATCTGGCGCAGTTCCTGCGGGCCCCGACGGCCTGCAACTGACCTATCGCCCGATCAGCGATCTGATCCCCTATGCCCGCAATGCCCGCACCCACAGCGCTGCACAGGTGGCGTTGATTTCAGGCTCGATCCGGGAATACGGCTTTACCAATCCGGTGCTGGTGGACGGCGCGAACGGCATCATCGCGGGGCATGGCCGGGTGCTGGCGGCGCGGCAGCTTGGTCTGGCTTCGGTGCCGGTGATTGAGCTTGCGCATCTGAGCGCGGCGCAAAAGCGGGCTTACGTGCTGGCGGACAATCAGTTGGCGCTGCAGGCCGGGTGGGACAAGGACATGCTGGCGATGGAGGTGGGCGATCTGGCAGAGCTTGGGATTGATCTTGCCACACTTGGTTTTGATCCCCGTGAGATCGACACGCTGCTGCAGGCCGGGCAGGCCGATCCGCGGGAGGAGGATGTGCCTGATGTACCGACGGTGCCGGTCTCAAAGCCGGGTGATCTCTGGGTGATGGGGCCGCACCGGTTGCTGTGTGGCAGTGCCACGGAGCCCGATGATGTGTCCCGTCTGTTGACAGGGGTGCGCCCGCATCTGATGGTCACGGATCCTCCCTACGGCGTGAGCTACGATCCGGACTGGCGCAACAGGGCAGGGGCGTCGGAGACAAAACGCACCGGCAAGGTGATGAATGATGATCGCGCTGACTGGCGCGAGGCCTGGGCGCTATTCCCCGGTGATGTGGCCTATGTCTGGCACGGCGCGCTGCATGCCACCACCGTTGCCGACAGCCTTGCCGCCTGCGGCTTTGACGTGCGCTCGCAGATCATCTGGGCCAAGGAACGACTGGTGCTGAGCCGGGGCGATTATCACTGGCAGCATGAGCCCTGCTGGTATGCCGTGCGCCAAAAGACCAAAGGCCATTGGAACGGCGATCGCAAACAGACAACGCTCTGGCAGATCCCCAGCCGGGATCAGGATGCCCAAACCGTGCACGGCACACAAAAGCCGGTCGAATGCATGCGCCGGCCGATGCTGAACAACGCAAGTCCGGGGCAGGCGGTGTACGAGCCGTTCTCGGGGTCGGGGACCGGCATCATTGCAGCCGAGACGACGGGGCGGGTGTGCTGTGCCATGGAGTTGGACCCGGCCTATGTCGATGTGGCAGTTCTGCGGTGGCAGGCCTTCACCGGCAAGGACGCGGTGCTGGAGGGGGCAGGGGACAGCACCGCTGCCACCTTCAGCGAAACCGCCACCATCCGCCAGACAACTGAGGCTGCGTGATGGGGCGGCCCTTCAAGAACCTGACCCCGGCACAGACGGCCGAGGTCGAAACCTTGGCGGCGGTGCTGACGGTGGCGCAGATGGCGGATTACTTTGGCATCGGGCGCAGGACGTTCTTTTCCCTGATGGACCGGGACGAGGAGATTGCAGCACGGTATAAAAAGGGCAAGGCGCGTGCTATCGGCGCCATTGCGCAAAGCCTGATTGCCAAGGCGCGGGGCGGCGATACCACGTCGATGATCTTCTTTCTGAAGACCCAGGCCGGATGGCGCGAGACGACGCACATCGAACACAGCGGTCCGGAGGGTGGCCCGGTCGAGGTTGGCGGCCCCAGTGATGCCAGCGCGCGGCTGAAGGCATTCCTGGACGGGATCGCAGAACGCTATGAGGCCACCGCGCCGCTGATCGGGCGAACCCTGCCGGATGGGGTTATTGAACGCTCGGGTGACGAAAGCGGCGCGCCGGAGCGGGAAGACACCGTCTGATGCGGGGGCGCATCCCCAAACCCACGGCCATCCGGAAGCTGGATGGCAATCCCGGCAAGCGCGGGTTCAATGCGGCCGAACCCCAGCCACCCGACGGCATGCCAGACTGCCCGCCGCATCTGTCCGATGAGGCCGCGCGGGAATGGGACCGGCTGGGCCCCGTGCTTCACGGCATGGGTGTGGTCACGATGGCGGACCGCGCGGCCCTTGCTGCCTATTGCCAGGCCTATGGGCGATGGGTTGAGGCAGAAGAAAAGCTCAAGCAGTCGCCGCTCCTTCTGAAAACGCCGTCCGGCTATGTGCAGCAATCGCCGTGGCTGTCGGTGGTCAACAAGCAGATGGAACTGATGAGCCGGTTCATGACCGAGCTTGGGCTGACGCCTGCCTCGCGATCCCGCGTCGCCGCACTTACCGCAGGCCCGATGCAGCCCGAGATCGTGTTCCGCACGGTGTATGGCGACCGGCCGGGTGATGGCGTTCTGTTCCGCTGCACGGATGGAAAGGTCTCAACCCAATCCGAAGAGACGATCCTGCGATTGGGCGGGCAGATCTATGATCTTGACGGCGAGCTGTAAAAACAACGGCTTGGCGCTACACTAGTCACCCGAGACCCCGTACACATCTGCGCAACGAACGTTACGCAGGTTTGAACACCCCGGCCATGACAGCAACCGCCACCCGCTTTGTCGCCTATGAACGCGTCTCGACTGCGCGGCAGGGCCAGTCGGGGCTGGGGCTTGAGGCGCAGCGCGGCAGCATTGATGCTTTTGCAGCGGCGCGCGGTGCAGAAGTTCTGGGGCGGTTCACCGAGGTGGAAAGCGGCAAGACCGCCAAACGCCCCGAACTGACCAAGGCGCTCCACTTGGCGCGCGTGACCGGTGCAACGCTGGTCATCGCCAAGCTCGACCGCCTGAGCCGAAACGCAGCCTTCCTGCTGACCCTGCGTGACAGTGGCGTGCGGTTCCTCGCAGTGGACATGCCCGAAGCCAATGATCTGACCGTCGGCATCATGGCGCTGGTGGCGCAGTCCGAACGCGAGGCGATCTCACGCCGCACCAAGGAGGCGCTGGCGGTGGCCAAGGCGCGCGGTGTGAAGCTGGGCAACCCCAATGGCGCAGATGCGCTCAGGCGGGCGGGGAAGGGCGGTGTGGCGCTAAGAGAGGCGGTGGCAGGCAATGCGGGCCGGTTCGCTCAAGACCTTGCCCCGGTCATCGCTGACATTCAGGCTGCTGGGCATTCGTCGCTGCGGGCGATTGCCGCGGAACTCAACGCGCGAGGCATGCAGACCCGGCGCGGAGGGCAGTGGCAGGTGTCGAATGTGCGGAATTTGTTGGGGAGGTTGGAAGGAACTGGAGGGAATACAAATTCGACGGGCTGAAGAGCCGCCGTCACAACATGATAAGTTCTGTAGGCTTAGTCCCTGATCTCGCAGCATAGAGAGAGGTCAATTTTGGACGTCGATAGGGGCCAAGTGTGCGTACCAGCATCTCGCAGATCGGTTCGACCCCATGCGCACCGCGATGGTCATCAATCAATTCGAACACCACTTCGACCGGCGACCGAATTCCGCCATCGCAAATTACGCGGAAGCCTTCCGAAATTCCTCGTTCGCTTGGCGCAGCTCTCGGTTCTCGCGTTCCAACGCCTTCATGCGCTCGGCCATTTCGCTGTAGACGCCCGGGCGCTTGCCATTATTGACCTCGGCCTTGTTGACCCCGTCATTCATGGTCTGCGGTGCGCAGCCGATCTTCGATGAGATCGACAGGACCACCTGAAAAGTAGCGCGACCACCCGCAACGGCGCGCCCTGCCGTTTGCTGTCAGAACCCGGCAAAGCGCGCTGCAAGTTTCACGGTGGCAAAAGCACTGGGCCGAAATCCAAAGCGGGACGGGCGCGCATTGCCGAGGCGCAACGGCGGCGCGGCGCGCGCAGGGAAACTACGAGGCTTCTTAGAGATGGCACTTCCTCAAGGCATGTCCTCTCTTGATAATGTAGAGACAACGAGGCCCGCGAAGGCGCCAACAAGTGCCGCGCCTATGAAAAAGGCGTATCCGAATGGATATCCGAACACTGCAGAAAATCCATAAGCATACAGAATCGCGGTGAAAGTGCAGGACGTAACCAAAATCACCAGACTCGCGATTGGTAGAACCGTTGGTCGACGTTTGTTCATATTCGCCCCTGCACGCCCGGCCAATGCAACTAATCCATTTTAACACCTAAGGGTTGTATCATAATGCTTGTCAAGCAACCATGGCAAGAAAATTCGATGTCGCCATACTGCCCTCGTATAGGTCGTTCTGCCCGTGTGTCGGTCATCGTAGGCTGTTGCGTATACCTACAAAGCAGTTTGAACGCTCTGCAAAAGAATATATAAATTGGCGTTTTCAATGTATTACATATAAAATTGCGTCTCCTGCACGTCATCGGCAGACGCGATGGACGATTGATTCGGCGACGCTGGAATCCTCTAGAGAAGGGACTGTCTGCAACATGGCGGCCGTAACCATCGGGGTCGAGAACTATAGCTTAAAATCAGCGCTCAATGTCGAAGTCAGCTTCGCCATCCAACTTCCGGTATGACCCAGAGAATTGGGCGGCAGTACTGCTTGTCATCGCGGTCAGACATTGCCGCGCCGGTAGCTTCAATATAAACTGGCAACAGGAGCCATGAGCGTACTGTTCGCAAGGTCTGGCACCCAAACAAAGTGTTCGATGCGCCAAGCATCCCCAAATTTAGGGGAGAATCTACATTTGCTATACTATTGAGTTGATTGACCACAAAACGCTGAACCATTCGGATCGTTACATAACTTTCTTCAAACGGCATATCTAGCCAATCCACGGCGCGCCGAAAAATTGTGCACCCAGACTCGACACCTGATGGGGGACGCTTCCGCACCCCGAAAAATTTTCTTTTATATTAAGAGCATGAGAAACTTTCGGATCATGCGGGAACGGACAATGGCATGATCGGGAATGCTGAGAATACAGTCACAACGCCACAAGATGTAGTGTTTGCACGGTCATTTT
>JBBQZP010000051.1:0-19023 GCA_038207585.1 Rhodobacterales bacterium | reverse complement strand
TTGGCGGAGAGACAGGGATTCGAACCCTGGGTCGGCTTGCACCGACAACGGTTTTCGAGACCGCCGCATTCGACCACTCTGCCACCTCTCCGCGTCAGGGGTCATCCTGAGGCGTGGCATGTAGCCGGGTGCGGGCAGGCTGGCAAGCCCTGAAATGGCGGACGGGGTGGGGGGGGCGTGGTCCAAAGGTCTGCCGGAACGGTGGTCAGACGGTCGGGCGGGATCGTGCCGAAGATCACGTCATAGTGGGGCGCTGGTTCTTGGCTTGGCGGGGAAAGAGGCATAGGTCACAACCAGAACATCCTTCCTGCTTTGCCGGTTGCAAAAAACCCCTCCACTGAAAGCGATGCCACCCATGCTGCGCCCTTTGATCCTTGCTTTTCTTCTTCCGCTGGCGCCCGTAGCCAGCCTTGCGCAGACCGTTGTGCCGCAAAGCCAGACAGTGCCGGATGCGGTATCGCGGTTCAGCCAGACGCTGATGATCGGCCCGGTGATGGAAGTCATGCGCGAAGAAGGCCTGAAATACGGCACCTCGCTGGAGGATGAGATGTTTCCCCAGCGCGGCGGGGCGGCCTGGGCCGCGACAGTAAGCCAGATCTACAATGCGCAGGCCATGCAGCAGACCTTTGATGCGCGGCTGGCAAAGGAATTGCAGGGCCGGCCGGATGACCTTGCTGCGATGCAAGCTTTTCTGGGCAGCGACCGGGGCCAGCGCATCCTGACGCTTGAACTGGAGGCGCGCCGCACCATGCTGGACGATGCCGCGACCGAGGCAGCAAAGGCTTTGGTCAGCGATATGATGGCGCAAAACACCCCCCGGATGGAGGCGTTGCGCAAGTTCACCCGGACCAACGATCTGATCGAACAGAATGTTGCCGGCGCGCTGAACGCCAACCTTGCCTTCTATCAAGGCATGTCGGCGGGCGGCGCGTTTGAGGATGCGATGCCCGAGGATGAGATGCTGTCGGATGTCTGGTCGCAAGAAGAACAGGTGCGCAGCGATACGACCGAATGGCTTTATTCCTATCTGGCTCTGGCCTATCAGCCTTTGTCGGATGATGACCTTGCCGCCTATCAGGCGTTTTCGGAAAGCCCGGCCGGTCAGGCGATGAATGCGGCGATGTTCGCGTCGTTTGACGAGGTGTTCCGCGATATCTCGCGAACGCTGGGGGCTGCGGCGGCGCGGCAGATGCAGGGTGAAGATATCTGAAATCCCTCGTGGAATAACGCCTTGCGCCGCTTGACAGGGCAAGCGCTTTCCCCGATAAGCCCGCATCTCGGGCAGCCTTGTGGTTTGCCCGCGATTTTCATTTTGATCGCTCCCAACGGGGCGCGCCGTCCGAGGCAACCTGAAACGCCGGATCACGCCGGGGCCACAAGACGCGGAAACCAAAGAAGGAATGACCGATGTTCGCGGTCCTGAAGACAGGCGGCAAGCAATACAAGGTGCAGTCAGGAGACATCCTGCGCGTCGAGAAACTTGCGGCAAATGCTGGCGATAAAGTCCAGTTCAACGAGATTCTGATGGTCGGTGGCGACAGCGTGACGCTGGGCGTGCCGCTGGTGGCCGGTGCCGCCGTGCAGGCCGAAGTGATCGCGCAGATCAAGGCTGACAAGGTGATTCACTATGTGAAACGCCGCCGGAAGCATTCGTCGCAGCGCACCAAGGGCCACCGCCAGCAACTGACATTGCTGCGTGTCACCGATATTCTGGCAACGGGTGCCGACAAGTCGGGCGTCGCTGTGGCCACCGGCACCGCCGATGCGCGCCGTGCGGCCCACAACTCGGACGCAGCCCCGGTAAAGGCTGAAAAGCCCGCCAAGGCCGAAAAGCCCGCAGCCAAGGCCAAGCCCGCCGCGAAAGCTGCACCCGCAGCCGCCGCCGAGGCCCCCGCAAAACCAAAGCGCGCAGCCAAAGCTGCCGCCCCCAAGGAGTAACACCCCATGGCACACAAAAAAGCAGGCGGTTCATCCCGCAACGGCCGCGACTCGGCCGGTCGTCGCCTTGGCGTCAAACTGTTCGGCGGTCAGGTTGCCATTCCGGGCAACATCATCGTGCGCCAGCGTGGCACGACGTGGTTTCCCGGCGACGGCGTGGGGATGGGTGTCGATCACACCATCTTCGCCAAGGTCGAGGGCCATGTGACCTTCAAGAAGGGCATGAAGGGCCGGACCTTCATTTCGGTGCTTCCAGCCAAGGAAGCCGCCGAATAAGCCGAACCTTTACATATCAGATGTAATCGGGGGATCGGCTGAAAGGCCGGTCCCTTTTGCTTTTGGATTGGGGTTCACGAAGGGGTGCATTCTGCCGGGCTTGCGGCTCGGTATACCCGTGGCCATCTCGGACTCGGGATGGACCTCGAAAGACCTTTTCCGGGGTACGCCCCGGCCCATGCGTTTTCAGGAGGGAAACCATGACTGTGCAGACGATCACTTCGGATGCCCCGATCTCGGCAGGGCGCTTCATTCTGCGTCCTGTGCAGAAATCCGATGTCGGCCTGTTCGCGATGTATGCCGGTGACCTCCGTGTTGCGACCAGCACTCGGTCGATCCCGCATCCCTTGCCGCCAGGTGCTGCCGAGGCGTTCGTGACCCGAGCGATGACGCGAGCCGGGGGCGAGGATGTCTGGGTGATGGACGGATCAGCCACGGGTCTGGCCGAGGTGCTGGGCGTGATCAGCCTTAAACGGATGGACCGTGCGCAATCGGAAATCGGTTATTGGGTTGCACCTGCGTTCTGGAACACGGGCTTTGCGTCCGAAGCGGTGCGCGCGCTCGTCGAAGCCAACCCGCAGGCCTGCCGCACAATCTTTGCCGAGGTATTTCAGGATAATCCGGGGTCGGCGCGTGTGCTGACCAATGCGGGGTTTGAATATCTGGGCGACGCCGAAAGCTTCAGCGTGGCGCGCAACGCCCCGGTTCAGACCTGGACCTATATCCGCAAGCTTGACTAGGCTTTAGCAGCCCGCCCCGGTGGGCTTGCGCAAAAGCCGGTTGAGCCTTGGCCCGTTTGGCACTATCGCCTGACGGGTCTTAACCCGAAAGCTCCAGCCCATGAAATTCCTTGACCTGTGCAAAGTCTACATCCGCTCGGGCGGCGGCGGCGGTGGGGCGGTATCGTTCCGGCGCGAGAAATTCATCGAATTCGGCGGGCCTGATGGTGGCGACGGCGGCAATGGCGGCTCGGTCTGGGCCGAGGCGGTTGACGGGCTGAACACGCTGATCGACTTTCGCTATCAGCAGCATTTCTTTGCGAAATCCGGGCAGGGCGGCATGGGCGCACAACGCACCGGCAAGACCGGCGAGGATATCGTGCTGAAGGTGCCCGTGGGAACCGAGGTTCTGGACGAAGACGAAGAAACCGTGATTGCAGACCTTACCACCACCGGTCAGCGCGTTCTGCTGGCCAAGGGCGGCAACGGGGGCTGGGGCAACCTTGCGTTCAAATCCTCGACCAACCGCTCGCCCACCCGCGCCAATGCCGGGCAAGAGGGGGTGGAGCGAACCATCTGGTTGCGCCTGAAGCTGATCGCCGATGCGGGGCTTCTGGGCCTGCCCAATGCAGGCAAGTCGACCTTTCTGGCCGCCACATCGAACGCGCGCCCCAAGATCGCGGATTATCCGTTCACCACGCTGGTGCCCAACCTTGGTGTCGTGGGCATCGACAGCCATGAGATCGTGATGGCCGACATTCCGGGCCTGATCGAAGGCGCCTCCGAAGGCCGCGGGCTGGGCGATCAGTTTCTGGCCCATGTGGAGCGGTGCTCGGTGCTGCTGCATCTGGTTGATGGCACATCCAGCACGATCACCAAGGATTACCGCACGATCATTGCCGAGTTGGAGGCCTATGCCGAAGACCTTGCGCTGAAACCCCGGATCACGGCGTTGAACAAGATTGACGCCTTGGACAGCAAGACGCTTGCGACGCGGAAAAAGGCGCTTGAAAAGGCGACCGGCGGGCCGGTGTTCCTGATTTCGGGCGTGTCCAAAGCCGGGCTGACCGAAGTGCTGCGCGCCGTTTATGCGCAGGTTATTGCGGCCCGGCACGTTCCCGAAGAGGTGGAGCCGTGGCACCCCTGACCGCCTCTGCGGCCCCTGACATCACACGCGCAAAACGGCTGGTCGTGAAAATCGGCTCGGCTTTGCTGGTGGACCGTGCGCGCGGGTTGAAGCTGGATTGGCTGGCGGCGCTGGCGCAGGATGTCGCGGGCGCGCGGGCGCGCGGCACGCAGGTTATTCTGGTGTCGTCGGGTTCCATCGCATTGGGCCGGGCTGTTCTGGGGTTGCCCGCTGGCGCACTGGCGCTGGAGCAATCGCAGGCGGCGGCAGCGGTCGGGCAGATCAGGCTTGCGCGGGCGTATGAGGAAGTGCTGGCCCCGCACGGCATTACCACCGGGCAGGTTCTGGTGACGCTGGAAGATACCACCGACCGGCGGCGCTATCTGAACTCCCGTGCCACGATGGAGACGCTGCTGGGTCTGGGCGTGGTGCCCATCGTGAACGAGAATGACACGGTGGCCACCGATGAGATACGCTTTGGCGATAATGACCGGCTGGCCGCACAGATCGCGGTGACCATCGGGGCGGATCAGCTGGTCTTGTTGTCGGATGTGGACGGGTTCTATTCGGCCAACCCCAAAGAGGACGCGACGGCGCGGCGGTTCGATCTGGTTCAGGCGATCACGCCCGAGATCGAGGCGATGGCGGGCGATGCCATTTCGGGTTTGTCGAAAGGCGGGATGAAGACCAAGATCATGGCCGCCAAGACCGCCGTTGCGGGGGGGTGCGCGATGGCGATCATGGAAGGATCGGTCATGCGGCCGCTGACGGCCCTGGCGCAGGGGGCCGCGCGCACCTGGTTCCTGCCGCAGGGCGACCCGCAGCTTGCGCGCAAACGCTGGATCGCTGCGATGAAGGCGCGCGGCGAGGTGCGGGTGGATGCGGGTGCTGTTGCGGCGCTGGTGCAGGGCAAATCCCTGCTGCCGGCGGGAGTGACGGGGGTGGCGGGCGCATTTGGGCGCGGCGATCCGGTGGCGATTGTGGGTCCGGACGGTGCGGTTCTGGGGCGCGGGCTGATCCGGTATACGTTCGCTGAGGCGCAGGCCATCGCCGGGCACCGCTCGGGCGATATCGAGGGCATTCTGGGCTATGCCGGGCGGGCCGCATTGATTCACCGCGATGATATGGTGCTGTGACGGGATGTGGGGCGGGACCAAAATTCTTGGAAGAATTTTGCAAGAATTTTCGAAAATTCTTGGTGCTCGATTCCGCAGGGCCTCTCGGGTGAGGTAAGACCGGATGCCTGCGGCGCGGATATTTGGGTCAAATTGAAAGGGGTTTTCGATGTCTGACGATGTGGCCCGGATGATGCGCGACATGGGCGGGCGGGCGCGGGCGGCGGCGGGAGAGCTGGCGCTGGCGTCGGCTGAGCGAAAGCATGCGGCGCTGATCGGGGCGGCGGAGGCGGTCTGGGCCGATCGGCAGATCATTCTGGATGCAAATTCAATTGATCTTGGCGCGGCGGAGGCGAAGGGGCTGTCGTCTTCCATGCTGGACCGGCTGACTTTGGATGAGGGGCGCATCCGGGGTATTGTTGACAGTCTGCGCGCTATCGCGGAACAGCGTGATCCGGTGGGCGAGGTGATTGCCGAATGGGATCGCCCCAATGGGCTGAACATCCGCCGGGTGCGCACGCCGTTGGGGGTGGTGGGGGTGATCTATGAGAGCCGGCCCAATGTGACGGCGGATGCGGGCGCGTTGTGCCTGAAATCGGGAAATGCCGTCATCTTGCGCGGGGGGTCGGAAAGTGCCGAATCCTCGGCGGCGCTGCACGCCTGCATGGTACGGGGGGTGATCGGGGCAGGGTTGCCTGCTGACGCGATCCAGTTGGTGCCGACGCAGGATCGCGCGGCGGTGAGCGAAATGCTGCGGATGTCTGATCTGATTGATGTGATCGTGCCGCGGGGCGGCAAGGGGCTGGTGGGCCTTGTGCAGCGTGAGGCGCGGGTGCCGGTTTTTGCGCATCTGGACGGCATCTGTCATGTTTACGTCGACCGCGATGCTGATCCCGAGGTTGCGCGGCGGGTTGTTCTGAACGCCAAGACGCGGCGTACCGGGGTTTGCGGGGCGGCGGAATGTCTGCTGGTCGACTGGGGGTTTTATACCAAACACGGGGCGGGGTTGATCGGGGACTTGCTCGCTGCCGGGGTTGAGGTGCGCACCGAGGGTGAGTTGTTGCGCGTTCCCGGCACCGTTCAGGCCGCGCCCGAGGATTTCGGGCATGAGTTTTTGGACATGATCATTGCAGCAAAGCTGGTCGACGGCGTGGACGAGGCCATTGCACATATCCGTCGCTATGGATCGAACCATACTGAAAGCATCCTGACGCAAAATGATGAAACCGCCGAGCGGTTCTTTGCGCGGCTCGACAGCGCGATCCTGATGCGCAACGCCTCGACCCAGTTCGCCGATGGCGGTGAGTTCGGTATGGGGGCCGAGATCGGCATTGCCACTGGCAAGATGCATGCGCGGGGGCCGGTCGGGGCGGAGCAGCTGACCAGCTTCAAATATCTGGTGACGGGGCAGGGGACGATCCGGCCGTGAGGGCTAGAACCGCAGGCGGATACTGGTTTCGGTCATCTCAACCGTCAGGGCGCGGTTCACGCGGCTCAGTTCCTGAGGGACCAGCGCAAAATGCACATGACCCGCGCTGATATCGGCAGGTGTCGCAGCACCCGACAGAATATCCCACAGGGCCGGGTCCGGCCGCGTCTTGCTGGCGAAGGCCGACATCTGCCAGTGGCCGTCAGTATGATCGACCGTGATCCGGCCGCCCAGGGGCAGTGCCGATTCAAGGCAATGCATCAGCAGGAACGCCAGTTTCACCTCGGCCCGTGCAAGATCAGCCGGGCTTTGCCAATCGACCGACAGCCGCCCGCCGCGAAAGATATCCGACAGGATCGAGGTGACCTCGGCCCGCCCGATGCGTTGCTGCGCCGAGGCCGCCCCGAACGCCACGCGAAAATAGCGGATGCGCGCGCTGGCATTGGCGACGCTTTCGGAAATCAGTGAAATTTCGGGGCCCTTGACCGACCCTTCCAGCATCAAAAGCTCCACCCCATTGCCGATGGCACCGATAGGGCTGATAAGATCGTGGCAGATGCGAGAGCCGATCAGGGCGGCGATGTCGGGCTGGTTGGTCATGTTCGGTCCTTAAGGCAGGCAAATATAACGGGGGCACGGGGTCACATGAACGCAATGCTTGAGCCGGGAATGCTGGTGCGCCACCCCGGAGCGCCCGACTGGGGTATAGGGCAGGTGCAGTCCAACATCGGGGACCGGATCACGGTCAACTTCCAGCATCAAGGTAAACAAGTTATTGACGGCTCTCGGATTACACTTTTGCGGGTGTTCGATTCCGACAATCAGCCTAGGGCTGAATAGAAGTTGAATTCAAGCCGGAAACCGGACCGCGCCCGGTTCAGAACGGATGAGCCATGGCGAAACGGTTGCATTCGCACATCGCGCCGCCTAAGACACGCGGGCATTCGGCGGTTGGCGCAATCTGGTGGGACACATGATTTCCGACGACCCGCATTTTGTGCTGCGTCTGGCCGCAACACCGCGCGACCTGATGGCCGCGCAGCGTCTGCGCTACCGGGTGTTTGTCGAGGAATTGGGTGGCGACGGCGCGTTGGTCGACCACGAGGCCCGGCTGGAGCGGGATGCGTTTGACGCAGTATTTGACCATCTTTTGCTGATCGACAACCGGCGCGACCCGGATGATCTGGACGATGTGGTGGGGGTTTACCGCGTGCTGCCGGGTGACCGGGCTGCCGCGCACGGACGGTTTTATTCAGAGGATGAGTATGATCTGACCCCGCTGCGCACGTCGGGGCGCAAGCTTCTGGAATTGGGCCGGTCCTGTGTGCATGCCGAGTATCGTGGCGGCACGGCGATGCTGCAGTTGTGGAACGGGCTGGCCGAATATGTGCTGGACCGGGACATCGAGGTGATGTTCGGCGTTGCCAGTTTCCACGGCACCGATCTGGACGCGTTGGCCCAGCCGCTGGCCTATCTGAACCACAATCACCTTGCCCCGCCCGCGTTGCGGGTGCGCGCCATCGGGCCGGAGCGCGCCGAGATGGATTTGGTGCCGGCGGATCAGATCGACCGCAAGCTTGCGATGCTGGCGACACCAGCGCTGATCAAGGCTTACCTTCGGTTGGGCGGCTTTGTCGGGGATGGGGCGTGGGTTGATACGGCGTTCAACACAACGGATGTGTGCCTTGTAATGGATACGGCAGCCATGTCGGCCCGGCATCGGGCATTCTACACCCGAAAGCACGGCACCCCGGCATGACATTGTGGCGGGGCGACGACGAGCCCCCGGTTCAGGCCTGGGGTCTGGCGGGGTGGTTTCGCGTCTTGTGGCGCGGCACAGCACTGGGCGTGGTGACCTATACCTGTCTGGCGCTCCTTCTGTTGACGCGGTTGGTGGAGCGGCCCTTGTGCGGCCTGAACCGCCCCGTGACGCCCCTGATCACACAGTTTGTTTGTCGGGCGGCCTTTGTCATTCTTGGCATCGGATATTCGGTTCGCGGCGTGCCGATGGCGCAGCGGGGGGCCGTGGTTGCCAATCATGGCAGTTGGCTGGATATCTTTACGCTGAATGCCGCACAGCTGATTTACTTCGTGTCGAAATCCGAGGTGGCGGGCTGGCCTGGTATCGGCTGGCTGGCGCGGGCCACAGGCACGGTGTTCATCGCCCGCAAGGGGGCTGAGGCGAAGGTGCAGCAGGATCTGTTTGAGGCGCGGTTGCGGGCGGGGCACAGGCTATTGTTCTTCCCCGAAGGAACAAGCACCGATGCCACGCGGGTTATTCCTTTCAAATCAACGCTTTTTGCCGCGTTTTTCACACACGGGCTTAAGGATATGTTGCATGTTCAACCCGTCACGGTGATTTATCACGCACCTCCCGGCGCGGACGCGCGGTTCTACGGCTGGTGGGGTGAAATGGACTTTGGCCCGCATTTGCTGGCGGTTCTGGCGCAGGGCCGTCAGGGGCGGGTCGAGGTTGTTTTTCATGCCCCCGTTGCCGTCGCGGATTTTGCCGACCGCAAGGCACTGGCACGACATTGCGAAACGGTGATCCGCGCCGCCCATCCCGGGCGTGACGTCTAAGGTAGATTTCCTTTAATCTGATTCAGATTGAAGGAAATCCAAGACATGCAAGCCATTGGGAATGTCGCGTGTTGCGTTTGATCTGCTGAACCGGGTCAAACGCAACACGCTTTAGCCCAAGGGTGCAAGCAGGCGGCGCAGGGCAGCGAGGGGATTTTCCTCGCGCCATATCTCGGCGCCGATCCCGAAGAAATCGGTGACTGGGCCAAGTCGGGCCACCAGATCAGCGGTCAGCGCGCCTTCAGCGACGACCGGAACCTCGATCATTTCTGACCACCATTCGAACAGCTCGAATTCCGCGTGGCTGCCGTCGCCCAAAGGGGTCTGCCCCACAGGACCAAAGGCCACATAGTCTGCCCCGGCTTCGGCCGCACCGATGCCGGTGTGGCGGGTGGTGCCGCAGAACGTGCCGATGATCGCATCATTGCCCAGATCCTTGCGCAGGTTTCGCACGGAGGCCCCCGCGTCGGTCAGATGCACGCCGTCAAGGCCAAGCCGTTCAACCAGCAGCACATGGCGTTCGATCACCAGCGCCACATCGCGGGAATGGGTCAGCACCCGCAGCGCATCGGCGGCGCGCGCAACGTGGTCTTCATCGGTCGTGGACAGCGCCAGACGCACGCAGGCAATGTCTGCCCCGTCAAGCACGGCGGCGAGAGTGTCCGGGTAGGTCGCAAGGTCCATCTCGGTGGGTGTGATCAGATAGATTTGCGGGCGGTCTTCTGGCATTTTGGCAATCCTGCGCGGGTTTTGGTGTGACTAGCGCAGAACGCCGGCCATTACCATCGCCTGCGCGAATTGCGGATCTTGTCCGGGCAGAGTATCACGCGGCGATGACCCAAAGCCCTGACCCCATTCCGCCCGTATTCGTTCTGGTCCGCCCGCAGATGGGCGAGAATATCGGGGCGGCCGCGCGAGCCATGCTCAACTTCGGGCTGGAGCGGATGCGGATCGTGGACCCGCGCGACGGCTGGCCGAACCCACGGGCGAACGCGATGGCGTCAGGCGCGGGGCGGGTTCTGGACGGCGCGGGGATTTTCCCCGACGTGGCGGGCGCGCTGGCCGATTGCGACTATGTCTTTGCCACCACCGCGCGGGGGCGCGAGTTGTCAAAACCCGTGCTGACGCCCGAAGCAGCGATGGCGCAGGCGCGCGCGCTGATGGACGCGGGCAAGCGCGTGGCGGTGCTGTTCGGGCCGGAGCGGGCAGGGTTGGAGAATGAGGATGTGGCGCAGGCCAGTGCGATCATCACCGTGCCGGTGAACCCGGATTTCCCGTCGCTGAACCTTGGGCAGTGCGTTTTGCTGGTGGGGTATGAGTGGCGGCGCCAGACCGTTGAGGTGGCCCCCGAGGTCATGCAATTCGCCCGCACCGAATTTGCCAGTGGGATCGAAGTGCAGAAGTTGGGCGACCATTACGAGGCGACATTGGACGCGGCGGGATTCTTTTACCCCGAGCCGAAGGTGCCCGGCATGAAGCTTGCTCTGCGCAACATGTGGTCGCGGCTGCGCCTGACGCGGGCCGAGGTGCAGACATTCCACGGCATGTTGCGCCAGATTGCGTGGAAGCTGCGGCAGGGCGATGAATAGGCGTGGCGCGCGGGCCAGACGGCGGATGCCTCCGGCGGGGATATTTTTGTCAAAATGAAAGCGGCAGGCACGGGGCTGGTGGTCGGGTTGCATCATGTTCCACTTGCGATGCCGTGGGGCGGTGAGGCGGCTGCGGTTGCATTTTATGAAGGCGGTGGGGGTGGTCTGGCGGCGCGACGTTGATCTGCCGGGGATCTCGTCGATTTAGGTGGATGATCCGTTCGGCAACCGGATCGAATTGCTGGAGCGCCGCGCGGGCCTGCGACCATAGCGAACAGGGGGCGGGCTTGAAGCGATGGGCGCGGCGGCGTAGATGATGCGGCAACGTCAGGAGGCCCGCATGGCAGGCAAGCGCAATGTGTTCGAAGAGGTGGCAAGCCCCGCAAAGGTGGTGGTGCCGCAGGTGGGCCGGATCGACCGGGGCACCGGGGGGGCGCGGGGGGCGATCCGGCTGTGGCTGGTGGCGCTGTTCCTGATGGTCGTGGCGATGATCATGGTTGGTGGGTTGACCCGGCTGACGGATTCGGGCCTTTCGATTACCGAATGGCGGCCCTTGATGGGCGCGCTGCCCCCCCTGAACGCCGCCGACTGGCAATCGGAGTTTGCGAAATATCAGGCAAGCCCGGAATACCAGTTGCAGAACAAGGGGATGAGCCTTGATGCCTTTCAGACCATCTATTGGTGGGAATGGGGGCACCGGCAGTTGGGGCGGGCGATTGGTCTGGTCTGGGCTGCCGGGTTTGTGGGCTTTCTGGTTGCGCGCAAAATCCCCGTGGGCTGGATCGGGCGGCTTTTGCTGATTGGAGTGCTGGGCGGTGCGCAGGGTGCGATTGGCTGGTGGATGGTGTCGTCGGGGCTTTCGGGCGCTGCGGTTGATGTGGCGTCATACCGGCTGGCCACCCATCTGGGCCTTGCCTTCATCATTCTGGGGTTCATTGCGTGGTTTGTGCTGCTTTTGGGTCGGCCCGAGACGATGCTTATTCAGGCGCGGCGGGGCAAGGATGCAAAGCTGTTCGGGCTTTCGACGGGGCTGATGCATTTTGCATTCCTGCAGATATTGCTGGGCGCTTTGGTGGCGGGCATTGATGCCGGGCGCGGGTTTCCGACCTGGCCCCTGATGAACGGGCAGTTTTTTCCGGCGGATGCGTTCTATGTGCCGGGGCGGCCTTTGTGGGCTGCGTTCTTTGAGAATCCGGGGCTGGTGCAGTTCATTCACCGGATGTCGGGGTATGTGCTGTTCGCCTTTGGCGTGGTGGTCTGGCTGCGTGGGCGGCAGTCGGCTTACGGTGCGACTCGGGTGGCCTTCAACGCGGTGATGGCGATGCTGGTCGCACAGATGGCGCTGGGCATTTTTACGGCACTGTCCGGCGCGCAGGTGCATATTGCGATCACGCATCAGGTGGGGGCGGTGCTGTTGTGGGTGCTGATCCTGCGGGCGCGCTATCTGGCGCAATATCCCATCGCAGGGTCAATCCGGGCGGGCACGGCATGAGCGTTTACACCGATCTGATGGCGTTCCAGCGTGAGACGGAAGCGCTGGCGCAGGTGGCGGGGCGATTGGGCTGGGATCAGGAAACGATGATGCCGCGTGGTGCTGCCGATCAGCGCGGCGAGGAGATGTCGGCAATCGAGGGCGTGCTGCACGCACGGCGCAGTGACCCTCGGTTGGGGGTATGGCTGGCGGCGGCGGTGGCTGAGGATGACGCGGGGCGCGCACAACTGCGCCACATTGCGCGCAGCTATGCCCGGTCGGTCAAGGTTCCGGGGCGTCTGGCGCAGGAGCTGGCGCGGGTGACGTCGGTGGCGCAGGGCGTCTGGGCGGGCGCGCGGGCGGGCGAGGATGTGGCGGCATTTCTGCCGACTTTGGCGGATGTCGTGCGCCTGAAGCGCGAGGAGGCGGCGCATCTGGCGGCGGGCGGCGATCTTTATGATGCACTGATTGATGATTACGAACCCGGCGCTACGGCTGCCAGCCTGGGCGCGATGTTCGACGCGATGCGGCCCCGCTTGGTGGCCTTGCGCGCCGATGTGCTGGGCGCGGCGCATCAGCCCGCACCTTTGCAGGGCGGCTTTGCGGCAGAGGGCCAGCTTGCCTTGTCGCGTGATGTGGCGGAGGCGTTCGGCTATGATTTCGCGCGCGGGCGGATTGATCTGGCGGTGCATCCGTTTTCGTCCGGCTCGGGCGCTGATGTGCGGATCACGACGCGGGTGGTAGAGGGTGATCCATTCAATTGCCTTTATTCCACCATCCACGAGGTCGGGCATGCCTGCTATGAACAAGGCATTGATGCGGGCTATGCGATGACGCCTTTGGGGGCTGGCGTGTCGATGGGCGTGCACGAAAGCCAAAGCCGGATTTACGAGAATCAGATGGCGCGCGGCCGGGCCTTTACCGGCTGGTTGCACGGGCAGATGGTGGCGCGGTTTGGCGACTTTGGTCTTGATGCGCAGGCGTTCTATGGCACCGTGAACCGGGTTGCCCCCGGCTTCATCCGCACGGAATCGGACGAGTTGCAGTATAATCTGCATGTCATGCTGCGCTTTGATCTGGAGCGCGCTTTGCTCTCGGGCGATCTGGCTGTGGCTGATCTTGAGGCCGCCTGGAATGACCGCTTTCTGGCTGATTTTGGCGTTGCTGTGCCGCGTCCGTCGCAGGGCATGTTGCAGGATGTGCATTGGTCGGTCGGGCTGTTCGGGTATTTCCCGACCTATACGCTTGGCAATGTCTATGCAGGCTGCCTGCATCAGGCTTTGCGCGCGGCGGTGCCGGATCTGGATGCGCAACTGGCGAAGGGCGATCCTTCGTCGGCAACGGCTTGGCTGCGCGAGAACCTGCAACGGCATGGCGGCCTGCGGACCCCGCGCGAGACGGTGGCGCTTGCTTGCGGGTTTGATCCGCATGAAGGGCCGCTGCTGGATTATCTGGAAGCCAAGTTTCGCGGAATTTACGGCGTCTGAGGCGCGGCTTTGTCTGTCACCAGCATTGAGGCCCCCGCGCGCGGTGACAGGCGTGTGAACCCAAGGGCAGCACCCAGCGACAGTGCCGACATCAGCATGAACACCGCCGGGAAATGCGCGAGGTCAAGGCTGGCGCCGCCGTAAACCGCCTGCATCGCCTCAAGCGCGAAGGCGGCGACGGTGATGCCGATCGAGGACGACAGTTGCTGCAGCACCGCGTTGAAGCTGGTGGCACTGCCAAGGCGGGCGGGCTCTACCTCGTCATAGGCCATCGCGTTCATCGAGGTGAACTGAAGCGAGCGCGAGATGCCGCCCATGAACAGCAGACTGACCATCACGATGTAAGGCGTCTGCGGCGTGAAGAATGCGGGGGTCAGAATGAACAATGCCGAAATGACCGCGTTCCAGATCAGCACGCGGCGAAAGCCAAAGCGGCGCAGCAGGGGTTGCGCCACGAACTTCATCAACAGCGCGCCAAAGCCTGATGCAAAGGTCAGCATCCCCGATTGGAACGCCGACAACCCGAAGCCAAGCTGGAACAGAAGCGGCAGCAGGAACGGCAACGCGCCAGACCCGACGCGAAAGAACGTGCCCGCCGTGGCGCACAGGCGGAAGGTCGCAAGTTTCATCAGCCGCAGGTCAACCAAGGGAGCGGGCACCCGCAGCGCGTGGCGGATGTAAAGTGCGATCAAGATCACCCCGCCGATGATCATCGTGGCAACCACCGGGGGCGAGGCAAGGCCGACCCCGGCCAAGGTCAGCCCGGTCAGGCTGCTGGCCAATCCGGGGCCGATCAGCAGGAACCCCAGCGTGTCGAACTGCACCGGCGGGGCGGGGGGCAGTTTCGGGATGAAGGCGGACACCAGCGAGATGCCCAGCACGGCGATGGGAATGTTGATCCAGAAGATCCAGCGCCAGTCGAAATAGGTGGTTATGAACCCGCCCAAGGGCGGCCCCATCACGGGGCCAAGTAGCGCAGGAACGGTCAGCCACGCCAATGCACCCACCAGCCCCGCTTTCGGCGTGGCGCGCAGCACGATCAGTCGACCCACCGGCACCATCATCGACCCGCCGATGCCTTGCAGGATGCGCGCGGCGATCAACTCGGGCAGGGACGTGGACAAAGCGCAGGCAATCGACCCCGCAGCAAACACCAGAATTGCCGCGCGGAACACCCGGCGCGCGCGAAAACGGTCGGCGGCCCAGCCAGACGCCGGGATAAAGATCGCAAGCGCCAGAAGGTATGAGGTCAGCGCCAGTTTCAGGCGAATTGGGTCCGTGTTCAGATCCTGGGCGATTTGCGGCAACGAGGTCGACAGCACGCTGGCATCCAGATTTTCCATGAACAGCGCCGTCGCCACGATCAGCGGCGTCGCGCGGCTGCGGACGGTCTGGCGAAAGGTATCAAATGCCATCGGAATGCCTTGGGGCCGATTGCCCCTCTGGGATGGAAATGTCTCAGTCGCGGGGCAGGGTCAAGCCTTGGGCCAATCGGGCGCGCGCTTTTCAAGGAAAGCGGCGATGCCTTCGTCGGTGTCGCGCCACAGCATGTTTTCAACCATCACCGCGCCTGCATGCGCGTAAGCCTGGTCAAGCGGCAATCCAAGCTGCGCGTAAAATGCGGATTTGCCGATTTTCACGGCGGCGGTCAGCTTGGAGGCCACAGTTTGCGCCAAAGCCAGCGTTTCCGCCGCAAGCGCGTCATGTGGCACGACCCAGTTCACCAGTCCCACTTCGGCGGCGCGTTCGGCGTTTATGAACTGGCCCGTCGTCAACATTTCGAACGCGATCTTCGTCGGCACATTGCGGCTGAGCGCGACCATTGGGGTAGAGCAGAAGAGGCCGATATTCACCCCGTTCACGCCGAATTTCACGCCTGACGCAGCAACGGCCATATCGCAGGAGGCAACCAACTGGCACCCTGCGGCGGTGGCGATGCCCTGCACTTCGGCAATCACCGGTTGGGGCAGGGCGGGGATCATCTGCATCAGCGCGCCGCAGCGGGTGAAAAGATCGGCGAAATAGGCGGCACCGTTATCCGGGGTGGCACGGGCGGCCTGCATTTCCTTCAGGTCATGGCCTGCACAAAACGCCTTGCCCGCCGCGCGCAGGATCACCACGCGCGCGTTGCGGTCAGTGGCCAGAGCCGTGAATTGTGCCGCCATGGCCGCCAGCATCGCATCCGACAACGCATTCAGCCGCCCCGGCGCGTTCAGCGTCAGCCGTGTTACGGCACCGATATCTTCACGCAGAACCAGCGTCTCATCAGGCAGGGCGGGGTGGGTCATCTTGATTGTCCTTGGCATTGCGGAAAGTCTAGGCTGCACCGGAACGGGGGAAATGACCATGCCGCTTTTGATGACGTGCGATGCGCTGACCACATTCCTACTGCGCGATTTTGCGCAGGTCGCCGGTGATTTCGCCGTTGAGCGCGCGGATGAGGCCGGGCTGACCCTGCGCCTGAAGGTTGGTGCGCACCACCTGCGGCCCGGAGGTACGGTGTCGGGGCCTGCGATGTTCGGGCTGGCGGATGTGGCGATGTATCTGGCGATTCTGTCACGGATCGGCCCGGTTGCCTTGGCGGTGACGACCAACTGCGCGATTGATTTCCTGCGAAAACCTGCGGCGGGTGTGGATCTGCTGGCCGAGGCGCGGGTTCTGAAACTGGGCCGCAGGCTGGCGGTCGGCGATGTGCTGATCTTTTCGCAAGGCCAGCCCGAACCTGTGGCCCGCGCCAGCCTGACCTATTCGATCCCGCAGGCGCGCCCCTAGCCTTTGGGGCGGTTGAAACGCCCCTCGACCGTGGCCCCGCTTTCGATGATCACGGCGGTATAGCTGACATCGGCCTTGACCTTGGCCGATGCACGCAACGTCAGGTTGGCACAGCTTATCTTGCCTTCGGTCGTGCCCTTGATTTCAACTGTTTCGGCGGAAATGCTGCCTTTGATGCGGCCTTCGGTGCCGATGATGATGGATTGCGCGGTCAAGTTGCCGTCAATCTCGCCCAAGAGTTCGATGGTGCCCTGCGATGTGACATCGCCGTTGATCCGAAGATCGGCAGCCAGCACCGACCGCCCGGCCGGTTGGCTGCTCCGGGCCGGAGTTGTGGCTTCAGGCGAAGTATTTTGCATTGGTCATACCCTTTCAGCGCCGCTTTTGCGGGCGGATTGTTCGGAATGATAAAGGGCGATGCAGGCGACCCGGTCAAGGGGGCGCGTCGCAGGGTGGCGTAATTGCGCCAGATCAGCCTGCCAGAAGGTCGGCTGCGCGGCGGCATGAAAGGGTTGTAGGCTGCCGCGCGCTCTGAGTAGGGTGCAGCAGTCGTGACCAGTGATGCCAAACCGGAGAGCCCGCCCGAATGACCCCAGACATGATCCTGAGCAATGCCCGCGTTCTGACGATGGATAAGGACCTGCCCCGCGCCAGTTGCGTGGCGCTTGCCGCAGGCCGGATCGTGGCGGTGGGGGGTGACGAGGTGGCGCGCATGGCCGGCGCGCAAACCCGGGTGATTGATGCGGGCGGACGCACGCTTTTGCCGGGGTTCGTGGAAAGCCATCTGCATCTGGTTCTGGGCGGGGCGGAACTTGCGCATCTGCAATTGGGCGGGCGCGGCGGCATGGACGCTGTGCGCGCGGCTTTTGCAAGCTATGCGGCGGCGAATCCCGACAAGCCTTTGCTGATGGCGCAGGGGGCCGATTATGGCATGATGGATCATCCCGTCACGCGGCAGGATATGGATGCAGTGCTGGCGGATCGCCCCATCGCAATGATGGCATATGATCACCATACCGTCTGGGCCAACACGGCAGCCTTGCAGGCGGCGGGCATCCTGCACGGGCACAACACCCCGCCGGGGCACGAGGTGGTGATGGCCCCCGACGGCACCGCGACGGGTGAGCTGCGTGAGTTCGAAGCGTTTGGCCCGGTGATCGCGCTGGGTGGCGAGGCGCGGCTGAACCTTGGCATTGCGACCGGGGCAGAACCCGATCCCTGGCCCTCGGACGCCGAACGCGCGGTCGACAAGGCCAAGATCGTGGCGGGCCTTGCGCATTGTGCCGCCCAAGGCATCACCTCAATGGTGAATATGGACGGCAACCGCTACACGCTGGCCCTGCTGGCCGAGTTGCGCCGCGAGGGGCGGCTGACCGCGCGCGTCAAGGTGCCGTTCCACTTCAAGCCGCATATGGAGGTGTCGGAACTCGACCGCGCCGAGGCTATGACGCGCGAGTTCAACGACGACTGGCTGCAGTGCGGCTTCGTCAAGATGTTCATGGACGGCGTGGTCGACAGCCGCACCGCTTATATGCTGCGCGATTATCCCGGCCAGCCCGGCCACCGCTCCACCCCGTTGTTCGAACCCGACCGCTTTAACGCAATCTGCACCGAGATCGACCGGCGCGGCTTGCAGATCGCCGTCCATGCTATTGGCGACGGGGCCGTGCGCACCACGATTGACGGATATGAGGCTGCGCGCGTGGCAAACGGCCCCCGCGATGCCCGCCACCGGATCGAGCATATCGAACTGATCGACCGCGCCGATTTGCCCCGGCTTGGCGCCTTGGGCATCACGGCCAGCCTGCAACCTCCACACCCCCCCGGTGCTATGGATTTCCCGCTGCAACCGACGATGGATGTGATCGGGCGCGACCGCTGGGCCGATGGCTATCTTTGGAAGACGCTGCGCGATGCGGGTGCGCCCATCGCCTATGCCAGCGACTGGCCGGTGACGGATGTATCGGTGATGCGGGGCTTGCAGGCGGCCCTGACGCGGCACCCCTATGACGGGGCAGGGGACGAGAGGCTGTCGCTTATGGACAGCCTTTATGCCTATACCGCAGGCGGGGCCTGGGCCGCACACCGCGAAGACGTGACGGGGCGCATTGCGGTTGGACTGGCCGCCGATCTGGTGCTGATCAACGGCGATATCGAAAAGATTGCGCCCGATGCCCTGGGCCGGACGGGAATCGCGCTGACAATCTGCGGCGGGCAAGTGACCCATGCAGCGCAAGGATTCGCCTGATTCTGCAGCAACCGGCTGAAACCATGTGGATAAGTCGCTGCCTGCCCCAAGGGAAGGTCTTTGTGGGGCAGGCTGGGCCGGGCGAAATTCGCCTGTAATCGTTGGGTGTGACGGAAAAATGTCAAAACGGGCGTTTTTCCCTCTTGCGGGTCCGGTCGTCACTCCGTAGATAGCCCTCACCGAGACGACGTTGAAGCGGAGACGCGGAAGCGGAAGGATCGGGGCGCTGCGAGAGTGGCGGGAAGTTTCAGGATACAAGGCGTGGGTTCGCTG
>JBBQZP010000050.1:0-19713 GCA_038207585.1 Rhodobacterales bacterium | reverse complement strand
ACTAGTGCTGGGCCTCGGGCCAATTTGTCGGGGGACGGGATCCCCGAAAGCCGGGCGCGACACCATAACGCCGGGCAGCAGCGACCCGAAAGCGCGCTACTCTGCCGGGGCGCGGGCGCTGCCTGTCACCGGGCGCGGCGCGCCGAGGCGGGGGTGCAGGCGACCGGCGATGCCCCAGCAGGCAGCCATCCCGACCCCGGCGGCGGCAAAGATGCCGGCCAGCGGCGCCACCGCCAGCAGTGCCGTTGCGGTGAACGGCGTCACGATCCCCGACACGTCGCGGAAACTGGAATAGACCGCCGCCATTTCCGTCCGCTCCGACGGCTTGACCGACATCATGAACGGCAACCCCCCGGCGGCATCTAGCATCACCAGCCCGAACGACCCCGCGAACAGGGAAAACACAGTCAGCAAGGGGTGCATCGACACCACCGTTGCCAGCATCAGCGTCGCGGCACACCATACGAACGTCAGCCGGATCACCCGGCGCAGGTTCGTCCGCCGCACAACCTGCGCCATAAGGGGTGACAGAAAAAGCGTGGCATTCGACACCGAAAGCGCCGCCCCGCTCAAGGTCTTGCCCAGATCAAACTCCACCCCGACAAACGGCAGCGTCACCACCTGCCCGCTCAGCGAGGATTCCACGCAGAAGATCGGCAGATACACCACATAGACCCACCACCCGCACGACCGGCACACGGCAAAGAACCACCCCGCAATCAGCCGCGGCTGGCGGAAAAACCGCGCCAGATAGGCCAGCGGGTTCACCGCAGGCCCCTTGGCCCGCGCGATCTGCTTGCCATTGCCCAGCCGCAAAACCCAGAACGCGGTCAGAAGACACATCGAAAACGTGCCCGCCACGATGAACGGCAACGGCGCCCAAAGATCATGCAGCGCCACGCCAAGCAACGGCCCCACCATCCACGGCGTCGCGGCATAGACCATCTGCAAAGACTGCCCCCGCCCCAGTTCAGCCCGCGCGACATAGTCGAACACATAGGCGTTCAGGCAGACAAAAACCGTGACCGTCGCGATGGCATTGAACATGACCGCAAGCGGCACCGAAACGGGCCCACCGTGAATGGCCAGCGCCATACCCACCGGATACATCAACGCGCCAAACGTATACATCCACCTGCGCGGCACCCGCGCGGTGGCCCAAGGCACCATCAACCCCCAGATCAGCGATACAATCCCGGCGATGAAGTAAATTCGGCTGACCACCCCCGCATCCCGGACTGCGTCATAAACCACCAGCGGCATGACCGAGATCAGCATCCCCCGCACGGCCGCATCAAGGCCCGCAAGAATGGCGAAATGCTGAACCTTGGGCGCAGCGCCATGCTTCAGCAGGATTGGAATGAACTTGTTGGCCATCAGAGTCTCCGCGTCTATTGACCAAAAATGAGGCAAATCGGTCTGCGCCATGGGCGACATTTCCGGTCGCAAAAGGTCTGTTCGCCGCTTACTCTACCCTGCGGGCCAAAAGATCAATCAGCCGCGCGCGCGCT
The DNA here is from genome assembly GCA_038207585.1 of Rhodobacterales bacterium. Classification (GTDB taxonomy): domain Bacteria; phylum Pseudomonadota; class Alphaproteobacteria; order Rhodobacterales; family Rhodobacteraceae; genus JBBQZP01. The sequence goes on along the minus strand of JBBQZP010000050.1, from coordinate 18,202 downwards.
TCGGGCAATGCACGGCCCCCCCGCATCTCGGCCAACTCGCGCGCAAGGAAATGCCCGGTGACGACCAGCCCCTGCACGACCTCGGCCCCAGTCGCCGGCCCCTGCCCCATCAGACATTCCGGCAGCGGCAAAAGCCTGTCCGCCCATGCGCCAGCCCCCACACGGCTGACCGCCCGCCCTGTGCGCGGGCTGACAAAGGCCAGCCCCTCGCGTGCGCCGGTCACGGCACACGAGCCCAGATCAAGACCAAACCCCAACTCATCCAACAAGAGCAACTCCCACCGCAGATAACGCGCGGGCCAGTCCACCGCACCCTCCAGCGCATCCAGTAACGCCATGCTCTGCCGCCACAGATCGCCATGCGGCTCACGCTCGGCCAAAGCCATCCGCACCATCGCACAGATTGCGTTCAACCCCGCCAGAGCCAGCCGATCGGCCATCAGCCCCGCACGGCTGCGCAACGGCTCCACAGTGTAAACCCCGATGTGATCGTCCAGCCGCGCGCGCCAGTTGACCTGCACCTGACCGCCAGGTTGCAGCACCGCCGCCATGCGCCGCGACCCGCCGCCACGCACGACACCTGCGTGCAATCCGTGCGCCGCCGTAAACACCTCAATGATCGCGGCGCTTTCACCATGCGTGCGCATGGAGAGGATCGCGCCCTCGTCCCGCCATTCCATCGCTTCACTAAACCCGCAACGGCCCGGCAAACAAGCCTCAGCGCAACCCGTCCTCGTCCAGCAGGGTCCGCCCGGCACGGTCCTCCACCTCGATCACCCACAGATCGGGGTCAAACCCGCGCTGCCGGGCAATCGCGCCGTCGACCAACGCCTCGTCACCTTCGGCCAGAACCACCCAGATCCGCGCGTCCGCAGCCAGATCGAAACTACGCTGAAACGCCCGCGCCTGCCCGTCCAGAGTGCTGGCCTTGACCAGAACCGCCCCCGCCGTCGCATCGCCATGCGCCACGACAAACGCCGGAATATCCGCCAGCCGCAACCGCGCCAGATACGCTCGCACCCAGAAATCTGCCGTCAGACGAATTTCCACGCTGAACACAACCTTCCAGACTTCATTTTTGCAAAAATACTCGCGCCGCAGGCTCCACCGCAGTCACAGGAACCGTCAGTTGCCATCCTTGAAATCCAGCCCCATTTCCGAATAGCGCTCGGGCTCCTCCAACCAGTTTGGCCGCACCTTGACCTGCAGGAAAAGATGCACAGGACGGCCCAGAAACTCCATCATTTCCACCCGCGCCGCTTGCCCGATGACCTTGATCGTCTCGCCCTTGTTGCCCAGAACGATCCCCTTGTGACCATCGCGCGCCACATAGATCAACTGGTCGATCCGCGCCGATCCGTCGGGCTTGTCTTCCCACTTTTCCGTCTCGACGGTCAGTTGATAGGGCAGTTCCTCATGCAGGCGCAGGGTCAGCTTTTCGCGAGTAATCTCGGCCGCGATCATCCGCATCGGCAGATCGGCAATCTGGTCCTCGGGGTAAAACCACGGGCCCTCGGGCACTTGTTCGCCCAGCCAGGCGCGCAGCTTGTCCACGCCGTAACCTTTTTCGGCAGAAATCATGAAGGTTTCCACAAATGGAAACGCCTCGTTCAACTTCGAGGCAAGACCCAGCAGAACCTCGGCCTTGACCCGGTCAATCTTGTTGATGGCCAGAGCCACCGCCTGCCCGCGCGGAATGCGGTCGCGCATCGCGTCGATGATGGCGCGGGTGCCGTCGGTCAACCCGCGATGCGCCTCGACCAGCAGAACCACGATATCGGCATCCGCAGCCCCGCCCCAGGCGGCGGCAACCATCGCACGGTCCAACCGCCGACGGGGCCGGAACAGACCCGGAGTATCGACAAACACGATCTGCGCCACGCCTTCCATGCACACGCCGCGGATACGCGCCCGTGTCGTTTGCACCTTGTGCGTCACGATTGACACTTTCGCGCCGACCATCTTGTTCAGAAGCGTCGATTTCCCGGCATTCGGCTCGCCGATCAGCGCCACGAACCCGGCCCGCGTGCCGCCCTGCCCGCCGATCTTGCCCTCGGGTGCGCCTTCGTCATGCGTGCTCATTCGCCCGTCTCCATCCGCGCCAGAAGCGCTTTTGCGGCGGCCTGTTCGGCAGCCCTTTTGGTGCCGGACCGGGCCACCTCGGTCTGGCCGTTCCCGATCTGCACCTCGACTGTGAAAATCGGCTGGTGGTCGGGGCCGTCACGCCCTGTTTCTAGATAAACCGGCGGCGGAAAGCCCCGCGCCTGCACCCATTCCTGAAGGGACGTCTTGGCGTCGCGGGCATCTTCATCCACCGCCCCGATCCGGTCGCCCCAGAGGGTCAGGATCAGCCCGCGCGCGGCCTCGATCCCGCCATCCAGATAAACGGCGGCCAGAATGGCCTCCATCGCGTCGCCAAGCAACGCTTCCTTGCGTCGCCCGCCCGACATCATTTCGGACCGGCCCAGCTTCATCACATCGCCAAGACCGATCTCGCGCGCCACCGCCGCACACGTTTCCTTGCGCACCAACGCGTTGAAGCGGGGCGCCAACTGCCCCTCGGACGCGGCCTTGTCGGCCCCCAGCAGCGCCTCGGCCATCACCAGCCCCAGAACCCGGTCACCCAGAAACTCCAACCGCTGATTGTCGGGCCGACCAGACGACGAAATTGACGCATGCGTCACCGCCCGCAACAACAGTTCCGGATGCCGGAACTCATGGCCGATGCGCGCCGCAAAAGCCGCAAGATCCGCGCCCAGCTTCATTCCACGGCTTTGAAAAAGCGGTCGCTCCGCCATGTCCAGAAATACAGCAAAGACCGCCCGGCAGACGAAAACATGATCCGATCCGCCCGCCCGATCAGGTTTTCTGCAGGCACGAAACCCACGCCATTGGGTTGCGCAAAACGGCTGTCCTGAGAGTTGTCACGGTTATCGCCCATGAAGAAATACTGGCCCTCCGGCACCGTAAAGACATCGGTGTTGTCGGCGCCACCATTGGTGTCGATGTTCAGAACATCATGCGCAACACCGTTGGGCAGTGTCTCGGTGAACCGGGATTTCTGGCAAGCGCCGCCGATCGGCAGACCTTCGCCATTCTCGCACCGGGGCAGGCTGCCCATCGGGCCTTGCCGTTCGTTCAACTCTTCAAACGTGCCACCCGGAACCTGCGGCACTTGCGCGCCGTTCAGAAACAGAATGCCGTTCTTCATCTGAACCGTATCACCCGGAAGGCCGATCAGTCGCTTGATGAAATCGGCGCCCGTTGTCGGATGACGGAACACCACCACATCGCCGCGCACCGGATCAGAGGCAAGAACGCGCCCCGAGAACGGGCAAAGCTGCGGCAGGGGCGAACAGGAATAGCGCGAATACCCGTAAGCCATCTTGTTGACGAACAGAAAGTCGCCGATCAGCAGCGTATCTTTCATCGAACCTGATGGAATCCAGAACGGCTGAAAGAACAGCGTGCGGAAAACTCCCGCGATCAACAGCGCATAGACGACCGTCTTGATGGTTTCGCCGATGCCGCCTTCGGATTTCGCCTGTTTCGCCATTGCGCGTTCTTTTCCTGATGTTCTGAAGCTTGCCCGGTTCGGGCGCTACATGCGCGCGCGGACCCGCCGAGTCAAGTTGGGGGCCGAGTCAAGTTGGGGGCGGAGTCAAGTTGACGGGGGTGCCACTTCACCCGGTCGCGCCTCGATCACTACAAAAGCCTGAGCCCAGGGGTGATCATCCGTCAGCGTCACATGCACGATGGCGTGATGGCCGGGCGGAGTCATCGCGGCCAGTCGTTCGGCTGCCCAACCCGACAGATGCATGACCGGCTGGCCGGTGCGCAGGTTGCTGACAGCCATGTCGCGCCACGAAATTCCCATGCGCAATCCGGTGCCCAGCGCCTTGGAACAGGCCTCTTTCGCGGCCCAGCGTTTGGCATAAGTGCCTGCAACATCTTTGCGGGACTCTGCCTTGGCCTGCTCGCGGTCGGTAAACACCCGGTTGCGGAACCGGTCACCGAACCGCTCCAGCGTGGCAGCAATGCGGTCGATATTGGCCAGATCGGTGCCGATGCCAAGGATCATGCGCGGGTCTGCCCCGCGCAAAATTCCTTGCAAGGAATTTGCAAAATTCTTCGAAGAATTTTGGTCGGGATTTTCGATCCCGGCGTCATTCCGTTGCCCCGCGCGCCTCGTCCATCAGGCGGCGCATTTCCTCGATCGCGGGCCCAAGGCCGCGATAAAAAGCCTCGCCCATAAGGAAATGGCCAATGTTCAACTCTCGCACTTCGCGAATGGCGGCTATTGGCGATACGTTGTCGTAGGTCAGCCCGTGACCTGCATGCACTTCAAGCCCAAGCGAATGTGCAAACGCCGCACCCTCGCGCAGTGCGTCAAGCTCGGCTTCGGTCTCGGCTACAAGGCCGTCGGCATGAAGCTCTGAATAAAGCCCGGTGTGCAGTTCAACCACGGCGGCCCCAATCCGGGCGCTGGCGGCAATCTGGCGGCGATCATGGCTGACAAACATCGACACGCGGCAGCCGGCATTGCGCAGCGGCGCTATATAGGTGGCAAGGCGGTTGTCATCACCCGCAACATCAAGGCCGCCTTCGGTGGTGCGTTCTTCGCGCTTTTCGGGCACCAGACACACCGCATGCGGCCGGTGGCGCAACGCGATGGCCTGCATTTCTTCGGTCGCCGCACATTCGAAATTCAGCGGCACGGCAATGCCCGCCATCAGCGCGTCAATGTCGGCATCGCGGATATGGCGGCGATCTTCGCGCAGATGGGCGGTAATGCCGTCGGCCCCGGCGGCCTCGGCCAGCAGCGCCGCACGCAACGGGTCAGGCCAGATCGCACCCCGCGCATTGCGCAGAGTTGCCACATGGTCGATGTTCACACCCAGACGCAGTTTTTCCAAGCCCGCCATGCAGCACCTTTTCGCTTTGATCCCTACGCTGGGTATCTAGGACGGATTGCCGCCGATGTCATCCGCTGCCTTTGCCTGCGCCTTGGCCAATTTTGCCGCACGCAGCTTGGCAAACCGTTCGGCCAGACGTTTGGACCGGATGGTTTTGTAAGCGGCAATCAACGGCAGGCTCAGGAAATAACCGACCAGCCCTGCGATGATACCGGGGCCGAAACCGCCGATCGTATAGGGCAGATAGAGCCCGAAGAAAAAGCGATGCAGCCTATCCCAGTGGGCGACATCATCGGTAAAGATCGCACGGAAATTGTGCCAGATCTCCCCCCCCGCTTGCGAGAACGCGCCCAGAATCTGGCTGGGCTCCACCCCGTTGTGCGTGCCCAGCATCCAGTTGCCCAACTCCAACGACAAGACCGCGATAAGCGGAAAGGTCACAGGGTTACCAACGAAGGTCGCCAGAAGCGCCGCCAGAAGATTGCCTCGCAGCACATAGGATACAAATGCCGCGGCAAGAAAATGAAAACCGAAAAACGGTGTGAATGACACGAAAATTCCGGCGAAAATACCCCGAGCGATGCGGTGCGGTGCATCGGGCAGGCGGGTCAGGCGGTGCTTGACATACCACGCAGCGCGCCCCCATCCGCCTTTCGGATAGATCGACGACCCGATGACCTGTAGAACAGAGCGTTTTTCGCGTCGCTTGAAAACCACGGCTACTTTCCCGCCCCTTCGGGCTTTTTGCTCAGATCCCGGTGACGGGAGATCTGGGCGACATCTGTTTCCGCCTCCAGCGCGGTCATGATCGTGTGAACATGCTCCAGATCACGCAGGTCTACGTCAACAACAAGGCGATAAAAGTCCGGTTTTCTGTCAACAAATGTCAGATCCGAAATATTGGCCTTCTGTTCGCCGATCAAGGTGCAGATCCGGCCCAGCACGCCCGCGTCGTTCGAGATGGTAAGATCAAACGTCACGCCATGCACTGCGGCATGACGGCCCGCGTGCCAGTGCAGATCGACCCAGCGCGCCGGTTGTTCCTCGAATTCCGCCAGCACCGGGCAGTCGATGGCATGGATCACCACACCTTGTCCGCGATAGGTGATCCCCACGATCCGCTCGCCCGGAACGGGCTGACAGCATTGCGCGCGCCGGAAGGTCTGATCGGCGGGCAGACCAACGACCGGGCGGTGCGCGTCGACCTCGTCGGCAGGTCCACGCACAAGTTCGGGATAAAGTGCCTCGACCACCTTTCGCGCAGCAAGTTCGGCGCTGCCCAACCGCGCCAGCAGGTCGTTCTCATCCGCGACCCCCAAAGTTTTTGCGGCCGTTCGCAATGCCTTTTCGCTGTATTTCTTGCCGACATGTTCAAACGCCGCACGCGCAAGTTCGGCACCCAGCTTGACGAACCGACCCTTGTCTTCTTCGCGCAGCGACCGGCGGATTGCGGCCTTGGCGCGGCCCGTGGTCACGATGTCGATCCAGCTTGCCTGTGGCATCTGGCCTTCGGCGGTTATGATCTCGACCGACTGGCCGTTCTTGAGCCGGGTCCAAAGCGGCACGCGAATGCCGTCAATCTTGGCCGACACGCAGGAATTGCCGATCCGCGTATGAATCGCATAGGCGTAATCCAAGGGCGTCGCCCCGCGCGGAAGCTGGATCACATCGCCCTTGGGTGTGAAGCAGAACACCTGGTCAATATACATTTCCAGCTTCACGTTTTCCATGAATTCGTCGTTATCGCCCTCATCCAGACTTTGCGTCAGGCCCGCGATCCATTTGACCGGATCAACGGCAAAGGGGTTCTGCACCCGTTCACCCTCGCGGTAGGACCAGTGCGCGGCAACGCCCGCCTCGGCCACCTCATGCATCTGGCGGGTGCGGATCTGGACCTCCACCCGCTTGCCGTCGCGGCCAGAAACGGTGGTGTGGATCGAGCGGTAGCCGTTCGATTTGGGCTGGCTGATGTAATCCTTGAACCGCCCCGGCACAGCACGCCAGCGTTGGTGGATCACCCCCAGAATGCGGTAGCAATCCTGTTCATTGGCGCAGATGACGCGGAACCCGTAGATGTCGGACAGGCGCGAAAAGGCCAGATCCTTTTCCTGCATCTTGCGCCAGACTGAATAAGGTTTCTTGGCCCGACCGTACACATCGGCGTCAATCTGCGCCTTTTCCAGCTCGTTGCGGATGTCGGCGGTGATCTTGTGAACCACATCGCCCGCCTCGCGCTGTAACGTGATGAAACGGCGGATGATGGAATTGCGCGCTTCCGGGTTCAGCACGCGGAAGGACAGATCCTCCAGTTCCTCGCGCATCCACTGCATGCCCATCCGGCCAGCCAGAGGCGCGAAGATCTCCATCGTCTCGCGGGCCTTCTGGGCCTGCTTTTCGGGGCGCATGCTCTTGATGGTCCGCATGTTATGCAGACGATCGGCCAGCTTGACCAGAATCACCCGCAGGTCTTTCGACATCGCGATAAAGAGTTTGCGGAAGTTTTCAGCCTGCTTTGATTCGGCCGAGGAAAGCTGCAGGTTGGTCAGCTTGGTCACACCATCGACAAGTTCAGCCACCTCGTCACCGAACAGGCGAGTGATCTCAGAATAGGTCGATTTGGTATCTTCGATCGTGTCGTGCAAAAGTGCTGTGATGATCGTCGCATCATCCAGCCGCTGCTCGGTCAGAATGGCCGCCACGGCAACCGGATGCGTGAAATACGGCTCGCCAGAATGGCGCACCTGACCTTCGTGCATCTTCATGCCATAGGCATAGGCGGTACGAATTTTTTCGGCATCACTGCGGGGATTGTAGTTGCGAACCAGGGCGATCAGGTCTTCGACGTCTATCATCTCCGGACCACCCCGATCCGCTTTCTTTTCAGTGGGTTGCGCGTCAGTTGTCGCCTTGCGCTTCCATCAGCATACGCAGCATACGCTCTTCCGACATGTCATCGACCATCGGGCGATCACCGTCGGCCCCCATCAGAAGCGACATCTGGTCTTCTTCGGGCTCGTCAATCTCGATCTGGGTCTGGTGGCTTTCGATCATCCGCTCGCGCAGGGCATCCGCGCCCTGCGTTTCATCGGCAATCTCGCGCAGGCTGACGACCGGGTTCTTGTCGTTGTCGCGGTCCACCGTGGCGGCAGAGCCTGCCGTGATCTCGCGTGCGCGGTGCGCGGCCAGCATCACCAGTTCGAACCGGTTCGGGACCTTGTCAACGCAATCTTCAACCGTCACGCGGGCCATGAGAAACTCCATTCAGGGTTGGGGGCATGGAAGCGTCTATGTAAGGGGCGCGTCCCTGCTTTACAAGCGTGAAAGCCATCACTCCAGCGGCACAATCGCATCCCTTTCGGCCTGCGGCAGGGCGGCAAGCATCTGCGCCACGCTCAGGCCAATCAAGGGGTGACGCCAATCCGGCGCAATCTCGGCCAGAGGCACGAGAACAAAGGCGCGGTCCTGCATCCGGGGATGCGGCAGAATCAGTCGGTCCGGGGCGACGGTAGCCTGCACGTCCAGCGGCAGACCACGCCAGTGCGTTTGCGTGGCGGCGTCGGGCAGAACGGCATCCTCCACGGCGATCAGATCAAGATCCAGCGTCCGCCTCCCCCATCGCACGGTGCGTTTTCGTCCCAGTTCCTTTTCGATTTCATGCAATATATCCAGAAATGACGTGACGTCACATTCTGAGCCGATGTTCACCACAGCGGCCGAATTTACAAAATCGGGTCCGGCACCCTTGGGAAAACACGGCGTTTTGAAAAAGCGGCTGATGCGAACAATTTCAAAGCCTTCCTCAGCAAGCCGTGCCATTGCCGCGCGCAAAGTCGCGTTGATCGACAGGCCCCGGTGTGGCGTATTTGCGCCGAGGGCAATCAGCGCCTGCTTTTCACAATTTGACACGGATGCTACACTTTCATGAAGTTCGGCTTGCGGGGGCAAGCGAGGGCCTGCTAATTGCGTCGCGCGGCATTGGAATTCCAGTTTATTTCACCACTCATTTGGAACCCTTTTGCCGTACTATTTCGAGGGGAAAACTAAAATGTTTTACAAGGACGAACGGCTTGCGCTGTTCATTGATGGATCGAATCTATATGCGGCCGCAAAGGCGCTTGGGTTCGACATCGACTACAAACTGCTGCGAACCGAGTTCATGCGCCGTGGCAAACTGTTGCGCGCTTTCTACTATACCGCCCTGCTGGAAAACGACGAATACTCGCCGATCCGCCCACTGGTCGACTGGCTGCACTACAACGGGTTTTCCATGGTCACCAAAACAGCCAAGGAATACACCGACAGTCAAGGCCGCCGGAAGGTCAAAGGCAACATGGACATCGAGTTGGCGGTCAACGCGATGGAACTTGCGCCGCGCGTCGATCATATCGTGCTGTTTTCGGGCGACGGCGATTTCCGCCCGCTGGTCGAAAGCCTGCAACGTCAGGGCGTCCGCGTTTCGGTAGTGTCGACCATCCGCAGCCAGCCGCCGATGATCGCGGATGAGCTGCGTCGTCAGGCCGACAACTTCATCGAACTGGATGAATTGCGCGACGTGATCGGTCGCCCCCCGCGCGAACCGCGCCTGGAACGCGATGAAGTGGCCGAGACTGTGAAGTAGCGGAATGGGGCGCGGCGTCTCGTCGCGTCTTTTTTCAACCGCCTCGGGGCTGGACCCCGGCAGCGCTTGGCTTTACCTCTGAGGCATGAACCCCCGAGGCAAAATGGCAAATCCCCCCCTCACCCTGTATCTTGCGGCCCCGCGCGGCTTTTGCGCCGGCGTTGACCGGGCGATCAAGATCGTCGAGATGGCGCTGCAGAAATGGGGCGCGCCCGTGTTTGTGCGCCACGAAATCGTGCACAACAAATTCGTGGTTGACGCTCTGCGCGCCAAAGGTGCGGTGTTTGTCGAGGAACTGGCCGATGTGCCCGCCGACCGCCCGGTGATCTTTTCCGCCCACGGTGTGCCCAAGGCAGTGCCCGCCGAGGCTGCGCGGCGCGAGATGATCTTTGTCGATGCCACCTGCCCGCTTGTCAGCAAGGTCCATATCGAGGCCGAGCGGCATTTCGAGAACGGCCTGCAGATGGTGATGATCGGCCATGCGGGCCACCCCGAAACCATCGGTACCATGGGGCAATTGCCCGACGGCGAAGTGCTGCTGGTGGAAACCGAGGCTGATGTTGCGCGCCTTGCGGTGCGCGACGCCGCCCGTTTGGCCTTCATCACCCAGACCACCCTTTCGGTCGATGATACCGCGGGCATTGTGGCAGCGCTGCAGGTGCGCTTTCCCGGCATCATCGGCCCGCACAAGGAAGACATCTGTTACGCCACCACCAACCGTCAGGCCGCCGTCAAGGCGATTGCCGGGCGGATTGATGCGCTTTTGGTGATTGGCGCGCCGAATTCGTCAAACTCGCTGCGGCTGGTCGAGGTCGGGCGCAGCGCGGGTTGCGATTATGCCCAACTGGTGCAGCGCGCCGATGATATCGACTGGCGCGCGCTGGCGGGCATCCGAACGGTTGGCATCACGGCGGGTGCGTCCGCCCCCGAAGTGCTGGTGAACGAGGTGATCGACGCCTTTCGCGCCCGCTTTGATACAACCGTCGAACTGGTGGAAACTGCCGTTGAAACGGTGGAATTCAAGGTCCCCCGCCTGCTGCGCGAACCGGCATGACCGCCATCCCACGCTCTGCCCTGATCCTTGGCGCGGCCGGGGTGCTGCCGTTCATCTGGGGGGCGGCGACGATTGCCATCCCGGCGCTGTCCGACTGGACCATCGCCACCATCGGCCCGCGCTTTGTCGGCCCCTATGTCAGCCTTGCTTACGGCACGGTGATCTTGTCGTTCATGTCGGGCACGCTTTGGGGTTTTGCCACCCGCGCGCGGGGGGCAGAGGCGGCGATTGGCTACGCGCTTTCGGTTCTTCCGGCGCTTTGGGCTTTCTTCTTTGTCGGCAACGGCCCGGTGACTGCGGCTTTCGCGTTGGCGCTTGGCTTTGCCGGGCTTCTGGTGCTGGATTACTATTTCGTCTGGCGCGGGTTGGCTCCGAAATGGTGGATGCAGTTGCGGGTCATGCTGTCGGTGCCCGTGATCCTGTGTCTTGCCCTGATCATTCTGACCTGAAAGCGCGCCATGCCCGACCTTTTCGCCTATACCGACGGGGCCTGCTCCGGAAACCCCGGCCCGGGGGGCTGGGGTGTTCTGATGCTGGCACGCGATGGCACGACGGTGGTCAAGGAACGCACCCTGCAAGGCGGCGAGGCGCAGACAACGAACAACCGGATGGAACTGATGGCCGCGATTTCGGCGCTTGAGGCGCTGCACCGGCCCAGCGACATCACCATCGTGACCGACAGTGCCTATGTGAAAAACGGCATCACCGAATGGATGACCGCATGGAAGCGACGGGGCTGGCGCACGGCGGGCGGCCCGCCTGTAAAGAATGCTGACCTGTGGCAACGTCTTGATGCTGCGCGGCTGGCGCACAAGGTCGAATGGCGATGGATCAAGGGCCACGCCGGGCATGTCGAGAATGAACGCGCCGACGAACTGGCCCGCGCCGGAATGGCGCCGTTCAAACCGGGGGCTGCGGGCTAAGGCTTTACATGAACAACCGTTCGGTTACGCTTGACGCATGCCGCGCACCAAGCTCATCCCTGACGACCAGATTTTCAAAGCCATCTGTCACCTGTTGACGGCGGGCGGCGACAAGGCCGTGTCCTTTGCGTCGGTCGCGCGCGCAACCGGGCTGGCACAGGCAACGCTCGCCCAGCGTTTCCGCACCCGCGACGGCATGGTTTTCGCCGCACTTGAAGCGGAATGGGCGCGACTTTATGCTCGCGTATTGGCGGCGGGCCAATCCGCCCCGCAATCGCCCAAGGGTGCGCTGTCATTCCTGAAAGAGTTGGATGATTGCGGCCCGGACGCTGCCATTCTGGCCGCCACATTCCGTGACGCGCGGCTGCGCGAAAGGGCAACTGTCTGGCGCGCTGCAGTTGAATCGGGACTGGCGGCGCGGATGGGCGGCGGACCCAAGGCAGCGGATGCCGCATCGGGTTTGTTCGCCGCGTGGCAGGGCCAGCATCTGTGGACCCCCTCAGGCGGAAATCGCGGCAAACTGAAGGACCTCGTGAAAAGGTTCGCGCAATAGAGTCAGGTCAGCCGGTCCGGCAGGGTCATACCGCGCAACACTTCGTCTGCGGGGGCCGCGCGTTTGCCTTCGCGTTGAACCTGCGTCACCCGCACCGCCCCCGTGCCGCAGGCTATGTCGAAACCGCTCAGAACCTGACCTGGTGCGCCCCGACCTTCAGCAAGGGTGGATCGCAGCAGTTTCACCCGCTCGCCCGCAATCTCGCACCATGCCCCCGGAAAGGGCGACAACCCGCGGATCAGACGGTCCACCTCAACCGCACGGCGGGTCCAGTCGATGCGGGCTTCGGCTTTGTCGATCTTGGCGGCATAGGTCACGCCTTCGGTCGGCTGCGGCACTGGCTTCAGATCGGGCAGACGGTCCAGCGCCTCAAGAATTGCCCCGGCTCCCATCTGTGCCAGCCGGTCGTGCAGATCCTGCGTCGTATCAGCCGCATCAATCGGAGTAGACTTGCGCAAAAGCACCGGGCCGGTATCAAGCCCCGCCTCCATCTGCATGATGCAAATGCCGGTTTCCGCATCGCCCGCCATGATGGCCCGGTGGATCGGCGCCGCCCCCCGCCAGCGTGGCAAAAGCGAGGCGTGGATGTTCAGACAGCCGTAGCGCGGCGCGTCCAGAACCGCTTGCGGCAGGATCAGTCCGTATGCCACGACCACCGCGATATCGGCGTTCAAAGCCGCAAATTCCGCCTGCGCCGCCGCATAGCGCAGACGGGCCGGGTGACGCACCGGCAGACCCAACGCCTCGGCCCGCGCCTGAACCGGGCTGACGCGCAACGCCTTGCCCCGCCCCGCCGGACGTGGCGGCTGCGAATAGACGGCAACAATCTTATGCCGGTCGGCAAGGGACTCCAGGATTGGAACCGAGAACTCCGGCGTTCCCATGAAAACGATTTTCATTTTCAGCGAGTCCCCTTCAGGCAAAATTATGAAAAATTATTTCAAAGTTAGCGTCGCTGTTTCGCGGACCTTGCGATCAGCATTTTTCTGCGCAGCGTGCTCAGATGATCGAAATAAAGCTTCCCCGAAAGATGGTCGATCTGATGCTGAACCGATGTCGCCCAAAGGCCAACGAAATCACGCTCCTCCACCACACCTTCCGCGTTCAGAAACTGCACCGTGACACCCCTTGGCCTTGAAACCACGGCAGAAACGCCGGGCAGGTTTGGGCTTGCTTCCTCATGCTCGCGCAGTTTCGCGCTTGCGTGCAGCATCACCGGATTGGCCATCAAGACCGCCTGACCCCGGCTTTCCGACGCATCCACAACCGCCAGCGCCTGCATTACACCGATTTGCACAGCAGCCAGACCGACGCCCGGCATCGCCTCCATCGTGTCAACCATGTCGGCCCAGATGCTGCGTAGCGCAGGCGTGATTTCCGCCACCGGCTCAGCCACCATCCGCAAACGCCGGTCGGGCCAGGCAAGGCAAGCCCGCACCGCCATCAGTCTTTGCCCCGCGCCAGTTCGCGCTTCAGCTTTTCCATCTTGCGAGTGATCATCTGCCGCCGCAGCGGCCCCAGATAATCAATGAACAACTTGCCCTCCAGATGGTCGATCTCGTGCTGCACACACGTCGCCCAAAGACCGGAAAACTGATCCTCGGCCATCTTGCCATCCAGCCCCATCCAGCGCACACGCACCTCGGCCGGGCGCGCGACATCGCCGTAATGCTCGGGGATCGACAAACAGCCCTCTTCATAGGTGTTCAGATCTTCAGAGGCAAAGGTGATTTCGGGGTTGAACAGCACCATCGGGCGGGCAAGCGCCTCGGGGTCTTTCACGCAATCCATCACAATCAGCCGCCGCGTGATGCCAACCTGCGGCGCGGCCAGACCGACGCCAGGCGCATCATACATGGTTTGCAACATATCCTCGGCCAGCGCGCCAAGGTCGGACGTGACCTCGGCCACGGGGTCACAGCGCTTTTTCAGGCGCGGGTCTGGATGATATAGGATCGGGCGTATCATGGCCGTGCGATTTAAGGGATGGCACGGCCCTGTGCAATGGTGTGATATGCGGTCAGGAACGGAAAACCCGTCGGAGCACCACAATGGCGCCTTTCTTATGAAGAATATTCTGATTTATATACTAATATCGCAACATTATTCCATATATTCAATCTTATTCGGACTATCCTTCCATAAACCTTCGAAATACCGTAACTTCCGCCTGAATCCACGCTGACCGAGGCTCCTGATGAATTTCGATGAACAGATCAACCGGATCAACACCCATTCCGTCAAATGGGACATGATGGAAAAGATGTTTGGCGTGCCGGCGGACGGTGGCCTCGCCATGTGGGTTGCCGACATGGAATTTCGCCCGCCGCACTGCGTGCAAAAAGCGGTCGAAGACATGGCCGCGCACGGTCTTTACGGCTATTTCGGCGATGACACGGCTTATCTGGACGCTATCCGCTGGTGGATGCGCACACGCCATGGCTGGGAGGTAGACGCAACCTCGATCTTCACGACTCACGGATTGGTCCATGGCACCGCGATGTGCGTCGACACCTTTACCGCGCCCGGAGACGGGGTGATCCTGATGACCCCGGTCTATCACGCCTTCGCCCGCGTCATCAAAGCAGCAGGGCGCGAGGTTCTGGAATGCAGGCTTTCGCAGAACGCCGGGCAGTATGAGATGGATTTCGCGGCCTGGGATGCCCAGATCACTGGCCGCGAAAAGATGATGATCCTGTGTTCACCGCACAATCCCGGTGGCCGGGTCTGGACCAGGGACGAATTGCGCGGCGTGGCCGATTTCTGCAAGCGCCACGGCCTTATTCTGGTGTCGGACGAGATTCACCACGATCTTGTCATGCCGGGCGCAAAACATACGGTCATGGCATTGGCAGCACCCGACATCCTTGACAGATTGGTGATGATGACCGCCACGACCAAGACCTTCAACATCGCCGGGTGTCATTCCGGCAACGTCATCATTCCCGATGTTTCGCTGCGCAGCAAATTCGCAGCGAAAATGAACGCAATGGGCATTTCTCCAAACTCTTTCGGCATGTTCATGGCCACCGCCGCCTATTCGCCCGAGGGGGCCGCATGGGTCGATGCCGTTGCGCAGTATCTTGATGAAAACCGGAAAGTCTTCGATGCCGGGGTCAATGCCATTCCCGGTTTGCGTTCTATGTCGCTGCAGGCGACCTATCTTGCATGGGTCGATTTTTCCGGCACTGGAATGGCCCCGACCGAGTTCACGGCGCGGGTGGAACAAGGCGCGAAAATCGCAGCCAACCACGGCGCACCCTTCGGGGCCGGGGGTGAGACATTCCTGCGCTTCAACCTTGCAGCACCTAGGGCGCAGGTGATCGAGGCCGTGTCGCGCCTGCAAACGGCCTTTGCCGATCTGCAATAGATGACGCCCCGCTCCTTCATCGGCATCGACGTCGGCACCGGCAGTGCACGTGCCGGTGTATTCGATGCGGCGGGGGAAATGCTGGGGTCTGCGAAAACCGACATTGCGATCTATCGCGAAGCCGGGTCGATTGTTGAACATTCCAGCACCAACATATGGCAATCGGTCTGCGCTTCGGTGCGGGCGGCTCTGCAAGCCTCGGGCGTTGATCCGGACCGGATCGGCGGAATAGGGTTTGACGCCACCTGTTCGCTTGTGGTGCTGGGGGCGGGCGGCCAGCCCTTGCCCGTTGGGCCCTCCGAAGACCCCACGCGCGATGTGATCGTGTGGATGGATCACCGCGCCACCGATCAGGCGCGCCGGATCAACGCAATGGGTCACGACGTGTTGCGCTATGTGGGCGGCGTTATCTCACCCGAAATGCAGACACCTAAGCTGCTCTGGCTCGCCGAACATCGCCCGGATACTTTCGCCAAGGCGTGGCAATTCCTCGATCTTGCAGATTTTCTGACATGGAAATCTACGGGCAGTCTGGCGCGGTCCGTTTGCACTGTGACCTGCAAATGGACCTATCTTGCGCACGAAAAGCGCTGGGATGCGGGCTATTTCCGCGCGGTTGGGCTTGGCGTGCTGGCGGATGAGGATTTTGTCCGCATTGGCACCGAAATTGTCGATGCGGGAACAGCCTTGGGCCGCGGGCTTACCCCCACGGCGGCGGCTGACCTTGGCTTGCCCGCTGGCACGCCGGTAGCCGCAGGCCTGATTGATGCGCATGCCGGCGGCATCGGCACTGTCGGGTCAAGCGACGCCGGGCCAGTCGGCGCGATGGCCTACGTTTTTGGCACTTCGTCCTGTACCATGACCTCGACGGTAAAGCCGACATTCATGCCGGGGGTCTGGGGCCCTTATTATTCAGCGATGGCTCCTGGGCTTTGGCTGAACGAAGGCGGGCAATCAGCGGCCGGGGCCGCCATTGACCGGCTGATCGCAATGCACCCGGCAGCGCAAATGGCGCGCGATCTGGCCGGGGCGCGGCCTCTGCCCGTCTGGCTTGCTGACCGTGCGATGCAGATGGTCACATCTGCCTCTGATGTCGTTGAACTGGCGCGCGGTCTGCATGTTCTGCCCGAGTTTCTCGGCAACCGCGCACCCTTTGCCGACCCGGACGCCCGCGCCGTGATCGCCGGTCTGGGCATGCAGGACGATCTGGAAAGCCTTGTCGCGCTTTATATCGCAAGCCTTTGCGGGGTTGCGTATGGTTTGCGCCAGATCGTCGAGGTTCAGGCCGCACACGCTGCCCCGGTAAGCCGCATCATGATCAGCGGCGGGGCAGGCCAGCATGATCTGATCCGCCAGCTTCTTGCCGATGCAACCGGGTTGTCGGTGATGGCCACCCGCGCATCCGAGCCGGTTCTTCTGGGGTCGGCGATGCTGGGGGCAGTGGCAGGTGGTGCGTTCCCGGTCCTGACCGACGCGATGTCCGCAATGTCATCTGTTGATCGCAGCTACAGCCCGGCGACCGGACCGATTGCACAATTGCACGACGCCCGGTTTCGCGCGTTCGGGGCCTTGCAGACCACGGCCCGCACCCTGCGCGACATCTGATCAGGCGCGCGGAAGATAGCCCACAGGCGCATTCTCATCGCGCCAGAAATCCAGCGGTGCGGTATCTGTCACCGGGGTCGAGCGTTTGAAATCGCAGACAAGCTGCCCATTCTCAATCGTAGAGGCCACGATCAGACATTCAAACACATGCCGCGTTCCGTCAAACACATCGACCCGGCCCCGCAGGTGCGGCGCGCGTTCGGCATCCAGCGCAAAGCCATCGTGCCAGAACCGCAGGATTGGGAAAACTTGCCCGCCAAGTTCAACCCGCAAACGCGACCGGCGCTTTAAGTCACGCATCCGCGCCATCTCAAGCCCTTCACGTACTTCCCGTGGCAGAAATTCCAGCATGTCCGTTCCCCCGGCGCTCTCAGGTTGCACCTTTCACAAGTCTCGCTCGGAAATCGTTAAAATCAAGGCATGTTCTTGTAAACAATACGCTCAAGCGGGCGAATTGCGCCCGGCACCCGATCGTTCGGCGCTTCAATATGCACATTCCATATGAGCTCGCAAACCGGAGCGGTAGCCGAAAATAGCCCTGACCGCAAATGCGAAGCACTTTGTTTCATTGCATTTTCGCTGCGCAGCATTTTCGGACAGCCGCAATGATCCTTCGGTTGTCGGGCCTGAAATCCAGCAAATTCATCTGCCCGGTTGCATGGCCGCGAGATTCAGGCTTTCTGTGCGAAACATGCGCCAGTTGGATGAAATGACAGCAGACTCAGCCGAAAAATCCCCCGTGCGCCCGGATCACGGCGGCGGAATTGACGCAGCGGCGAACCGATTCGGGGGGGGGCGGTCAGACTGGATTGACCTTTCCACCGGCATCAACCCACAGCCCTACCCCCTGCCGGACTGGCCCGCCGATGCCTGGACCGCCCTGCCCGACCAGCGCGCAACGGATGATCTGGAGGTTGCGGCGCGGGCGTTCTGGTCAGTTCCCGACGAAGCTGAGGTGCTTGCGGCCCCCGGCGCCTCGGCGCTGATCGCGCGGTTGCCCTATGTTGCCCCCCCCGGATTGGTCGACATTCCGGGGCCAACCTACAACGAACATGCCCGCGCCTTCCGTGCAGCGGGGTGGGCCGCAGGCGCAGGTGCGGCAAAAGTCATCGTTCACCCCAACAACCCGGACGGACGGGTCTGGACGGTGGCCGACGCTGACG
>JBBQZP010000049.1:0-19744 GCA_038207585.1 Rhodobacterales bacterium | reverse complement strand
TTGTATTCAAAGGCCGCAGCGAAATCGCAGCAGGTGAGACGATCACCGACTTCAAGGCCGGGGTCGACAAGATCGACTTGTCGGTGTTGGACGCCAATCTGGGGGCCATCTTCGATCAGGCTTTCACCTTCATTGGTGGCGCCGCGTTCAGCAATACTGCGGGCGAGTTGCGCTATGTGCGCGCAACTGGTCTTTTGAGCGGCGACCAGAATGGCGACGGCGTGGCCGAATTCACTCTGGAACTGTCAAACCACGCGGCGCTGACGCAGAATGATTTCATTCTGTAAACACGCCCGGATCGCTCAGCGTCTGGTGAACCTCGCGGGCCTGGAGCAGGCGCATTACCAAGATTGCAGGGACGTCGGCGAGGTGACGCAGCTGCGCGAAGGCGCGGGCCCACTCGCCCGTCCCGGACCCGACTGCGAAGGCGGCGTATTGGCGCGCGCGTCGCAACACGTCCGAGTGAATAGCCCCTAGATATGTAGACGCATTGCCCCCTAACTTTGAGGCAAGAAGGCCGAGATGGGGACGAGCAACTACAGCGACGAGTTCAAGCGTGACGCGGTTCAGCAAATCCGGGTGCGTGGGTACTGCGCGAGACATACAGGTCCCGAGCGATCCTCTTCATCGACCAGCCTTGAATGTGAAAAACCCACCGGACCCGGGCAATCGTATCCACCCGCTTCATCTCCCCCTCCGTCCGCTGACCTCCAACGAACGGTCTGCCAAAACTAAAGGGGGGTCAAAATTGAACGCCGATCACCCCTTCTAAGGGGTCAAGATTGCACGCCGAAACACACTCTTGAAGCAGGCTTGGGATGACAGTGGCGAGGTATCTGCCAAAAGGCGAAGTTCAACCAACCAGACAACGGAACTCACTCGCGGCGATCTTCTTTAGCCGATTTCGCCAAGTTGCGTGGCGGTTCTACTGAACACCGGACCAACCAATCTCGGATGACACCCCAGCGGTCTTGTTCGCACAATGTATAGCGCATTTCGGCCAACTCGTTGAGTTTCGCCAACAGATCACTTGGGATCGTATGAGGCCATTCTTTCATAGAACAAAAATAGAACGCATTGAGCGCCCGGCAACACGAAAAATATACTCCGTGCTGTCGGTTGCCGCAAACGACGGTGTTGTTCTACTCTCCTCTCTACCCGGTGGCGCCACATTATGCAGTGGTTTGAACGTCCCGTTCACCCAGCATATTTCGAGGCCAGCATTTTAAGTGCGAGCGTGATGGTCCCGAGCACCTTTTTCGTGCGCCCGACCTCTTCCATTAGAAACGCGCTGTAGCCTTCATCGACTTCCTCGCCGAGCATCTGGCGCAGTTCGTTCAGTTCGGCCTCAAAATCATCTTTGCGGTTCTGCCAATGATCCCATTCAGCCTTTTCTTCTCGCGTCGACGGACCGCTGATCCGCACCATTCCGGTCCGGTTGTCAAACACGATATGGTCGGGATGCGGCAAGGGTTCGGGCGCATCGATGATCCCGAGCCGCTTTCGACGGTCCAACTCAATCTCCCAGCCAACCTTGTAGTCCACCGCAATATCCAACCACTCGTCATGAAGCGCACGGTTGGACGATTCCACGCCAGCCAAAAGTTCGGCAAAAAGCCTTTGCGACCGGTACTGGCCCTTGACCGCATTGACCGCCAAAGAGCGCAGAACGGCCCGCGCAATCGGCACCGTGACGTTGCGCAGCCCATCGCGTACCGTGATCGTCCGGTAAGCTTCCTCCAGGATGATCGCTTTCATCCGCTCTTCGTGCAGGGCGGGCAGCTTGTTTCTTGCCCCTTTCGGCCTGCCACGCGGATTTCCCGACTGGCCTTTGCGGAACTTTGAACCCTCTGGCGGCTTAGCATATCCGACATCATAGCTTGCCCCTGCGGCGAGTGCGCCCAGCTGGCCAGGCCGCGGTCCGTGCGCACCTGTTTTGCGGCTGCGCGTCATTCGGCGGCGTCAAGTGCATCGGTGACAAACCGATCAACCGCCCGTGGCCAGCCACACACAAGTTGCATGGCACCGTCCTTCGCCAGATGTTCCCACCGGGTCAGGATCCGGTCGCAGTAGATCGGATCCAATTCGATCAGCCGCGCTTTCCGACCGGTCTTCTCTGCCGCAATCAGGGTTGAACCCGATCCGCCAAACACATCCAGGACAATCTCGCCGCGACCAGATACGTCCTTGATGGCATCGACGATCATTTGCACCGGCTTCACGGTCGGATGCAGCTTCAGCTCATCCATGCGCCCGGCGCGCATCGTGTTGACACCGCGGTAGTTCCAAACGTTCGTACGGTAACGGCCATGCTGACCGAGTTCGAAGCTGTTCACATGCGCAGCACTGCCTTTCTTGAACGCAAAGATCAACTCATGGCGCGAACGGTAGAAGGTCCCCATGCCGCCGTTATCCTTGGCCCAGACTATCAGGTTCTTCAATTCGTCATATACCGCATGCCCGGCCGCCAACATTTCGCCCATATGGCGCCAGTCCATGCACAGATAGTGGATTGATCCGTCGAGGCTGTGATCAGCCATATTGCGGAAGGCTGTGGTGAGGAATGTGGTAAATTCAGGTGCGGTCATCTCACCCGCGGCCATTGCGAACTCACGATGCTTGATCTTGCCTGACCCACCGACATGACCGTCAATTTTCACATTATAGGGCGGATCGGAGAAGATCATCCGGGCAAGCTCATCCTCCATCAGACCTGACACGACACGCGCATCAAGTGCATCCCCGCAGGCAAGACGATGTGTTCCCAATTGCCAAACATCACCGAGGTTAACGCGGCGTGGCGCAATGTCCGGCACGTCGTCATCCTCCGGATCGCCCGCCTCTTCCGGATTTAAGCCTTCGACCAGCGTATCGATTTCGGCGACATCAAACCCGATTACACCGATGTCGAAGCCAATATCTTCCATGGCAAGAAGACCCTGCAACTCCTGCGCCAACATCTCTTCATCCCACCCCGCATTGAGCGCGAGCTTGTTGTCGGCAATGACATAGGCCCGCTTCTCGGCCTCCGTCATGTGCTCGATGCGGATGCAGGGCACCTGGCCCGTGCCGATCTCGATTGCAGCCAGCACCCTGCCATGGCCCGCGAGAATTGTGCCCGCTTGATCAATCAGCACCGGGTTGGTGAAGCCAAATGTGCGGATCGATGCCGCAATCTGGCGGATCTGCTTTTTGGAATGAGTACGGGCGTTCTTTGCCCAAGGCCGCAAATCCTGCGGGGCAATCATTTCGATCGTTTGGGTCATGGCGGCAGCCTTCTTTCAAAGTGTGATGGCTGGCCGTCGCAGTGACGGAATCGCCCCACGCAATCTTGAAGGCAAAAAGAGTCTCTAGTCAATATGTGTTACGTGTCGCGTGCCGTATTTAATTTTCTATGGTAGAACCTATCACACCTCAGATTTCAACCATCCGTCGAATAGTAGTCTTTCAGCTGGTTCAGCGCGCCAAATGGAATGACCCTGTTGTGCTGCAATTGCCCGACGACAATCCCCGGTGCGATACCCAACGACTGGGCAAACCTGCGGACTTCCGCTTCCGTCTGAGTAAAGGTCAATCGAAACGCCCGCATCGCGGCGGACGGCACCAGAAAGTCGGCGGCCCAGGTGTTCGCCTCGGCTTCTTCCTTTGGTCCGGCACTGCCGTTGCCCTTCATCATGTCAATGAAGATCGTCTTGCGGCTATGCAGGAGGAGGTGGGCACATTCATGAAAGAAGGTGAACCAGAAGTGGTCACCCGACTTGTGCCTGAAGCTTTGCTGGATAAGCCCTTTGCGCGGGGTCAGCCAGCGCGACACGCCGCTTGCCCGTGTATTGGGCAATGCCGGCTCCAGAACAAAAGCAACTCCGGCCGCGGCACACTTCGCTTCGATCTCTTGCAATGCTTCGTTGATCGGGATCAGCGTGAGGGCGCGAATGTCGCGAAGTGCCGTGAGGAACGCTTCGCGGTCATAGTCCTTACATTCGATTGCTTCAGCGCGGCGTTCACCGATGCGCAGCCACGCAGCGAGCGCCCATTGGTTATTGTCGAATGTCGGCGAGGTCCGATAGTCGACTTGCAAAAGCTCGTCAATCTTGTCCTCGCAGGGCAAGACCCCTCCGACGCCAAAAAATCGAAGCACTTCCAGTACTTGGTCTGCTTTACCCTGCAGTTGTTTGAGATGGCCGCGCGCCGCGAGGTCTTTGATTGGAAATGCCTTGGCCCAGTCATAACTGGCGGCAAGGCCTTCACTGTCAGCAGCCCGGGCTTGATGCAACTGATAGGCGGCTTCCATGTTGCTCCAGATCGCGGCAGGCACGTCAAGAACCCGCTCCAGCTGAAGTGCTGTCGCAGGTTCAAGCGGCGCCTTGCCGCTGACGATCTCCGCCATCAACTTGCCAGACCGTCCACAACGCCGCGCAAGCTCGCGCGCAGATATGCCCAGTTCTTCGAGGTACTCCGACACCAGATCGCCAGGAGGAGAGGCGTAATCCGGATGGTAGGCATGAGACACCGTCGGGCTCGTCATGACTGGCGCGCCTCGGGTTCGGACGTGGAAAATAGGTCGATGATTTGCACTTTCGAGATATGCGATAGGTCTGACATTTTTGCGCCCTCCATAGGCATTGCCTGGAACAGAATGTGGTGGCTTTGACCAAGGGCGACGGAAAAACGCCCCTGAGCATCCGCAGCAGCGAGAGCCACCGGAAAGTCCACGGGAACATCAGCGAGCGACGGTGCAGCAGACAAGAGCGCAAGTCGGCAGCAGATCTTCCGCGCGAGAACGGCGCCGAACGTGGCGACAAGTATGCTTCGTGTGCAGCAGAGGTTCCGGACCTTGGCATCCGAGAAGCTGAGTTCCAACTAGATTTCCTGATTGTGTTTCGTAATAGGTAACAGGAACTTTTTCTCCTAGCAATGGAAATTTTGGGCAAACTTCATGGTCGGACACGGCCACCTGAATTCTCGCCATCTGTGAGGAAGGCAGTGCAAAAGTTTGCCACGCAAGTGGCGGGATAGACCTGCCACGGGCAGGCTAAAACTTTGCCACTTTGCCTCTTTCCGGCGACAACGAGGGCGGAGGTATTTTCAGCGTGGAACTTTACAGGAAGATGCCATCCCTCGATTACGCCCAATATGCCCTAAATGTGCCGAACACGGCCACGCCCAGCTAGATCGACGTCAAGGGCGGAAAGCGGTCATTAGCCTGATCGACGGTCAATGCTTTAGGTGGACGCTACGCCGATTGGACGCCGCAGCAGGCGACATCATTTGGCCGGGCGCTTACCGACGTGGGGCCTCCTGTAGCGATGTGCGGTTGCACGGGTTGCCAGCTGGACTACTAGGGGTCATGACTTGAGAAGAGCAGAAATGTGCGCAAGGAGTCTATCGGCTTGCCAGACAAATCCTGCAACAGGCTGTCGCGTGGGTGCCAAGTGCCGTCCTTGTCGCGCAGGATCGAGGACGGGTCGTTCCGCATCAGGCTGACGACCGTATCGGCGATGATCTGGCTGGCGGTCGGGCCGACGCGCTTGCCTTGCTCCAGCATCTGCGCCTCGCACAGAAAGTACAGCCACGCAGGCGTTTGATCGAGCAGTCCCAATGCATCGGCGGCGTCTGCGGGGCTGGTGTAGGGGCCTTCGGGCGGCCGGTGCTGCGGCATGGCGGCCCTCAGCTGCTCTCGCGACAGGAGGGGGACCCCGCAAGCCTGGGCGAGGACCTGACCAAAGGGGATCCGCCGGTGGAAGCCGCGCAGAAGGTTGCGAAAGAAGATTGAGCCGTGCTTAAGCACCTGCGAGTTGCCTGCTACATTCAGCATGTCGGGCGCGAAGTCGAGGTCTATCCGTTCCGCCTGACCCGAGGCGCCTTCGGCGTCACCGGGGGGCTGGGTGCGGGTAAGCCGGTCCCATTCGATCACCCAATGATCTGGCAACTGCGGGATTCTGCCCAGCGGGTCGCCCATTCGGCGTTCCGAGGTGAAGGTCAAAAGCTGCTGTAGCGTGGCCCGCTTCTCAACCAGCCCGCCCCGGCCAAAGTTGACGTTGAAGTCATAGCTGCGGCCAACCATGGAGTGGCCAAAGCGGAAGGCGGCGGTGGTAAACTCCATCGGGACGGTCCCGGCGGGCAGCGTGCGGGACTTCCATTGCGACAGGGGTTGCGCAAGCACGGTTTGCGAGAGAAGCGAGGGCAGGAAGTCGTTCAAGATCAACCAGTGGTAGTGCCGCGTAACCAACTGGCGCGCCTTGGTAAAAATATCTGCCGTGGTTCC
This sequence comes from Rhodobacterales bacterium, assembly GCA_038207585.1. Taxonomy (GTDB): domain Bacteria; phylum Pseudomonadota; class Alphaproteobacteria; order Rhodobacterales; family Rhodobacteraceae; genus JBBQZP01. The sequence continues at coordinate 13,479 of JBBQZP010000049.1, read as the reverse complement.
CTGCGCCTTCAGCGCCTCCAAGGCCTTGTTGTGGAACATCAGGAACGCAAGGTGCATCTGGCTGAGGATCAGGTTTCCGTCGTTCCGCCGATCGGCGATCAGAGCCAGCCGACCCTCGCGCGGGATGTCGGGGGCTTTCAGGTGAACGGCGGCATCGGGGAACTTGGTTGACTCTTCAAGGATAGAATCCGGGACACGGTACGCCTTGGCGAGGCGAAAGCTGCCGTCCGGCTCGTAAAGAGCCTTGACCTCACGGTCATCGCTGCCCGGACCATCGCCGCAGAGGCTGGCGAGCGTCAAAGGGCGAGCGTGTTCATTTACGAAATGCCGCAGGATCGTGGCCACGTCGGCGCGCCAGTCCTTGCCAAGGCCCGCAGGATCGACGGTGCCGACGATGCCAAGCGGGCGCACCTCGTCCACGTTCTGAAGCAGCCCACCGACGGGGGCCGAGATGTCATGATTCATAAATTGGCCGAAGTAGGTATAGGCGGCGGGCAGATCGAGGGTCAGCACTGGCGACGGAACCTGAAAGTTTGGCAGACGGCTGGCCTTCTCGAAATCCTTCAGGCGCTGGATCGTGCCCTCATCACCGGTGTCGGTGAAGCGGCCGGCGTCCGCCGCATCGGCAAGATCGGGAAAAAGATAGGAGAAAGGCGACCGTGAACGGGATGCGCCGAAGCCGGGCGCGGTGGCTTCGGTGCCGTCTTCAAGGTCATGCGAGACTTGGATGGCGCACATGGCGGCTCCTTGGCCTAGTAGGGTTCAGGTTGGGACAGCCCCGCGTTAGGGCAAAGGCGGCGAAAGCGGTCAGTGTCAGTCCGCCCTGCCATGGCGCAAAGCCCCGGCACCAGAACCCGCATGCTGGGTAGTGGATCGTCGGGCAGGGTCATGTCGACGGCGAATGCGTGAAGCCCAAGATCAGCCAGCCGCTGGAGCAGATCGCCGGGTGCCGCAGGGAGCTGGGCTTCAACCGGGTGAAACTGCAGTTGCAGGTCGGTAGAGGCGCAGGCGTCCCAAGCCAGAACATCGGGGTCGCCGCCTGCCCGGGCGTCGTCCATCGCCACCTCGGTCTGCACCATCTCGGTCACAGCGGCGAGGGCGGCATCGGCCATCTGCGGCCGGGCGGCAGCGCCTACCGCGACAAGGCGGCCGCTTTCATCAGACGAGACCGCCGCTGCGACCGGCAGTCCGATGTCGGTTGTCAGGTCTAGAAGGCGGGTGACCCTGTCACGCCTTGCCAGCCACCAATAGAGGCGGGGTTGCAGACGGTCGATCACCTCGACTGGCAGCGGGCGGGGTTGCGATCCGCCGTGCCACCAAAGCGCCAGTGCGTCTCTCTCGATGCACTCCCATAGGGCGGTTTCGATAGCGTGGTTCCGGGTGCGCCCAACGGCACAGCCGATGGAGGTGGCGTCGGTGACAAGGGCTTCACCCAAAACGGCGGCGCAGTCTAGCCAAACCTCCTGTGCGATGAAGGGCGAGGATTGCCCGGTCAGAAGATCGCGCGCCGAGACCGTGGCCAGCCCGTGTTTGCGCGGCAGTTCGTCTAAGGCGGGCAAGTGATGGTGAGCAAGGCTGGCGCGCAGCTCAAGCGCTTCAGCCCCGGTGGACAGAAGGGCATGCTGCGGGGTAAGGCCACGCCCTGCGGGCAAGCGCGGCTTTTGTCCGGTCACCCCATTATACAAAGGGCAGGCGACGGCAAGGAAGACGGGCCGGTCCGGTTCATCCAATGGGTGAAGCTGGAAGTCCTGCGCAAGGGCGCGGATGAGCTGGGCGACTATGTCGATCTGGCTGTGGCGCATAATTGCTATAGGGCGCCTGCCTGCCTAAACGATCAAGTGACGATTCCTGTCCGCTCCCGGCATTTCACGCTGGCTTCACGCAAGGCGCGAATAGTGGGCCCACAGATGTTGACGACCGGCACTAGACATGAGGAGAAATGCGAATTGGTGGGATTCTTTTTTCTTAAAAGCAGTACGCTGACCGACCAGCGCGACACCGGCAAGAAGATCATGGATTTGATCGAGGATGTCGGCGATGAAAGTGAGGGGTCCGAGTGGAAATCGTTCAAGGCCAACCCCAAGGGATGGCTGTTCGAGGCCGGCTACGAATACAGAGGACCCGACGCTGGCCCGAATGGCGAGATTCCTGAAAGTCTCAAGCTGGTGCCGGTCTATGACACCGAGGACACGATGCACGTCCGAATTCCGTGGAAGGGCGTGCTGGAAGGTTTCGACCCTGATCAGATTGAGGACGAAAAAGGATACGGGCAAGGCCCGGCAAAGCTTCCGATTCTGCTGGCGCGATACTTTATGCGCAAGTGCCGCTAAGCCTTAGCCAGCCAACGCTTCTTCTGCCATCTCGCGGGACAGCCGAAGGCCGTCGATAAGCCGCTGCCGGCCCTTGGGCCATTGGATCGGCAGCACGTCCATGATCCATTCTTCCAAGCTGTCGTCATCGGCGGGGTGTGGCCCCTCCCACTTCGACGTGGTCAGTGCAACGAAATAGCGATAGGCCGCCGCCGCCTCGGCCGGGCATCCAAGGTGCGCCCAAGAGGCCGCAGCGACCACCGCGCGGTCGGGGAAACCGTCGCTGCATTTTTCTACTGCCAGGATTGTCGCCTGAAAGTCGCCACGCATGAAGTGGATCATAGAGAGGTAATCCGAGTAATACTCCGGATAGATTGGATTTAACTGCACTGCCAGGGCGGCGAGACTGCGCGCGTCGTCGATGTGGCCCAGGAACGCAAGGCCGCAAGCAGCGGCCATCAGCGTGTCGGAATCATGCGGGTTCAGGTCGACGGCCATTCGGAAATGCGAATTTGCCCGCTCGGGTGATTTCGCAATCAGCCAGTTCCACGCCACACTGATATGACAGAGCGAATTGTGGGGATCGAGCGCGAGGGCATCCTGAGAATGGCGAAAGGCGGCCCGGCGATCGTCCTTGCTGTTGGGGTAGCCGGGGCGGACCAGGCTGCGGCTGCTCAGGATCTGGGCCAGGCTGGCATGGCCGCTCGCAAGGCCGGGATCCAAGTTGATCGCCTGCAAGAACAGCGCCTCGGCTTCAATGTCGGCGTCGGTGGTCCAGAGGCGGGACAACTGGTGCCCACGCAACCACAGGTCATATGCCACCGGACTGCCCGGCATGCTGCGCGCGTGGCGCAATAGGGCGATGTGGTTCACCTGGCTGGCAAGGTGTGCCGCCACCGCCCCGGCCACGGAAGAGCTAATTTCCTGCAACTCAGCTTCGGCCACAGGAAAAAGCTTGGACCAAACCTCGCTGCCATCGCGGCAATCAATCAGCGAAACGAACAGCTTGCCCATCGGCGAGCGCCAGTCCAGCACGCAATCTACCGCGAAGTCGGCGTCGATGGCGCGGCCAACGGCGATGAAATCCACCGCGCTGGCCGAGTCAAAGCCGGTCGCGGGCCAAGGAATGACGATCCAGCAACGAAAGCGTGACAGGCAGGCCTTGGCCAGGAACGCGAAACCTTCGCCAAGATAGTCCTTGCTGGTATCGGAATACCGGGTCAGTGGCGGACGGATAGTGATCCGTGGCGGGCCCGAGCGTGAGGGGAAAGCGACACTTGGGGGCGGTGTCGCAGCCGGCCGCTGGAGCGAAACCTCGCCGCTTTTGATCGCGACCAAAAGGTCGTGCGATGCCTCGCTAGGTTCGCTGTCCAACTCGTCCGCCAACGCCTTCTCCAGTTGCGCGAACTGACGCAGGGCCGCCGACTGGTCGCCCCGCAGAGCATGAAAGCGCATCAAATACTGATGGGCAAGCTCGTGGCTGGGTTCGATGCGAACAAGTTCCTCGGAAACGCGGGTGTCGGTGAAGGCACCCGTGGCGATCAGTCTTTCCAGATGGTCGGTTAAGGCCATGGTCAGGGTCGAGCGCAGGTTCGAGCGCTCGATCTGAAGCCAGGCCTCGAACACCGGCGCGTTGGGTTGGGCGGGGCCGAAAAGCTCGCCCTGCCAAAGGGCAGCAGCGGCAAGGAGCGCGTTCTGGTCAAGGGTGGCAGCCGCGATCAACTCGCGAAGCCGCAACACGTCAACCGTAAAATCTTCGCCGCGCAGGCCAACAGTGAAGCGGTCGGTATCGAGGACATCGCCATCAGCATGCAGCACCTCGCGCAGTTCCTTGAGGGACTGCCGAAGACTGCTCCGGGCAAGCTCTTCGGGCGCCGGATCCCAAAGAAGCGAGGCCAGTTGTTCACGGTTCATCCTGAAGTTCGGACTGAGCAGCAAGAGACCAAGAAGGCATCGCGTCTTGCGGGTGCGAAAGGCAACCTCTTGGCCGTTGGAAAGCCGGACGGCCCGACATCTTCCCAAGAGGTCGACTTGAAATCGCGCCATTCACGCCAGTCCTGGAAACATGCCCCCACGTAAAGTCGCACATTTGCAGCAAACTTTCAACAATGGATGCGTCGACAATCTGCTTTAGCACCAAAGTTTTCTCACATGGTAGCAGAGACCAAACCTGAACGCGGCTTTGGCAGTTGTGCCGAAATCGTTGCTGCAATGACCATGCCAAGGATCAGGCACAGACTGCCGATGCCCTGCGAAATGTCCAGTGTCTCGCCAAAAAGAAGCGCTGCGATCACCGTGCCGAAGACGGCCACGGCGCTGACCAGGATGGTAACGCATGTGGCCAAGATGTGCTGTTGCGCGATCGACAGACGCAAACAGGCCAGAACCTCCAAGCCGTGACTACGCCGTGGCCTGCGCATGAACAGCGCCGGCCGGATTTTCGCAGCTGGCATCGCAAAAGTTTACCGCTGGCTTCACGCAACGATCACGCACCCAGTGCCAGGCTGATTTCACTGGCAGTTCGAGCGCATCACAGTCGGGGCCGGTCAGTTTCAACTGCAAGGCACCAACACCCTTTTTTGGAGTTTATTGCCATGAATACCTTTTCTGCCCTTTCGCTTTTCCTACTTGCCACCCTATCGGGGCCGGTCCTAGCCGAAACCCCGGTCAAGGCCACGCCAGCTGATGCGTGCTCGCTTGCGGGCCCTCTGACCGAGACCACCGACGACTGCACAGCACTTCGCAGCGTTTACCGAGCCGAAGTCAGCAACTGCATGGACAAGCTGCACGCCGACGCGGATGCCCGGGCCGCGCGGCGAACCGCCAGCAATTCACATACAAGTCGCTCCCGCTTTTTGCTCTGCGACAAGGGCGCCCGCGAAAAAATGGCGCGCCTGGCCAACTGACTTTCCGCCTGGTTTTCGGGATGGACCTGCCTCCACCCCGATCCCTTTGCCTTTCCCATTTGGAGGTCCCCAGCATGACCCATGTCTTTCCGCGTGGTACGTTCCGGCACCGTTCCTTGAGCGACGAGCTTATCACCAAAGAAATCTCCTCGGCAGAACATGGAATCCGATTGCTGCCGTCCGATTTTGACGGCCTAGGCAATTCGGCGTGGCTGTCCGCCATGAGCGCGCGCCCACCGAAACTGCCTTTCCTGACGCCAACGGACAGCACCGTTGCAGGCGCACTTTGTAGTCTTCTGCTGACCGGGCCAAAGGCGACAGGGACAGAAGCATGAGTGATCTGCTTTCCCCAGTCCTCCTCTTTTCACTCGGCTACGTGCTCTGCCTGATGACGCCTGGCCCTAATCTCATGATCATCGCGAGTGTGGCGCTCCGACGCGGTTTTTGGGGTGCAATGCCGATGTGTCACGGTGTGACGATCGGTTCGCTTGCGCTTGCCGGTGGTATTTATTGGTTGGCAAGCGCCATACCTGCCGTCGGAAGCTGGGATGGTGCCGGTCGTGCCGCTGGCGCAATGCTGCTTTTGTACATGGCTTTTCAGCTGATGTTCGGGAGCGGCACACGCAGCCTGCCGCCTGCGCGGCGCACCGACTTCACGCTTGGCTTCGTGACTGCCAGCATCAATCCGATCACCGGGGCCTTTTTTGCCAGCCAGTTCCTTGCCTTGACACGTGTGCCCACGTTCGGCGAGCTGGTCTTGATTTTCGGTGTAGTCGGTGGTGTCGCCTTCGTCCGAAGCGCACTGATAGCGCTTGCTATGGATCTTCGCATCTTCCGCGGCGACGCATGGCCCCACGCGATCTGGATCAGACGTTTGGTCGGATTTGCATTCGCCGTCGCGGCTCTTTCCGTTCTGATTTCTGTCGCCCGGTCACCAGCCTAAGCGCGTGACCGGTCCCTCAATCTCATCCAGAAAGGCGAACCTCCAATGATCAGAACTCTGGCCTATGCAGACTTTACCAAGGATATGGCGGACACCCTGCAAACCTACTTTACCGCATATGAGCACGAAGGTGTTGTGCGGGTCGAGGTCACGGATCATGGCCTTTGGCTTCGCCATCCCAGTTTATGCACCCGGCAGTTTCTGGGAAGCGCTCTCCCACTGAAGACGCCCCTTACGGGCACCCTGCACCCGAAAAGCCCCCGCAGACAGGGCGCCCAGTAGGGCGACCACACCGCTTTCAAACCCGTCGGGAAATCGTTGCCATCTGCTGCGTTTCCGGCGCCCTGACCAATAACCGTAATTCTGACGGAGTGCATAATCATGACCTCGACCAAATTAACACAGGCCATAGCGAAGGCTGCACCCGCTTTCGCCCCTTCTGTCGCGGCACCCGAGAGCCAGTTTTTTGTAGACAGTTTGCGGCAAAAAGCCGAGGCCACCGTCGCCATGTCCAACCAACAGGTGGCGACATGAGCCCGAACCAGGCCACCGCCATCGCCCTTCTGGCCGCCTTTGCTTGGGGGATCGGAAATGTTGCGCAAAAGACGATCCTCGAGCATCTGGATGGCTGGTCCGCCACTGGAATCACATCGCTGATTGGGGCGGCGGTGCTTTTGCCCTTTGCGTTGCGCGAAGGACGCAGGGCGCGGCCAACGGCGAAGGGGTCGCTGCCGTTGTTGCTTGGGGTATCGCTGCTGTTCACATTCGCGACCACGGTCATGCAATTTGGCTACGGGCTCACCACGGTGACCAACGCGGGCTTTCTGGTCAACACCGCCGCGGTCCTGACGCCGATCCTGGCATGGGCTTTCCTGTCACAGCGCCCGCATCCGGCAATCTGGCCCGCAAGCCTTGCGGCGCTGCTTGGGATCTTCCTGATGGCAGATGCAAGCTTGCGCGGCCTGAGTTCCGGTGATCTTCTGGCGCTTCTGTCGGCCAGCGGATTTGCCATCTGGACGCTGGCCGTGGGCTACTACGTCATGCGCACGCACCGTCCGGTGCTGATGACGGTCGCGCAACTGGCCATCTGCGGCGTGATCTGCACTGGTACAAGCGTCGCCCTATACGGCCTGCCCGCGCTACAAACACTTGCCACCGCACTGCCCGAGATCCTGCTCATGGGGCTGGTGTCAAAGGGTTTTGCCTACGTCCTGATGGCCATCGCCCAGCAACATGCCCCGGCGACGACCGTCGCTATTCTGGTGAGCGCCGAAGCCGTGTTCGGCGCAATTGTCGCAGCACTTGTCTTGGGCGAAACGCTAGGTCTGGTCCGGGGCATCGGGAGCCTTTGCATCATTCTTGGCGTGATTATCGCCGCGCGGATTCCACCCCGTTTGCCGCAAAACGCCCCCGTCAGTGCGGTCACGCCCGCAATGGCGGCCCGATGACCAGCACCAGAGTCAGCACAGGCACCAATACTAAGGCAACGGCGCTTTCGCAGGCTGAGCGGCAGATCCGGGCCGCACACGTCGGTTCGGTGGGCGCGGACACCAGAAGCTGCTCGCGGGGCCGCCGCAGGACGGCTTGGAACCCGATCTGAACATCAACTTGAAACTGCCAGAGTCCAAAAAAGCGGTATTCAACTATAGTCGACGCTCAAAAAGGGGTGCAAAACATGACCGATGCAAAATCAGTTTCGGATCATTGGGGATCTGGCGACGTTTACTCTTGTATCGTTGAGGCCATGCAGGCCGCCGGCATAGACCCAGAAACCGTGACGATAGAACAGCTGGCGCCGGTCGACCATTTTCACGCATGTGGAATTTCGGCCACCGTCGCGCTGGCGGATGCTCTGCCCATCAAGGCCGGGCAGCATCTTGTAGATATCGGGTGTGGATTGGGCGGACCGGCACGATTTCTCGCAAAGCGTTTCGGATGCAAAGTTGATGTCTTGGACATCGCCGCTCCTTTCGTTGATGCTGCAAACCGCCTGATCGCGCTTGTCGGTATGAAGGAGTCCGTGACGATCCAGCAGGGTGACGGGCAAAAATTGCCCTACGCCGACAAGACGTTCGACGGCGGATACACGCAACATGTGACGATGAATGTTCCCGATCGAGACGCTTTCTTTCGCGAGGCATATCGCGTGTTGAAGCCCGGTGCGTTCTTCGCCTTGACGGAGCATGGTCTAGGGGGCTTGGCAATCCGCATCATCCGTTGCCCTGGTCGGTGGACGGTAGCGGAGCCTATCCGATGCGGCCGTCGGATACTGTCACTGTTCTTAAAAGATCCGGTTTTTCTGACATCGAGGTCACTGACACTGGCAAGAAGTATTTGCATGGGTATCAGCGGGCCATCGAGTTGGCAGAGAAGGGCGAAGCGCCGATTTTTGGCGTTCACATCTTGCTCGGCAAGCTGGCGCCTCAGATTTTAAGAAACGCGGCGCGTAACATCGAAGAGGGAAGAACGCAGCCGGTGCAGATAATCTGCCGCAAAACAGCCTCGGCTGCTTCTGTCCGCGTGCCCGACATTAAGGCCAAGACAATACCGCGCCCAGTCCCGAACGACCGGTTCGGTGAAGCCGCACCGCAGCAACAGACTGGGCCCGAACGTCCGTTTAGGGCCGACTGCGGTCCGCCACGGTCGCAGACGCACACCTGCCAAACTCGGCCCACTGTCGCGCGGAAGCAAGACATGGAGTCGGACGCAATTCCGGTATCCATGCTGCCAGTCATGTGAAATACACGTAGTTATCTATAGACGGCGGGGCTCGACGATCCCGAGGCGATTTATACCTAAGTTTTCGTAGGATCTCATGCCTGTTGGAAAGGATCCAAAATGGCTCTCGAAAGTCTTTTAGTCATAGTTCTTGTGGGCGCCTTGGCGGGTTGGCTCGCTGGCCTGATTGTCAAAGGCTACGGCTTCGGCCTGCTTGGCAACATCGTCGTCGGCATCGTCGGCGCGTTTGTGGCTGGTCTGATTTTGCCCAAGGTGGGACTGAGTAGCGGTAGCGGTAGCGGCATCGCCAGCGCGATCGTCCATTCTACTATCGGAGCAGTGATCCTTCTATTTCTGATACGTCTGATCAAACGGGCGTAGCCGGAGCAGAGCCTGAAGAGCATTTCGGAGCGGTCTTGGTTCTGGCCAGATTTGGTCTAGGCCAGATTTGGTTCAGGCGAGGTGGGCGTGCCGCACTGGATTATTATTCACACTCACGCGTGGCCCTATGCCGTCCATGGCGAGATAACCACCCACTATGGGCCACTTAAATGAAATCGGCACCGAACAGCAGGTGCCGACAAGTGCCTCCATGATCCCAAAAATCTGTCCAAGCGTTTTGGTGTAACCAAGCCATCGTGGGCCCGTGAGAATACAAGTTTGGAAGCCGAATGCTTCTAAATGACCTCGGTATCAATAAGCAACCAACGGAGCGCAGATGTCACCCAAATCGAATACTTCCAGCGTTGACCCGGCCAAGAGGCTGGAGGGTGACTATGTTCTCACTCGGATTACAGCCCTGCAATCCGATTTTGGCGCGCCCCAAGTAATCGACATAACTGGTGTGACGGCGCTGGATACGGCTGGAGCATGGCTGATCCTTTCGAACGCGGCCCGGTCAGGCGCGGAAATCATCGGCGCGACGCCCGCGCAGGCCGGACTGCTGGAAACGGTGCGCGCGGCCCTGCCATCTGAAAAAAGGCCGAATCGTACCCCGCGCCATTTAGCAATGCTGGAACGGATCGACCGGTTGGGACGGACGACGACCAGCGAACTGCGCGATCTTGCGCAAATCGTCGGTTTTTTCGGCGAAGTCGTGGTGGCGCTTGCCCTCACCCTGATCCGCCCATGGCGGCTGCGGTTTACGTCCATGGTTTTCCACATGCAGGAAACCGGGCTAAACGCAGTGCCGATTGTTGCGTTGATGTCTTTCCTTATCGGGATCGTCCTTGCTTATCAGGGCGCGGACCAACTGCGGCAATTTGGGGCCGAGGTTTATGTCGTCGACCTCATCTCGATTTCGATATTGCGTGAATTGGGGATTCTGTTGACTGCGATCATTGTTGCAGGCAGGTCGGCTTCGGCTTTTACAGCAGCCATTGGCTCGATGAAGATGCAAGAAGAAGTCGATGCGATGCGGACGCTCGGCCTTGATCCAATCGAAGTGTTGGTTTTGCCGCGCGTTCTGGCGCTTCTATTCATGTTGCCGGTCCTTGGGTTGATCGCTGATCTGTCAGGTTTACTCGGCGGCGCACTGATGGCGTGGCAAGAACTTGGGATTTCGCCTGGGATGTTTCAGGTCCGTCTTCTTGATGTCGACGTGAACCACTTTCTAGTCGGGCTGGCGAAGGCACCTTTCTTCGCACTTATCATCAGCGTAGTGGGTTGTTTTCAGGGCATGCAGGTCAAAAACAATGCTGAATCCCTCGGTCGTTTGACATCGCGCGCCGTGGTGCAGGCGATCTTCATGGTCATTCTGGTCGATGCGGCGTTTTCGATTGTGTTCGCATCGGCCGGCCTATGACGGCGGATCAAACCGTCATCGAGGTGCGTGGGTTGGTTAACAAGTTCGGCAAATCAGTGGTTCATAACGGGCTGGATATTGACCTGATGCGCGGCGAAGTTCTGGGAGTTGTCGGGGCATCGGGGACCGGCAAGTCTGTGCTTTTGCGCAGTATCGTTGGGCTGCAAAAACCCAGTGCCGGGTCAGTGAAAGTTCTGGGGGTTGACGTGTTGAAAGGCGACATGGTGGCGACACGGTCGCGTTGGGGCGTGATGTTTCAGGGCGGGGCGCTGTTTTCCGCGTTGACCGTGCGAGAGAACGTCGAAGTGCCTCTGAAAATGCACGCAGAGCTGTCTTCGCAAACGCGCCGGTCGCTTGCTGATTTGAAGCTTGCCATGGCTGGGTTGCCCGCCAAGGCCGGAAACTTGTATCCGTCAGAGCTGTCGGGCGGCATGCGCAAGCGCGCCGGATTAGCCCGTGCCTTGGCTCTGGACCCTGAGATCCTGCTTTTGGATGAACCGACCGCCGGGCTTGACCCGATTGCCGCCTCGGAGTTCGACGCGTTGATTGGCACGCTGCGCAAGGCGCTGAACCTGTCGGTTTTTCTGGTGACACACGATCTGGACACTTTGCACGCCACCTGCGAGCGGATTGCGGTTCTGGCGCGAGGCAAGGTACTGGTGACCGGGACCATGAAAGAGATGCTTGCAGTGGATGACCCTTGGGTCCATGCGTATTTCCACGGGCCTCGTGCCCATGCTGCCTTAGCAGGATAGATCATGGAAACCCGCGCGAGCTATGTTCTCATCGGAGCATTCACGATCTTTGCCATTTTTGCTGGGCTTGGGTTTTTCCTTTGGTTGGCAAAGGTGCAGATCGACAAGACCTACACCCAATATGACATTCTATTCGATCAGGTGCCGGGCCTTGCAGAATCCAGCCCCGTGCGGTTCAACGGCGTTGATGTAGGCACGGTGCTGACAATCGCCCTTGACCGAACCGCCGCGTCAAAGGTTCGGGTGCGGATCGAGGTTTCTGCCAATACCCCAATCCGTCAGGGCACCGAAGCGACCTTGGCCTCCCAAGGCGTGACAGGTGTCGCATTTGTCGGGCTTGACGGCGGGACCGAGGAAAACCCGCGCCTTCCCATCGACCCGTTGACGGGTGTCGCCGAAATACCCTCGAAAAGCACGACGGTGCAAGGCCTGATCGCCGATGCCCCGGACTTGCTGAAAGAGGCCACCACTGTGCTTGAGAATATCAATAAATTCACAACAACTGACAATGCAGAGCGTGTCGGGGAAATTCTGGCGAACCTGAATGAATCCTCAGGCAGGCTGACCAAAGTCATGGACGATATGAGCAAAGCATCCGTCAGCATTTCTGCCGCCGCAGAAAACATTGCGGCGTTTTCGGGCAAACTGGACAGCGTTGCAGAGAATGCGGGCGCGGCGATCAGCGACGCCCGGAAATCCCTGTCAGATATACAGATAGCGGTGGGCGATTTTCGTGCGGTGATGGATAAGGCCCAAACTGGGCTGACGCATGTGAATGATTTCGCCGAAAAGGGTTTGCCTCAGTTCACCACGATTGGCCAGAAGGGCGCGCGGTTGCTTACGGACATGTCGCAGTTGGTCACCAACATGCAGCGCGACCCCGCCCGGTTTTTCCTTGGCAATCGCACGCCTGTATACAAGAAATGAGGATGCCAGTGACTTCCATCTCAAGACGCACTGTTCTGACTGGCGGCTCATTCACCGTGCTCGGCGGCTGTGGAACCTTATCCAAGGCCACAGAAAATCTAGATGCATATATCCTTTCGGCACTGCCGGGCCGCGGGGATGGACACGGCTCAAACGGACACCTTGTGGTGGAACTCCCCACCTCTAGCGGATCGTTGGCAACCGACCGTATCCTAATCAAGCCGAACGCCTTGCAGGCCCAATATTTGCCGAAGGGGCGTTGGGTGGATGCCACGCCCCTGCTTTTGCAAGGCCTGCTGGTCTCGTCTTTGCAAAATAGTGGGGCGTTTCGGCTCGTTGGACGCGATAGCGCCGGTCTGGTACCGGATTACCGGCTGTTGGTCGAAGTGAATGACTTTCAGGCAGAAGCCCCTGCTGCGGGCGTGACAGCGACGCCGGTCCGTATTGGGCTGACCATGACCTTGGTCCGCGATGGGGACGGCACGCTGATCGCGACCCGTCGGTTTGAACAGAGCGCCCTCGCAACCAACAGCGACACGCTCGCGGTGGTGGCCGCATTCGAAGATGCGACGCGAAAGATGTTGTCAGACGCGGTCATCTGGATCTTGAGACTGACAAGGTAGGGCTTTGATACAAAGAAAAGTACGGTTGGCGCTGGTCAGTTCGGTTCGAGCCCAACAGTCTTACTTTTTTAAGCCGTGGGAACACATAGAAGGTTTTATGGTAATCGCGTCCCCTCCGGCTCCCGATGTGCCCGGAAAGTGGTGCTAGTCTTCAAACCAGCGGTTCGACAGTCACTCATTGAACGTCCGCCTTTGGCCGAGATCTGCGGTGGCAAGTGCGTCTCTGCCGATCCGATGACTACCCCCCCCAAGGGGTATCGCGGGGCGTGAACTCCTAGCTGGTCACAAGTCTGTGCAGTGACGGTCGCGAATACCCTCTCACCCCAAATTCACGCTAACCTCTTTCCCAACTGCGCGATCTGACGAAGGGAGTCCTGCCAATGCCACAATCTCCGATCCCCCGCCGACGGTTCATGGCCGCAGGGGCTGCAGCCTTCCTGGCCACCGGGATAGGCCTGATATCGCCCGTTCGTGCACAGGTCCTCGCTCCGACC
>JBBQZP010000048.1:0-20863 GCA_038207585.1 Rhodobacterales bacterium | reverse complement strand
CTTCATCGCCCACCTTTGGGTCGGCCAGATAGCTTTTCGCCTGCTTGATGGTCAGCTGAGCATGGTGATTCTCGACCAACTCGTCCTCGACCACGGTGCGGATACGCGCAAACGTGGCGCGCCCGGTCTTGCGGTCGATGTTGACGCGGATGTCCAACTCGGACCCGTAGCGCGACTTGGCAGCACGGGCGAGGGTTTCTTCCATCGCCTGAATGACCAGATCGGGGTCGATCATCTTTTCGCGCGCCACCGCCTCGGCGGTCTGCAAAAGTTCCAGCTGATTGGCCGAAGTAATCGCCATGCGTCGTCTCCCTTAGTGTTTCGTCAATGGGGGCTCAGCCTCGTCGGCCTCGTCCCCTTCGCTGGTTTCAATCTCGTCGAATTGCGTCTCGTCGATCACGCCCGAAGCTTTGCGCTGGCGCAGCATCTCGGCGATCAGATCGTCGGTCAGAATCAGTTTGGCATCCGAAAGCCAGTCGAATTTGAGGCCAATGGTCAGCGTCTCCGCGCCTTCCTCAAGCTCGATCAGAACCTCGTCGTCTTCGGTGCCCGCCAGCATCCCCTTGAAACGGCGGCGCCCGTCGATCAGCTCGGTCGTCTCGATGCGGGCCTCATAGCCTTCCCACATGTCGAAATCCTTGAGCCGGGTCAGAGGCCGGTCGATACCGGGCGAGGATACTTCCAGGACATACTGGTCTTCCAGCGGGTCCTCGACATCCAGAACAGCCGAAACTGCCGTGGAAATCGTGGCACAATCTTCGACGATGATGCCGCCATCAGGGCGGTCGGCCATGATCTGCAAGATCCGCGTCTTGCCACCCATCAGCCGCACGCGCACCAATTCGAACCCCAGCCCCTCGATCACGGGGCTGATGATTTCCGCAAGCTTGCGGTCGATGGCGGTTTTGGCGATCAGATCGGACATCAGGGTTCCAGAAATGCAAAACGGGCCCACAGGCCCGCCGTCAGGTTCGGTGCTGCCGGGTTTGGACCCCGACCGCGCTGTTGCATGTCGTTTAGGCCAAAGCCCCGCGATCCGCAAGGGGCATAAACGGCAGGGGCGGCCAGCGTGCAGCCGCCCCCTATGCTCAACTGGCGATCAGGCGGCGGATCTTGCCGATGGCGCGGTCAAAATCCTCTTGATAGCCGATGGGTTCGAACAGACGTCCGGTCTTGTCGAACAGCAGCACATTGGCCGAATGGTCCATCGTATAGCCGCCGCCATCCAGCGGCACCTTGGCCGCGTAGATGCCAAATGCCTTGATCGCCTTGGCCATTTCCTCGGGGGTGCCCGACACGCCCGTGACCCCCGGCACCCACGACACATAGTCGCGCAGGGCATCGACGGTATCGCGCTCGGGGTCCACGGTCACGAAAAAGACGCGCAGGGGCGTGCCATCCGCCGCCAATGCCTCTTGCCACTGGGCAACCTCGCCCAAGGTCGTGGGGCAGACCTCGGGGCAATGGGTAAAGCCGAAGAACACGGCTGACGGCGCGCCTTGCAGGGAGGCCTCGGTAAAGGGCTGACCGTCGGTTGTGGTCAGGTGATAATCCCCGTGCCCCAGACGGTCGGCCAGCGTGTCCTGCACGCCGGGTGCAAGCAGCCGGACGGCGGCAAAGGCCAGCAGCGCCACCCCCGCCAGCCCCCACAGCACAAAGTTGAGTGTCTTGCGGTCTGTCATAGCAGCCTCATGGGTTGGTGGCGGGCATGTCGTGATCGCCATGCTTCATCGCACCTTGGTTCGGCGCGCCGATTTCAAGCGGCACTTCGATGCTGCCCGCCTTTTCGAACGTCAGGGTGACAGTGACGGTCTTGCCTTCGACCAGCGGCGCTTTCAGATCCATGAACATGATGTGATAGCCGCCCGGTTTCAGCATCACCGTTTGACCGGCGGGAATCGGCAGGCCGTCCTTAAGCTGGCGCATCTTCATCACGTCGCCCTGCATTGCCATTTCATGCACCTCAACTCGGCCCGCAGCATCCGACGTGGCACTGATCAGACGATCATCCGTGGTGCCTGTGTTCGTCACCGACATGAACCCGCCCGCAACCGGAGCGTTCGGCAGCGTGGCGCGCGAAAACGGATGTTCGATGGTCAGATCGCCCAGCTTGAACAGGTCCATCGCGCCATGATCGTGGTCGTGCCCCGAGGCCGCAGTGACCGTAAGTCGGGGCGAGGCTTTTGCGGCCTCATCATCGTCAGAGGTGTCGGTCCATTCGGCTTTCGCGTTGTCACATTCCTGCACGGTGGGAAAGAACAGCACCGTGCCGGGGGCGACATCGGCACCGACACTGCCGCGCAGGGTGAATTCATCATACCACGCGTCCGAAAGATTGCCGCCCGACCAGACAACCTCGGTCACGCCTTCGGTCATTTCGGTGCCGTGGTTGGTGTAGGGCGTCGTATAGGTGCCTACGTTGGTATCAAGCTGCCAGCCCGCCTTGGGCATCGGCTTCACGCCATAAAAACCATCCGGCACGGTGACACGGACGGTGTGGGTCGCCTGCCCTTCGCAGCCATGCGGAATGCGCAGGGTGATCTTGGTGGTCGATCCGGCCGCCGCTTCGGACTGCTCAAGGGTAACATGGGCCTGCGCTGCGGCGGCAAAGGCGCACAGACCAAGGGCGAGGGTCGGGATTTTCATTGGATTCTCCGATAGTGATCAGCGGCAAGCCGCATGTACTGCGAAGCCGCCCTTGAAGGGATCGGGCATCGCAGGGTGGGAACACGCGGCGCACCGCGCAGCCTTACACCAGAATCGGAGGGCCCCGGACCGGGATGCGCGGATCGCCGATCCGGCGCGTGGGGGTCAGGTCTGCCAGCATGACCCAACCATCCACCGCCACCAGCCGCAACAAACGCGGCACGGGCTGAATGTCGGGCGTATCGGCAAGCAACCGGCAGAACGGGCAGGAATGGACGTGCGCGGCGGGTTTTTCACCGCAGAACCCGTCCAGCGCGCTGCCGCTGACCAAAACATAGGCTGCAAGCTGCGGTTGCAGCGTCGCTTCGGTCATCCGCGCGGCTGAGATCACGCTTGAAACGCCGATCGCCAGCGCGGCAAGGCAGATCAGCAAACGATGGATGATCCGGGTTTTCATACCCGATCTTGTATCACGCGACACCCTGTTGGAAAGCCGCCTTTTTGTCGCGCAATTCGCCTATGTCGCGCGCAACTGATCCATCACCCGCACCAGTTCCGCCGAAATCGCCGGTTCCGAAAGTGCATGCCCCGAAAGCCCGACGATGCGCAGATCGCATTTGGGCCAACCCTGCGCCAACCTCCATGCGGCGGCGGGCGGGCAGATCATGTCATAACGGCCCTGCACGATAACGGTGGGGATCTGCGCGATGCGGGCGCGGTTGGCTTCGATCCAGCCGTCGCTTTCCAGAAAGCCCGCGTTCTGGAAATAATGGTTCTCCAGCCGGGCAAAGGCGCGGGCATAATCGGCGGGGCTTTCGCCGACATGGCCATCACTGTGCACCGAGGCCAGCGCATTTTCCCAGTTCGCCCAAAGCCGCGCGTGGCGGGTTTCCTCGGGCAGAATGTCGCAGAAAAGCCGCCGGTGGTAGGCGGCAATCAGATCACCGCGTTCATCTTCGGGAATGGCGGCCACGAACCGCGCCCACAGATCGGGAAAGAACGCCGCTGCCCCCCCACCATAGAACCAATTCAATTCGGCCTGCGTCATCAGGAACACACCGCGCAGCACCAGCCGCGCCACCCGGTCGGGATGGTTGATCGCATAGATCAGCGCCAGCGTCGCCCCCCAACTGCCGCCGAACACGATGAACCGGTCGATCCCCAGAACATTGCGGATCATCTCGATGTCACCAACCAGATGCCAGGTCGTATTGTTCTCGACACTCGCATGGGGGCGCGATCGCCCGCAGCCACGCTGATCAAACAGCACCACGCGGAAAATCTCGGGGTCGAAATAGCGCCGCATCGCCGGGCTGCACCCGCCCCCCGGCCCGCCGTGCAACACCAGAACCGGGATGCCTGCGGGGTTGCCGCATTGTTCGACATAGATGCGATGCCCGTCACCCATGTCGATCACCCGCTGATCGAACGGGTCGATCGGCGGGTACAGATATTCAACTGCGCGCTTTTGGCCTGATCTCTGATCCATCATCGTCCTATATAGGGGGAAAGACTGCGCGACCACGCGCAAAACCGCAAGGAGTTCCCGATGTCTGCCACAACAATCGACCCCGCCGAAGTTGCAAAGTTCGAAGCAATGGCTGCCGAATGGTGGGACCCGGCCGGAAAGTTCAAACCGCTGCACCAGATGAACCCCTGCCGGCTGGATTACATCACGTCCCAGATCGCGGCAGAGTTTGAACGGGATTTGGCCAGCGCGCTTCCGTTCAAGGGCCTTCGCATCCTTGATATCGGCTGCGGCGGCGGCCTTCTCAGCGAACCGATGGCGCGGCTTGGGGCCGAGGTCGTGGGCGCCGATGCCGCCCCCCGCAACATTCCCGTGGCGCAGTTGCATGCACAGCAATCGGGGCTTTCCATCGACTATCGCCACACCACCGCCGAAGACCTTGCCGCTGCGGGTGAACGCTTTGACGTCGTGCTGAACATGGAGGTGGTCGAGCATGTCGCCGATCCTCTGGCTTACCTCACCGCCTGTCAGCAGCTTTTGCGGCAGGGCGGGCTGATGATCTGCTCTACCCTGAACCGCAACCCCAAGTCCTTTGCGATGGCGATTGTGGGGGCGGAATGGGTGATGCGCTGGTTGCCGAAAGGCACGCATGACTGGCGCAAGTTCATCACCCCGGACGAGCTTTACAATCTGATCAGCGCCGCTGGTCTGGTGCCGGTGGATCGCAAGGGCATGGTCTTCAACCCGCTGTCGTGGAGTTGGTCTTTGTCATCCCGCGATCTGTCGTGCAACTACGTCACCGCCAGCCTCAAGAAAGGCTAAAGCCCCGTTAAAGCCCGCGCGTCATCGCGGTGACAAGGGCCGCCACTTCCGATTCGATCCGTTCCAGCGGCGCACCGATGAACCGGCCCTGCAGCGAAAGTTGCACCACGCCATGAACGGCGGCGAACAGGGTTTTTGACCGCAGCATCAGATCTTCTGTTGAGAGATCGGGGCGCAGGGCGGCCAAGGGCGGGGCAATCTCGGCGATCAGAACCGAATGGGCGGCCAGATACCAGTCGGGCGTCTCGACCCCTTCGGGCAGGCGGTGATCAAAAAGCGCAGCCCAGAGTTTGCGGTTGCCCAGCGCAAAGGTGACGTAAGCCTGCGCCAAGGCCAGCATTTTGCGATCCGCCGCAGCCCCCATTGGCACCGCATCGCGCAACGCCTGCCCCAACCGCGCCAGCGTGCGCAGGTTCACATGCAGGATCAACCGGTCCAGATCGTCGAACGCGTTGTAAAGCCCGCCCAAAGCACAGCCCGCCTCGGCCGTCACCTCACGCGCCTTTAGCCCGGCAAGGCCACCGTCGGCCAACTGGTGTTCAGCCGCCGCAATCAGACGGTTGCGCAGATCATCCCGCTGCTGTTCGCGATTGTTTCGAATTTCCATGACGATTGTTTATGAACAGTGTTCAGATTTATCTTGAACGTCGTTCAAACTCCTGTATAACGAACCCATGAACAGCGTTCATACCAATGGAGAATGAAATGCTCAAGACCATCATCACACTTTTTCGCAGCCGCTCCCATGACGCTGCCGAAGCCCTGACTGACACGCAGGCGATGCCGATCCTGCGTCAGCAACTGCGCGATTGCGCATCAGGTGTTGAAACCGCCCGCCGTTCGGTGGCCATGGTCATGGCCTATGCCGAGCGGGAAAAGAAATCGGCGGTGCGTGTCGCCGAACAACTGGCCGATCTTGAGGTGCGCGCCCTGGATGCCATCGCCAAGGGCCGCGAAGACCTCGCAACCGAAGCCGCCGGAGCCATCGCCCATCTGGAGGCCGAGCGCGACACCATCGCCCGCGCCGTCGCCACTTATGATGCCGAAATCATCCGCTTTCGCCGGGTGCTGGATGAAAACGAAACCCGCCTGCGCGATCTGCAACGCGGCCAGCGTCTTGCCGAAGCGACCGAGCATTCGCAATCGGTGCGCGACCGTGCGCCCAAGCAAGTCGCCTCGACGCTGGACGAGGCAGAGGCCACGTTGGTGCGGCTGCAAACCCGGCAGGCCGATGCCGAAGCCACCCGCGCCGCGATTGCGGAACTTTCGGCAGGGTCCAGCGCCGATGCGATGCGCGACCGTCTTGCCGCCGCCGGATGCGGCGCGCCTCTGCGCCCCGATGCCGCTGCCGTACTGAAACGTCTGCGCGCAAAGGTTGCGTAAGCCACCCTTGGACACTGTGATTTCCCACCGTTGCCGCGTTGATGCGGCAAAATCGGGGGTCTCCGTTTCCGCAATTAAATCTCAACCTTGTAAACGGGCCCCTGCCCAACCAAGATCGGAAACGTCATGAACGACCTGCCAAGCAAAACCTCTGCCGCGTGGAATATGTTCACCTACTTCAACTTCGGCGTCGCCGCGGTGATGATGGCGGGCGGTATCTACTTTCTGGAAGCCAGCTTTGCCGCCAAGGGCTTTTATGCGATGGCCGCACTGATGCTGGTGAACTCTACCGCCGCGATCACCAAGACCCTGCGCGACGGCGAGGAATCGCAGCGCCTTTACAACAAGCTGGAAGAAGCCCGGACCGAGCGGATTCTGATGGAAGTCAACAACAAAGCCGCTTGATTTACGGCACAGCGCCGGGCCACCAAAGGCCCGGCGCAAATCTTGAAAGGCCACGCCATGACCACCGTTTCCACCAACCCCAAATCCCGCCGCTGGCATCACCTTGTGGGCAATGCGTTCTTTGCGATCCTGCTGATGGCAGGTGCGGCCTGGGCTATTACTGCGCTGTCGTTCCATCTGACGGGCGGTTGGAAAATGGCGGCACAAGGTGTGGTTTTCTTTACCGCCCTTGCGGTCTTTGCCCTGCGTCTGCGTCAGCGTCGTCTGGGATGGATCGCCCTTGGGGTTGCAACTCTTGTGGTGGGCGGCTGGTATCAGACCCTGACCCCGCAGGCCGACCGCCGCTGGGCCAGCGATGTGGCGCACGGGGTAACGGCAGATGTGTCGGGCGATCTTGTTACCCTGCACAACGTCCGGAATTTCAATTGGACCAGCGATAACACCGCCGTTGAGCAGTGGGATACCCGCAGCTACGATCTGTCAAAAATGGCCTCGGTCGATATGGTCACCTCGGTCTGGGGCAACCCGGATATCGCGCATCTGATCGTCAGCTTCGGCTTTACCGATGGCCAGCACGTTGCCTTTTCCGTCGAAGTGCGGCGCGAGGCGGGCGAAAGTTTCAACGAGGTCGGCGGGTTCTTCCGCCAGTTCGAGCTGGTTCTGATTGCCGCAGATGAGGCTGACGTGATCAAGGTCCGCACCAATCAGCGCGGCGAAGACGTGCGGCTTTACCCCGTAAAGCTGACCCCCGACCAGATGCGCACGCTGTTTCACAGCTATATCGACCGGGGCAATGCGCTGGCCAGAACGCCCGAATTCTACAACACCGTCACCGCCAACTGCACATCGGTCGTCTACCGTCTGGCGCAGGTGATCAAGCCTGACATGCCGCTGGATCAAAGCCTGCTTCTATCAGGCCGCCTGCCGGAATATCTGAACCGACTTGGTGCGCTGCAAGGCGAAGGCAGCATGGCTGATCGACGAGAGGCCGCGATGATCAGCGCCAAGGGTCTGGCGGCGGGGGATGCCGACTATTCCACCGCGATCCGCGCCCGCCCGTAAAACAGGCGCGCTTGCCCCCGCCCCGGTTTCCCGATACTTCGCGGAAAATCGCATATCGGAGGCCATATGACCGCGCCCAAGAAAGTTGTTCTCGCCTATTCGGGCGGTCTTGATACTTCGATCATCCTGAAATGGCTGCAAACCGAATACGGGTGCGAGGTTGTGACCTTTACCGCCGATCTGGGGCAGGGCGAGGAGTTGGAGCCCGCCCGCGCCAAGGCGGTTCTGCTGGGGATCAAGCCGGAAAATATCTACATCGAAGACGTGCGCGAAGAATTCGTGCGCGATTTCGTGTTCCCGATGTTCCGCGCCAATGCCTTGTATGAGGGGCTGTATCTTCTTGGCACGTCCATCGCGCGGCCGCTGATCTCCAAGCGGCTGGTCGAGATTGCGGCGATGACCGGGGCCGATGCTGTGGCGCATGGTGCAACGGGCAAAGGCAATGATCAGGTGCGGTTCGAACTTTCGGCCTATGCGCTGAACCCCCATATCCGGGTGATCGCACCCTGGCGCGAATGGTCGCTGACCAGCCGCACCAGCCTTCTGGCCTTTGCCGAGGCGAACCAGATTCCGGTCGCAAAGGACAAGCGCGGCGAAGCTCCGTTTTCGGTGGATGCGAACCTTCTGCACACCTCCAGCGAGGGCAAGGTTCTGGAAAATCCGGGGCAGGAAGCGCCCGATTACGTTTACCAGCGCACGGTTGATCCTGAAGCAGCGCCTGACACACCCGAAATGGTGGAGATCAGGTTCGAGCGTGGCGATGCGGTGTCGATCAACGGAGATGCGCTTTCCCCCGCCACGATCCTGACCCGCCTGAATGAACTTGGCGGCAAGCATGGCGTCGGGCGGCTGGACCTAGTGGAAAACCGCTTTGTCGGCATGAAATCGCGCGGCGTCTATGAAACGCCGGGCGGCACGATCCTTTTGGAAGCGCACCGCGGCATTGAACAGATCACGCTGGATGCGGGTGCGGGGCATCTGAAAGACAGCATCATGCCGCGCTATGCCGAACTCATCTACAACGGCTTCTGGTTCAGCCCGGAACGCGAGATGTTGCAGGCGCTGATCGACAAAAGCCAAGAGCATGTCACAGGAACCGTCCGCCTGAAGCTTTACAAAGGATCGGTCCGGACCGTGGCGCGCTGGTCGGATCATTCGCTGTACAGCGAAAAGCATGTGACGTTTGAGGAAGACGCGGGGGCCTATGATCAGAAAGATGCGGCTGGTTTCATCAAGCTGAACGCACTGCGGCTGAAACTGATCGCAACCCGGAACGCGCGGGTGAAATGAGTTTCGATTCCAAAGGCGAAGGGCCGCTTCAATAGAAACGGCCCTTCCTGAACGTTAAACTTGCACTTATAAATCGTTTGGCAGCCCGCCTATTCGACCGTGATCACGGTCATCGCAAGATTGCCGTCAACGCGCACCGGCCCGTCTTCCTTGGCGCCCAGCGTGTATTCAAACCCACCCGTTTTCATACCGCCATCTTCGCCGTGAACCATGAGCATCAGCATGTCGCCCGCCTTGACCGGCTCGGTCAGAATGGCTGCAACATCCATCGTCTCGCCAGCACGGATCGGCGCGTAGCCGACAACCGGGCCGGGTTTCATCGCGGCATCGGTGCGATGCACGACCATCCAGCCATTCTGTTCGGCGACGACCTTTTCGGCCGCGACAATACCATTGCCGACCGTCTGGTTCGTGGCGGCGACCATCGGAATGTCCGCGAACGCCGCAGCGCCCGTCACGCAAAACACGGATGCGAGGAAAAGTTTTTTCATGATTGCTCCCATTTCTTGAGGTTCCCGGGACAAAGCGCTGTGCCTTTTCCCTAGTTGAACAAAAGATACGAAAGCCCGGACAAAAAAGTTTCACGTCCCGCCAAAATTTCGCGGACCCATTCGCTGGTCAGAGTTCGACCTTTGCAACGGCGGCTTCGGCATCAAGCAGCTTTCCCGCGATTTTCAGCGGCAGTGTCAAATCATCATAGGCCCGCCGGATCTGGTCGATCATTGTGGGCTCAGTCGCAAACATTCCGCCGATCCTGAAAAGATCGCGCTTGTGCCGCAAAGCCACATGCATTTCGGTCCCGTCACTGGTGGCAGAAAAGAGCGTGGACCCCGACCCCACCAGATCCTGCAGCCCGGTCAGAACCGACAGAACGGCATCCAGACCCGGATGATCTGCAGTGCGTTCCGGACTGGCCCAGACGCCGTAGCTTTGCCCATCGGCCCCGTTCAGGTTGCGGATCGGAACCAGATCATCGACCTTCAGGTTGCCCTTAAAAACGAACCAACCCTTTGTCTGATTTTCGGCGGCCATGAAAAACGGCGGCATCGGTGCTGCATTCTGAAAAGCCATCACGACGCCGCCGAACAACACCGTGGAATTCTTGCCACCCGTCTCGTATTTCACCTCGGCAAACTGCACTTTGCGAGCCCCGATCATACCGCTGATCAGGTCTTCGCCTTTTTTGAGCCGACATTTGGGCAGCAAGCGGTCAGGCAGGGTCGTCGCAAAGGTCTTGGCGTTCGGGCTGTAGCTCATGCCCACGCTTTGCGCGAGAATCGGCATGATCACCGCCTCGTGCCCGCGCCGCGTCCGCAAGACGATCAGCGTCACAAGCACGAAGGCGACACCGGGTGGAAAGGCAATCCATGTCGAGAAACTTTGCCCGCCGTTGGTCAGAAAAAACATCACTATTCCCGCCAAAACGACCGTCACGACAGACAGCACCCAACCTTCAGTCGTGATCCGCCGCAACTGCGGCAAAAGATCGGGCAGCGTCGTCGTGATGTCGGGCAGCCCGGCTTCGGTCTGGATGGAATGATCCATTTCAATGCTCCAAAAATCCAACGCTATGGTTTCGGCTTTTGCCGCGCAATCCTTTCGTTTTCTGAGAGGGCGTCGGGATCGGGCGGTGGCACCGCAGTGATTTGCGCAACACGGAACAGTCTGCAGTCCCAACGGTTAGATCCTGCTTTCTGCCAGCCGCTCGTAAATCGGCAAGGCGTTGGCCGCCAGATCGGCATAAACGCCGCCAAGTGCGGGCAGTGCCCCCTCGGCGCCGTCAAACCCGGTTGACCGATGCACCGCGCCATACCAATGCGGGGCCCATGCGCCGTCAGCTTCATTTCCGCCCGCAGGCCAGCGCAGCATCTTGGGGGTATAGCGGATGCCCAGCCGGTCGCACAGCCGCGCCAGCACCGCGGCGGGATCGGCGCGGATATCGTCGCTGTCGACGACCAGAGGGGGGTGGCCCGACCAATCAGCGACCTCGTTGAAAATCTGTTCCTGTTGGGGAAAACCAATGTCTTCCAGCGTCGCGCCTTCGCGTTTCTTGGCATAGCTTGCCACCACCCGCGCCGGGTGGCGGATCAGGAACACGTTTGTCACCGACCGCATCCAACGACGGTCAAAGCCTTCGATCATGTGATGCGTCATGTGTTTTTGGTAAAACACCCGCTTGCCCTGCGGGATCGGGCCTTTGCAGGTGCTGGCGATCACGTCGGGGTCGGGTTCGTGCATATCCAGAATTTCGGCGCGCATCGGGTGATCAGCCCCCGTCGCCTCCAGATAGGCGGCATAGAACGGCTCGTCCCAGACCACCGTATCGCCACGCGCTGAAAACGCATACATCATCGCCGTGGAAAGGTTGCGCGGGCCGGACCACATTGCGATCTTCATGGCGTGACCAACGCCTTGTAAAGTTTGCGCAGATGCTGGGTCATCGGACCCATTTCGCCGGTGCCGATCTGCCGCCCGTCGATCATGCTGACCGGAGTTTGCGCGCCGAACGTGCCGGTCAGAAACGCCTCATCCGCAGAATAGGTATCAACCAGCGAAAAGTTGCGCTCGTAAACCGGGATGCCGTTGGCTCGGCAAAGATCAATCACCTTTTGACGCGTGATCCCGTTCATGCAGTAATCGCCGGTCGAGGTCCAAACTTCTCCGCGCCGCACGATGAAGAAGTTGCACGCATTGGTCGTGTTCACAAAGCCATGCACATCCAGCATCAATGCCTCGTCCGCGCCGGCCTTCTCAGCCGCGATGCAGGCGAGGATGCAGTTCAGCTTGGAATGTGAGTTCAGCTTTGGGTCCTGCGTCATCGGCAAGCCGCGCTGATGCGGCACCGTGGCAAGACGGATCGGGCGGGGGATCTTGGGGCGCGAATGTTCCATGATGATCACCATCGTGGGGCCGCTGCGCGACAGCGCCGGGTGTTGGAACGGGCGGGTTTTCACCCCACGCGTCACCATCAGGCGGGCATGGGCATCTGTCGTCATGCCGTTCGCGGCCTGCGTGGCAAGGATCGCTGCGCGCACCTCATCGGGGGAAAGGCGGATATCCAGATCAATAGCCTTTGCGGCTTCGAACAACCGGGCGATGTGTTCGTCCAGAAACGACCAGCACCCGTCATAAAGGCGGATGCCTTCCCAGACGCCATCGCCCAGCATGAAGCCACTGTCATAGACGCTGACCACTGCCTGCGCCTTTGGCACGATGCGTCCGTCAACATAGATCAGGATCGTGTCGTTGCGCACATCCTCTTCGGATTGGTGCGTTGTCACCGCGTCGATCATGGCATCCCCCATTTTGGTGCAGGCTAGCCGACGGGGAAACCAGCGCAAAGGGGCGAAATCAAAAGGCCGGGCGTGCGGCCCGGCCTTGATGGATCAGGTGTTCAGAAGATCCGTGCCACCTTCGGGTCCATCCTTGGCGAGGCTGGATTTGGGGGCGTTGGGATCATGCATACGCTCTTCGACCTTGGCTTTGCTGATCAAGGCAAATGCGCACACGGCACCCATGGTAATCAGGCTCAGAAGCGGGACGATATAGCTGAAGTCCATTTTCTTTATCCTTTCCGTTGATGCGAATTAAACATTGCCGGGGCCAATTCGTTCCGGAATTTCCCAGAAAAAAATGGCCGCAAGACGTGCTCGCGGCCAGTTTGGGGACAGGGAAGGAAACGCTGATCAGACCGGGGGTTGGCCTCGAACAGCGCGGGCAATCATCGCCACTACGAAAAGGACGATGAAGACGAAGAACAGAATTTGCGCGATGCCAGCAGACGCTCCCGCAATTCCGCCAAAACCGAGGGCCGCAGCGATCAGCGCCACGACAAGAAAGGTTACAGCCCAACCGAGCATGATGATCTCCTTTAATGATTAGGACGCTGGATGCGCCGACTGGATTAGAAACGCCAAGGTGACAATCCGGTTCCCTGCTATGTGCCGGATTTATTTTTTCGCCCCGGAGTGCCGCCGTTGGAACGAATTCAGGACACGCACGTTTATAATTCGAAGCGTCTGCGCGAAAGAAAAGGACAGATGATGAATACTCTGACCGCACACAACATGACTTCGCCTACCCCCGCCGCTCTTGATGCGGTGCAATCGCTGTTGACGCGAACCGTTGATGCCGAGGCCGGCTTTCAGAAAATGGGCGATAAGGCAGAGACGTCGTTCCTGCCTATTGTTGAGCGTTTTCGCGCACTTCACCACAGCCACGCCAACGTTTTGGCAGCCATTTTGTCATCGCATGGACGCACGGCGGACCGCGGTGGTTCGCTGATGGGCGATGTGAACAAGGCTGTAGTGTCCTTGCGCGCCGTCTTTGACCGGATCGACGCCGGCTCCTTCAGCGCTATCGCGGACGGCGAGGACTATGTTTTCAGCGCCTTCGACGAGGCCGTACAGCATGCCCTGCCGATTGCCGATGCTACATCACTGCAAGCGATGAAAGCCGAATTGCAGCGCCTGCTGGTTAATACCGGCACCGTTGCCTGAATTTTAACCCTACCGAAAGGATACTGGAAATGACCGCGAAAGACATCAAGCACAACGTCGAGAATTTGGCTGA
This sequence comes from Rhodobacterales bacterium, assembly GCA_038207585.1. Taxonomy (GTDB): domain Bacteria; phylum Pseudomonadota; class Alphaproteobacteria; order Rhodobacterales; family Rhodobacteraceae; genus JBBQZP01. Next base: position 7,215 of record JBBQZP010000048.1, on the reverse strand, counting down.
AAAGGGCGAAAATCATCTGCGAGCTGTTGCCGAAGAGGCTTCAGACACCGCTGAACGCGCCAGTGACCGCATCGCCGCCCGTGCCGAAAAAGCCAAGGACCGGATCGAAGAGAGCGGCAAGCGCCTGGCCGACGCTGCGAGCGATACTGTGGATGACATCGCCGACAATCCGACCCTGCGCCGCGTCAAGGACAGCGTGACCAGCGGGATCACCGATGTGGCCGATACGCTGCGTCCGGAAAACCTGAAATCGCTGGCCGCCCGGGGCGAGGCGTTCGCACGCCGCAACCCGATTGCGTTTGTGGCTGGTGCAGCTCTTGCTGGCTTTGCGATCGCGCACCTGAGCCGCCGGGTATCGGATCGCCGGTCGTGATACCGGGGCCCGCGCCACAGCGCCGCACCATTGCGGAATTGGTGCCTGAAATTCTGGAAATCGTTCTGCGCATGGCGCAGGGCGAACTGGATATGGCGCGGGCCGAAATTTCCAATGGCCTTCGGCGGATGCGCACGGGTGCCCTGCTGATTGGGGTGGGCGCCGGTGTCGCGATCATCGGAATATTCGTTCTGGCGCAGGCTGCGGTCGCAGCTCTTGTGCGCCATGCGGACCTGCCGCCCGATCTTGCGGCCCTGCTGGTAGGCGGGGGCGCGCTGATTCTGGCTGCGGCGTCGGTCTGGTGGGGCATGGCGGCATTGTCGCCGAAGAACCTGATCCCAGACCGGGCGCTGCATCACCTGCGGCGCACCGCTCAATCCCTTACGGAAAGGATACATCATGACGCATCATCGTGACACGGCTCGTCTTGAAGACGATCAGGACCACCAGCGCGACACGCTTGAAGCGACACTGGACGAGCTGAAGGGCCGTCTCAAGATCGACAATCTGGCATCTGACGCGCTTGGGCTTTTGACAAGTAACGGCAATGCGCTGACCCGGTCGGTTTTTTCCACCGTGCGTGCCAACCCGGTGGCGGCGGCGCTGACGGTCGCAGGCGTGGCCTGGATGATCTTCGGCAACCGCCCGACGAAAGCGTCTGCAGAGGCGCTGATGGATTGGGAAGGCGAAGGCGGACTGCCTGCAGCGGCGGGCGAGGTGGCCGAACAGGCCGAAGCAGAATGGTCGCTGCGCCTCAATGCGTTGCGCCGCCGTGCATCGGTTACCCTGCGCCGGATCGAGGAAGACGCCCGCGATGCCGTGGAAGATCGCATTTCAGCCGGGTTTGATGTGGCGCGCGACTTTGCAGCGGAGCGGGCCGAGGTTCTCGCCGATTTCGCGCAATCGTTCCGCACGACCCTGGCGGCGGGGTTAGAGGATCTGACCCAGACCGCCCGCGACAAGGTGATCGTGGCGCGCGAAGCAGCCTACAGCGCCGCGCTTCAGGGCGAAAAGGTGGCCCGTCAGGCGGCCCGCACGTCGCGCCGCGCGATTGAGGATCATCCGATGGTCGCCGGTGCCTTGGCTCTTGCGCTGGGTGCTGCGTTGACAGCTGCGTTTTCGCGTGGGGCGGCGTCGCAGGCACCTGAAGATGCGGCTGACGCTATTGCAAAAGCAGAAGCGCTTCTGAAAAAAGAACGTGCCGCAGCCAGACGACGCAAGGCGGCAATGGTCAAGGAAATCGACAAGGCAGCGGCTGATGTGACGGCTGCAACGAAGCGGGCCATGTCGGAACGCTGATCCTGAAATGAGTCCCGAAAAAGGCCGCGTCATCCAGCGCGGCCTTTTTTTGTGCCGTCCTGACTGCACCAAGAAAAGCCCCCGCACCTGCGTGCGGGGGCTTTGATCGTTGAAGAGTGTTTGCGCCGGGACGCTACGCCCCGACGCGCCGGCGGTCAGAGGCCTTTGGCCCATTCATCAACCTCGGCTTCGGCCTCTTCCTTGGTACGACCGTATTTGGACTGGATCAGGCCCGCAATCTCGGTGCGCTTGCCTTCAATCTTGTCCCAGTCGTCATCGGTAATGTCGCCCCATTTCTGTTGGGCCTTACCCTTAAACTGCTTCCATTCGCCTTTGATTTGATCAAGATTCATACTCGTCTCCTTTTCATGTGTTCCTGCCAGACAAACGTCCCGGCACCCTGGTGGTTCCGGAATAAATTTTGGGAACCGTTTTTGGCGTGTGGGCGTTACCAATGTTGGATCAGGGGGAGATCGCGGTGGAAAAGACATCTCAGGCGGGCATCCTGGTTTTGGCGGGGGTGGCGCTGATCGCTGCGCTTTATGTCAGTGAACCCATTCTGGGGCCGGTTGTTCTGGCGCTTGTGTTCGGAATCGTGCTGTCGCCCATCTCTGATTTTTGGGACAGGATCGGCTTGCCCCCGACGATTGGTGCGTTGATCAGTCTGCTTGGCACATTGGTGATCATCGGGCTTCTGGCGCTGATCTTTCAGCCGCTGGTGGTGCAGCTTGTGGCGCAGGCCCCTAAAGTCTGGTCGGACATGAGCGCCGCGATTGAAGTGCTGCGCGGCCTTTTGCGCGGTCTTTCAGACGTTTCAAAAGAACTTGCGGGCTCAATGGTTCCGGATGCGCAGGCGCAGGAAGCAGCCGCGCCCTCTGACCCCGCGATTTCGATGCCGCAGGTCAGTGACGCGCTGTTTCTGGCCCCCGCGATTGCCGCACAAATGCTGATCTTTGCGGGCACGCTGTTCTTTTTTGTCATGACCCGGACCGAGGTCTATGTCTGGGCAGCGCGCTATCTATCGGCACCTACGGAGCGGTCGGTCACGGCGCGCCGCCTGCGCGATGCCGAACGTCAGGTCGCGCGCTATTTCCTTACCATCACGTTGATCAACGCGGGGCTTGGCGTGGCCACCACGGCGGCTCTTACGGTCATCGGGCTGCCGGATGCACCGCTTTGGGGGGTTGTGGTGTTCGTGATGAATTTCGTGCCTTATCTGGGCCCCGCGATGGTGGCGCTAAGCCTGCTTTTTGCGGGGGTCGCGGCGTTTGATCATGGCATGTCGGTGCTGCCCGCCGCAGCCTATGTCGGCCTGAATTCAATGGAAGGGCAGTTTGTCACCCCCGCGCTGGTCGGGCGCACGCTGTCGGTCAACCCGCTTCTGGTGTTCCTGGCGCTGGTATTCGGGCTGTGGCTCTGGGGGGCAATTGGCGGAATCGTGGCGATTCCGGTGCTGCTTTGGGTGCTGGTGATCACCGATGTGCTGGCAGCCCCTGCCGCGCGGAAAGATGCAGTAGCGGCATAGCGCGCCAGAGCGTGTTGCGTTTGATCGGCTTCAGCAGATCAAACGCAACACGCAACATTCCCAATGTTTTGCACGTCTTGGATTTCCTTCAATCTGAACCAGATTAAAGGACATCCGCTCTAGTGAGGCGGAATGGTGTGCCGGTTTTCCGCCTCTGCCAATGCGCGCAGAGAAAATTCCACAGTCAGATCATAAGTTCCGCCGTCTTCGTGGCGCGTCACTGTGCCCCCGATCTGCTGGGCAAAGGCTTGAATCAATTGGCTGCCCAGACCGGTGCTTTGTAGCGCGTTCTGCTCGGCCACGGCTTCGGCGCTGACGGAATTGACGATGCGCAGGCGCGCAACGCCGGGTTTGTATTGGCGCAGCGTTATCGAAAGCGACGGTACGGTGTCGCCGGGCCCACCCGCGTATTTCATCGCATTGGTCAGGCTTTCTGTGACCAGAAGTGCCAGCGGAACCGCCTGATCTGGCGTCATTCGCAGATCGTCAAAGCCGGTGTCCACCTTGAACTGACGTTCGGGGCCGGTTGACATCGTGATGATCTGGCGCACGATGTCGGACAAAAGCTCTGACACTTTCACGTCGGCCAGACCCGAGGTCTGGTAAAGACCGCGGTGTATGGTGGCCAGGCTCATCACCCGGTCCTGCAATCCGCGCATCAGTACCTTGGCTTCCTGACTTTGGGCTTTGCGCATCTGCATGTTCATGATCGACGCGATCAGTTGCAGGTTGTTCTTGACGCGGTGATGCACCTCGCGCAGCAGCACTTCTTTTTGATGCACGGTGTCTTCCAGTTGCGCCTCATCGCGCAGGATAGATTGCATCATCGACGAAAACGCAGCACCGATCTGGCGGATTTCGGTCGGCGCGCCCTGATATTCGACATTCTCTACCATCCGGTTACCACCCTCGAACGCCACGATCGACCTGCGCATATCGCGGATGTGGCGCGTCACCAGACGGGTAGACCCCAGCCAGGCGACGACCAGACTGGCAAGCGCCATCAAAACCGGAAACAGCGCGGGCGAGATCGCGGTGATCCGTTCCACCGGTCGGTCGGACTTCAGCGCAAGCGACCCCAACGCGTAAAGCGATCCATCTATCAGCGGGATAACAGAAAACGTGCGCTCTTCACCCCCGACGGAAGTCGAGGTAAACGTCATCGATTGGGAGCCGACAAACGTGATCAACGGGCGTTCCGCCGGGATCACACTGGCCGCCGGGTCCATGCCGATCGAAGAGGTCAGAATTTCGCCTTCCTCATCAAAGGTCAGCAGGGCAAGGCCCTCAATCCGGGCCGGTTCCTTCCCGGACGTCAGCTTGCGATGCGGAACCGAAACAGTGATCCCGCCGATCAGGCTGCCCTGCGCATCATAAACCGGTTGCAGCGCATATATGATCGACGTTCTGGAAATCGGCGCATCGCGATTGACGTTCACCTCGGGATGAGGATTGGTCAGCGATCTCATTATCGCTGGCGTCTCGCTGAAATCATATGCTTTGCCAGTTGATGAGCAATTTATCTGACCCAACCTGTCGTAAAAGCCGACAAACGAGAAAATTCCGCTATCGGCTACCACCCGCTTCATGATGGCGGTGCAGATTTCCGGGTCACCGACGATTGACGGCACTATTGCAGCAAGATCCTCGGCCACGCTTTGCGCGCGCTGGATCATTCGAAGTTCGGTCGCCGCAGCGCGCACGGTTTCGCCTTGCAATGCTTCTTCTGTGCGGTTCTGCGCTTCCCGGCGGATTGCGTTGCTGTTGAGCACCGAGATGATCACCAAGGGCAGGAGTGCCAGCGCCAGCAGAAGGGCCAGCCGAAACCCAATCCGCCCGGTCAGCGCCGCGATCCACGACAGGCTCATGCTGCCTGAATCGCCGAATTGCTCATGATGGCGGCGGTCGACGGGTCGGCGTCGGCCAGCACATTCTCGCCCGGTTTCATGCCCATCAGTTCGGCAAGCCGCAGGCGGGCACGGTTGGCGCGGCTTTTGACGGTGCCTTCGGCAACGCCGGTCATTGCCGCAGCCTCCTCATAGGAAAAGCCCGATGCACCGACAAGGATCAGCACTTCGCGGTGTTCAGGCGAAAGCTGCACGAAGGCGCGTTCGAATTCGGCAAAGGCAAGCCTGCCATCATGCGCAGGCTTTTCATACAAGCCAGCGGCAAATACACCATCGGGGTCGGCCACTTCGCGCTTGCGTTTGCGACGGTCGGAAAAGAATGTGTTGCGCAGAATGGTGAACAGCCAGGCGCGAAAGTTGGTGCCCTGCTGAAACTTCTCGATGTTGGTCCAAGCCTTCACGATGGTGTCCTGCACCAGATCATCGGCGCTGGTCACATTCTGCGTCAGGCTGATAGCAAAGGCGCGCAGGGCGGGAATATGCGTCGCAAGCTCGTCTCGCGGATCGGCATATTCCGTCGCGACTTTTTGATGCGGCGTTTCGCGGCTGGTCATTTCTTGCCGCCCTTCGCTTTCAGTTGCTCCAGCAACTGCGCGAAGCGGTCCGGAACCTCGGTTTCAAGCGCACGTTCATAGACCCTGCGCAGATTCTCGTCGATCTGCTGGGCGACGTTGGATTTCTTTGGTTCTTCGGTCATGCTGCCTAACATCTGTCTTGCCTGATTCCGTCACTCTACACGGAACTGAACACTGTCTGGCGCGTTTGGTTCCCGGAATATGAAAAAAAACTTGGAGAAAACAATGATCGACTCGGCTTTGGGGGATGTGTCGCAACAGGTCGCAGGGGCGCTGCCGTATCTGCGGCGCTATGCGCGCGCATTGACTGGCAGCCAGGGCACCGGCGACAAATTTGCCGTAACCACGATCGAGGCGATTCTGGCCGATCCCGATATCATCGCGCAGGCCACCGATGCCAAGGTCGCGATCTTTCAGGCGTTCCACGTTGTCTGGGCTTCTGCCGGGGCACCGTTGGGTGAGCCGGACACCCGGCTTTCGGCACGTGCGCAGGATCACATGGTGAACCTGACGCCGAACGCGCGAGAGGCACTTTTGCTGCATTCGATCGAAGGGTTCCGGCCCGAGGAGATCGGCGCGATCATGCAGGTTGACCCGGACGAGGCGACCGATCTGATCAACATCGCCATCCGCGAAATGCAGTCGTCTATCGAAGGTCGCGTTCTGATTATCGAGGATGAGGCGATCATTGCGATGGATATCTCCAGCATCGTGCAGGATATCGGCCACACGATCACCGGCATCGCCCGGACCCGGGCCGAGGCGGTGAAACTGGCCGCGCAAGACCGGCCTGATCTTATCCTGGCCGACATTCAGCTTGCCGATAATTCTTCCGGCATTGACGCGGTAAATGACATTCTGGCGCAGTTCGATGACATTCCCACGATCTTCATCACCGCCTTCCCTGAACGTCTGCTGACTGGCACGCGGCCCGAACCAGCGTTCATGATCACCAAGCCCTATTCCGAAGATCAGGTGCGCTCGGCCGTGGGTCAGGCGATGTTCTTTGCCTCGACAGAGACGCTGTCCGCTTGATTTTCAAGTTGCCAAAATTATCAACCCCGCCCGAATCCGAGCGGGGTTTTTGCTTTTATGCAACATGGATCACGACTGCGTTTTGCCTTGATTCACGGGAACTTAAGGCACGGTGAGACGTTGGACCTTGCAAGGCAGGATCAATCGGTTCTGCCACCCAGCAAAGGAAGATGAACATGAAAATCACATATATCTCTGCGGCGCTTGCCGGCCTGATGATCACTGCAGCGCCTGCTGCTTTCGCCGACGACGCGCTGGTCAAGGAGGTCAAGGTCGAGGTTGATCTGGCTTCCGTTCAGAACCCCAAAGCCGCCGATTATTACGCGCAACTCCCCGCCGATCTGCAAAACGCAATCGTTGCCGATCTTGCCGGAAAATACGCGGCGGATTCGGAATCGGGCCTGACCCTGTCGGTTGATATCGACGAGGTTTCGCTGGCGAACGGCTATGAGGAAGCGGCCGGAACCGCAGAGGCGACCCTGAAAGGCCGCGTTGTCACCT
>JBBQZP010000047.1:0-22678 GCA_038207585.1 Rhodobacterales bacterium | reverse complement strand
TGGTGATGCCGGGCGACAACCTGAAGTTCAACGTCGAGCTGATCCAGCCGATCGCGATGGAAGAAAAACTCCGCTTCGCCATCCGCGAAGGCGGCCGCACCGTCGGCGCAGGCGTCGTCTCGAAGATCATTGAGTAATCGGTAAATGTTGCCGGTCATCGGCAACAGCAACGGCAGGGCGCGCGGGGGCAACCTCGCGCGCTTTTGCATTTCGGGGGCAAGGGTGTGAACTGGGTCAACGGCCTGTGCTTTGACCCTGCGCGCAATTTGTCGCTGGACCTGTTGTTGCCACCCGGACCGCCGCGCGCTGTGATCCTTTATCTGCACGGCGGGGGGTTTCGCAAAGGCGCGCGGCGGGGCCCCGAAGTTGATGCTCTTGCGCCGGTGGTGGAGAGCAAGGGAATTGCACTGGCGGCCGCGGACTACCGGCTGAACACTGGCCTTGATGCCTTTTCGCCCGACGATCAGCGTGTCATCACCAGTATCCAGAGGCGTGCCGCCGCGCGCGGTTCGGGGATTGCGAGGGCCCTGTGCGGCCCGGCCTTTGCGGCGGCGATCTTTGATGCGTCTGCCGCGATCCGGGCTTTGCGCGCAGGGCAGGTCACACCGCTTACCGCAGGTTTGCCGATTGTAATTCTGGGCCTGTCGGCGGGGGGGATTGCCGGGCTGGCGCTGGCGCATCCGCCTGCCGAATGGGCGGCGCGGCTGCATTTTCCGGATGCGGTGATGGCGGTGTCGGCTGCCGTGGTGATGCCGTGGCGGTTGGCACCGGGCAGGCCGCCCTGCCGGATGCTGAACAGCGCAATGGACCGGATCATTCCCATCGCCAATCCCCGCCGCGCTGCCAGTATCGCGCATGCCGCGGATGCCGATCTGGCCCTGACCGAAAGCCATACGCGCGGTCACAATATGCAATGGGAAACGTTCCTGACCGGTAATGACCCCAGCGGACGGCGCTATTTTGATCTGCTTGACGACCTGATCCGCCAGATTGCCCCCTCCGAATCCGCACCGATCAAAAACCGCCCTTGATTTCCCCCGCCCCCTGCCGTAATTGCCCCTCAGGCCTAGGAGTTTAGCTCAGTTGGTAGAGCATCGGTCTCCAAAACCGAGGGTCGTGGGTTCGAGTCCCCCAACTCCTGCCATTTGACCGGCGGTCCGGTGTGAAACCGGCGCGGTCCGAAAATGGCCGCAATAGTTTCCCAAAATGAACCAATTTCATCCCCACGGTTGCAGGGCAATTCTTCCGCCGGGGGTCCTTCATGTTTAGACTTTTGTTTCGCAGCGACTGGAGGGTTCCGGCCATTTTCGCCGTGGTCTGTTTCGCGCTGAGCGTTGCCGTTTATTTTGGCAGTCTGAAGACCGAGGCTGACAAGAAACTGGCGCGCGAAGCGGGGCAACCTGCCATCGTGTCCTTGAACGATTTCAACCCCAAGCGCGATATTCACCCGGCGGATGAGGTGCATGTGCAGGGCTGGACCGAGCCTGCGCACAACTATGCGCTGGAGATGGAGCACAAAAGCAAGCGGTCATCCTGGACGGAAACGCGCCGCCTGATGATGATCTTCGGCCCCGAGGATCAGAAGGGTGCAAAGGTCGTGCGCGCGGCGATCCTGTTGGATGAAAGCCAAGCCGAGCAGTTCATAACCGAAAGCCTAAGCAAGGTGCGTCTGGGTGCGCAGGGCCAGATCCTGCTGGACATCAGCGGCACGGCCGAAAATTCGCCTTCGCTCAAATCCATGGCAGAGGATGCGATCAAGAAAGAGGGGATGTCCAAGGCGCCGGGATTCATCTTCATTGAAAGCTGGGGATCAAAGGGCCGCGACGCGGCGCTTGCAGCCGATCCCGACAGCGGGCCGGAAATCGCATTGTTCTTCGGTGGTGTCGGGGTGATCCTGCTGTTGGCGGCGGTATACCGGTTCCGCAATCCGCCAAAGGTTGGGGCACCTGTTTCCGCGAAACCGGCGGCTTTGTTGGCCGATGTGCCGCTGGTGGATGGCGCATCCGTTGCACCCCTCATTGCGGCGCGAAAGCCAAGTTTTTTCAAAGCCGTGCTGATTTTGGGTGGTGCCGGTGTCGCGCTGGCGCTGATCTATTCCGGGGCATTGGGTCTTGTGTTGCCGTTCTTGATGCTCGGGATATTCCTTCTGGGCCTGCGGAGTGCCAAAAAGGGAATTGCCGGGGGTCTGACCGGAGTATTCAGCCCGTCGATCGGAGCAAGGATGATGTCCGGGCCGCAAAAGCCACTATCCTTCGCGGACGACGTCTTGCACCCCGCGCCTGCTGCACAACATGCAGCCTCTGCGGCCCCCGCATTTCACAGCGGCCCGATCCAGAGCAGCCCAGGATTGCGCGACCGCCTGATCCTGGCCTTGACCGGTGGGCGCTTGATCCGCTGGGTGCCGTTCGGCCTTGGGGTGGCGTTTCTGGCGCTGTCGGGCAAGTTGATGCCGATGCTTTCGGGCAATCTTGGTGGCCCGGTGCAGTTGGTGGCGCTGGCCGAACCGGAGATTGTGGGCCCTGCGACCAGCGGGTTGCCGGCCGGCACCTTTCTGATTGCGCCGGTGATCCTTGTTCTGGCTTTGCTGGCGGGTGCGCTTTACCACTTTGCCAAGGGATATGCCACCAGTCGGGGTGTGCCGCAAAACGACCCGTGGGACCGCATCGCGCGGCAGAAGGCCGCGAACCGGGCCCGCAGCTAAGGCATTCCCGCCAACGCGCTTGAAGTTCGGGGCGCAAGCGCGTATCTCGGCCGGGCAACAATTGACCGGACCCGCATCATGGCCACCACCAACCCGATCCAGTTCATCCAGCAGGTCCGCACCGAGGTGGCCAAGGTTGTCTGGCCAACCCGGCGCGAGGTATTGCTGACCACGGTGATGGTGTTCATCATGGCGGCATTGACGGCGACGTTTTTCAGCCTTGTCGATCTGGCCATCCGCTTTGGTCTGACGCAGATCGTGAACGGCGTAAGCTGACGGCGACGTCCGGTCACAGGCTTTTGCGCTTGAATTTGGCTTGGGCCAAGGTTATGTCCGGCCAAGATTAGCGGATGATGGCGTGCGGCGATTCGGGCTGCGCGCTGTTTTTTATTCCGGCATTGCGGTCTAACCGCTTGAAATGAAAAGACGTCCGGGGGAATACCCGCGGGTCAGAAAAGGTGACTGAGGCATGGCGAAGCGGTGGTATTCGGTGAGCGTTCTCTCGAATTTCGAGAAGAAGATCGCCGAGCAGATCAAGCAAGCCGTCACGGATGCCGGGCTTGAAGAAGAGTTTGGCGAAGTTCTGGTGCCGACCGAAGAGGTCATCGAGGTGCGGCGCGGCAAGAAGGTCACGTCCGAGCGGCGCTTCATGCCGGGCTATGTTCTGGTCAACATGGAAATGACCAACAAGGGCTACCATCTGGTGTCGTCGATCAACCGCGTGACCGGGTTCCTTGGTCCGCAAGGCCGCCCGATGCCGATGCGTGACGCCGAAGTGAACGCGATCCTGAACCGTGTGGAAGAGGGCGAGGCAGCGCCGCGCAATCTGATCAGGTTCGAGATCGGCGAGCAGGTTCAGGTGACTGACGGCCCGTTCGAGGGCTTTGCCGGTATGGTCGAAGACGTTGACGAGGCGCACAGCCGCCTGAAAGTCACGGTGTCGATCTTTGGCCGGGCAACCCCGGTTGAATTGGAATTCACGCAGGTGTCGAAAAACACCTGACGTGCCGTGTGGGAGGCGAGCGCCCGGAGTTTTCCGGTGTGACGGACCGAACCACTAAACAGCGCCTCCCAATTCCGGGCGGGTGCAGTGATGAAGGAGAGGCCTGATGGCCAAGAAGATTATCGGCAGCCTCAAGCTGCAAGTGAAGGCGGGGCAAGCCAACCCGTCGCCCCCCGTCGGCCCGGCTTTGGGTCAGCGCGGGTTGAACATCATGGCGTTTGTGAAAGAGTTCAACGCCAAGACCGCCGACAGCGAACCCGGTGTGCCAACCCCGGTGATCATCACCTATTATCAGGACAAGTCGTTCAGCCTTGAGTTCAAGACTGCACCGGCATCGTTCCTTTTGAAAAAGGCCGCTGGCCTGCCGCCCGTCGGCAAGCGCAACCGCGCCAAGGGTTCGGACAAGCCGGGTCGTACCGTTGCGGGTTCCGTCACCGTGGGGCAAATTCGCGCGATTGCCGAAGCCAAGATGAAAGATCTGAACGCCAACGATATTGAGGCCGCGATGCAGATCATTCTGGGTTCGGCGAAATCCTGCGGTATCGAGGTGAAGGCGTAATCATGGCAAAGCTTGGAAAACGCACGCGCTCGGCGCGGGACGCCTTTGAGGGCAAAGACCTGATCACGGTGGAAGATGCCGTGTCGCTGATCAAGAAGTCGGCGACGGCCAAATTCGATGAAACGCTTGAAATCGCGATGAACTTGGGCGTTGATCCGCGCCATGCCGACCAGATGGTGCGTGGTGTTGTCACGTTGCCGAACGGCACCGGCAAGGTGGTGCGCGTGGCCGTGTTCGCTCGCGGTGCCAAAGCTGACGAGGCGACGGCAGCTGGCGCGGATATCGTGGGCGCCGAAGACCTGATGGAAACCATCCAGTCCGGCAAGATCGAGTTTGACCGTTGCATTGCGACGCCGGACATGATGCCGCTGGTCGGCCGTCTGGGAAAGATCCTTGGTCCGCGCAACCTGATGCCGAACCCCAAGGTCGGCACCGTGACGATGGACGTGAAAGCGGCTGTCGAGGCGGCAAAGGGCGGCGAAGTGCAGTTCAAGGTCGAAAAGGCCGGGGTGATCCATGCCGGTATCGGCAAGGTCAGCTTCACCGATGGCAATCTGGCTGAAAACATCCGCGCCTTTGTCGAGGCCGTGTCCAAAGCACGTCCGTCGGGCGCGAAAGGCACCTATGTGAAGAAGGTTTCGCTTTCTTCGACCATGGGGCCGGGCGTGGCGGTCGATCTGGCCTCGGCCACGGGCAACTGATTTCAGCGGCGGGCGCAATCCCGCCGTCACGAATTCCAAAGCCCTCAAAAGGGTGGCGGAATGGCGGGGCTAAGGCGCCCTGTCCTGTCCAAGACGGTGGGGGGCGCTTGCGCCTTAATATCCTGCCTGAGATGGGGATCGAGACTGAATTTCCGGGGGCAACCTCGGGCGATCTGGCCTCGGGACCTTGTCATGGACCCGATGCCCCAGCGCAAGCCGGGGCGAATATGAGCCGGGGACCGGAATGTTTCGGAACCCAAACTTGGAGTGAACCTGTGGATAGAGCCCAGAAAGAGAAAGTGGTCGATGAACTCGGCCAGATCTTCGAAAGCTCTGGCGTGGTTGTGGTTGCACACTACGCAGGAATTACGGTTGCACAGATGCAGGACCTGCGCGCGAAAATGCGTGTCGTGGGTGGGTCCGTTCGCGTTGCCAAGAACAAGCTCGCCAAGATCGCCCTTGAGGGAAAAGCCGCTGCAAAGATGGCCGACCTTCTGACGGGCATGACCGTGATGGCCTATTCCGAAGATCCTGTCGCTGCGGCGAAGGTTTCGGAAGCCTATGCCAAGACCAACGAAAATTTCGTTATTCTTGGCGGGGCAATGGGCGACACGATTCTGGACCCGGCCGGTGTCAAAGCCGTGGCCGCCTTGCCGTCGCGGGAGGAGCTTATTGCTTCGATCGCCGCGTGCCTTGGTGCGCCCGCCTCTGCCATTGCTGGTGCCATTGGCGCGCCTGCTTCGAACATCGCAAGCATCCTGTCCTCGATCGAGGAAAAAGCTGCGGCTTAAGCATACCCGTATGACCTGCGTGGCTTGAACCCCACCATGTTGGACCCCATCTTATCAAGAACGGAACAGAAAATGGCTGATCTGAACAAACTCGCCGAAGACATCGTGGGCCTCACGCTGCTTCAGGCACAAGAACTGAAAACGATCCTTAAGGACAAGTATGGCATCGAGCCCGCTGCTGGCGGCGCTGTGATGATGGCTGGTCCTGCTGCCGGCGGCGCTGCTGCTGCGGCCGAGGAAGAGAAGACCGAATTCGACGTCGTGCTGACCGAAGCGGGCCCGAACAAGATCAACGTGATCAAGGAAGTGCGCGCAATCACCGGTCTGGGCCTGAAAGAAGCCAAAGACCTGGTCGAGGCTGGCGGCAAGGTCAAGGAAGGCGCGTCGAAGGCCGATGCAGAAGGCTTCAAGAAGAAGCTGGAAGAAGCTGGCGCCAAGGTCGAACTCAAGTGATCTGAGGGGTGCTTATGGCACCCTGACGCAAATGGCTGGGTCCGGAATTTTTCGGGCCCAGCCTAACCCGTCTTGGCAGAGGCTTGCTGAAAAGCCCCTTCCTAGGCGCGGTTGCAGGTTCGGGAGCCCCCCTATGGGACGGGGGGCATGAATAGAACCTCACCCCCTTGTCGCCAAGCGGCGCGCTTCTGTTGCCCAGCAGGATGCGCACCGGCGAAATGAACGAAAGGTGTCTTCGAGCATGGCTCAGAGCTACGTCGGCCAAAAGCGTATCCGTCGGTATTTCGGCAAAATCCGTGAAGTCCTGGAGATGCCGAACCTTATCGAGGTTCAGAAATCATCCTATGACCTGTTCCTGAAATCGGGCGATGGCCCGAAGCCGTCGGATGACGCCGGTATTCAGGGCGTGTTCAAGTCGGTGTTCCCGATCAAGGATTTCAACGAAACCAGCGTGCTGGAATTCGTGAAATACGAATTGGAAAAGCCGAAATACGATGTCGACGAATGCCAGAGCCGCGACATGACCTATGCCGCACCGCTGAAGGTGACGCTGCGTCTGATCGTGTTCGACATTGATGAAGATACCGGCGCCAAGTCGGTCAAGGACATCAAGGAACAGGACGTCTACATGGGCGACATGCCCCTGATGACGCAGAACGGCACCTTTGTGGTGAACGGGACCGAGCGGGTTATCGTCAGCCAGATGCACCGCAGCCCCGGCGTGTTTTTTGACCACGACAAGGGCAAGACTCATTCCAGCGGCAAGCTGCTGTTCGCTTGCCGGATCATTCCCTATCGCGGGTCGTGGCTCGATTTCGAATTCGACGCCAAGGATCTGGTGTTCGCACGCATCGACCGTCGCCGCAAACTGCCGGTGACGACGCTGCTTTACGCGCTGGGCATGGATCAGGAAGGCATCATGGATGCCTATTACCGGACCGTGATGTACAGCCATATCAAGAACAAGGGCTGGGTCACCAAGTTCTTCCCCGAGCGGATGCGCGGCACCCGTCCGACTTATGATATCGTCGATGCGGCCACTGGTGAGGTGATCTGCAAGGCGGGCGACAAGATGACGCCCCGCATGGCGAATGAACTGATCAAGACCGGCAACGTGACCGAGCTTCTGGTGCCTTATGACCAGATTGTTGGCCGCTATGTCGCGAAAGACATCATCAATGAAGAAACCGGCGAGATCTGGGTTGAAGCCGGCGACGAGTTGACGATGGAATACGACCGCGATGGCGGCGTCAAAGGCGGCACGCTGAAAGTGCTTCTGGATCAGGGCATTACCGAGATTCCGGTCTTGGATATCGACAATATCAACGTCGGCCCCTACATCCGCAACACCATGGCCGCCGACAAGAACATGGGCCGCGATACCGCGCTTATGGACATCTACCGCGTCATGCGTCCGGGCGAGCCGCCCACGGTTGAGGCTGCGAGTCAGCTGTTTGACACGCTGTTCTTTGACAGCGAGCGCTATGATCTGTCGGCCGTTGGCCGCGTGAAAATGAACATGCGTCTGGATCTGGGTCGCCCCGATACCCAGCGCACTCTGGACCGTGCCGACATCATCGCCTGCATCAAGGCGCTGACCGAACTGCGCGACGGCAAGGGCGAGATTGACGACATCGACCATCTGGGCAACCGCCGCGTGCGGTCGGTCGGTGAGTTGATGGAGAACCAGTATCGCGTCGGCCTTCTGCGCATGGAACGCGCGATCAAGGAGCGCATGTCGTCGGTGGAAATCGACACGATCATGCCGCAAGACCTGATCAACGCGAAACCTGCGGCTGCTGCGGTGCGTGAATTCTTCGGCTCCAGCCAGTTGTCGCAATTCATGGACCAAACAAACCCCTTGTCCGAAGTGACGCACAAGCGCCGCCTGTCGGCCCTTGGGCCGGGCGGTCTTACCCGCGAACGCGCGGGCTTTGAAGTGCGCGACGTGCATCCCACCCACTATGGCCGGATGTGCCCGATTGAAACGCCAGAAGGTCAGAACATCGGTCTGATCAACAGCCTTGCCACATTTGCGCGGGTCAACAAATACGGCTTCATCGAAACGCCCTACCGTCATGTCATCGACGGCAAGGTGACGGATGATGTGGTCTACATGTCGGCCACCGAAGAAATGCGCCACACAGTCGCTCAGGCGAACGCATCGGTTGACGCTGAAGGCCGCTTTACCAGCGACCTGATCTCATCGCGCAAGGGGGGCGAGTTCATGCTGAACCCGCCCGATGCGATTGACCTGATCGACGTTTCGCCGAAACAGCTTGTATCGGTTGCGGCCTCGCTGATCCCGTTCCTTGAGAATGACGACGCGAACCGCGCGCTGATGGGGTCGAACATGCAGCGTCAGGCGGTGCCTTTGCTGCAATCGGACGCGCCCTTTGTCGGCACCGGGATCGAGGCCGTTGTGGCCCGCGATAGCGGCGCTGCCATCATGGCGCGCCGGGCTGGCGTGATTGACCAGGTCGATGCGACCCGTATCGTTGTGCGGGCAACCGAAATGCTGGAACCGGGCGAGCCGGGCGTGGATATCTACCGTCTGCGCAAGTTCAAACGGTCAAACCAGTCTTCCTGCATCAACCAGCGTCCGCTGGTGAAGGTGGGCGACACGGTGGTGCGCGGCGAAGTGGTGGCCGACGGCCCCTGCACCGACATGGGCGAACTGGCCCTTGGCCGGAACGTCATCGTGGCCTTCATGCCGTGGAATGGCTACAACTATGAGGACAGCATCCTGATTTCCGAGCGCATCCTGCGCGATGACGTCTATACCTCGATTCATATCGAGGAATACGAAGTCGCCGCCCGCGACACAAAGCTTGGGCCTGAGGAGATCACCCGCGACATTCCGAACGTGGGCGAAGAAGCCCTGCGCAATCTGGATGAGGCAGGCATCGTCTACATTGGCGCAGAAGTGCAGCCGGGCGACATTCTGGTGGGCAAGATCACCCCCAAAGGCGAAAGCCCGATGACGCCGGAAGAAAAGCTTCTGCGCGCCATCTTTGGCGAAAAGGCGTCTGACGTGCGCGACACCTCGCTGCGCCTGCCGCCCGGAGCGTTCGGGACGATCGTGGAGGTTCGCGTCTTCAACCGCCACGGTGTGGACAAGGACGAACGCGCTTTGCAGATCGAGCGGGAAGAGGTCGAACGCCTTGCCCGTGACCGTGACGACGAGTTGACCATTCTTGAGCGCAACATCTATTCGCGCCTCAAGACCCTGATCAAAGGCAAGGTCGCGGTCAAAGGTCCGAAGGGTGTGAAACCCAGTGCGATGATCGACGATGATCTTCTGGGCACGCTGAGCCGTGGCCAGTGGTGGCAGCTTGCCTTGGCCGAAGAGTCGGAAGCCAAGGACGTTGAGGCCCTGCACGACCAGTTCGAGGCGCAAAAGCGCGCGTTGGATCTGCGCTTTGATGACAAGGTTGAAAAGGTTCGTCGCGGCGACGATCTGCCGCCGGGTGTGATGAAGATGGTCAAGGTCTTTGTCGCGGTGAAGCGCAAGCTGCAGCCGGGCGACAAGATGGCAGGCCGTCATGGCAACAAGGGCGTTATCTCCAAGGTGGTTCCCATCGAGGATATGCCGTTCCTCGCCGATGGCACGGCGGTTGACCTTGTTCTGAACCCGCTGGGCGTGCCCAGCCGGATGAACGTGGGTCAGATTCTGGAAACGCATATGGGTTGGGCCGCGCGCGGTCTTGGCCTGAAAATCGACGAGGCATTGAAGGATTATCGCCGTTCTGGCGACATGACTCCGGTGCGCGAGGCGATGCGTCTGGCGTATGGCGACGAGACTTACGCGGATGCGTTTGCCGACCGTAACGACGACGATTTCCTTGAACTCGCCGGAAACGTCACCAAGGGCGTGCCGATTGCGACCCCGGTGTTCGACGGCGCCAAGGAAGCCGACGTGAACGATGCACTTCGCCGTGCGGGCTTCAACGAAAGCGGCCAGAGCATTGTGTTCGACGGCCGTTCGGGCGAGCAATTCACCCGTCCGGTGACGGTCGGCGTGAAGTACATGCTGAAACTCCATCACTTGGTGGATGACAAGCTGCACGCACGTTCGACCGGGCCCTACAGCCTTGTGACCCAGCAGCCGCTGGGTGGTAAGGCACAGTTCGGTGGCCAGCGTCTTGGGGAAATGGAGGTCTGGGCTCTGGAAGCCTACGGTGCCGCCTATACCCTGCAAGAGATGCTGACCGTGAAATCGGACGACGTTGCCGGCCGCACCAAGGTTTACGAAAGCATCGTCAAGGGCGAGGACAATTTCGAGGCCGGGGTTCCGGAATCGTTCAACGTTCTTGTCAAGGAAGTGCGCGGCCTTGGCCTCAACATGGAACTCCTGGATGCGGAGGAGGAGTGAGGACCAAAAATCTTCGAAGATTTTTGCAACTTTCTTCCAAGAAATTTGGCTCTCACCCTCCGACCGCAGCCCCGATGATAGGGAATAGAAGATGAACCAGGAACTCAGCACCAACCCGTTCAACCCGGTTGCCCCGGTCAAGACGTTTGACGAGATCAAGATCTCTCTGGCCTCGCCAGAGCGTATCCTGAGCTGGTCGTACGGCGAGATCAAAAAGCCGGAAACCATCAACTACCGCACGTTCAAGCCCGAGCGTGACGGTCTGTTCTGCGCGCGTATCTTTGGCCCGATCAAGGATTACGAGTGTCTGTGCGGCAAATACAAGCGCATGAAATATCGCGGCGTTGTCTGCGAGAAATGCGGCGTTGAAGTCACCCTGCAAAAGGTGCGGCGCGAGCGGATGGGCCATATCGAACTGGCCTCGCCCGTCGCCCACATCTGGTTTCTGAAATCGCTGCCCAGCCGGATCGGCCTCATGCTCGACATGACGTTGCGCGATCTGGAGCGTGTGCTTTACTTTGAAAACTACGTCGTGATCGAGCCGGGTCTGACCGACCTCACCTATCAGCAACAGCTGACCGAAGAAGAATACCTGGACGCGCAGGATCTTTACGGTGCCGATGCCTTTACCGCCAACATCGGCGCGGAAGCCATTCGCGAAATGCTGGCTGCGATTGATCTGGAATCGACCGCTGAACAACTGCGCGAAGACCTCAAGGAAGCCACCGGCGAGTTGAAGCCGAAAAAGATCATCAAGCGTCTGAAGATCGTGGAAAGCTTCCTCGAATCCGGGAACCGTCCGGAGTGGATGGTGCTGACCGTGCTGCCGGTCATTCCGCCGGAATTGCGTCCGCTGGTGCCGCTGGATGGCGGCCGCTTTGCGACGTCAGACCTGAACGATCTTTACCGCCGCGTCATCAACCGCAATAACCGTCTGAAGCGCCTGATCGAGCTTCGTGCGCCCGACATCATCGTGCGCAACGAAAAGCGGATGCTTCAGGAAGCGGTCGATGCACTGTTTGACAACGGCCGTCGTGGCCGGGTGATCACAGGCACCAACAAGCGCCCGCTGAAATCCTTGTCTGACATGCTGAAAGGCAAGCAGGGCCGGTTCCGTCAGAACCTTCTGGGTAAGCGCGTCGACTTCTCGGGTCGTTCGGTCATTGTGACCGGGCCGGAGTTGAAGCTGCATCAGTGCGGGTTGCCGAAAAAGATGGCGCTCGAACTGTTCAAGCCGTTCATCTATTCGCGTCTGGAAGCCAAAGGGCTTTCCAGCACGGTCAAGCAAGCCAAAAAGCTGGTCGAAAAGGAACGTCCCGAGGTTTGGGATATTCTGGATGAGGTCATCCGCGAGCATCCGGTTCTTCTGAACCGCGCGCCCACGCTGCACCGTCTGGGGATTCAGGCCTTCGAGCCGATCCTGATCGAAGGCAAGGCGATCCAGCTTCACCCGCTGGTCTGTTCGGCCTTCAACGCCGACTTTGACGGCGACCAGATGGCGGTTCACGTGCCGCTTTCGCTGGAAGCGCAGCTTGAAGCGCGCGTTCTGATGATGTCGACGAACAACGTGCTGTCGCCTGCAAACGGCGCGCCGATCATCGTGCCGTCGCAGGATATGGTGTTGGGCCTTTACTACACCACCATGCAGCGCAAGGGCATGGTCGGTGAAGGGATGGCCTTTGCAGACGTTGACGAGGTGGAGCATGCTCTGGCCGCTGGCGAAGTGCATCTGCACGCCTCGATCAAGGCGCGCATCCGTCAGATCGACGAGCATGGGCAGGAAGTCTGGAAGCGGTTCGACACCACACCGGGTCGTCTGCGGCTTGGCAACCTGTTGCCGCTGAACGCAAAAGCGCCGTTTGATCTGGTCAACCGGCTGTTGCGCAAACGTGATGTGCAGACCGTCATCGACACCGTCTACCGCTATTGCGGGCAGAAGGAATCGGTCATTTTCTGCGACCAGATCATGGGCATGGGCTTCCGCGAGGCGTTCAAGGCCGGTATTTCGTTCGGCAAGGACGACATGCTGATCCCCGACACCAAGTGGGATATCGTCAACGACGCCCGCGATCATGTGAAAGCGTTTGAGCAGCAGTACATGGACGGCCTGATCACTCAGGGTGAAAAGTACAACAAGGTCATCGACGCTTGGTCCAAGTGCAACGACAAGGTGACCGAGGCGATGATGACCACCATCTCGGCCACCAAATATGATGCGGACGGGTCGGAAAAGGAACCGAACTCGGTCTACATGATGTCGCACTCGGGGGCGCGGGGTTCGGTCACGCAGATGAAGCAGTTGGGCGGCATGCGCGGACTTATGTCCAAGCCGAACGGCGAGATCATCGAGACGCCGATCATTTCGAACTTCAAGGAAGGTCTGACCGTTCTTGAATACTTCAACTCCACCCACGGGGCGCGCAAGGGCCTTGCGGATACGGCGCTGAAGACGGCGAACTCGGGCTATCTCACGCGGCGTCTGGTGGACGTGGCACAGGATTGCATCGTGCGCAGCCACGATTGCGGGACGGAAAACGCGATCACCGCCGTTGCGGCGGTGAATGATGGCGAGGTTGTATCGAGCCTGGCTGAGCGTGTTCTGGGCCGTGTTGCGGCCGAGGATCTGCTGGTTCCGGGCACCGACGAAGTGGTCGTGGGCCGGGGTGAGCTGATCGACGAACGTCGTGCCGATCTGATTGATCAGGCCGGTATCGCGTCGGCACGCATCCGCTCGCCGCTGACCTGCGAGGCGGAAGAAGGCGTGTGCGCAACCTGCTACGGCCGCGATCTGGCCCGTGGTACTCTGGTCAACCAGGGTGAGGCTGTCGGGATCATCGCCGCGCAGTCAATCGGTGAACCCGGCACACAGCTTACGATGCGGACGTTCCACATCGGAGGCGTGGCGCAGGGCGGGCAGCAGTCGTTCGTCGAGGCAAGTCAGGAAGGCAAGATCGAGTTCCGCAATGCAAACCTGCTGAACAATGCCGCTGGCGAAGCCATCGTCATGGGCCGCAGCATGACCATCGCGATCATGGATGCCGCGGGGCAGGAACGCGCCTCGCACAAGCTGAGCTATGGCGCGAAGGTTCACGTCAAGGATGGTCAACCCGTGAAGCGCGGCGCCAAGATGTTCGAATGGGATCCCTACACCCTGCCGATCATTGCCGAAAAGGGCGGGGTCGCCAAGTTCGTCGACCTGATCTCGGGCATTTCGGTCCGTGAAGATACCGATGATGCAACCGGCATGACGCAGAAGATCGTGTCTGACTGGCGCTCGGCCCCCAAAGGCAATGACCTCAAGCCCGAGGTTATCATCATGGATGCCGCAACCGGAGAGCCGGTGCGCAACGAGGCCGGAAACCCGATCACCTATCCGATGTCGGTCGACGCTGTTCTGTCGATCGAAGAAGGGCAGGAGGTTCTTCCGGGTGACGTTGTGGCGCGGATTCCGCGCGAAGGTGCCAAGACCAAGGACATCACCGGGGGTCTTCCCCGCGTGGCAGAATTGTTCGAGGCCCGTCGCCCGAAAGACCACGCCATCATCGCCGAACATGACGGCTATGTGCGCTTTGGCAAAGACTACAAGAACAAGCGCCGCATCACCATTGAACCGGTGGATGAGACGCAGCCCGTGGTCGAATACATGGTGCCGAAAGGCAAGCATATCCCGGTGCAGGAAGGCGACTTCGTGCAGCGTGGCGACTACATAATGGACGGCAACCCCGCCCCGCACGAGATCTTGCGGATCCTCGGGGTTGAGGCGCTGGCGAACTACATGATCGACGAAGTGCAGGATGTTTACCGCCTGCAGGGCGTGAAGATCAACGACAAGCATATCGAGGTGATCGTGCGGCAGATGCTGCAGAAGTTCGAGATCCTCGACAGCGGTGAGACGACCCTTCTGAGGGGCGAGCATGTCGACAAGGCAGAGCTTGATGAATACAACCAGAAGGCGGAAAAGCTGGGTATGCGTCTGGCCGTGGCCGAACCGATCCTCTTGGGCATCACCAAGGCGTCGCTGCAAACCCGCAGCTTCATCTCGGCGGCGTCGTTCCAGGAAACCACGCGGGTGCTGACCGAGGCTTCGGTTCAGGGCAAGCGCGACAAACTGGTCGGTCTGAAGGAAAACGTCATCGTCGGTCGTCTGATCCCGGCCGGCACCGGTGGCGCCACCAGCCGTATCAAGAAGATCGCCGCCGACCGCGATCTGAAGGTGGTCGAGGCGCGCCGGTCCGAGGCCGAGGCTGCCGCCGCTTTGGCAGCCCCGATTCCGGACATGTCGGCCGAGGTCGCTGACAGCGGTCTGGTGGATACTATGGAAAGCCGCGACGAATAAGCGGTTTGCGATGCAGATCAGGCCCTCCGTGCTCCGCACGGGGGGCCTTTTCATTTTGGGCCGGGGGATTCCCTCATCCTCCGGTCTGTGCCACAGTGGCGCAAAGAGCAGGGCCATAAGATCCGAGGGCAGCGCGTGACGATACAGGTTCTGGGACTATGCCGGTTTTCCTATGTGGCCGAAGGCGGCTTCAAGGTGGAACATGGCAGCATCGCCGACCGTCGCGCCTTTCTGTATGACCCCGCCCGTCTGGCCCTGCGGTTTTTGATGTTCGAGCGTGTCTGCCTGCCTGCATGGCGCGCGCAGACCGACCCGGATTTCACGCTGCTGCTGTTGACGGGGCGCGATTTTCCGAAAGTCTGGCTGGACAGGCTGCGGGGGCTGATTGCTGATCTGCCCCAACTGCGCATCGTGCAGGAAGACCCCGGCCCGCACCGCGACGTCTGCCGTCGCATCTTTCGCCGCGATGTTGACCCGAAAGCCGGGGTCGTGGCCCAGTTCCGCCATGATGATGATGATGCCGTGGCGGTGGATTACGTCGCCCGTATCCGCAGCGATTTTACTGAAAAGCTGCGCCCGATCTATGCAGCACACCCGCTTTTGTCGGTCGATTACGCGCGCGGCATGACGTTGAACATCGAGGCGGGCGAGGTGGTACTTTATCCCTGCTTTACGCATTCACTTGGCGTGGCGCTGACCATGTATATGCCGCCCGGCCACCCGAATTCGGCGCTCAATTTCGCGCATCACCGCTTGTCGGCGCATATGCCGGGCGTCAGTTTTCAGGACAGCATCATGTATGTACGCGGCCGCCATGCGGTGTCCGACAGTGGCGACCCAAAGCGTATCGGATTCCCCTATAAGCTGGACGAGGCCGATCAGGCCGACACCCTGAAATCCCGGTTCAACATTGACTTGCCAGGACTGCGCGCAGCGGTGGCCCGGCATGATGGATAAGGTGAAAAACCGCATCGCGGGGCTGATCCGGTTTTCCTATCCGGCGCAGAATGGTTTTGCCAAATCGACCGATGATCTGGCCGCACTTGAGGCGCAGCTTTACGACCCCGCCCGGCTGGAGCGTCGGTTCTATCTGTTCGAGGCGCTGACCTTGCCATCGCTTCTGGCCCAGACCGACCCCGATTTTGAGACGATCCTGCTGATCGGCGACAGCTTCCCGCAAGCTGCGCGCGATCATCTGGCACGCATCCTTGCGCCGTTGCGGGGGGCAAGGATCGTGGCCCTGCCGCCGCGCCCGCATTTTGCCGCAACGCAATCCGGTTTCGCGGCGGTAGAGCGGGCAGGGGCCACGCATCTGACAGGCTTCCGGCTGGATGACGACGACGCGCTGGATATGGATTTCATCGCCCGCCTGCGCCGCTCGGTTTCCCGCCTGTTGCCACTTGCAGCCCCCAAACCGCTGGTCGTGGGCTATAACCACGGTGTCTTTCTGGAGCTGACTCCCAAGGGCAATTCCGCCTATGCCGTGGTCGAAAAACTGCCGCTTGGCATCGGCCTTGCGATGACCGTGCCCTGGGGCAACCCTGAGAATATCTTCCGCCGCAATCACCGTCTTTTGCCGCAGTTCTACACCACCTTTACCGATGCCCTCACGCCGTCGTTCATCCGCACCGTGCATGCCGACAACGACAGCGAGCCTTATTCCAGCGGTCGCAAACCCGGCCTGACAGAAGCGCAGATGGAAACGCTGATCGAGGCTAATTTTCCGTTCACGCTGGCTGGGCTGAAACGGCTTTGAACGTGCCGCGTCCGGATGCTAGGGCTGGGGCCAGATCAAGGGGCCAGACATGACACTTTCCGATAACGCACGCGGCGCGCTTTACATGAACGTCTCGATGCTGGCGTTCACAGTGAACGATGCCTGCATGAAGGCCGTTACCGAAACCCTGCCGCTGTTTCAGGCGATAGCGTTGCGCGGAGTGCTGACGGTGGCGGTATTGGTGATGATTGCGCTGGCCACAGGCGGCTTGCGGCTTTGGCCGGGTGGGCGCGACGGGCGGATCATCGCGCTGCGGACCCTGGCCGAAGTGGGTGGGACGCTGACATTTCTGGCGGCGCTCATGCACATGCCGCTGGCCAATCTTTCGGCGGTTTTGCAGGTGTCGCCGCTGGCCGTTACTCTTGCGGCGGCGGTATTCTTTGCCGAACCTGTGGGCTGGCGGCGGATGATTGCGATTGTGGTGGGTTTCATCGGCGTGACGATTATCATCCGGCCCGGAACGTCCGGCTTTGATATATGGGCGGTGATTGGGCTGGTCAGCGTCGCCTGCATCGTGGTGCGTGATCTGACCACGCGGCGGTTGTCGCGCGGGGTGCCGTCAATCACCGTGGCAATCTGGGCCGGGCTTGGGGTGATGGGAATGGGTCTTGCCGGATCTGCAGTTGAAGATTGGGTGCCGGTCACCGCGCATGCCGCGATGCTGGTCGCGGGGGCGTCGGCGTTCCTGATCGTGGGCTATCTGTCGATTGTCATGGTGATGCGGGTGGGCGAGATCAGTTTTGTCGCTCCATTCCGCTATACGGCACTTCTCTGGGCGATTTTGCTGGGCTGGCTTATGTTTGACACGCTGCCCGATGGCTGGACGATCGTTGGGGCGACGATTGTTGTGGCGACTGGCATCTTCACCTTTTACCGCGAGCGCCGGATGGCCCGTGCGGCGCGGGTGGAGGCTGCGGTTGTGGCTGGCCCGGCGGTCGGTGCGTTGCGGCCATGACTGGTGCGGCAGACCGAAACTGGCTGCGCCCGGCGTTGGAAATTGTCGGGCTGGTCACGGTTTTGCGTCTTGTTCTGCTCGCGGTCAACAAGACCGATCTCTTTGTGGACGAGGCGCAGTATTGGCTTTGGGGTCAGCATTTCGCCTTTGGGTATTATTCGAAACCACCGCTGATCGGCTGGGTGATCGGGGTTGTGACCTGGGCTGTGGGGTCTGACACGCCGTTCTGGGTGCGGATGCCGGGGGCCGTGCTTCACGCGGCGACCGCGCTGATCCTTGCGGCGCTGGCCGTGCGGATGGCGGGCGCGCGCGCGGCGGTCTGGGTGGCGGCGTGCTATGTCACAACGCCCTTTGCAGCGCTGGGCAGCCTGCTGATGTCGACCGATACGATCATGGCGCCGTTCTTTGCGGCGGCCCTGTATTTTCATCGCAGGTTGCTGGAGGGCGGAGCCTTGCGGTTCGCAGCGCTGGCCGGAGTTGCGGCGGGAAGTGCGTTTCTTGCGAAATACGCGGCGGTCTATTTCCTGATCGGCGTGGCACTGGCCTGTCTTTCGCCTGCGCTGCGGATCAGGCCAAAAGCGGCGCTTGTGATGGTGGCTGCGTTCGCGGTGACGATCCTGCCCAACATCATCTGGAACCTGCAGAACGACCTTTCGACATTTTCGCACACCGCCGACAACGTGGGATGGGTGCGGGAGGCGTCGCCGCTTGCAAACCTTCGGTTTGGCGGTTTGGCGGAGTTCTTTTTCAGCCAGTTCGCGGTCACCGGGCCGGTTTTGTTTGCGGCATTGCTATTGGCGGCGACACGGCTTCGCAGCTATCCGATGATGGCATTCGTTGTGCCCGCAGTGCTGATCGTGTGCGTGCAATCGCTTCTGGGCAAGGCCTACG
Organism: Rhodobacterales bacterium; assembly: GCA_038207585.1. Taxonomy (GTDB): domain Bacteria; phylum Pseudomonadota; class Alphaproteobacteria; order Rhodobacterales; family Rhodobacteraceae; genus JBBQZP01. Next base: position 4,136 of record JBBQZP010000047.1, on the reverse strand, counting down.
CCAACTGGGCCGTGTCGGCCTATTTCGCGGGCACGGTGGTGGCGGTGATGGTGCTTTTGGCGCGGCCACGCTGGTTGATGGTGTCACTCGTGATCAATGGTGCGGTCAGTCTGGCGTTGCCGGTGATCACGCTGATACCGGGGCTTACGCTGGGGCAAGACCGCCCGATCCTGCAGCGCTATCTGGGGCGTGCTGCGTTAAGCGCGCAGATCATCGCGCTGGCGAAAGGCGCGCCGATCGTGTCGGATGACCGCGACATTCTGGCCGATCTTTTCTACGCGGCGCGCGATTCGGAGGTGCAGGTCTTTGCCCGCCCGCCAGAGGGCCGCCCGATGCATCATTATGAGCTAAGCTATGCGCTGCCCGCATCGCAGAACGGCGAGGTTTTCCTTGTGACCAGCGGCCCTGCACCGCGCTGCGAGGCCAATCTGACCGCGATTCCTTTGCAAACAGCGGGTGGGGCCTATGCAAGGGTCGTTCTGAACGGATATTTCCTGCCCGCAGACTGTCTGACGCGCCCCTGAAACCTGCCGGAAAATCAGGGGATTTCCGGCAATTCGTCGCTGGTGGCGCTGTTGACAACCCCCCGCCGACCCCCTATACGCCCCCCACCTGACCTGCGGTTTCCGCATGGTTGGGGCTCAAAATTGAAGTGGTCACGATCCGGGCCTATGCCCCGATCCTCTGGAATTCCACCGCATCGTCCTCGCGAAGGGGACGTTTGCGGTTTTGGTGTTTTGCGGGCGCGTAAAGCACGACATGAACGAAATGCCCCCGGAAATGTCGCTGACGGGCGATGATTGAACGGGTTGCAACAAAGGGCGAACCTTAATGCCAACGATCCAACAGCTGATCCGCAAGCCGCGGGAAGCGCGCGTAAAACGGTCCAAGTCGCAGCACCTTGAAGGCTGCCCGCAAAAGCGTGGCGTCTGCACGCGCGTCTATACCACGACGCCGAAAAAGCCGAACTCGGCCATGCGTAAGGTTGCCAAGGTGCGCCTGACCAATAGCTTCGAAGTGATCTGCTACATTCCGGGCGAAAAGCACAATCTTCAGGAACACTCGGTCGTCCTGATCCGCGGCGGTCGTATCAAAGACCTTCCCGGCGTGCGCTACCACATCCTGCGCGGTGTGCTTGATACTCAGGGCGTGAAAGACCGCCGTCAGCGTCGTTCGAAATACGGCGCGAAGCGTCCGAAATAAGAGGATTCACAGATGTCTCGTCGTCACGCCGCTGAAAAGCGCGAAATTCTTCCCGACGCCAAGTTTGGCGATACGGTTCTGACCAAGTTCATGAACAATCTGATGATCGACGGTAAAAAGTCGGTCGCGGAATCCATTGTGTACAACGCTTTGGACCGTGTTCAGCAAAAGCTGAAGCGCGCGCCGATCGAGGCGTTCCACGAGGCGCTGGACAACGTGAAACCGTCGGTCGAGGTGCGCTCGCGCCGCGTCGGTGGTGCCACCTATCAGGTGCCCGTCGAAGTGCGGATCGAGCGTCGCGAAGCTTTGGCCATCCGTTGGCTGATCATCGCCGCCCGCAAGCGCAACGAAAATACCATGGAAGAGCGTTTGGCCGCCGAACTGGCCGATGCCTGCAACAACCGTGGAACCGCCGTGAAAAAGCGCGAAGACACCCACAAGATGGCCGACGCGAACAAAGCGTTCAGCCATTACCGCTGGTAACTTGAATTTAGCCTGAGGCAGCCCAATGGCACGCGAATATCCCCTGACCCGCTACCGTAACTTCGGTATCATTGCCCACATCGACGCGGGCAAGACCACCACGACCGAGCGGATTCTGTATTACACCGGCAAGTCGCACAAAATTGGCGAGGTGCATGATGGCGCCGCGACGATGGACTGGATGGAGCAGGAGCAGGAGCGTGGCATCACGATCACCTCGGCTGCAACGACGACGTTCTGGCAGCGCACCGAAGATGCCGGCGGCCCTGCTGGCACCTCGGCCACGAAGTACCGCTTCAACATCATCGACACTCCGGGCCACGTTGACTTCACCATCGAAGTAGAGCGCAGCCTTGCCGTTCTGGACGGCGCTGTTGTGCTGCTGGACGGTAACGCGGGTGTCGAGCCGCAGACCGAAACCGTGTGGCGTCAGGCTGACCGCTACAAGGTTCCGCGGATTGTGTTCGTCAACAAGATGGACAAGACCGGCGCCGACTTCTTCAACTGCATCAAGATGATCAAGGAACGCACCGGTGCGACCCCGTGCCCGATCCAGATTCCGATCGGTGCCGAAGACAAGCTGGAAGGCATCATCGACCTGATCACCATGGAAGAATGGGTTTATCAGGGCGAAGATCTGGGTGCCTCCTGGGTGCGCCAGCCGATCCGCGCTGACTTGCAAGCCACTGCCGACGAATGGCGCCACAACCTGCTGGAGCTTGCTGTCGAGCAGGACGACGAGGCGATGGAAGCCTATCTTGAAGGCAACGAGCCGTCGGTGGAAACGCTGCGCAAGCTGGTCCGCAAGGGCTGTCTTTCGATTTCCTTCATCCCGGTGCTGGCTGGTTCCGCGTTCAAGAACAAGGGCGTGCAGCCCATGTTGAACGCAGTGATCGACTTTCTGCCGACCCCGCTGGACGTGCCGCCCTACATGGGTTTCGCGCCGGGCGACGAGACGGAAACCCGCAACATCTCGCGGTCGGCCGATGACGCGCAGCCCTTCTCGGCGCTGGCATTCAAGATCATGAACGACCCGTTTGTCGGTTCGCTGACCTTCACGCGCATCTATTCGGGTGTGCTGAAAAAAGGTGACGCGATGCTGAATGCGACCAAAGAGCGTAAAGAGCGCGTTGGCCGTATGATGATGATGCACGCCATCAACCGCGAAGAGATTGAAGAAGCCTTTGCAGGCGACATCATCGCTTTGGCCGGTCTGAAAGAAACCACCACGGGTGACACACTCTGCGATCCGGCCAAGCCGGTGGTTCTGGAAACCATGACCTTCCCGCAGCCCGTCATCGAAATCGCGGTAGAGCCGAAAACCAAGGCTGACCAGGAAAAGATGGGCATCGCTTTGGCCCGTCTGGCTGCTGAAGATCCGTCCTTCCGTGTGGAAACCGATTTTGAATCGGGCCAGACGATCATGAAGGGCATGGGCGAACTTCACCTTGATATTCTGGTGGACCGCATGCGTCGCGAGTTCAAGGTCGAGGCCAACATCGGCGCGCCGCAGGTGGCATACCGTGAAACCATCAGCCGCGAGCATGAGATCGACTACACGCACAAGAAACAGACCGGTGGTACCGGCCAGTTTGCGCGTATCAAGCTGATCATCACGCCGACTGAACCGGGCGAGGGATATTCGTTCGAGTCGAAGGTTGTCGGTGGTGCGGTGCCGAAAGAATACATTCCGGGTGTCGAAAAAGGCATCAAATCGGTGATGGATTCGGGCCCGCTGGCAGGCTTTCCAGTGATCGACTTCAAGGTGACGCTGATCGACGGCGCGTATCACGATGTTGACTCGTCGGTTCTGGCGTTCGAAATCGCGGCTCGGGCTGCAATGCGCGACGGTCTGAAAAAGGCCGGGGCGAAGCTGCTTGAACCGATCATGAAGGTCGAGGTTGTGACTCCGGAAGAATACACCGGTGGTGTGATCGGCGATCTGACCAGCCGTCGTGGCATGGTGCAGGGCCAGGATAGCCGCGCGAATGCAAACATCATCGCCGCTTTCGTGCCTTTGGCCAACATGTTCGGCTATATCAATACGCTGCGGTCGATGACCTCGGGGCGGGCGAACTTCTCGATGTCGTTCGACCACTACGATGCCGTGCCGCAGAACATCTCGGACGAGATTCAGAAAAAATACGCCTAGCCCCCGACAAACCGGGGGCTGGGGCGCACTTTTGGATCAGAACCTGAAGAAAACAAAGCCACGACCGATCTATTTGGTCGTGGTACCGCAGGCTCCCGACGGGACGCCGAATAAAAATTAGGACGTAGCTCGGCGTGCAGACGCAGCCGACGATCAGGAGGCCATCATGGCGAAGGCAAAGTTTGAACGGAACAAACCGCATGTGAACATCGGGACCATTGGTCACGTTGACCACGGCAAGACGACGCTGACGGCGGCGATCACGAAGTATTTCGGCGAGTTCAAGGCGTATGACCAG
>JBBQZP010000046.1:0-22778 GCA_038207585.1 Rhodobacterales bacterium | reverse complement strand
GCGGGCGGCCCTTCGGCGCGATCCGGGCAGTCGAGTGCCGTCTTGCGCCAGGACGGCAGCGATCAGTTCCGCGATCCTTGCGCTGAATCCGTCGGCATAGGCACCGGGATCAAAGGCGATAAAACACTGGCCTGTGCCGGGTGGGTCGCCCACAGGCCCGGAAAAAGGGCTGGCCGTGCGGCTGGAATTGGCCCCGGCCATTGCCGAGGCAAGCACCTCGACCATCAGCCCGATGCCAAAGCCCTTGTAACCGCCGGATGGCATCATTGATCCTTTCAGCGCATCCTCGGCAGATGTGGTAGGCTGCCCCTGCGCATCCAACGCCCAACCTTTGGGCAGCGCCTCGCCCCGCCGGGCGCGCATCATGACCTCAGACTTCGCAACCACACTGGCCGACTGGTCGATCGACAGCGCCACGCCGCCCTTTCCGTCAGGCACCGCCAAGGCAAAGGGATTGGTGCCGATCACCGGAACCGCCCCACCGATCGGCGCAATCGACGCGGGTGCATGGGTCATACAGAGCCCGATCAGCCCGGCCACGGCCAGCCGTTCGGCATGATGACCCAGCACCCCGCAGTTGTAGGATCGCGAGATCGTCATGGTCGCCACCCCCTCGCCTTGCGCGGCTTGGGTCAGTGCCTGCCAACCTGCATCAATGGCGGGATGCGCAAACCCGTTGGCCGCATCAACCACGACAGCACCCCGGCGCGGCTGCGTCACCAGCGGAACCGCAGCCCCGAGAACCTTGCCGCAGCGCAGATGCTCTACGTAGATCGGTAGATACATCAGCCCATGGCTGCGAATGCCGTCTCGCTCCGCCGCCCGTATCGACCGCGCCACCGACTGCGCCGCAATGTCCGATGCCCCCGCAGCAATCAAACGCCGGAAAGACAGATCTTCGACCTGCGCAAGGCTCAGTTGTTCGGGCATGGGTCAAGGTTCCTTTGATCAACCGCCAGACTGAACCCTGTTGCGTCGCGTCAGGCAAATGACTAATTCTGACATCTGGTTCAAATTTTCTGAAATGGACGCCGATGATCCGTCTTGACGCCTTGCGCGCACTGGTGGCCGTGGCCGAACACGGCAATATCAAAGATGCCGCCGAGCAGTTGCACCGCACGACGTCGGCCCTGTCGATGACATTGAAACAAATCGAGGATCGTCTGGGCGGCCCCTTGTTTGAGGCCGACCGCAAACAGACGCTGACCGAACTTGGCCTGTTGGTGCGTGACACCGGCATTATCCTGCTGCGGGACTATGACCGCGCGATGGAAGCAATTGCCGCCCATGCCGGGGCATTTTCCGGGCGGCTGCGGCTGGCCTCGGTGCCATCGGTCGCGGTGATGCTGTTGCCACAGGCGCTGCGCGAGTTTCTGCAAACCCGCCCCGATGTCGATGTGGAACTGGTGGATACCGACAGCACAGATGTCTGGCACATGGTCGAAAGCGGTCAGGTCGATCTGGGATTTGCCAGCGCCCCACCCGAAAACCTGCACTTGCGCTTTGATGCGCTGTTCCGCGAACCTTTCCGGCTGATCTGCCACTCCTCATCGGCAATGGCGTGTAAGCCCGAACCGATTGAATGGCATGACCTGGAAGGTGCCAACCTGATCATGAACGAAGCCCTACGCGCCGTTTCCCAGCAGAATTTCCTACATCTTGCAGAACGGTCTCATCTGTCGGTGCGGAACGTCAGTTCACTGGTCGCGATGGTCGTGGCGGATATGGGGGTCACTTTGTTGCCCACACTGGCAACGACCAACCTGCCATCCGATGTCGTATGCCTTTCCCTTGCCGATGCCCTCTGTTGCCGAACCGTCGGCATCATTCAGCGGCCCGATAAGGTCGTCAGCCCCTTGGCGAAAGCCTTTCAAGCCACCTTTGCTCACTCTTTGCGCGAACAAGCCAAAGTGGCCATATCTGACGTCATCTGACGGAACCCAAGCCCAAGGATTGCCGACTTCGGCGCCAATGGATAGATACGCTTGGGACCGGGCGCAGCATAGTCCGCATTCAACTGCCGATGCCTGAAATCGAAATTGAATGGCTGCTAAGACCAAATTCTGTGAAAGCACGGCCACATCTGAGTCCGTCCGCCCTCCGCCCTCCGCGACCACCTTACCAATGCGCCAAACTTAGAAATCCAGTAGGAATTTCGATGCCAGTTCCAGCCGGGTAGCGGACGGTATTTCCAACCGCTTACTCCGGCCAACGACAATATACGTTTGAGAACATTACTTACGCCTAAACACTAAATACGCGCAGTCGTTTGCTTTGGAGATCATCGCCCGCGAGAGACCCAAATCCTGCGCAAAGCAGTAAGGTCAGTGTTCAGCCGAATTCCTATAACCCCATAATATAAATGAAAAATCCGGCATCATTGGGGAGAGGAGAACAGTTCAAGAAGGGCTAGTGGCGGTGCTGTCAGACGAATACGAACCAGTCTCCGTTACCCCAGCCCCAGCTACCGATCCCGCAGCGAGAAGGCCGCGCCAATCAGCGAGAGCGGCGGCGCGGGTCTCTTTGTAGGAGTTGCGGTTCTGGAGGTGGCGCTCCGATGGAAAGTGGTTGTGGACCGAGGCATGTACTGAGGCGAACTTCTGCAACGTTCGCATGCGCAGGAACCGCAACATCGCCCGCTCGCGTCGTCGGAAAGGCAGGGGCGAGTTCTCGGCGCGGTTGTTCAGCCAGCGTCCCATCTCGCGGTCGTCGCCGCGGCTGAGATCCTTGAGGGCAGCGCCGTAAGACCTCAACCGATCCGTCACAATTGTCTCGGGTCGGCCGTGGCGCTTTATCGACTTCTTCAAGAATTTCAAGGCTGCCTTGCGATCGCGCCGCTTGGTCAAGATGCTTTCAAGCACCTCGCCCTCGTGGTCCACAGCCCGCCAAAGGTAGTGTGTCACCCCGTTGATCTTTCCGTAGACCTCGTCCAGGTGCAACTGCCAGTGGCGATGTACGCGCATTGCCTCGACACGCTTGCCTCTGATCTCGGCAGCGAACATCGGGCCAGATCTGTTCCACCATTATCGCACTGTCTCGTGGCTTATCTCGATGCCCCGCTCATGTAGCAGATCCTCAACATTGCGCAGCGATAGCGGGAACCGGATGTAGAGCATCACCGCCAGGCGGATGATCTCCGGGCTGGTCTTGAAGTAGCGGAAAGGGGAGCGTTTTGTCATCATGGGAGGCTAAGCGGCCACCCTGCCCCGGAGCAAGCAAAGTTCCTCTGACAAAACCTCTTCACCACCACCGGGGCGATCCCGATGGCCAGCAGTCCGACGTCCGTCACTACCAGCGTGGTGCTATCGCCATCGCCGATCAAAACTCCCGGCCAGATCGCAGAGACACTGGTTCCCCGAACCACCGCACAACCCCCGCAATCAGCCTGGGCCATTTCTGGCAGAAGCAGCCAGTTTTGCCAGCAAGCACGAGAGGCCCACGGCGAGGGGCACCTTTGGCTGAAAGCCCAGCACAGCGGTAGCGCGGTCATGCGCTATGTCAGAAGGGCCGTCGGCAGCGGCGCATGCGCCGGGTGCAAAGGCAATCTGCGCAGCCGGGCGCAGGCCGGACACGATGGCTGCCACGTCGCGCATCGGTATGCCGGGACCGGCCGTGATGTTGAAAACCTGACCCTTGATCGATGGAACAGTGGCCGCGCGAACCAGTGCCTGCACCGCATCGTCGATGTGCAGGTAATGCGTCATTTCTTCCGGATCGGCATCGAGCAAGGCCGGCTGGTCCATGGCCAGGGCGCGCAACAGCATCTCAAGCCGGGTCGGGGTACGGCGGCCAGGGCCATAAATCCAAGACAGGCGCAGCGCACAGGCATCCAGCCCATGTTCGCCGACATAACCCTGCATCGCCTGTTCCGCCGCGACCTTGCTGGCGGCATACACCGAGCGCGGCTGCACAAGTGTCGTCTCGTCCACCCGGCCCGAGGTTGCGCCGTAAACCTCGGATGTTGAACAGACGACGACGCGGCCAACGCCATAAAGGCGTGCCGCCTCAAGTACATGTGCGGTTCCCTGGGCGTTGATGCGCCAGATGTCCAGGGGTCGGTCGGCCATTACCATCGGTCCGGACACGGCACCGCAATGCAGGATCGTGGCAAAGCCGCCGTCACGGCACAGGGCGTTCACCTGCGCCGCATCGGTCACATCGCAAGGGGCGGCGGGGTCGCCCCTATCACTGGCAATCACATCCACCCCCATCTCGCGCAGATGTGGCACCAGTGCGCTGCCAAGAAAGCCATGCGCACCAGTAACGAGGGTCCGGCCAAGGTTGCGGATCATTGCGCAGCTGAGACTTCGGCAACAAGTTCGGCGGTGCTGCACTGTCGGCAATACCCTTTGATCGCGCGAAGTGAACTGTCGTGCCGCTCCTCGGTGTAGGTGGCGCAGGCGTCGGGGACCAGCGTGACAAGATAGCCCAGATCGCAGGCGTCGCGCACTGCTGATTCGACACATTGGTCGGTGACTACGCCGCAAAGGATCAGTTGCCGCTTTCCCAGGCTGCGCAACAAATAATCAATATTGGTGGATATAAAAGCACTGGACGAGTTTTTCCTCAGCACGATCTCATCCTCGCCCGGCTTGATAGCATCGCAGACCTGCGCGTCCCACGACCCCTTGGCCACATTGATGCCTGAAACCTTGTAATCAAGACTGCGGTCGCGGCCATCGGCGGTCAGGTTTTCAATCACGGCATACATCACCTCGATACCGACGGTGCGGCAGGCTGCTTGCAGGCGTTGCATGTTGGGCAGCGCGATTTGTTCAAGCCGGTCAAGGTAATAATCATATTTCGCCCGATCCGGCGCGGGCAGGTCACGAAATTCACCGCCCTTGGGATGGGCGGCATAGTTCTGTACGTCGATGAACAAAACGGCGGTCTGCCCGGGATTCACCGGCACGTCGCGGGTCAGTGTCTGCATCATTCATCCCTTCCATTGCGACCCGGTACACGGGCATTCGGCCAGCTTAAGGTGGCTTGTAACAAATTCAATACGCATGCTAGGTTTATCACATCTGTTACGGAGAGTGCCACTTCCCCCTTTGTTCGGAACGACCAAGATGTCCATATCCGCCGCCGAAGCCCCCTTAGTTGACAGCCTGCTGACCGTTGCCGGGCTTAGCAAGAGCTTTGGCGGCGTGATTGCGCTGGATGGGTTTGGCTTCACGCTGGCCGAAGGGGAACTGGTCGGGCTGATTGGGCCGAACGGGTCGGGCAAGACGACCGCGTTCAACCTGCTGACAGGTGTTCTGAAGCCCACTTCGGGCAGTATCCGGTTTCGCGGGCAAGAGGTTGCGGGCAACGCGCCCGAGGTCAATGCCGCCCTCGGCATGGCGCGCACCTTCCAAAACATCCGCCTGTTCCGCGATCTGCCGGTGCTGGACAACGTGATGGTCGGGTTGCACATGCGGCGCGGTCCGGGGGTGGTGCCCACGATCTTGCGCCTGCCGTCCGCCCGTGCGGCCGAAACCGATATCCGCACGCGGGCGATGGCGATGCTGGACATTCTGGGCCTGCGGCACCGGGCGGGTGACATTGTCGGCAGACTTCCCTACGGCGAGCAACGCAAGGTGGAATTCGCCCGCGCGCTGGCCACCGAGCCGAAGCTGCTGCTGCTGGACGAGCCGACGGCGGGGATGAACCCGCAAGAAACAACCGATCTGGGCGAGACGATCCGGCGGCTGCATGCCGATCTGGGGATAACCACACTGTTGGTCGAACATGACATGAAGATGGTAATGGGCATTTGCGCGCGCATTGTCGTTGTCAATCAGGGCCGCAATCTGGCCGAAGGCACCCCTGCCGAGGTGCAGCGCAACCCGCGTGTGATCGAGGCATATCTGGGCCGACGCAGGAAGGTACCTGATGCTGTGGCTTGAAGATGTGCAGGTCCGACGCGGCGGCACCCACGCGTTGCGGGGCATCACGCTGCATGTGCAAAAGGGCGAAATCGTGGCGCTGATCGGCGCCAATGGCGCGGGCAAGACCACCACGCTGGCCACGATTTCGGGGCTATTGCGACCACACGCCGGCAGCCTGCGCTATGACAACGGTGGAGGCGCCGTCGATCTGGGGCGGATGCGGGCCGAGCAGATCGTGCGGGCGGGCATCTCGCATTGCCCCGAGGGGCGGCAAGTGTTCGCCGCCCTGTCAGTGGCCGAGAACCTGCGGATCGGTGCCTATCTGCGCCGCGATAACGCTGCCATGACCGAAGACATGCGCCAGATCCAGGACCAGTTCCCCATCCTGCGGACGCGCGCCAACGTGCCGGGCGACCGGCTGTCGGGGGGTGAGCAGATGATGCTTGTAATCGGCCGCGCGCTGATGAGCCGCCCAAAACTTTTGCTGCTTGACGAGCCGTCACTGGGGCTGGCGCCGCAGTTGGTGGAACAGATCTTCGACATTCTCGAACGCCTGCGATCCGAGGGGATGACCATTCTGCTGGTAGAACAAAACGCATCGATGGCGCTGGAAATCGCCGACCGCGCCTACGTGCTTGAGGCCGGGCGAATCCTTCTGAGCGGGACCGGGCGCGAACTGGCCGACAACGCCGACGTGCAACGCGCCTATCTGGGAGCAGCCTGATGACCGCCGCCTATATCCTGTCGCAGATTGCAAACGGACTGATACTGGGCAGCATGTACGCCCTGATCGCCATCGGATTTTCAATGATCTACGGCATCGTGCGGCTGATCAACTTTGCGCATGGCGACATTTTCACCATTGGCGCCTTCACTACGCTGGCAAGCGTGGGCTATCTGAACCTGCCCTTTCCGCTGGCGGTGGTGGTCGTGGTGGCGGCAGGGGCGGCCAGCGGCGCGGTGATCGAGAGGATTGCCTTTCGCCCCATGCGCGGCTCGCCGCAAGTGACGGGCTTCATCGCCTCGCTGGCGGTGGCGATCATCCTACAAAACCTTGCGATCCTGACAATCACGGCGCAGCCGCGCACTTTTCAGGTGCCGGAATACCTGAATGCGCTTGTGGCCTTGGGACCGATCACGGTGCGGGTGATTGACCTCGCCATCGTGGCGCTGTCAGTCGTGCTGATGGTGGCGCTGGTCATCTTTGTTGGCTTCACACGCATCGGGATCGCCATGCGCGCCACTGCCGAGAATTATGATGTGGCCCGCCTGATGGGCATCAACATCGACCGCATGATCATGCTTGCCTTTGCCATCGGCAGTGGGCTTGCGGCGGTGGGTGGGCTGATGTGGGGCAGCAAATACGGGCAGATCAGCCCGTTGATGGGGTTGTTGCCGGGGCTGAAGGCGTTCATTGCGGCGGTGATTGGGGGGGTGGGGTCCATACCCGGCGCGGTTCTGGGCGGCTATGTGCTTGGCCTGTCCGAGGTGTTGTTCGTCGGCCTGCTGCCGCCCGAATATTCGGGCTTTCGCAACGCCTTTGTGTTTGGCGCATTGATAGTGGTCTTGCTGGTGATGCCGAACGGCCTACTGGGAAAATCGACGGAAACGCGGGCATGACCGGCTGGGGGGCAAGTCTTACGGCGGCGGTTGCGGCAATTGGTGCCGCGCTGATCTGGTGGGCCACCGGGGCTCTGAGTCCCTACACGCTGTCGATCATCGGTTTTGCGGGCATCAACATCATCCTGGCCGTCAGCCTGAACATCACCAACGGGTTCATTGGGCTGTTTTCGTTGGGCCATCCGGCGTTCATGACGTTGGGCGGCTATGTGACCGCCCTTCTGGTCATGGCGCCCGAGCGCAAGGCTGTGATGTTGAAGGAGCTGCCCGAGTTTCTGGTGGCGCAGCACTGGCCGTTCCTGCCCGCGCTGGTGGCAGGGGGGCTGGTGGCCGCTGCCGTGGCCGTATTCGTGGGGTTTCCGGTGCTGCGTCTGCGGGGGCACTATCTTGCTGTGGCGACGCTGGGCCTGATTTTCATTGTGCAAAGCTTTGCGGTGAACTTCTCGGGCCTGACGCGTGGGGCGCTAGGCCTGAGCGGGCTGACGGCGCTCACGTCGCTTTGGTGGGTTTTTCTGTTTGTGGCGTTGACGATCTTCGTTGCCTGGACGCTGAAACACTCGTCGCTGGGCCGCTCGATGCTGGCGATCCGAGAAAATGAACTGGCCGCCGCCTGCCTTGGCATAAGAGTGGCACGCACGCGGGTTCTGGCCTTTGCGCTTGGGGCATTCTTTGCTGGGGTGTCGGGCGGGCTCTGGGTACATCTGGTGACGCTGATCAGCCCGAACTCTTTTACCTTCCTGATGTCGTTCCAATTGGTGGTGATGGTGGTGCTGGGCGGCACCGGCAGCATCACCGGTGCCGCGATCATCGCGATCCTGTTGACCATCACGACCGAACTTTTGCGCCCAGTCGAGGAAGCCGCGAATCTGTTTGGCCTCAGCCAGATCATTGTCGCCGTGGCGGTGCTGCTGGTGCTGATCTTTCGTCCGACGGGCCTTTTTGGCACGGCCGAGCCCGACCTTTTTCGCGTCTTCGCCAAGGATGCGAAGCGCACAGAGCCACGACCCAACTCTAACCCCTGAGATAAGGAGAGAAACAATGTCCAACTGGAAGGTGAAATTCGCAGCCCTCGCGGTTGCTTTGCTAGGCCTGGCCCCACCGGCAATGGCACAAGACAAGATCGGGATTGCGGCGCTTTACAACGTCTCCTCGGGCGGGCTGGCCTCGCTTGACGGGCCCTCGCTGAACGGTGTTCTGCTGAAAGCCAAGATGATCAACGAGGCCGGTGGCCTGCTGGATGGCAGAATGATCGAGGTCACCGCGATCGACACCAAGGACGACACGCGCGAAGCGGCCACCGCTGGTCAGCGCGCTGTGGCGATTCCGGGCCTTTCGGCGGGCATCGGGCACAGCGACAGCACGTTTGCACTGGCTTCTGCACCGCTGTTCCAGACGGCGGGTATTCCGTTTGTGACTTCGGGCGCCACATCGCCCGACCTTCCAGCAATGATCGGCAGCGAGATGTTTCTTGTGCCCTTCGGCGATGATGTGCAGGCGCATGCGATGGCGGAATACGCCTATGATACGCTGGGTCTGCGCAATATCGCGGTCTGGACCGACAATGGCATGGATTATACCACCGGCCTGTCAAAATACTTCACTGAGCGGTTCACGTCGCTGGGCGGCACCGTGGCTGTCGAAGATGTCTACATGACCACCGACACTGACTTCTCGGCGCTGGTGGCAAGGCTGCAGTCGACGGCGGGGGTGGATGGGGTGTTCGCGTCCTCCGGCCCCGATACGGCGGGCGTGATCGTCAAGCAGATCCGCGAAGCCGGTATTGCGCTGCCGATCCTCGCGGGCGACGGTTTCGACACCGATCTTCTGGTGAGTGTGCCCGGGCCGACGTTGGCGACCAACGTGTACTTCACCACCCATGCCTATGTCGGGCTGGAAACCGGGCCCGCCGACACCTTCCGCGCCGCATATGAAAAGGAATACGGCCGCCCGCCGGAAAACGCCTTTGCCGCGCTTGGCTATGACGCGATGGGACTGGTGGCGGACGCGATCACGCGCGCTGGATCGTCCGACCCCAAGGCGGTGACCGAGGCGCTGGCCGCCACGACCAACTACGCTGATGCCGTGACCGGGGCGATCGCCTATGTCGGCGGCAGCCGCGTGCCCAGCAAGCCGGTTGCGATCATGCAGGTCGAAGCGGGCAAGGTTGCGCTGAAAACCACAGTCACGCCGAAAAGCTGAGGCGCATGTCAACGGGGGCAGCCCGGGTTCCGGGCTGCCCGGCAAAAAAGGCAAGGAGTGATCGCGTGCTGGTTCGACCGCAATTGTTGCATCCCGACGACCCGCAGCCTTGGGGCGTCGAGAACCCCGAGGGCGCCTCGCCAATCCTGTTCGTGTCTGACCACGCAGGACGCGCCATTCCCCGCGCGCTGGGCAATCTTGGGCTTGAAGAGGTCGAGCTTGGCCGCCACATCGGCTATGACATCGGTATCTACGGTGTCACCACCCATCTGGCCAGCGCGCTTGGCGCAACTTATGTCTTTCAGCCCTATTCCCGGCTAGTGATCGACTGCAACCGTGTTCCGGGCAAGCCGCAATCCATTCCGCAGATCAGCGATGGTACTGTCATTCCGGGCAATGCCAATCTGTCGCCCGCCGAGCTGTCGCAGCGTGCGGCCGAAGTGCTTCGACCCTATCAGGATCAGGTTGCAAGCCTGCTGCACGCCCGAAAGACGGCACGTCGGCCAACTGCCGTTTTTGCAATGCACAGTTGCACAGACTCGCTGCGGGCCGATCCAAAGCCCCGTCCATGGGAGATCAGCGTGATTGCCGAGACGGACTGGCGCATTGGCAACGCACTGGTTGAGGTGTTGCGCGAAAAGACCGACCTGTGCATTGGCGTGAACCAACCCTACACAGTCAACATGGCCGCGGACTACACCGTGCCCGTTCACTGCGAAGCAAATGGTGTGCCTTATGTCGAAATCGAGGTCCGGCAGGATTTGATCGAAGATGATTCCGCGCAGCGCGAATGGGCCCGATTGCTTGAATGGATATTCCCTGATGCCGTTGCCCGCTCGGGCATACTGGCGGCCAAGCCCAGATGACATCCCATCCCGCGATGTCCATTCAGGATCAGGTGCGCCGCGAACTTGCCGAGTTCACCGATGCCGAAAGCCGGGTGGCGCGCGCCCTGCTGGGCGAATACCCCATGGCGGGGATGGAAACCGTGGCGCGCCTTGCCCGGCGGGCAAAAACCAGCGGGCCCACGATCCTGCGGTTTGTGGCGCGTCTGGGATTTGACAATTACGCCGCCTTTCAGGATGCGATCCGGTCCGAGATTCAGGCCCGGTTGCAAAGCCCGTTGGTGCGGTACGACAGCATTGCCACCAAAAATGCCGAGGCAGACACATCTGACCGGGTTGCACAGGCCCTGCGCCAGAACATTGAGATTGCCGCGCAGGACTTGCGCAAGGATATCGGCCGCATCACGGCCCTGCTGACCGATCTTGACCGCACTGTGCTGTGCCTCGGCGGCCGGTTCAGCGGAATGATCGCTGCCTACTTGCACCAGTACATGCGTGAACTGCGTCCCGGCGTTCGGCTGGTGCGCGACGGCCCGGCCGCCTGGGCCGATTACCTGCTGGACGTGCGCGAGGGCGACATTCTGGTGGTGTTTGACTTTCGACGCTATCAGCGCGACGTGGCGGAATTTGCGCGCAGTGCTGCAGCCCAAAAGGCGGTCATCGTGCTGGTGACTGACATCTGGTATTCCCCCATCGCCGCAATTTCTGATGTCGTGGTTGCCTGTCCGGTCAGCATTCCAAGTGCGTTTGACAGCGGCGTGACCGGCCTTGCAATGGTTGAACTGATGACTGCGGGCGTGGTCGAGGCGTTGGGTTCCCGCTCAAAGGCGCGGATCGCAACGCTGGAAGCCCTGCGCAAACCGTTTAACCCAAGTCCCTGACCCAAATGACCGAGACCGGAGCAACCACAATGCGCGACCCCCTGACGATGTTTTGTTACACCGATCTGTCGGGTCAGGTGCGAGGCAAGGGCTTTCCCAGCCACCAGATCGAGAAGCGCCTGACGGGTGGCATCGGCTGGACGCCAAACAACATCATGTTCACAGCACTTGGCACAATCGCGCCGGGGCTTTGGGGCGCGCATGGCGACGTTATGCTGATGCCTGACGCAAGGACGGGCGTCGAGGTGGATTTTCAGGATGGAACGGCGGCTGAGCGGTTCTATCTGTGCGACGTGGTCAACACCGATGGTTCCGCATGGGACTGTTGCCCGCGCAGTCTGATGCGCGACGCGGCCACCGACCTTTTGCGCGAAACCGGCCTTACCCTGCGCGCCACGTTCGAGCATGAGTTCATCTATACCGGTGCCAATGCCCGAGCCGCCGACATGTATGCGTTGGATGCAGTGCGGCGGCATGGTGCCTTTGGCGAAACCTACTTGGGGGCGCTGAAGGCGGCGGGGGTGGAGGTTGACAGCTATCTGGCCGAGTTCGCCTCAGGTCAGTTCGAGATCACCGTTCCGCCGCAGGACGCGCTTGCGGCCTGCGATACCGCCGTGATCGTCAAGGAACTGGCGCGGGCTACAGCGTTCCGGTTGGATCATTCTGTCAGCTTTTCGCCCCGCGTGCTTGCCGATGGTCTGGGCAGCGGGGTGCATATCCATTTCAGCCTGTGGGATGACAAGGGCCATCCAGTCAGCCACGACCCCGCGCGCGATTTTGGCCTTGGCGAGGCGGCGGGCAAGTTTGTGTCAGGCGTCGTGCGCCACATGCCGGCGCTGTGCGCCTTTACCGCACCTTCGCCCGTCTCTTATCTGCGGCTGGTGTCACATTCGTGGACCGGCGTGTGGTCGAACGTGGGCTACCGTGATCGCGAAGCGGGCATCCGCATCTGCCCCACTTTTGGCGCCTCGCCGGAAGCGGTGGCCCGGCAGTTCAACTTTGAATTCCGGGCGGCGGACGCAACCGCAAACCCCTATCTGCAACTGGCGATGATCCTGCGGGCGGGTCTGGCGGGCATCCGCGATGCATTGCCGGCACCGGTGCCGACCATGGGCGAAGACCCCGAAACGATGACCCCGGATCAGCTTGCCAAACGTCGGATCGTGCGTCTGCCGACCTCGGCCCCGGCTGCATTTGCAGCGCTCAAAGCCGATGGGGTGCTGCAATCCTTTTTGCCCGAAACGTTGCTGCGGGCATACATCGCCAACAAGGAGGCCGAATTTGCCCTTAGCCGCGACTGGCCACCGGAGGAATTGTGCCGCCGTTATGCTGAAATCTACTGAAGTCGCAGGCGGGGAAAACACATGGGAAAACTGACGGGCCGCGTGGCCATCGTGACAGGAGCGGCAACCGGCCTTGGGCGCGGAATTGCGATGCTTTACGCGCGTGAAGGTGCCGACGTGGCGGTGATGGATCGTAACGGAGCGGGCGCCGCCGTGGTGGCCGAGGCGATTGCCGGGATGGGGCGGCGCAGCCTGGCCGTTGCAGTCGATGTCGGTGACGAGGCGGGCATGACCGCGGCTATCGCGCAGGCAGTAGCCGTTCTTGGCCCACCTGACATTCTGGTGAACAACGCAGGGATTGCCACCGTGGCGCTGCTTGAAGACATGCCAACCGCCCAGTGGGACGAGATGATCCGCATCAACCTGACTTCGGTGTTCTACGGCTGCCGCGCGGTCATGCCCCATATGCGCGCACGTCGCTATGGGCGGATCATCAACATCAGCTCGCAACTGGCCCACAAGGGTGCCGAGGGCATGGCGCATTATGCCGCCGCCAAGGCAGGTGTTCTGGGACTGACGCGCTCGCTGGCCTATGAGGGTACTGATGACAACATCGTGGTCAACGCCATTTGCCCCGGCCCGCTGCTAACCGACATGCGGCTGCCGCCGGATTGGGCCGCGAAAAAGACCGGCGAATTGCCCATCGGCCGCCAAGGCACAGTGGACGAGGTGGCACCGACTGCCCTGCTGCTCGCCTGCGAAGATGCCGCCTATTATTTTGGCGCCACATTCAATCCCAATGGCGGCGACATCATGATCTGACAGCGCATCCCCCTGCCCCTGCTTCACGTTATTCTGCTGAAAGCACACAATGCTTGATATTCCATCTCTTGCTACCCGACTGCGCCCCATCCCGACCACCACCGCCTGCGATATCTTGAAAGATCACGGGCTGGCTGAACGTGCCGCGGTCGGTCTTGTGCCGATGACCCCCGAGCCGACCATGGCCGGACCGGGGCGCATGGTCGAGTTTCTGCCCGTCTGCCCCGAGATCCGCCGCCCCGGCCCGCCCGCAAACTTTGCACTGGTTGATGCCGTACAGCCCGGCGAGGTGCTGGTTTTTTGTGCGGGAGGTTCGATGTGCGGTGCCGTGCTGGATGACATGTTAACCACGCGGGCGCAGATGCTTGGGGCAAATGGTGCCGTGGTTGATGGCGCGGTGCGCGATCTGGAGGGTCTTGCGCAGGCTGGCCTGCCGGCGCAGGCGAGGGGCGCCGCACCGATGGCCGCGCATTCCACGTTGATCGCGTTTCCCTGTGACCGGCCAGTGTGCTTTTCCGGTGTGACGGTGATGCCCGGCGACTGGATTTTGGCCGACCGTGACGGGGTTCTGTTTCTGCCGCTGGATCTGGCTCATCTGGTGCTGGCCGCGCATGAGGGTGCGATTGCCCGCGACGCCTTTTCGCGCGAGTTGCTGCTGCTGGGATTTGCGCTGACCGATGTGTTCCCGCTGCCGTCAAGCCTTGCGGGGTTTGTTGATGCATTCCGTCAGAGGGGGGCAGTGCCCGCCGCCAATGCCGTGCGCGATGCTTTAGCCAAAGGCTATGTACAATGACCGACGATATCTTGATCCGAAGCCTGCGCCGCATTGCCGCTGATCTGGCCGACGGGCACCTGACCGCGACGGCGCTTGCCGAGGCGACGCAAGCACGCCACGATCCGGCCTTGGCCGCCTACAAGGAATGGACACCCGACCTTGCGCGGCGAGAGGCGACGGCGGCGGATGCGGCCTTTGCGGTGGGCACCCGTTTGGGCGGACTACAGGGAATACCAGTTTCTCTGAAAGACCTGTTTGGCGTAGCCGGTCTGCCGACCTTTGCGGGCACACCGAACGCCCTGCCGCCAGCATTTTCAACCGAGGGGCCAGTGGTTACTGCCCTAAGGCGGCAATTGGCGGTGATCGCAGGCAAGACCCATACGGTCGAGATGGCCTTTGGTGGCCTTGGCACCAGCAGACACCATCCCACGCCATGGAACCCGCGCGACCGCGCCGTGCACCGCGCGCCGGGCGGTTCCAGCAGCGGGGCCGGGGTTTCGGTGGTAGAGGGCACCGCGCTGGTCGCCTTTGGTACCGATACCGGCGGATCGGTGCGCATCCCTGCCAGCCTGACAGGAACGGTGGGGTTGAAGACCACTCTGGGCCGCTGGTCCACCGCCGGGATCGTGCCGCTGAGCCCCAGTTTCGATACGCCCGGCATCCTGACCCGAAGCGCCGACGATGCCGCCTTTGCCTTTGAGGCGCTGGACACTGCCCGCGTGCCCGACGGCGAGGGCCCATTGCGGCTGGGCGTGGCCGGGGCGTTCTTCTGGGGCGATACCTCACCTGGCGTCGCTGAACGGCTGCACGAGGCGATGGCGCTGATAGAGGCCGATGGCGGAACGTTATCTGACGTGGACCTGCCCGGCGTGGCCGAGGTTTACGGCATCTACCGTGAAGGCGGCATCGTCTCGGCTGACCTTTACGCCTTTCTGCGTGAGACCCTGCCGCAGGTGTTGCTGACGCTGGACCCACGCGTGCGCCGCCGCATGGATGACGGCAAGGCACTGGAAGCGTGGGAATACCTGCAACGCAAGGCGCGCTACGCCTGTCTGTCGGCTGAAGCAGCTTCGGTACTGGGCGGCTTTGACGCGGTGCTGTGCCCCACAGTGCCGCTGACCCCGCCGCCCGTGGCATTGCTGGAAGACCCTGATACTTATGCCAGACTGAACCTTTTGAACCTGCGCAATACTTGCGTGGTCAGCTTTCTGGGCCTGTGCGCCGTGTCGATCCCGGCAGGGGTCGATGCCGAAGGCCTGCCCGTCGGGCTGCAACTGATCGGATCCCCCGGCACCGAACCGCGGCTGCTTGCGCTTGCCCGCAGGATCGAACGGGTGCTTGCGCGCGCCGATGTCTGGACCCCGCCCCACAGCCTAGATTAACCCCCGGTATACCAAAGGTGCCCCCATGCAACGCCCCGACGATCTTGCCCTCACACGCCAACGCCCGCTTGACCCCAAGCGGACCTGCCTGCTGTTGATCGACACGCAGAACTATGTCTGGAACGCCGATGTGGCCGCCCGCCACCCGTATTTCGACGAAACGCTGCGCCGGGTGGTGATGCCAAACCTGCAACGCCTGCTGGCCGCCTTCCGGGCGGCGGGCGGCGAAGTGATGTATACGGTGATGGAAAATCTGACAGACGATGGCCGTGATCGCAGCCTTGATTACAAGCTGTCAAAATTCTTCATCGCCAAGGGGTCTTGGGAGGCCAAGGTGCTGGATATGGTGGCCCCCGCGGGCGATGAAATCGTGATCCCGAAGACGTCGTCGGGCGTGTTCAATTCGACCAACATCGAATACCTGCTGCGCAACATCGGCATCGACACGCTGGTCGTCACGGGCTTTCTGACCGACCAATGCTGTGATCACACGGTTCGCGATGCGGCCGACCGGGGGTTCTATCCTGTCTGTGTGTCCGATGCCTGCGCCACCCACACTGAAGCGCGTCATATCAACGCACTTAAGGCCTTTGGCGGCTATTGCAGAACGATGACAACAGACGATTTGGTGGCGGAATTGACCGAGTCATCCACCGCCTTATGAAGTGCGCCCGCGAACTGATAACAGCTTCAAAGTCTCCATCAGGTCGCGCATTTGGGTACGTTCCATGTCGGATTGTCCTCCTGAGGCTGTCGTAGCGGGCGCAATCCGTTGGCCGGTAGGCGATTGCCTGCAATCGCCGTAAGGCGGCCACGGGTTCGTGGGTCAGGCGCGGCGCTGTGGGGGTCAGTAAAAACGGTGGTGGGGTGGGGTCGCGTCGTCGCGCCAGGATATTGATGGTGACTGGCGCCGAATGGACAAATTGGTCCAGCGCCTCGCGACATGCGGCTTCGACTGCTTGCAGCCGATCAACTCGAACTCAGGTCAGGATCTGAACCATCCGTTGGCCGACAGGTGTCGCTCCCGCTCGTAACTGAAGTCAGTCTCGCCTGAGCGCAGGATCTTGCGCACCGTATTGCGCGAGACATGCAAGTCCCGCGCGATCTTCTTCATCGACCAGCCCTGGATGTGAAAGGCCCGCCGGACCCGTGCGATCGTATCCACCCGCTTCCTCTCCCCTCCGTCCGCTGCCCTGCAACGAACGGTCTGCCAGATAAACAGGGGGGTCAAAATTGGACGCCGATCACCCCGCCTAGGGGGGCAAAATTGCACGCTGAAACACAGTTAGATCAAGGTTGAGCGCATTCAGGACGAATTTCGATGCCAGTCGTCTCCGGAAACCGTGCGAATTTTCCAACTGCTAAAAGCACACTCGGATTTTACTATTGATTTCATGCAGATACGTCACTTCACCAAATTTGAGAAGGCAACAGGTCTGGAGAGAATTGGCCTGGAGAGACCGTTCGGGAGCCTACTGCGACAGAGGCCAGTGAACAGCCAAACGCGTATAACCCCCGAAAACAACGGAAAAATCAGGCCTCAGCCGGATCGAGACAACGCTTTCGTTAGGGCAAGGGGCGGAGGGAACGCGACTGCCGCCGAACCGTCTCTGGGGCGTAAGTTATTGATTTTATTATGACGAGCAGCATGTTCGAATCCCATCAGACGCAAACGCGACTAAGATCCAACTAGCCGTAATTCGTCGCCTTCGACTTCGCGAAGCATTTTCCACAATTCGTTGCACCGGTCGCGGTTGATCGAAGCATCATCCACGACCAGATGCCACATCTGTGACCTGATGGCTGGCCTTGGATACACTATCTCGGGCCATCATGACGAACATTTCGTCCTCCTTGCTTCCAAAATTACCAAGCAAGGCGCCTACAAATCTAGGGGCTATTCAACGTTCCGAAGCGATAATGGTAATCGGATGTAACGCATCACCGCCAAGCGAATGATGTGAGGAAACGTCTTGAACTACCGAAAAGGGGGGAGCCCTTTGTAATGATGGGAGCCTTGCTGACGGCACCGGTCGGCTCAAGCCGAGTTCTTCTGACAACACCCTTGGCGATGCTGGACAGTGCCGCGACCCCGGTGATATGCCCGACATTACAACGGCTCAGCGCGGGTTCGCATCGGGGAACCGGGTCGCAAGGGGCCGCCACCCGCTTTACGTCGCGAGGCTCGGATGCCGTCACACCAGCTTGGGCCTAGTGGCCACACCGACAGCTTTACCCGCAACAACCTGCCGCCGACCGACCTTTGGCCGGAGCTTTTGCTGGACGGGTACGACTACCCTGAATGGCTGAACGTGGGCGTAGAGTTGAGCGACCGGATGGTCCAGCGCGGCTTTGGCGATAACACCGCGCTTATCGGCAACGAGCGGGTGCGGACCTACAAGGAACTGTCGGACTGGACGAACCGCATCGCCCATGTGCTGATCAAGGATTACGGCGTGCAGCCCGGCAACCGCGTGTTGATCCGGTCGGCGAACAATCCGGCGATGGTGGCGTGCTGGCTGGCCGCGACGAAGGCTGGGGCGGTGGTCGTCAATACGATGCCGATGCTGCGGTCTGGCGAGTTGACAGCGATCGTCGACAAGGCCGAGATCACCCATGCGCTGTGCGACACCCGGCTGATGGAAGAAATGGTTGCCTGCCAGAAGCACAGCCGGTTCCTGACCTGCGTGGTGGGGTTTGACGGCACGGCGAACCACGATGCCGAGTTGGACCGGATTGCGCTGCGAAAGCCGGCGCAGTTCACCGCGCCCCCGGTGGGACGCGATGATGTGGCGCTGTTGGCGTTCACGTCGGGGACAACCGGAGAGCCGAAGGCCACGATGCATTTCCACCGTGACCTGCTGATCATTGCGGACGGGTATGCGAAGGACGTGCTGGCGGTGACGCCCGAGGATGTGTTTATAGGCTCACCGCCCCTGGCGTTCACGTTTGGGCTGGGGGGACTTGCGGTGTTTCCCCTGCGTTTCGGGGCTGCGGCGGCGCTGCTGGAGCAAGCAAGCCCGCAGAACATGATCGACATCATTCAGGAATACCGCGCGACCGTGTGTTTCACCGCCCCCACAGCCTACCGCGTGATGCTGCGCGCGATGGCCGACGGCGCGGACCTGTCGTCGCTTCGCGCGGCGGTCAGTGCTGGGGAGACACTGCCCGCGGCGGTCTATCAGGAATGGATGGACCGCACCGGAAAGCCGATGCTGGACGGGATCGGTGCGACCGAGATGCTGCACATCTTCCTGACCAACCGGTTCGACGACCACCACCCCGGCTGCACCGGGCGGCCCGTGGAGGGGTATCAGGCGCGGGTGGTCGGGCTTGATATGGAAGATCTGCCGCGCGGCGAGGTCGGGCGGCTGGCCGTGCGCGGACCGACCGGCTGCCGTTATCTGGCGGATGCGCGGCAGGCGGGTTATGTGCGCGATGGCTGGAACCTGACGGGCGACAGTTTCTGGCAGGATGAAGAGGGGCGGTTTCACTTTGCCGCGCGATTGGACGAGATTATCATTTCTGCCGGATACAACATCGCTGGCCCCGAGGTGGAGGCGGCGTTGCTATCGCATCCAGCGGTGCAGGAATGTGCAGTGATCGGGGCTGCGGACGCTAATCGCGGTCAGATCGTCGAGGCGCATGTGGTGCTGGCGGCGGGGCACGCGGGCGATGCTCTGATGGTCAAGCTGTTGCAGGACCATGTGAAGGCGGTGATTGCCCCCTACAAGTATCCCCGTCGGGTCGTGTTCATTGACGCACTGCCCAAGACGCAGACCGGCAAGATCCAGCGGTTCCGGTTGCGCGGCTAGGCCGGGATCACTGCCGTCGGTGATGTCAGACGACATGCAAACCAGTCTCCGTTACGCCGGCCCCGCCTGATTATCAGGCAGCGAGAAGGCCACGCCACTCTGCGAGAGCGGCCGAGCGGGCCTGCTTGTAGGTATTGCAGTTTTGGAGATGGTGCTCCGTTGGAAAGTGGTTGCGGACCAAGGCGTGGACTAATGTGAACTTCTGCAACGTTCGCATGCACCGGAACGGCAAAATGGTTCCTGCGTTTAGACTTACTACGATCGCCTCGGATTGGGGATCAGCAGACCTCAGATCGTATCTTCCGTCACTGTCCAATTTTCGGGTGGAAGCTCAGCTCTGCATCAAGTCTGAACGCTGGATGCAACCTCTTGCCTCACAAGTTATTTTTTGCATTTGCCAAGCGTCCCGTATCAACTGGTCGATCGCGCGGCAGATCGGAAATCCACCAAGGTTCCGACAAAAAGACCGCTCACTGGATTGCCTACAATCCGCTGGCGGAGGAAATGCAAATAGCACAGAAGCCCGACGGGGCCACTGTCAGGTTTGGTCAACCAGCAAGGGCGGTCAGTAACGCCGGACTTGACAAAAATCCGTATCGGCGCATGCTGAACGTGCGCTTGAGTCGCGCCAAGATTGTATTCTCGAATTTTTCCTGCACTGAAATTCATTTGACTATGGAGGTTCTCCATGTCTGCTTTCCGGTATTTTATTTCCGTCAGATCGACATCTCTCTTGGTCGGAACGGCAGCGTGGATGGTCTTTGCGCCAACGTCAAATGCAGAAGATTTGGCGTCTAGACTGCCGCCGCATCAGGTCGCTACCGCTACGTGTTCGGCTGACAAAACAGTTGTCGCCCATGTCGTGGCGCTGGAACAGATGTACATCTATAACCGCTTCGGTGCATTCAACCCTGCCGGCATGCTTTATGCACTGCGTCGGGATGTGGTGACAAGCGGCGACAATGATCAGACGGCTTTCGATAACACGGGCATAACCCTGACCGATGGCGGTGCCATTCCGCTTAAACCGGACACCGAAATGGATGCGGCGCTGGCGGGCAATGTGCGGCTAAGGGCCGACAAGCGCCCGCGCCCAATTGTTTTGCGTGTAAATGAGGGGGACTGCTTGCGGGTGGTTTTCACCAACTTATTAAACCCCGAACGCGACGGTGAAGAACATGTGGTCGACCCGGAAAATGGTCAAATAATTTCGATCGATTCAGACGAACCCGCCACACGCTCGGCCTCGATCCATGTAAATGGGTTAGAACTTTCGGGCGATATCGGATCGGATGGCACCAACGTCGGTTTTAACGAAAGCTCGCTTGCCAAGCCAGGTGAGACAAAGACCTACACATGGATTGCCAAGAAAGAGGGCGGGTTCCTACTTTATTCCATGGCTGCAGCTGCAGGCGGCGAGGGCGATGGCGGGCAACTCGGGCTTGGGCTTTTCGGATCAGTGAATGTGGAACCAGCGGGGTCGGTCTGGTATCGCTCGCAGGTCACGGCCCAGCAACTGGAAGCGGCCACGAGCGGCACATCTGTGCGCGGCACGCCGATCATCAGCAATTATAACGTGAAAGATGCGTCCGGCATGCCGATCTTGGCGATGACCATGCCCACAACCGACCCCAACGCCTATGCCGAGTTGGTTCACTCTGACATCAACGCTATCGTCGATCCGCGCGCGAACGGCGAAAATTGCGATCAGATCCTTGGCCCCGGCTCTGCCTGCGGCGACCCGTTCCGTGAATTCACTGTGATCTTCCACGATGAAATCACGGCAGTTCAGGCCTTTCCGGAGTTGGAGGATGAAGAAAATCCGATCTCCGCGCTGCATGATGGCATGGGTATCAACTATGGTGCAGCGGGCCTTGGCGCGATGGTGCTGGCCAACCGCAAGGGCATCGGTCCTGCCAAAGACTGTGTCGAGTGCAAGCTTGAGGAGTTCTTTCTGGCATCTTGGGCGATGGGCGATCCCGCCTTAGTGATCGAGCGTGGTCCCAATAATAAAGCGTTGTCGGCACTCTATGCCGACGATCCGTCGAACGTGCACCACTCTTATCTCGGTGACGCTGTGCGCTTTCGCAACATGCATGCCGGGCCAAAGGAAACCCATGTCTTCCATTTGCATGCGCATCAGTGGGCGCAGGACTGGCATGACCCGGATTCGGTTTATCTAGACAGCCAGACCATCTCGCCCGGGGCGTCCTTTACTTACGAAGTACATTATGGAGGATCAGGCAACCGCAATCTGACGCCGGGGGATTCAATCTTCCATTGCCACCTTTACCCGCATTTCGCCCAAGGCATGTGGGAGTTATGGCGCACCCATGATGTGTTTGAGGCAGGCACCGCCGACCGGATGCTGCCCGATGCTGAGATCGAGGGGGGCACTCCGAATCCCGCCATCGTGCCGCTGCCAGGCACCCCGTTGCCGCCGATGCCAAGCACGGCGTTCAAGGGCTATCCCTTCTACATTGCGGGCGTGGCTGGCCACCGCCCGCCGCAGGCTCCCCTTGATATCGACCCCAACGCCTATGCAGTTGACAGCGAGCAGACGCTGATGCGTCACGTCGTGTTGTCGGGCGAGCGTGAATTGGGAGTCGAAGCGTTCGGCACCGATGCCAATGGCGACCCGAAGGAACTTGAGGCGAAGTATTTCGATACTGCCATCCCGGAAGATGACCCGATGGGGCAGGCCAATCGCATCGCGGCGCGTGTGCGGGCAGAAAATGCAAGCAAAACCCTGTTTGGCCTGGCCGCGAAGTTGACAAAGGCCGCTATCCGGCACTTGCCATTGGATGGCACGCCGCAGGAACAGGCGGCCATGCAGTTTCATGCGGGCACAGCACCGGGGGCGGTTTCGATCGCAAAGTCAAAATATGGCGTGCCCGAACGCGGCTATCCGACCTGCCTCTCGGACGGCACTTGCAACAGCCCTGCCAATGACGTGCTGTTTCGTGTCAACGGGTATTCCCCCAAACCCGGCGCCCCATTTGCCGACCCCTGCCCCACACGCTTTTATATCGGACGCAAAGGAGACGACCCCAAAGACCCCTCGAAATGGGCGCTCCTTGCACCCGAACGCAAATACCGCGCCGCGTATCTGCAATTTGATATGCCGGTCAACAAGCACGGCTGGCACGACCCGCAGGCCCGCATCATCGTGCTTGAACAGGATGCGTCCTCGATCCTTGATCATACCCGCGCGCCGGAGCCGTTTTTCTTTCGCGCCAACTCGGGCGAGTGCATCGTCTATTCGGCCACGAACCTGATCCCG
>JBBQZP010000045.1:0-23313 GCA_038207585.1 Rhodobacterales bacterium | reverse complement strand
CTGGTCATACGCCTTGAACTCGCCGAAATACTTCGTGATCGCCGCCGTCAGCGTCGTCTTGCCGTGGTCAACGTGACCAATGGTCCCGATGTTCACATGCGGTTTGTTCCGTTCAAACTTTGCCTTCGCCATGATGGCCTCTCACGCAATCAGGGGGGCGCCGAATGCCCCGATTTCCATACCGGGGGGCATCTATCCACTGAAGGCGAGAAAATCAAGCCTTCGCAGGTGCAGGTCGCCCAAGTCCCCGCCGGACATTCGGGCGCATTGGCGCAAGCCCTGCCGCACACTATCTATAACACAACATGGAGGCTCTGATGACCCTGCACGACCCGATCCCCGCCGCTGTTCCAGCCCGCGTGCCGCTTTCAAACGAACCCTTGGGCATCTGGGGGTCAGTAAAGGCGGGGCGGCGCAATGTGCTGGAACTGATCCCCGAGATTGCGACGCGGATGCCGATGCTGTCGGGGCGCACCGGAAAGCGCTGGCATATGGTCATGGACCCCGGCGCCCTGAAGCGTGTGTTGCGCGATGCGGTCGAGGATTACCCGAAGTCGATGGTCACAAAGCTGATTCTTGAACCCGCCATCGGTGACAGCCTGTTTGTCGCCGAAGGGGCCGAATGGCTGTGGCAACGGCGCACAGCAGCCCCGGTCTTTTCGCACCGCAATGTGGCCGCCTTGGCCCCGGTGATGACTGCCGCCGCCGAACGGGCATCGGCGCGCATAGCTGAGGCCGGACCACACCGCGCGATGGATATGTTCGATGCGATGGTGGTTGCGACGTTCGAGGTCATCTCGGACGTGACCTTTTCGGGCGGCGAGGCGTTTGACCGCGATTCCGTTCACCGCGCCATTGAGAGTTATATCGCGCAGGCGGCCAAGGTATCGCTGTTGGATATTCTGGGCGCGCCTGCATGGGTGCCGCGTCCGGGGCGGATGCTGACGGCGGGTGCGATGAAGGACATGAAGCGCCTGTCCGACAGTGCGATCGAACGTCGCCGCGCGGATGGCGCGCGCCCGGTGCCGGATCTGCTCGATCTGCTGCTGGAGGGGTCGGACCCAAAGACCGGGCGGCAGATGACCACGGCGGAACTGCGCGACAACCTCCTGACGTTCATCGTTGCAGGGCATGAAACAACCGCGCTGACCCTTGGCTGGGCGCTGTATCTCTGCGCCTTTGACCAAGGTGTGCAAGAGGCCGCGCGAGATGAGGCGCGCGCGGTGCTGAACGGGCGCGCGGCGACGCAGGCCGATATCGCAGCCCTGCCCCTGACCCGTCAGATCGTGGATGAGGTGCTGCGCATGTATCCCCCCGCCGCCTTCCTGTCGCGCACCGCGCAAAAGTCCGATGTGCTGTGTGGGCGTGACATCCACCCCGGCGATACGGTCGTGTTGCCGATTTATGCCCTGCACCGCCACCATACCCTGTGGCCCGACCCCGACCGCTTTGACCCGTCCCGCTTTGCCGACCCCAAGGCAATTGACCGCTTTGCCTATCTGCCCTTCGGTGACGGTCCCCGCATCTGCATCGGCGCCAATTTCGCGCTGCAAGAGGCGGTGATCATTCTGGCCACCCTGCTTTCACGGTTCCGCTTCAAACCCGTTCCGGGCAAGGAGCCCAAACCCGTGATGATCCTGACCCTGCGCCCTGAAGGCGGCGTCTGGCTAACGGCCGAAGCCGTGGAGTAACCAAGCACTTCAACGGGTTCACGCAAGCGGGGCTGGCGTTCCTGACCAACATTGCCCGCGCCCAGAACCGCGGCTTCCGGCCGTGCTGACCCCCGCATGGCCCAGCAGGATCGAGATGATGCCCGCCGACCCCGTCGCCCGCATGGCAAGCCGTTGCGGATCGCGTGATTCCACGTGACCCATCTCTTGCCCCAGAACGCCCGCCATATCATCGGCACTTTCGGTCTCATCCAGTAATCAGCGCAGGATGACAATCTGCCGACCGGGGGCCGCAAAGGCGTTGTCCATTGGACGATCCAGGACCACAAACTTGATATCGTATTCCATCTCCACACCGTCCGTCAGAGGTTTTTCTGACGGTCCCGTGCGGCCAGCCCTGCAGGATCAGTACAATGTAGCTTTTCACCACTGAATCCGGTTAGAAACCGTTCGATTTTCTGAACGACCGAATTGCCAAAGGCAATTTCCGCCTTGCGCGGCAGGATCGTGGCCAGACTGTCCGACAGAAGCGGCAGGATCACGAACAGCACCAGCCCTTGCAGATCAGACGACTCCTGCACCTGCACGTCATACCGGGCGGAGGTCTGGCCGTCGAAATACTGGCCCTGAACTGCCCAGCCGATGGGATCCATATCGCCCCGCCGATACCAAGCGCATCGGCGAACCGGTCGGCCTCGGCAGGCTTGTCAAGGGCGCGCTGCCGCACGATGGACCAGGTCTCGGCGTTCCAGGGCAAAAGTGTTGCTTACGCCGACACAGTTCGACCAGCGAAAATCTACCGGCCCTCGATTGGTTGGGGCCGGGTTTGGTTCCAAAGCCTCCGTTTGTATTGGGCGCATTCATCGCCTGTCACTACACCAGCGCTGGCGGTTCCTTGTATGCCTGCATCGCCCTCCTTTGGCGCGCGTGACTGAAAGCGCGCCAGATGCGCGGCACGGGTCAGATGATCACGAAATCCCGGCAGTCAAGCGCCGTTCCCGGATCAACCTGCGCAAAGACAACCGCAGCCGCACCCCCCCCGGCCATCACGATCATAAGACAACACTCCATCTTCGCGATCATAAATGATCCGGTCCCCCGCATCCTGCGCCGATGTTCCTACATGAAACCTGCTCTGAACCATCGTGCTGACCACCGGGAAGCGTCAACGACAGTAAGTTCAGGACGCCAGCCGTCACATCGACCAGTTCGTTGCCCTGATAGACAGGCACGCACCCCCGGCCTCCGAACGTGATGGTCCCGTCGTCGGTGAAAACAGGATGGCGGTGCCTGATGCCGTTTCTCTTTGGCTTTCAAAGATCGTTTACGACAAGCCACCACGCTCGGCGTCCATGTCGATGCTTGCCCAGCCGGACCCCGCTGCAGTGAACTTGAAGACAGCCATTCGGTTTTTCCCGTAACGCTTTTCCGAACACCATCGCCCACTTTAACGGCGTTGTATTAATCGGTTAAACAGCACCAGATGCTTTCAATTGAATCTGTTGTCGCGGGGGAATCCGCGCGGGGCCATCCGACCCGCGGACGCCCGCGCGCCCTGCCATTCGGCCAGATCGGGCTCCAGACGGGTGCGGCCCGCCGGGTCTTTCCACGCAAGGCCTTCAGCCAGAACGAAGGTCGTGGCATCTGCCAACCCGCCATCCTTGTATTTCTGCAACCGCACACCCTTGCCGCGCAGCATTTCCGGCAGTTCGGCCAGCGGGAACACCAGCAGTTTCCGGTTGTCGCCCACCACGGCAACATGATCGCCGATGACCGGGCGGCAGAGTGCTGTTTTCACCCCGTCGCGCACCGTCAGCACCTGTTTGCCCGCCCGCGTCTGCGCCACCACCTCGTCCGAGGGCAGCACGAACCCGTCGCCCGCGGTTGAGGCGATCAGCAGCCGTTGCCCGGCCCGGTGGATCATCAGATCGATGATTTCGGCATCATTTGGCAGATCGACCATCAAACGCACGGGTTCGCCCATACCGCGCCCGCCGGGCAGGTTGGCCCCCACAAGAGTGTAAACCCGCCCGTTCGACCCGATCAGGATGATCCGGTCGGTGGTTTCTGCGTGGAACAGGAATCGGCCCTCGTCGCCGTCCTTGAACTTGACCTCGGCATCAAGCGCCTGATGACCCTTCATCGCGCGGATCCAGCCCATCTTGGAGCAGATGACCGTGATCGGCTCCCGCTCGATCATCGCCTCGAAAGGCACCTCTTCGACCTCGCCCGCCTCGGCAAAGGTGGTGCGGCGCAAGCCAAGGGTCCAACTGTGGCCAAAGGTTTTCTGCACCTCGGCCAGATCTTTCCCGATCCGCTTCCACTGCAGACGGTCGTTGGCCAGCAGATCCTCAAGCCCCGCCCGCTCGATCATCAGGGCGTTGCGTTCGGCCACCAGTTCCATTTCTTCCAGCCGCCGCAAGGACCGCAAGCGCATGTTCAGGATGGCTTCGGCCTGCACATCAGTCAACTCGCCGTCGCCTTCGGCGGGCGAGACATAATCCCGCTCAGACATCGCCCGCGTGAAAGTCCGCCCCCAATTTTCGGCCATCAGGGCGCGCTTGGGGTCAGCGTCATAGCGGATGATGTCGATCACCCGGTCAAGGTTCAGAAAGGCGATGATAAAGCCTTCCAGCACCTCTAGCCGGTGGTCGATCTTTTCCATCCGGTATTCGCTGCGGCGGCGCAAAACCTCGCGCCGGTGGTCCAGAAACGCGCGCAACACCTCTTTCAGACTGCACACCTTGGGCGTGCGGCCATCAATCAGCACGTTCAGATTAAGGCTGAAGCGCACTTCCAGGTCCGAGTTGCGAAACAACATCCCCATCAGCATGTCAGGCTCTACCGTGCGGCTGCGGGGTTCCAGCACGATGCGGATGTCATCGGCGGATTCGTCGCGCACATCGGCCAGAAGGGGCACCTTCTTGGTCTGGATCACCTCGGCCAGACGCTCGATCAACTTGGATTTCTGCACCTGATAGGGAATCTCGGTGACAATGATCTGCCACTGCCCACGCCCCAGATCCTCGATCGCCCAGCGCGCCCGAGTGCGAAATGCGCCGCGCCCGGTGCGGTAAGCGTCAAGGATACTGCTGCGCGGCTCAACAATCACGCCGCCGGTCGGAAAATCCGGGCCGGGCACGATGGCGACCAGCGCGTCATCCGCAATGTCGGGGTCTTTAAGCATCGCCTGACAGGCGTCGATCAATTCGTGCAGGTTGTGCGGCGGAATATTCGTGGCCATCCCCACCGCAATCCCGCTGGAGCCATTGGCCAGCAGGTTCGGAAAGGCGGCGGGCAGAACCACGGGTTCCTGCAAGCGGCCATCGTAATTATCGCGGAAATCGACCGAGTTCTCGTCCAGCCCTTCCATCAATGCTTCGGCGGCGGCGGTCAGGCGGGCTTCGGTGTATCGGCTGGCGGCGGGATTATCGCCGTCGATGTTGCCAAAGTTGCCCTGCCCATCAACCAGCGGATATCGCACGTTGAAATCCTGCGCCAACCGCGCCATCGCATCATAGATCGCAACATCGCCGTGCGGGTGGAAATCCCCCATTGTATCGCCCGAGATTTTGGCCGATTTCAGAAACCCGCCCGTGGGCGACAGACGCAACCGCCGCATCGCGTAAAGAATCCGGCGATGCACGGGCTTCAGCCCATCGCGCGCATCCGGCAGCGCGCGGTGCATGATCGTGGACAGCGCATAGGTCAGATACCGCTCGCCAATCGCGCGGCGCAGCGGTTCGGACGTTTCCAGAGGCACGATCTTGGGGGCGTCAGGCGTGTCGGTCATGGATGTTGTGTAGTCAGACGCGGCGCGGTGGTCCAGCCGGTTTTCGCGACACCGGCCGGATTTGCTGTGGCAGACGTGCAACGGGGAATATTTCGCAGAATTTCCACCATACATTTGCCCGGATTGTGTTAAGACACGCGCAAATTATCAGTGAATGCAGGTGCCCGATGATCCGTTTAACTTTACTTCTTTGCGCTGCGATGTTCGTGACGCTGGCAGTTGGCGGGCGGGATTTCGGGCAAATCCGGCCGGGCCTTTCGGGCGCTTATGTCGTGGATACCGCCCTTCCCAAACCGGCCCGCAGCGCGCCACAACAGGCCGCGGACGTGATCAACGCCAATTACACGACCGATGCCGCGCAGACCCTGCAGCCTTCGTCCGCGCTTCCCTTGCCACTGGTGCAAAAGCTGCCAGTTCCGATTCAAGAGGCCGCCGCCCCGGCGACAGAGCCAAGCGTCGCGCAATCCGCTGATGCGGTATGGTATGTGTCAGCAAAGGCCGTGAACGTGCGCGAAGGGCCGTCGACCCAGTATTCTGTGATTGACCGGTTGACGCGCGGCGAGGCGGCAACAGTGGTGGCACTTGAAGGCAATGGCTGGGCCCGCATCCGCATCGAAGGCGATGGGATCGAAGGCTATGTTTCGGCCGATTTCCTGACGCAGGACGCCCCCGGCAACTAAGCCTTTCCGTTTGCGATGCACCGGCCAAGCGGCTAGTCAGGCGCATCCCAAGCGCGAGGCCGCATGTCCCCCCAACGTTCCGTCCTGATCACCGGCTGTTCCAGCGGCATCGGCCTTGACGCTGCACGCGGCCTGAAAGCCCGTGGCTGGCGGGTATTCGCCACCTGCCGGGCCGAAGCCGACTGCGCACGCCTGCGCAACGAGGGGCTGGAAAGTTTCCCGCTCGATTACGCCGATGAGACCAGCATCGCGAGCGCCGTGGCCGAGGTTTCAACCCGCGCCGGTGGCACGCTGGATGCCCTGTTCAACAACGGCGCTTTTGCAATTCCGGGCTATCTTGAGGATCTGCCGCGCGACGCCCTGCGCACGATTTTCGAGACGAACGTGTTCGGCTATCACGATCTGTCCTGCCGGGTTCTGCCGCTCATGCGCAAGAACGGGGCTGGTCGGATCGTGAATTGTTCCTCCATTCTGGGATTTGTCGGCACCAAATGGCGCGGCGCTTACGTTGGCACCAAATTCGCACTGGAGGGGCTTTCCGACGTGCTGCGCATGGAACTGGCCGCCGACGCAATCGAAGTGATCCTGATCGAACCCGGCCCCGTCACATCGGATTTCCGCAAGAATGCTGCGGTGCAGTTCCACCGCTGGATCAACTGGCAAGACTCGCGCCACAAGGGCAGTTATCAGACACTGCTGGCGCGGTTTGCCAAGCCAGACGGGCCGGACCGCTTTGAACTTCCCGCTTCCGCCGTAACGGCCAAACTGGTGCATGCGCTGGAAAGCCGTCGCCCCAAAGCGCGTTACTTCGTGACCACACCGACCTATATCATGAACATCGCCCGCAGACTTTTGCCGACGCGCGCGCTGGATTGGATGCTGGCAAAAGGGTAACGGCGCCAGAGTGACTAAACGCGCGCTTCGCTTTTTGCACCGGCACCGCTAGATCAGGCGAAACCGAAAAGGACCGGCCCATGTTCAACAGCCTCTTCATAATTCTGATCGCCATCCTGATGCTGATCGTGCTGATCATCCTGATGGTCGGCATCGGCGCATTCGCCAAAGGCGGCGAATTTCACAAGCGCAATTCCAACCGCCTGATGCGTTACCGGATCGCCGCACAGGCGGTTGCGGTTCTGCTTATTCTGGCGTTTGCGTGGTTTCGGTCCAAAGGGGGGAACTGATGGTCGTTCTGTCAAAGATCTACACTAAAACCGGGGATGACGGCGAAACCGCGCTGGGCAACGGCGCGCGGGTTGCCAAACACTCGCTTCGGGTCAGTGCTTACGGCACAGTGGATGAAACGAATGCGACCGTCGGCCTTGCGCGCCAGCACTCGACGGGCGACATGGACGCCGCCCTGCAGCGCATCCAGAATGATCTGTTCGACCTTGGCGCAGATCTGTGCCGCCCCGATATGGCGCGCGACCACGAGGCGGGCTATGTGCCGTTGCGCATCATCGACAGTCAGGTTCTGCGATTGGAATCCGAGATTGATGCGATGAATGATCGCCTGACACCCCTGCGCAGCTTTATCCTGCCCGGTGGGTCTGCGCTGGCCGCGCAGATGCACCTGTGCCGCACCGTCAGCCGCCGCGCCGAACGCCTGACGGTAGAACTTGCCACTATGGAAGAGATCAATCAGGCCGCCGTCAAATACCTGAACCGGCTGTCGGACTGGTTCTTTGTGGCGGGCCGGATTGCCAACAACGATGGCAAGGATGACGTGCTTTGGGTGCCGGGTCTGACCCGCTGATCGGAATTTCCGTTCAATGAAGCGGCACAACGTGGCGTTCCCACCCTGCCCCGCGTCGATTTTACACTGTCACGGCTACGCGGGACGGGGTAATCACGCAATTGAATTTGGCTTTGAAGGAGATGCGCGATGAAGGTTCTGGTGCCTGTCAAACGTGTGATCGACTATAACGTGAAGGTCCGCGTCAAGGCGGATGGCAGCGGCGTTGATCTTGCGAATGTGAAAATGTCGATGAACCCGTTCGACGAGATTGCGGTAGAAGCCGCGATCCGTCTGAAAGAAAAAGGCACGGTCACCGAAGTGATCGTCGTCTCCATCGGCGTCAAGCAATCGCAGGAAACCCTGCGCACCGCCCTTGCGATGGGGGCCGACCGCGCGATTCTGATCGAGGCTGCGGCAGACGTTCACACCGATATCGAGCCTTTGTCGGTGGCAAAACTTCTGGCCGCTGTGGTCAAGGAAGAAGGCCCCGGCCTTGTGATCTGCGGCAAGCAGGCCATCGACAATGACATGAACGCCACCGGCCAGATGCTTTCGGCCCTGCTGGGCTGGAGCCAGGCGACATTCGCCAGCGAACTGGCGATTGAGGGCGATCATGCGGTCGTCACGCGCGAAGTTGACGGCGGCTTGCAGACCATCAAAGTGGCCATGCCCACAATCGTGACGGTCGATCTGCGTCTGAACGAGCCGCGCTATGCCAGCCTGCCCAACATCATGAAGGCCAAGGCCAAGCCGCTGGCCGTCAAGACACCAGCCGATTACGGCGTGGATGTTTCACCTCGTCTGGCAATCCTGAAAACGGTTGAACCGGCGGGCCGCAAGGCGGGCGTCAAGGTGGCATCGGTGGACGAGCTGATTGCGAAACTCAAAGACGAAGCGGGGGTGCTCTGATGGCTGTTCTTCTTCTTGCCGATGTTGTCGAAGGCCAGCTTGCCACCGATTCCGTGGCGAAAACCCTGACGGCAGTGAAATCGCTTGGCCCCGTGACCGTTCTGGTTGCCGGAACCGGCGGCGATGCGGCTGCGGCCGAAGCGGCGACACTCGCCGGCGTGGTCAAGGTGCTTTTTGCCGACGATCATGCCTATTGCCACAGCATGTCGGAACCCACTGCCGAACTGATCGTATCGCTTGCAGGCGGGTTTGATCACATCGTTGCGGCCTCGGGCGCGTTTTCCAAAAGCGTTCTGCCGCGTGTGGCGGCGATGCTGGACGTGATGGTGATTTCCGAAGTCGTGGCGGTGATTGATGCCGACACGTTCGACCGCCCGATCTATGCCGGCAACGCCATTCAGACGGTAAAATCAGGTGACGCGAAAAAGGTGATGACAATCCGTACCGCCACGTTCGAGGCGGCCGGCGCGGGCGGGTCAGCCCCGGTTGAAAAAACATCAGCCACCGTCAATGGCGCGTTGTCGGCTTGGGTCGAAGACAAGGTTGCCACGTCAGACCGTCCCGAACTTACCTCGGCGGGGATAGTGGTTTCGGGCGGCCGCGGAGTCGGGTCGCAATCCGACTTTGCGCTGATCGAATCGCTTGCGGACAAGCTGAACGCGGCCGTTGGCACAAGTCGGGCTGCGGTCGATTCGGGCTATGCCCCGAACGACTGGCAGGTCGGCCAGACCGGCAAGGTTGTGGCCCCGAACCTTTATGTTGCAGTCGGCATTTCGGGCGCGATCCAGCACCTGGCGGGCATGAAGGATTCCAAGGTGATCGTGGCGATCAACAAGGACGAAGAAGCGCCGATCTTTCAGGTTGCCGATTACGGGCTGGTCGCCGACCTTTTCACCGCCGTGCCGGAACTGATCGAAAAGCTCTGATTTCGCAGAATTTTTCTTGGAACGGGCGCCCTGACAGGCGCCCGTTTTCGTTTACCACAGCGCCTGCACGGCATCCGACAAAGCCTGCGCCACCTCGGCATGCACCGCAGGTCCGGGCAGCCCGAGTGCTGCAGGTTCGTCAAGCGGCCCGAACGCCATGCCATCCAGACCCCGCGCCCGCGCTGTCGGCGAACTGACCACCTCCAGATAGCTGGAGGCATGAGGCCGCACCGCCGCGACCATTTCGGCATCGACCAGAATCGGGTCAAGCGTCAGGTTGGGAAAGCGGTCCGGCGCTTGCGGCGCATGATCCGACAGCCACATCAGCACCGTCTTGCCGCGCAACAGACCCAGAAGCCCGGTCATACGCGTCACCCAGGCCGCACGCAATTCTTCGGCCACAACCTCAAACTTTGCGGGCGATACCGCGTGCAATGTGTGCAGCATGTGGCGGGTAAAGTGAAACTCGGTGAAATCGACCGACCCGAACAGGCTTTTCAACAAGGGCGAGGCGCGCAGGAACCGGTCATTGCGGCGCGGATGCACCGAATAATAGCGGTTCGTCAGATTCTGTGCGCCCACCATTTGCACAACGGTCACCCGCGCCCCAGCGGCGATATCAAGCATCGTCGGATCGTTGACATAGACATCCGGCCCCGCATTCACGAAGCCCAGATTGACAACAGGCACGCCCGCCGCCTGTTCCAGCAGCGCCGGATAAGGCTCTGGCACGAACTTGCCATAGGTTTCAGTGCCCCCCAGCACCGCAATGTAGGGCTGATCCAACGGCTTTTGCGGCCCCCGAAGCAGCAGTTTCGACGTGCCATATTGGCATGGAAAATAGTTCAGGGCCCCCTCGCCCTGGTACGCATAGCTCATGTCACCCATCCCACTTAGTCACCCACGACTCAGTCTGCCCGACGTCGGTTTCCAAAGTGCTAAGGGGCGAATTCATGGCGAGTTTTAGCCATCATCCGGGCGCTTCCCGGCCTTGCACCCCTGCCTGCGCGGGGCGTATGGTTCAGCACCGGGATCAAGGGGCGAACGCATGGCAATTCAATCGGTGGGCATCGTCGGCGCGGGGCAGATGGGCAGCGGCATCGCCCATGTCTGCGCCCTTGCAGGGTATGATGTGCTGATGAACGACATCAGCGCCGAAAGCATCGCGAACGCCATCGCCCTGATCGACCGCAATATCGAACGTCAGGTTACGCGCGGCAAAACGACCGCCGAGGCCAAAGTGGCGGCCATGGCCCGCATCAAAACGACACAGACCCTGACTGATCTGGGCGAGTGTGACCTGATCATCGAGGCCGCGACCGAGCGGGAAACCGTGAAGCAGGCGATTTTCGAAGATCTGGTGCCGCATCTGAAGCCCACCACCATCCTGACGTCGAACACGTCGTCCATCTCGATCACGCGGCTTGCTTCGCGCACTGACCGGCCGGAAAAGTTCATGGGCTTTCACTTCATGAATCCGGTGCCGGTGATGCAACTGGTGGAACTGATCCGCGGCATCGCGACCGACGGCCCGACCTATGACAGCTGCCTTGAGGTGGTTGAAAAGCTGGGTAAAACCGCCGCCTCGGCCGAAGATTTCCCGGCTTTCATCGTGAACCGCATCCTGATGCCGATGATCAACGAGGCGGTATATACGCTGTATGAGGGCGTGGGCTCGGTGAAATCCATCGACGAGTCGCTCAAACTGGGCGCAAATCACCCGATGGGGCCGCTGGAACTGGCGGATTTCATCGGGCTGGACACCTGCCTTGCCATCATGAACGTGCTGCATGACGGGCTGGCCGACACCAAATACCGCCCCTGCCCGCTCCTGACCAAATATGTGGAGGCGGGATGGCTGGGCCGCAAGACGCAGCGCGGTTTTTACGATTATCGAGGCGACGTGCCGGTGCCTACGCGCTAATCGCGCAGCGCCAAGGTCCGTGCCCGGAGCCATGCCAAAAAGCCGCGCGGATTGCCCATATGCGGGGCCATTTCCTCAGGGCTGATCGGGTGGCCGATGAACGGACGCTGCGGTTTGTTCAGCGCGTGCTTGATCTCGAACAGCAAAAGCCCTTGCCGCACTGTGGCTGAGAGCTTGTTCGCGATCTGATACCAGCGGCTGTTCTGCCCGGTAAAGCAAATCGGCACGACGGTCGCCCCACTGCGCCGCACCATCTTGTGCGTGAAGGGGTTCCAGTCCGATTCGATTGCGGGGCCGAACCATGTTTCGGAACTTGCCACCTTGCCGGCCGGGAACAGGATGATCACCCCCCCGGCCCGCAGATGCGCCATCGTTTTCTCGCGCATCTCAAGCCCCAGTTCCAGCGCGTCATCCTCATGCGGGAACGGCACCGGGATCATGAATTCCGCCACTTCCGGAATACCGGTCAGAAGTGAGCGCGTCAGAATCCGGAAATCGGACCGCACCCGGTTCACCATTTCCGCCATGATCATGCCGTCCACCAACCCGTGCGGGTGGTTGGCCACGATGATCACCGGGCCGGTTGCAGGAATACGTCGGATTTCCTCATCGGGCGTGTCGATGCGGATGCCCATGTGACGGATCGCCTTGGGCCAGAACGGCGCGCCGATGGGCGCGCCCGACTGCTCAAACCGGCGGATCAGACGGATCAGGGTGATTTTCGCGGTCAGCCATTCCAATGCGCGGATCGTCAGAACCTTGAACGGGCTTTTGAACGTTCCCGCATATGACACCCGCTTTTTGTCGTAGGGCTGATCATTTTCAGCCTTCGGCAATTTGGGCGGGGGCGTATGTTCGGTCACGAAAGGTCAGCCTCTTTCCCGCGCGCCGCCCTAGTGATCTTCACCAAAACGGTTCGCAATCAGCGCCTCAAGCGCATGTGCCAGCGCGTCCGCGTCCGGACCGCTTGTCAAAACGTCTATAGAGGTTCCGCGCGATGCCGCCAACATCAAAAGCCCCATGATGGAATCGCCCGACACCGTCATGCCGTCTTTGCTGACATGTGCTGTTGCATCAAACCGTTCGACCGTTTCAACGAATTTGGCCGACGCCCGCGCGTGCAATCCTTTTTCGTTTACGATCCGCAGCTTGACCGCCGTCACGTGGCTGTGCTTTCGTCACCAAGGTCCAGCGAATTGATGTATTTGCGACCCGCATCCAGCGCCGCTGCCACGGCTTCGGGCACCGCTAGGTCACGCGATTTGGCCAGTTTGATCAGCATCGGCAGGTTCGCGCCGTAAAGAATCCGCCGGTTTCGCATCGCACAGGCCAACAATGACAGGTTCGACGGCGATCCTCCGAACATATCGGTGACGACGACAACGCCCTTGCCGCTATCCACCGCATCGGCGGCATCACAAATCTCGATCTGTTTTTGCGCACGGTCATGGTCGTCGGAAATCGAGATGGCGATCATATCCGTCTGCTTGCCGACGACATGCTCGACAGCCGAAAGATATTCGCGTGCAAGACCGCCATGGGCGACGATCACAATCCCAATCACCGGCCGATCATCCCGATTTCGCAGCAGGCACACCAGCGGCCCTGCGCTCCAATTCCCTGTGCCGTTTTGACACTGCCCACCCGGCTTCTGCAAGTGCATCGCCCAAAATTTCTGCAACTGCGACACTTCTGTGCTGCCCGCCTGTGCAGCCCAGACCAATCGACAGATGCGCCTTGCCTTCGGACAGTTGCGCGGGAAGCAGGAAAAGCACCATGTCACGCAGCTTTTCCAGAAACGGCTCGAACCGGGCGTCCGTGCGGATATGCGCGACCACCGCCGGATCACGGCCATCCAGCGCACGCAGGGCGGGCACCCAATGCGGATTTTGCAGGAAGCGGCAATCGAACACCATATCAACACCTCGCGGCAAGCCACGCTTGAAAGAAAACGACTGCAAAGACACCGCAAGCCGTGTCGCGGATTTCCGGCTGAACCAGACGCCGAGTTCTGCCTTCAGATCATGCGGTGACATATCAGAGGTGTCGATCAGGTGGTCGGCCCGCACCTTGATCGGCGCCAGCAGATCAATCTCGCGCTCGATCCCCTGCGCTGGCGTCTCGTCAGGCGCCAGCGGATGGCGCCTGCGGGTTTCGGAATAGCGCCGGATCAACTCGCCCGTGCCGCAATCAAGATACAAAACCTCAAGCATCACACGCGGGTCGCGGGTCAGCCGGTCAATCAACTCGACCAAGGCCGTGGCATTGAAATCTCGGTTGCGCACATCAAGGCCCAGCGCGATCGGGCGGTCCAGCGGTTCGCCGTCCGTCAGGCGCGGCACAAGGCTAAGGGGCAGGTTGTCGATCACCTCATACCCAAGATCCTCCAGCGCGTTGATCGACGTGCTGCGCCCGGCCCCGGACGGGCCGGTGACAAGAACCAGACGGTGTTCCCGCTGGGTCGGGTTGGCTGGGTTTTGCGGTGCAGCGAACATGGGGTCTTTTGTCATCGGATCAGGTTTGGGATCGGGTTTGGGGTCAGGCGCGGCGGCCAGCTTTCGCATATTGTATCAATACGGCATAAAAATGGGCATCGTCGCGGCCCAAAGCAAGGTCAATCCGCACATCCCTGATCACGATGCTGCGCTGCGGCGGAAGGCGGTCGGTTTCGTGCTGGCCCAGATCGACGACAAGATGCACCTTCGCCGGACCAAACGGCACCGCGTTCAGAAGCCCCGTCCCGCGCGCCTCGATCAGTCCGACAAGCGGTTCCGGGCAATCGGCAATCAGGCAGCCATCCTGCACGGTCAGCAAAGTCTGGTCGTCAGCAACAAGCACAGCCCCGAAAGCCAACATCTGCAAGGCAAGCGCAGATTTACCACTGCCCGACGGCCCCATGATCAAGACAGCGCGGCCATCGACTGCCACGGTTGTTGCGTGCATCAGCAGGGCATCTGAATTGCCCTCTGCGGTCACACCGGAAGGCCGACCACGAAGCGTGCGCCCAAAGGCTCCGAAGTGACATCGGCATTCGTCGGGCGGATGTTTTCGGCCCAGATAACACCGCCGTGCGCCTCCACAATCTGTTTGGAGATCGCAAGACCAAGGCCGGAATGGTTGCCGAAATCGGTCTGCGGGCGTTCGGAATAAAAGCGTTTGAACACCTTGGTCAGCGCCTGTTCGGGGATGCCCGGACCCGTATCTTCCACCACCACCAGCACCCGATTGTCGCGACGCCGCGCCCACACGCGGACCGCGTCGCCTTCGTCACAGAACGAAATCGCATTGGTTATCAGGTTGACGAACACCTGCGCCAACCGCCCCTCAAGGCCGCGGAACTTGATCGGGCCGGGTGGCAGGTCGGTGATGAACTCAACACCCTTTTCCTCGGCCTGTTTGCCCAGATATTCACTTAGATTTCCAAGCGTGTTCAGTAGGTTGAACTGCTCTTCCTCTTCCTTGACCAATTCGCTGTCCAGCCGCGACGCGTTCGAGATGTCGCTGACCAGACGGTCCAGACGGCGCACATCATGCTCGATCACCTCAAGCAGGCGCTCGCGCTGGTCCTCGCGTTTGGCCACCCGCATGGTGCCCACGGCTGACCGCAAGCTGGCCAGCGGATTCTTGATTTCATGCGACACATCGGCGGCGAATTGTTCGTTCGCATCAATCCGGTCATAAAGGGCGGCCACCATGCCCCGCATCGCAACCGACAAACGGCCGATCTCATCAGGGCGGGCCGCAAGATCGGGGATGCGCACCCGGCCCGGCGCCATCTTGCGCGCATCGCGGTCGCGGCCCAGTTCGGCAGCAGCCGCAAGGTCCGACAACGGGTTCGCGATGGTAGACGCCAGCACAAGGCTGAGGCCCACCGACACCAGCAGCGCCACCACAAACATCTGCAATACCTGCTCGCGTTCATTGCGCACCAGGCGGTCAATTTCACCTTCGGCACTTGTCAGCGCGATTACGCCGAACACTTCGCCCGCGTGCCAGATCGGCGTTGCGACCGAAAAAAGCGCGCCGCCGGCAGTATCCTGCGCCGTCTTGACGCTGGTTTCACCCGCACGCGCGGCGGCAAAAAGTTCACGCGCCATGTCTTCGCCCGCGAATTCCTGCGGCTGGGTGCGTGAAAAGGTGATCAGGCCGGACACGCCTTCCCAGATGCTGTTCAGGAAATCCGTGATGACCGTGGACCGCTCGGCCTGCAGATTGGTGTCGCGCGGGCCACCGGTGGCATTGGCCTGCTTGGCCCCGAAATTGTCAAAGACAAAGACCTGAACCCCCGGGCTGATATCAAGCGAGCGCAGCGTATCCTCGACACTCAGAACGTCGGGCGCTGTCTTGCTCGTCTCCGCGATCACGGGCAGGCGCGTCTCGAACACATTGGCGATCAGCTGTGCTTCCGACACAAGCCCTTGTTCGCGTTGCAGAACAAGGCTGTCGCGGAACGGGTTCAGAAACAGGACCCCTGACACCAGAATGACCAGCGCCAGAAGGTTGAAAATCACAATCTTTCGCGCCAGCGGAGAGCGGTTCAGCGCCGAGATTCCGCGACGGCCAAGGCTGCGGCTTTCCTGATCCGCAAGCGCGTCGGGCGAGGTCCAATCCTCGCCCAGCAGCACCTGACCCTGCGAAGCAGGCGCTTTCTTGTCCATCGGCAGGCGCTGCGCGACCGTCATCTGCGAACGCTCATTCTTCGTTGTAGCGGTATCCGATACCGTAGAGCGTTTCGATGGCCGAGAAATCATTGTCGGCGGTCCGCATCTTCTTGCGAAGGCGCTTGATGTGGCTGTCAATGGTGCGGTCATCGACGTAAACCTGATCGTCGTAGGCCACGTCCATCAGCTGATCGCGGCTTTTCACGAAACCGGGGCGGGTCGCAAGCGCTTGAAGCAAAAGGAATTCCGTCACAGTCAAAGAGACGTCGTTGCCCTTCCAGCTGACCGAATGGCGCAAGGGGTCCATCCGCAGATGGCCGCGCTCCATTATCTTGGTTTCTTCGGTCACGGCCACTTCGCCCGTCGCAATCGCCTCCTGACGGCGCAAAAGCGCGCGGATGCGTTCGACGAGAAGGCGCTGGCTGAAGGGTTTCTTGACGTAATCATCGGCCCCCATCCGCAGGCCCAGAACCTCGTCTATCTCATCGTCTTTGGAGGTCAGAAAGATCACCGGCATCGCGGTTTTCTGGCGCAGACGCTGCAACAGGTCCATCCCGTCCATCCGCGGCATCTTGATATCAAGCACGGCCATGTCGGGCAGGCGGCGATTGAACGCATCCAGTGCTGACTGTCCGTCGTTATAGGTTTCAACCTCAAAGCCCTCGGCTTCAAGAGTCATCGACACCGACGTCAGGATATTCCTGTCGTCGTCCACAAGGGCGATCCTTGACATCTGCTTTTTTTCCCGTCTGCTCGTTACATTATTTTTTCCACGACATTCCCGGTTTTGGTCAAAAGAATCAACTGTTAACTGCGAATCACCCCTGCGCACTGCGTCAAAGGGATACGAAAACTCTGAAGGTTTGACTAATTTGCCGCAGTCCGCCCAAAGCGCGGGTCTGAAAACATCTTTGGTTGCGCTAACCTTTTCGTGGTTGCGCTAACGGTGCAATTGCAGGCTGTTCCTCAATAAATACCGTATGTTATAGCAATGTTACGAGGCCCGATTTCGCGGCCGTCATGGCAGTTCGCCGCCGCAGGAACCGCCTTT
This sequence comes from Rhodobacterales bacterium, assembly GCA_038207585.1. Taxonomy (GTDB): domain Bacteria; phylum Pseudomonadota; class Alphaproteobacteria; order Rhodobacterales; family Rhodobacteraceae; genus JBBQZP01. Next base: position 5,961 of record JBBQZP010000045.1, on the reverse strand, counting down.
CCCCTGACCGCGCCCGATTTGCGCAGGAAGAAAATGAAATGAACCAGACACAGACCGCTTGCGCATACCGGCTTGAGGATCAGGGCATTCAGGGGCTGGGAACGGTATATTACAACCTGACAGAGCCCGCGTTGATCGAGGCGGCTGTTCAGCGCGGCGAGGGGCGGTTGGGGATTGGCGGTGCATTCCTGTGTTCGACGGGCCAGTTCACGGGTCGGTCGCCGAAGGACAAATTCGTGGTCCGCTCGGCGTCTGTTGAAGACTCGATCTGGTGGGACAACAACGCCCCGATGGCACCCGACGCCTTCGCGCAGTTGCACGCCGACATGCTGGCCCACATGCAGGGGCGCGATTATTTCGTGCAGGATCTTTACGCCGGGGCCGATCCCGCACACCGTCTTGACGTGCGGGTTGTCACGGAATTGGCCTGGCACGGGCTTTTCATCCGCCACCTGCTGCGCCGGCCCGACCGCGCCGAACTCGCCACGTTCAAACCGGAATGGACGATCCTGAACTGCCCGTCGTTCAAGGCCGATCCGGCGCGGCACGGCACCCGGTCGGAAACGGCAATCGTGCTGAACTTTGACGCAAAGCTGATCCTGATCGCCAACACGGCTTACGCGGGCGAGAACAAGAAGTCGGTCTTCACCCTGCTCAATTACCTTTTGCCTGAAAAGGGCGTGATGCCGATGCACTGTTCGGCCAACCACGCCGTGGGCAATCCGGAGGATGCGGCGGTGTTCTTTGGCCTGTCGGGCACCGGCAAGACCACGCTTTCAGCAGACCCCGCGCGCACGCTGATCGGCGATGATGAACATGGTTGGTCCGATACCGGCACCTTCAACTTTGAAGGCGGCTGCTACGCCAAGACAATCAACCTGTCGGCAGAGGCAGAGCCCGAGATTTACGCCACGACCCACCGTTTCGGCACGGTTGTGGAAAACGTCGTCTACAACCCCGACACGCTGGAGATCGACTTTGACGATGACAGCCTCACCGCCAACACCCGCTGCGCCTATCCGCTGGAGTATATCTCGAACGCGTCGACCACGGGGCTTGGGGGCCATCCGAAAAACATCATCATGCTGACCTGCGATGCCTTTGGCGTGCTGCCACCCATTGCCCGGCTGACCGCGGCGCAGGCGATGTATCACTTTCTTTCCGGCTTCACTTCCAAGGTTGCGGGCACGGAACGCGGGGTTACGGAACCAACACCCACGTTCTCGACCTGTTTCGGCGCACCGTTCATGCCGCGCCGACCCGAGGTGTATGGCAAGCTTTTGCAGGAAAAGATTGCGCGCCACGGGGCCACCTGCTGGCTGGTGAACACCGGCTGGACGGGTGGCGCTTATGGCACCGGGCGGCGGATGCCGATCAAGGCCACACGCGCGCTGCTGACGGCGGCGCTGGATGGCACGCTGGCCAAGGGTGCCTTCCGCAAAGACCCGAATTTCGGGTTCGAGGTACCGCTGTCGGTGCCCGGCGTCGAGGATAAGCTGTTGAACCCACGTCAGACCTGGGGCAATGCTGATGCCTATGATGCACAGGCGGCAAAACTGGTGGGCATGTTTGCCGATAACTTCGGTCAATATGTTCCGTTCATTGATGCAGACGTCAAGGCGGCGGCTCTGGGTTAGCCTTTTCGCGCTGGTCCTTGCCGGGCCGGTGGTGGCACAAACCGCGTTGCCGCCGCTGATGATCGGCGACGTCGGCATCTTTTGCCGCGTGCCGCTCTCCGGCAAGTCCGAGGCCCCGAACACCGATCAGGGCACCGTTGATCAGTTCAGCGAAACACCCCGGCTTGGCTTGCAGACTACCACCATTCCGGCGGCGCTTGATGTGGGCTTTGGCATCCAGATGCGGCTTGCCCCCGGCACGCCGCGCACTGTTGTAGAAGTTGTGGTGACGCACCCGCCGATGGCCCCCACCGGGCGGACTGAGCAAAGCTGGACGACAGAACTTGCAGCCGACGATTGGGGTGTGAACCTGTATCGCTTTGATCTGCCCAAAGAGGTGCTGCAGGGCGATTGGTCCATTCAGGTCCGCACCGGGGACGGCACGGTTCTGTTCAACCAGCCGTTCAAGGTTGTGCCGCCCGAACAGGCTCCGCTTGGTCTTTCGGTCTGCAAAGGCGAAAGCCTGGCCTCATAGACCCACGGCACGGCGGATCAGGTTCAGCCCGGTCAGCACCAGAAGCACCTGTGTCCAGCGCCGGAACCGCACCTGATCCAGCCGGTCCTGCATCGCGTATCCCGCAAAAAGCCCCAGCATCGCAGGCAGGATCAGAACCGCCGACAAAGCGCCGGTCTGCAAGGTGACAATGCCTGATGACAGATGCGCGCCAAGCAAAACCACTGCACCGATCAGGAAAATCACCCCCTGCACGCGCACCGTCTCGGCCTTGTCTGCGCCAACCGACAGCAGATAAACCAGCAACGGCGGCCCCCAGACCCCGGCAATTCCGCCATAAATTCCACCCACCACACCCAAAGCCCATTCGGCGCGGGTGCGATGCTCCAGCCGGACCGCAAGGCTTCGCCCCGCCAGTTGCAGCGCCGCAAAGGCGGTGATCGGCAGGCCCAGCAGCACCAGAAACACCTCTTGCGGGATCAACCTAACGAACTGAGCCGAAATCGGAATGAAGATCACCGTCGCCGCTAGAAACCGCCAATATGTCCGTGTCGCCTGCCAAGCCGCAGCCCCGCCATGCCGGAATGCCTGACTAAGGTTGGTCACAAGCGTCGGCAGGATCAGCGCCGCCAGCGCCGTTTCGGGTGGCATGATCGACCCGAAGGCTGAAATCATGATCATCGGCATGGCAAAGCCGACTGTGCCCTTCACAAAACCCGCGAACAGCGTGATCGCAATCGCCGCCGCAAAGGCCAGTGGGGTCAGACCTGCCGCAATACTTTCCATGTGCCACCCCCTTTGCCCCTGTGTGTCAAAGCCGCGCCGGGTTGGAAAGCCCTTTGGCCCGCCGATGGCGCCGCGACATTTTCGGTCTTTTTGCGATCATCCTGCGTATTATAATTGCGCTGCACCTGCGAAGGGATTAAACCCGGTCCAAATCCGGAGAACAGCCATGCCGCATGATGGAACGCCCCCGCCCGCCAACGCCGTGCTCCCCGACCTGCTGGCGCTGACCGCCCAGACCCTGCCGCCGGTGCGTGATCTTCTGGTGGCGGCAACGGAGCATCTGCGCGGCCTTGTCACCGACGCGGGTCGCGTGTCCGCCCCCCTTATCGAGGCGCATCAGACCGCCGCCCACGGCCTTGCGTGGCTCGCGACATATGCGCAAAGTCTGGAACAGATGCAGGGCTGGGCCGACCGTCTGACCACCGCCGGGCAGTTCGGGCAGATGGAGCAACTGATCCACCAGATCGCCTTTGGTGAATACCTGAACCAGATCCGGGGCGGCATCCCGATGAGCCAGGGCGAGATTGTGCGCCTGTCCGACATCGGCATCGACGGCGCGGTACTGGATACCCCTGCCATCATGACGCTTTGCCAAAGCGGCAACACCCATGCCGCCCGGATGCAGCTTGTGGCGTTGATGCAAGACAATCACGGCCGCGCGACCTTTGGGGCAACCGGGCTGGATGACGAATTGGAAATGATCCGCGATCAGTTCCGCCGCTTTGCCGATACCGAGGTGACGCCCCACGCCCACGGCTGGCATCTGCGCGACGAACTTATCCCGATGCAGATCATCGAAAGCCTTGCCGACATGGGCGTGTTCGGCCTGACCATCCCCGAGGAATTCGGCGGGCTTGGCCTGTCCAAAGCCTCGATGGTCGTGGTGTCCGAAGAGCTGTCGCGCGGGTATATCGGTGTCGGCTCGCTGGCCACCCGGTCGGAGATTGCCGCCGAACTGATCCTGTGCGGTGGCACCGATGCGCAAAAGGCGCAATGGCTGCCGAAACTCGCCAGCGGCGAGACCTTGCCCACGGCAGTGTTTACAGAACCAAACACCGGGTCTGACCTTGGCGCACTGCGTACCCGTGCCGTGCGGCAGGGCGACGATTGGCAGATCACCGGGAATAAGACGTGGATCACCCACGCCGCGCGTACCCATGTGATGACCCTGCTGGCTCGCACCGACCCCGCAACATCCGACTACAAGGGTCTGTCGATGTTTCTGGCCGAAAAGATGCCCGGCACCGATGCGGCCCCCTTTCCTACCCCTGGCATGACCGGTGGCGAGATTGAGGTTCTGGGATACCGCGGCATGAAGGAATATGAACTTGCGTTCGATGGCTTTGCGGTCAAGGGCGAAAACCTGTTGGGCGGGGTCGAAGGTCAGGGCTTCAAGCAGTTGATGCAAACCTTCGAATCCGCCCGCATCCAGACCGCCGCCCGCGCGGTGGGTGTCGCACAGAACGCGCTGGAGGTGGGGTTGCAATATGCGCACGACCGCAAGCAATTCGGTAAGCCACTGTTGGCCTTTCCCCGCGTGGCCGGAAAGCTGGCAATGATGGCTGTGGAAATCATGGTGACGCGGCAACTGACTTATTTCAGCGCATGGCAGAAAGACCACGACAAGCGCTGCGATCTTGAGGCGGGCATGGCGAAACTGCTGGGCGCGCGCACGGCATGGTCGGCGGCCGACAATGCGCTGCAAATCCACGGCGGCAACGGCTTTGCGCTGGAATATCAGATCAGCCGCATTCTTTGTGACGCGCGAATTCTCAATATCTTTGAAGGCGCCGCCGAAATTCAGGCCGGGGTCATCGCGCGCCGCTTGCTGGAGTAACGGGGACCGGTCCAGCGACAAACCGCTTGACCAGATCAGCACGCGCCCCACATATCTGAACCGTATGGTTCAGATACAGGGTCATCTCATGCAAACCGTCCTTTTGACCGGAATTTCCGGCTTCATCGCCAAACATTGCGCAGTCAAACTACTGAACGCAGGCTACGCGGTGCGCGGATCAATGCGCAACACCGCGCGCACGGATGAGGTGAAAGACGCCCTGCGCCCGCATCTGACCGACCCCGTAAGTTTGCAGAACCTGACCTTTGCGCCCCTTGATCTGGGCAGCGATGACGGATGGGCTGACGCGATGGCGGGTGTGGATGCGCTAATGCACACCGCCTCGCCCTTTCCGCTGGTGCAACCGAAAAACCCCGAAGACCTGATCCGCCCGGCGGTTGACGGCACGCTGCGGGCCCTGCGCGCGGCGCGTCAGGCGGGCGTTGCGCGGGTGGTGCTGACCTCATCCTCGGCGGCGGTGATGGACAGCCCCCTGCGCCCCGGCCGCACCAGCCATGACGAGGCCGACTGGTCCGACCTTACCAGCCCGACGATCACGGCCTATTCCCGCTCCAAAACCATGGCCGAACGCGCGGCGTGGGATTTTGTCGCCAACGACGCACCCGGCATGGCGCTGACCACAATCAACCCGACCTTCGTCCTTGGCCCGGCACTGGATGCGCATTACGGCACGTCTCTGCGGGTGATCGAGCGGCTGTTGTCGGCCAAAGATCCGATGCTGCCGCAGATCGGCTTTCCCATTGTCGATGTTCGCGATGTGGCGCAGTCACATCTGCGCGCCTTGCAGCTTGATGCATCCAAGGGCCAGCGCATCATCGCCGCCGAAGGCTCCTTGTGGTTTCACGAGATGGCGCAGGCGATCAGGGATCACTTCCCCAACCGCAAAATCGTGACCCGCCGCGCGCCCAACGCCTTGATGCGGGTGCTTGGCCTTTTCGATGCAGAAATCCGCACGATTGTACCCAGCCTTGGCAAGATCGACTGGCTCGACAACTCCCGCGCACGAACCCTTCTGGGGATCGACTTCATTCCGGCGCGCGCGGCGGTTGTCGCCGCCGCAGACTCGGTGATCAGGCTGAAGCCTGCATGACCTGCCCGCCGCGCGACGGCCGTGCCACCCCAAGGCGCGGATGCATCCGCCCCGCGATACCCCATGCCACCACAAAGCCGAACCCACTGGCCGCGAA
>JBBQZP010000044.1:0-25034 GCA_038207585.1 Rhodobacterales bacterium | reverse complement strand
GGGAGTGGACAAAACATGGGGGTCATGCGGCCCGTCTGCTGTTTGCGACTGTCAGACGACCGTCGAGGACGGCGGCCCTTGTGACGGCTACTCGGTGAGCCCCTTTGGGCGACCACCGCATCCTTCTGCGTTTTCCCATGCGGGCATTGGCAATGTCATCGACTGATCCTTCGGCACGAGATGATGAGATCGGCAGCCCGTTACGGTACCGGCGGCCATAGTCGACAAGGGATTCCATGTTGTTTGCAAGATAGGTGTACAGTGTCTCGCAACGGGCCTGCACGCGCGCGGCAGCGGCGCGGACAGCCAAGGGTTTTTCAGAGAGGCCGGCGCAATCGTGCATGAGCCCTTTCAGATAGGTTTCAGCGACCCTTGCTCTGCCGTGCCACAACCACCAGCGGAAGCTTTTCGCAGGGCGCTGGAACAGCATCGGAATGCCAGTAAAGCCCGGTGTCTGGACCAGACCCTGAACGGCGGCCTCGACGTGTCGGATGCGCATCGAAATGTGCCACCAGTCGAGGATATGCTTCACTTGGCCGTCGCCACCCATGGCATTTCGGATGAGGTTCGGGAGAGCAAGCTCGCCATCCGAGATCAACGTCAACAGACGGCCTGGCTTCCATCCAAAGCCTGACAGCTCCTCTCGCATACGGCTGCCTGGCGATGCCGTCGCATTGGCGACCAAGCCAAATCGCCGACTCATGTTGCGGCTTTCAATCTTTCCGACCACAAGATCCAGGTGTCGCTACTGATACTCTGGTCGACAGCGGATGTGGGCACCGTCCAGAAAAACCGTCAAACCGCCTTTGGGCGTTTCACCTGCGGACTCGTGTGAAGCCCCGCGACTACTCTCGAGCCGCTCGGCGATCTGACCCAACCGGTCACGCACCGTTGTGTGATGGGGCGGGTGGCAGGGGAGGAAGATTTTCATCAGCCGCGCGGCATGGCGAAAGGAATGCCGGGACCCGAGCTCCTCATGGAGCCGCGGCAGCTCCGGAGTAGCCCGGTCTGGAAAAAAATAGGCCAGCGGAGAAATAGGCCCGCCGGGCATCGCCGCTGACCTCAAATCACAGGAACAGCGGCGCAAACGCGCAGCTTTGACCGAAAACCGCCCGAAAAGCGTGTCGAGAACGCGCGTGCGATATTCATGGATGGCGCGAACCGAGGCACAGGTTGGGCAGACGCCGCTTTCTCTAGTGATCTCCTCAACTTGGTCGCAAATCACTGCACGCTGGATTTGTTCGATGATCCTCTTCCCATCGTCAAGGAGAAGCCCGAAGCCCTCCGGGCAGGTGACCCGGTACGGTCGTGAAATGCCATCAAGCTGATGAATGCGCTTCTCCCCATTTTCAAAGGTCGTTTCGACCGTAATCCGAACGTCCATGGCAGCCCCCATCGCAAAGAGCTTACCTTAGCACAGGCCAGATTACCGACGAAGACCCCCATGTTTTGTCCACTCCCGAACCCTGTAGTCCCCAAGATACGATCCTGCCTCCATCCGGCATTCGACGCCTTAGTTCCGCACCAATGCCGCGACGATGCATTCCGCTGATATCTCGAAGTGGTTGTACAGTTCGTGGACCGTACCGGTCTGTCCGAAGTGTTCCACGCCCAGCGGTATGGTCGCGTGACCACAAACCCCGCCCAGCCAAGCCAGCGTTGCAGGATGTCCGTCGATCACCGTCACCAGGCGGCAATGGCGGGGCAAATCTCGCAATAGAACCTCGATATGCGAAGTGGCATCCCTGTTGCCCCCGACTTGTGCCCGCCGCGCTGCCGTCCACCCGGCATTCAGCCGGTCGGCTGATGTAATAGCCAGCACGCCCATGTCGCGAAACCGATCTGCAATCAACCCGGCAGCCCGGATAGCTTCAGGCGCGATCACACCTTGATAGGCAATGACCACATCGCAATTGGGCCCTGGCCTTCGCAGCCAGTAAGCACCGTCGATCACGCCGCGGTGGAAGTCGGGGTTGGCGCGTTTGCCCGGCTGTTCAACGGGATTGGTGCTTAGGCGCAGATAGACAGAGCCCCCCGTTTCATCCCTTAGCCAGGTACGTTCGTCGGGGTCGCCCTCGCCACTCAACTGCAGATAGTCAAAGGCCCAATGCAGAATGAGCGCAAGTTCATCGGCAAAGGCAGGTTCAAAGGCGGCAAGCCCATCCTGGCTCAGACCGATCAACGGGGCGCTGATCGACTGATGCGCGCCGCCCTCTGGTGCAAGCGTGACGCCCGAAGGGGTTCCAACGATGATGAAACGCGAGTCCTGATAGCAGGCATAGTTCAGGGCATCCAACCCACGCGCCACAAAGGGATCGTAGACCGTGCCAATCGGGATCAGCCGCTGGCCAAACAGGGAATGCGACAGACCCGCAGCCCCCAATAACAGGAACAGGTTCATCTCGGCGATGCCAAGTTCGATATGCTGTCCCTCGGGGCCAAATTCCCATTTGGCGGTCGAGGGAATCTTCTGATCAAGGAAGGTGTCAGGCCGCGCCTTGCAGGCAAACAGTTTGCGGCGGTTGACCCAAGGGCCAAGGCTGGTCGTACCGGTTACATCCGGTGAAGTAGTCACAATGCGGTCCGCAAGAGGCCCCCCGGCTTTCGCCAGATCGTTCAGGATCTTGCCGAATGCGGTCTGTGTGGACATCTCGCTGTATGTTGCAAAAGCGATCTCGGGGACAGGCAGCAGACTTGCGGCAAAGCGGCGGCTTCCCGTCTGGAAGAACGGCACCTTTTGCAAAAAGCTTTGCAGCACGGCGGGGTCTGCCACCGTGGCGAACCTGTCCCACTCCTGACCCGCCGGCACGCCCATGTGTTGCTGCCATTCGGCCATCTGGGCCTTGGTCATCAACCCGCCGTGATTGTCTTTATGGCCTGCAAGCGGGGTGCCCCAGCCTTTGATCGTAAAGGCAAGAAAACAGGTCGGGCGGCTGTGTTTTGTGGTGGCAAACACCTCGGCCATCGTCGCCACACAGTTGCCGCCAAGGTTTTCCATCAAAGCGGCCAACTCGGCATCCGTGCGGCGCATCAGAAGGGCGTTTCCCTCTCCCTGATCTGCAAGATCACGCGTCAACTGTTCGCGCCAGCCCGCTCCACCCCGGAACGTCAGCGCGGCATAAAGCTGGTTTGGGCAGGCGTCGATCCAATTTTGCAGTGCGCCGCCACCAGGTTCGGCAAATGCCGCCTTTTGCAAATGGCCATATTTGATGCGGACGATCTCCCAGCCAAAAGCTTCAAATACGCGCTCTATCCTGCTCCACAGCCCTTCGTGGACAATGCCATCCAGCGACTGGCGGTTGTAGTCGATCACCCACCAGCAGTTTTGCAAGCCGTTCTTCCAACCCTCTTGCAGGGCCTCGTAGATATTGCCCTCGTCCAGTTCGGCATCACCGACCAGCGCAATCATGCGCCCGGAAGGCAGACCGGTCCCCCAGGTCTTGGCCTGAATGTAATCCTGAACCAAGGACGCAAAAGTGGTGATGGCAGCCCCAAGACCAACCGATCCGGTCGAAAAATCGACGTCGTCGCTGTCTTTTGTGCGGCTGGGATAGCTTTGTACGCCGCCGTACCCGCGAAAGCGCTGCATCTTTTCCAGCGTTTGATTGCCCATCAGATACTGCATGGCGTGAAAGACCGGCGACGCATGCGGCTTTACCGCCACCCGGTCCTCGGGGCGAAGGGTCGAAAAATACAGCGCTGTCATGATCGAAACCATCGACGCCGAGGATGCCTGATGGCCGCCGACCTTTATACCATCCACCTTGGGGCGGATGTGGTTGGCATTGTGAATCATCCAGTGCGACAACCACAAAAGACGTTGTTCAATGGTTTTCAGATGCATTTCCGACATCGCGTTCTCCAGGCCAGTTAGCGACAGGATAATGCGGATACGGTCGCGATTTTTATGCTGATTTCCTAATGATTCAGTTATTATTGGTGATAATAGCCAAAGGATCGGATTTTTTCGATGAAAGAAGCCAATGTTGATCAACTGGATATGGCGATCGTCCGCAGCCTTCAAAAGAATGGCCGCGCGACGATCAACGAGCTTAGCGAAGCGGTCGGGCTAAGCGCTTCGCCTGTTGCGCGACGGGTGCGGATCATGGAAGAAACGGGCGTGATCACCGGCTATGCGGCGCTGATTGACGAGGTTGCCTTGGGCTATGGGTTTGCGGTCTTTGTTTCGGTCAAGCTGGACAAGCAGGTTGACGACGCGTTGGCCAAATTCGAGGCGGCAGTCAGCGGCTTTCCCGAAGTGGTGGACTGCTGGCTGATGACGGGAAACCGCGATTACCTGTTGCGGATCGCCACGCGCGGGCTTGCCGACTTCGAGCGGTTCTTGGTCGGGAAGTTTACCAAGGTGCCGGGGGTTGCTTCGATCGAAAGCTCGATTCCGCTGCGTCGGGTCAAGGCCGGGCTGGCGCGCACGGCATAGAGACCAAGACGGGAGCGAGACGTTCCGGCCTTGGTCAGGCTTCAGGATTTTGCTGTGATCAAACCGGCAAACCGCTGCGAGACGAGACCGAACACTCTGCCGATGACAAGCAAGAGCACCACGCAGATCGCCGGATTTGCAAGGTTGATCTCGGTAATCGACGCGCCCGACAACAGCCCGTAACCTGAATACAGGTAGCCACCCCAACCACCACCGATGCCCAGATCACACCGGGAAAGCCCAGATTGACCTATGTGATAAGGAGAAGTGCAATGGTCGCCATCACAACGCCCCACAGGTTTGCACCAACGGATTTGCGAAGTCCGTCCGCTCCGCCGCCACAGTGGTAAAAACTGGCCAACCAATGAACCCGACCCAAATCTGGACAGTAACCAACGTGCAAAAACCAGGTTGCACCTGCCCCCAAAAGATCGATGGAAACGGCCAATCCCGTGATGACGTCCATAACTTCCCGCTTTTTGATGCCATTGTTGCGGGTATCCCCCGCGCTGGCATTTTTCTGTTTTCCGCTGGCGGTCGAAGCCGGGAAAAAGCCAGCGCGGGCAGTATTGCCCTTTTTCCGATTGTCAGATGGCTTACCTTAATCGGCCGATGGTGCAGCGGCGTGGCACCCGATGCCTGCCTTGCCGAAACCAGCCCGGCGGCACGCAGGCATGACCATTCAGGTTTCAGTGCCTCAACGATCTCGGCAAAAAAAGGCGGGTCACTGGCCGATGGCCCCTTTGCTCATGATAAAGAGGGCAGGGTCATGAGCCGCGCCCATAGCCGCGTGTCAGATCGCGCAGCCGGGTCAGCACCTTTTCCTGATCCGGGCTCACCCGCCAAGGCGCGCCCTGTGACAGACCTCCCGAGGTGGCAACCAGCGGCATGTCTGGCTGGTGATGTTCTGCGACAATAGCCATCGCCCAGTTGCCGAACAGCCGCGCGGGCGCCGGCAGTGATTGATCAAGCTCTACCCGGTCATGCCGCGCATCCGCCGCGATCTTGGCAAACAAGGCGCGCACGGTCGTCTCGGGGCCTTCAAGAACCTGGGCGAACCAGTCGTCATACAGAACCAACGCCCCGGTGACCTGCAATGCAGCGTTGTTGGCCCGCGCCACTCGCAGAGTATCCGTCAGCCCCGCTTGTTGTGCGGCGGCCCCAGTGCCCGGTAACAGACTGTGACTGCGGTAAACCAGACGGATCAAGGGTTCCGGGGGCAAAGCGGGTTTGTCTGACCTATCCGCGCCAACCGCCGCCATTCTGTTGTCTGCCATTCTGCGCTTCCTTGTTGTCTGGTTGCCCGCCGAAAATCAGGGCTGTGCTACGGCACGATCACTCCGCGCCCGGCAAACTTGCGGGCCTTGAAATCGCTGAGCGCCTGATTGATGTTGTCGAGGCTGTATTCGGAATAGTGCATCTTCACCTTGCCATCGGCGTTCAGCTCCATCAGTTCGACCAGTTCGGTGTAGTTGCCGACCAGACTGCCGCCGATGTTGATTTCGTTGATGACCAGATGCGCGGTCGGCACCTCGATCTTGCCGCCGTAGCCAACCATGATCAGCTCGCCCCCGGGGCGAACCATCTGCCAGCACAGGTTTTCAACCCCAAGCTCGCCGACAAAGTCGATGACGACCTGTGCGCCGCCCTTGGTGATTTCCTTGATTTCGGCAATGATGTTCGGGCCGCCATCCAGCACGAAATCGGCGCCCAACTCCTTGCACAGCGCGCGCGCGGCCGGCTCGCGGTCCACCGCAATGATCCGGCATCCCGAGATTTCGTGCAAGCACTGCAGGGCGATATGGCCCAAGCCACCAACCCCCACGATGACGCAATAGGCGCCGGGGCGCAGGTATTTGGCAGCCTTCTTTGCCGCGCGATAGGCGGTGATGCCGGCGTCTGCCATGGGGGCCACATCCAGCGGCGTGATATTCGGGTTCAGCTTGATCAGACTGCGTTCCGAGGTCAGGAAATACTCGGCAAACCCGCCATCCAGCCCCAGCCCCGGAAACAGGCTGTGTTCGCAATGCATGTCATCACCATAGCGGCACGACAGGCATATGCCGCAGGTGCGGTGCGGGTGGCAGATTACGGTATCGCCGACCTTAACCGAGGTGACATTGGAGCCGATATCCTCGACCCAACCGGCGTTTTCGTGCCCCATGATATAGGGTAAAAGATGGCCATCACCATCCATGATGGGCTGCCAGATGCCCTCGATGATATGCAGATCGGTGCGGCACAGACCCGCGGCACCAACCTTGACGATCACGTCATTGGGGCCCTTGATGGTCGGAGCCTTCACGTCTTCGATCTTCAACTGCACATTCATGGTGGGATCGTATTGGTAGAGTCTTGCGGCTTTCATTGCAGTAACCCTCGGTTCAGGAATGTTATTTGCGACCCAGCAATTCCGCGCCGCCACCCAGGGCACGCGCGGCCGTCGGGTCTTCATCTTCGCGCAGGTCCGCCACAAGGGTTTCGGTGGTCAGGATCAGCGTGGCAACCGACCCCGCATTCGCAAGTGCCGCACAGGTCACCCGGACTGGGTCAACTACACCGGCGACCATCAGATCCTCATAGACCCCGGTCGCTGCATTGAACCCGTGGTTGCCGGTCAGACTCTGGACGTGGCCGACCACTTCGTTGGGTTCGGCGCCTGAGTTGAAGGCGATACGGGCCAAGGGCAGGGTCAGCACCGACTGCACCAGTTGCACGCCTTTGCGCTGATCACCGGCCAGGTCTGCGGCGAGGTCCTTCAACACCGGAACGGCGCGGGCAAGAGCGACGCCACCCCCCGCGATCACGCCTTCGTCCGAGGCGGCGCGAACAGCGTTCAGCGCATCCTCGATCAGTTGGATCGTGCGCTTTTGTTCCACCGGGGTCACCCCTCCGGCCAGGATCATCGCCGTGCCGCCACACAGTTTGGCCAGACGTTCCTGCAACTTGTCCTTGTCGATATTCGGCGGGGCAGCTTCATATAGCCGCTGCACCTGCGCGCGCCGCGCGGCAATTGTGGCAGGGTCGCCCTCTCCCCGAATGATGACAGTATCGGATTGTGTGCTGTCCACGCGCTCGGCACTGCCCAGATGCTCGCGGGTGATGTCTTCCAGCCGGTCGCCCAGATCGCGGGCCAGCACCTTGCCGCCGGTCAGGATTGCCAGATCCTCCATCATCGACTTGCGCCAATGGCCAAACTCCGGCGGATGCACGACAAGGAATTTCCCCGGCGCCTCTTTGCCCAACAGCGACAGCAGCACCTCGGGCGAGGTTTCTTCCGAGATGATCAGCAGGGGGCGCTTGTCTTTGGCCGCGATCCGCTTGGCGGTTTCAAGCTGGTCGGCGGTCTTCATCTTGATGTCGGTCAGCACGATATAGGGATGCACCAGAACGGCGCGCATCGCTTCGGTGTCGGTGACCATGTGATGCGAGATATAGCCACGGTCAAACGACATGCCATCGACGACAATAAGTTCGGTTTTTGGCCCCAGCCCAAAATCGGTCGAGATCACGCCCTGCGCGCCCACACGGTGGAATGCCTCGGCCACCAGATCACCCAGTTCGGCCCCCGATGCGGAAATGCGGGCCACGGCGGACAATGTGGCCTTGTCGATTATAGGCTTGGCGGCGGCGCGCAGGGCCACGGTCACGGCGGCCACGGCCTTTTCGATACCGCGGCAAAGTTCAACCGCCTTGGCGCCCTTTTCGATCAGCCCGGTGCCCAGCTTGATCATCCCGTTGGCCAGAACGATGGACGTTGTGGTGCCATCGCCCGCCACGTCGTTGGTCTGCATCGACACCTCGCGCACCACCTGCGCACCCATGTTTTCGAACCGGTCGAACAACTCGATCTCCGAGGCGATGGAGACGCCATCACGGCTGATCAACGGCGTGCCGATGGGGCGGTCGATCATCGCGTTCATGCCTTGCGGACCCAGCGTGCTTTCAATGGTCGCGGCCAGTTTCTGCACGCCCCGTGCAAGGGCGGCGCGGGCTTCGTTGCCGTGAATGATGATCTTGGGCATGGTCTCTCCTTCGGCCGGTGCCGGATTGATTAGGGTTTGGCCCTGCAAAGGGTCAGCCGCAGTGTTCGGCCTGCGTTGAGGTGGTTAAGGCGGGCGGGACACTGGCAAGCACCCCGGAGGCGTCAAGTTCGAGGTATCGGTTGTTTTTCAGCCCCCGACACAGCGAGCCGGAAAACTCCATGTTTATGCGGACCGACCGCAGCAGGCTCATGTATTCGGAAAAGCCCGCAACGGTCAGCGGCGCGCGCTGATAGGTGGTCAGCGCCAGATCGCCAAGAATGCCCTTGGTGTGGGCAAGTTCCAGGTACCGGACCTTGGCGCGTTCGGCCTCGCCAAGATTGGTGGCCTTCAGCACCGCAAGTGGCAGAGCGACAATGTCCGCGACACCAAGGCCCTGCGCCTGCAACGCCTTGATCACCACTTCCTGGCGGCGCTGAAACGCTTTGACGTCAAACTTTTCACGCAGTGCCTTAAGGTCTTCACCCTTGGTCAACTCGTTAAAAACATCGGAAAAGAAGCCACCTGCATTTACGACGGCGTTCATCTCTTCGGCGGACATATGGTCTAGCAACTGCACATCGGACCGCGTGACCCAAGGCAGCGCGTCGATGTTGGACTTGATGTCCTGCGCCATCAGAAAGGCAAAGTTTGGCGAACACCAATAGGTCGGCAGGCGGAAGGCGACGTTGACGCCGCCTTCGCCGTCCACCGCCACCTGTTCGACAAAGCCCATGTCGGTGATCGGCTCGTCAAGCTCGGGGTCGGTCACAAGATCGAGGGCGGCCCAAACCTGATCCAGCCGCGCGGCTGTATCAGGCAGGGGTATCGTGATGGCCGCGTTCATCACCTATTCCGCCGCGATCAGGATCGGTTGGGCGGCCAGTTCGGCTTTGCGCGCGGCAACGTCGATGTTGTAAAGCCGCGCGGCATTCAGGCCCAGGATCTTTTCCTTGATCTCGTCGGACAGTTGCACGCCCCGCTCCGAGGCAATGTCCTCGGGGATCTGAAAGGCCCACAGCTTTTCAACCAGCCATTTCGGCGTCCAGATCGCGTAATCCGACCCGAACAGGATCTTGTCCGGCCCGATCCAGAACAACAGCTCTGCGATGACCTCGGCAAAATATCGCGGGCGGGCATGGATGAAGGGCAGTGCCACCGCCAGGCCGCCATAGACGTTGGTTTCCTGCGTTGCGATCCAGCAGAAATCGTCCAGACGCGGCAGGCCGCAATGTTCGATGATCCAGTTGAGGTTCTGAAAATCGGTCGCGGCATGATCGACATCATGCACATCGAACGCATCCTTGTTCAGCGGGATGATCGTCGGGCCCTTGTGGACGTGGATGTTGCGGATGCCCAGCTTGTCGCACAGCTCAAAGCACTTGTAGGCGTCCGGATCGTCAAGCCGCCAGCCTTTGGAACTGCCGTTCCATTCGGCCGTATACATCTTTACGCCCTTGATATCATAGGTTTCCTTCATCCAGTGGATGTATTCCAAAGCC
This sequence comes from Rhodobacterales bacterium, assembly GCA_038207585.1. Classification (GTDB taxonomy): domain Bacteria; phylum Pseudomonadota; class Alphaproteobacteria; order Rhodobacterales; family Rhodobacteraceae; genus JBBQZP01. The sequence goes on along the minus strand of JBBQZP010000044.1, from coordinate 15,072 downwards.
TTTTCGCCATCGCGCGGATCAAAGGCCCCGTTGACGATAAAGCGGCTGGGGTATTTCTTTGCGACGCTGGCGTTGCGTTCGATCGTGTTGAACCCGTTCTTGTAGAAATCCTTCAGATAGGTCGAATTCAGGATCGCCATGTCGTCGGGGCCATCCACGAACAGGTCGTTGTAAAGATCGGCCTCGGTGTATTTCTCGAACTTGGCCTTGGCCCAAAGCTGGTCTTTGGGCGACAGGTTGGAGTGATAGGCGTAAAAGCAGTCGATGAACTGCTTGCCGTGAATATTGGCCTGATTTTCCGGGCTGCCGTCCCAGAAGTGGGTATGACCGTCCAGAACGAAGATCTCTTTGCCTTCGGGGGTGGTGAACATGGTCGGAACTTTCTGTTGATGAGTGAAAACGGCGCCAGCACGAGCTTGCGCCGCGGCTTGGCTCAGATGAATTCCAGCATCTCGTTCATGTCGCCGTACAGGATGATGGTGTTGTCATCCGCCCGGACCATGCGACCGTAGTGGGTGGAGGAGTTGGCCTCAAAAATCTCGGCGGTCATCTCGCGTCCAAGATATTCGCCGATCTCGTCCATCTTGAAGATCATCTTACCGCTGCCATCGATCCGGATCAGCGCCGGATTGTAGGTCACGGTGATGCCGGGCTTGGTTTCCATGAATTCGGCGATGGCGCGCGCCTCGACCGAGTCGCTCATGGTGACGCCGCACTGGTGCGAGACAGTTTTCTCAAAGGTGATGTCTTTCATCGCCTTGAAGATGTTTGCGTGCGAATTGTCGCGGGCTACGTTTGACATGAGATGTCCTTTCCGGTTCAGCGGGACAGGTTGATTTCGCCGAGGATCTTGGCAAAGCGCTCTTCAGAAACGCTCCTTGCCTCGTCGAACGAGATTGGTTTGGAGTGCGGCATCGACCACAGCGGTTGCAGCAGCTTGGCGGCCTTGTCGGCCAGGGCGGCATACTTCCTGACCCAGCCCTGGAACAGCGCCTGGTTGGCAGAGGCGAACTTTTCGTCGTTCACCAGAAGGTGGATCAGGTCGATGGTGTTGGCGAGGTTGCGTTCATAGTCGCCTTCGGCCGAGGTGACGACCGATGGCGTCATGAAGTCGTTGTTGGCAGACGCCGCCTGCATCATGAAGCCTGACCGGAACAATTCGCCCACCAGAGGTTCAAAGACCAGGTTGATGGCAAAGTACTGTTCCATGTAGTCGTCTGAGCCCATGATGGTCTCGATGCACTCGCGCACCCCCTGCCACATCGGATCTTCCAGCCAGGCCTTCTTGCCGGCCTCGTCATCCCAGCCGTCAATATCCATGCCGATCTCTGCCAGATACAGCGTGATGTCCTGCGACAGACGCAGCTTGTAGCTGGAATTGGTCAGCGTGGCGTTATTGATCATCTGGGTGTAGCCATAGCGCTGCGCCTGCATCAGGCTGGTGCCAAGGCCGAATTCGGCGTGCTTCCAGGCGCCAAGCTGCACTTGCAGGATCTTGCCCCACGCCTTGGTAAAGGCGGCTTGCGCGCCCGCCTTGCGCCCGTTGTTGATGACCGACTGGATCATGATTTCGATCCGCGACTGGCGCTGATAATGGGTGCGTTCCCATTCCTGATCCGGCGCGCGGAAGGCGTGCCAGTTCGACGACTGCGCCTGCGTCGAATGCTTGCCGTAAGCACCTTTGCCGGTCGGGAACTGGATGATCCAGTCCTGGATCAGGTAGCGCTCCGGATCGGGCTGCACATCAACCGTCACATCTTCGTAATGCGAGGCGCGCTTGCCCTTGGGGTCGAAATAGCGATAGCGGCGGGAATCCGAGTCCGCGAATTGTGCAGCGCCTGCGGCGCCAGACCCGACGGAACTTGAGGTAGCAACCATAGTCAGTCTCCTTTGTGTGATTGGGGTATCCCCGTCGGTTACGCCGTTGCCGCCAAAGTCGCTGAAACAGTTGACGGCGTGAATTTGTCGTAGTGAGTACGGTCCGGATCGAAATCCAACAGGAACAGCGCCGGTGTCAAAGCGTCGATCATCGGGGGCGGGCCGCAGGCATAGGCGCATCCGTTGCCGTCAAATTTCAGACGGCGCAGTTCGCTGGCCACCACCTCGTGCACAAAGCCGCGTTGGCCAGTCCATGAGGCGTCATCGGCGGCATGGGACAGAACCGGGGTATAGGTTACCTCGGGGTGGGCGGCGGTCAGGGCGGCCAGCTCGTCCTGAAAAAACAGGTCTGCCTGTGTCCGCGCCCCATAGAAAAACTGCACCGGTCGATCTTCGCCGCTGGCGACGTGATCATGCAGGATCGACCAGATTGGCGACATGCCGGACCCCGCGGCAACCAGCACTAGGTTTCCGGTTCGATCTTCGCGCCGGAAGCAGGTGCCGTAGGGCCCTCGGACGGTGACGCTGGCACCGATTTCGATTCCGCCGCCGTCAAGCTCGTTCGAGAACTTTCCGTCGGGGTATTTCTTGATGATGAACCGCAGTTTTTCGGCTTGGTCCGGCGTATTTGCCATGGAGAACGAGCGCGTAATCGTCTCCCCATTTTTGGTCCTCACCGTGATGTCAACATATTGCCCGGCCCAGAACTTGATCGGTGCCTCAAGGTCGATCTCGATGGACCGAATGTCGTGCGTCAGCTTTTCGATGCTGGCAATCGCCCCTGCGAAATTCTTGACGACGATAGATTTCGACAAGAGTTCCTCGTCGAAGTTCAAAAGCTCCACCACGATGTCCTCTTGCGGCAGGGAGCGGCACAGCAGGATCGTGCCTTGTTCGCGGTCTCCGTCACTCAGGGCAAAGGTCGAATACTTCAGCAGATCGACCTCACCCTCCAGCAGATTGCAGCGGCAGGCCGAACATTGGCCGACCTTGCAGCCGTGTGGCAGTGACACGCCGTTGCGAAAGGCCGCATCCAGCACGGTTTCACCCTCTTCGCATTCGAATTCGACCCCGACGGGTTCCAGGCGGACGGTGTAGGTTTCAGACATTTGGGCAAACCTTCTCCGGCGGGACCAGCGGCCACGTATGCAGTTCCGGCAAGTGTGGGGGGGTGCGGGCCACCAGTGGCGGCCCGCGTTCAGGTCAGTTGCAGGGGTTGATCGTGAAACCCTTTGCATAGTCGGCGAGGTGCGCCTTGCGAGTGGCCTCATCCATGCCGCGCAGCGTGATCAGGGGCGAGCCGAGCGTGTGGCCGCGCACATGATCCAGCTGCCACATGTCTTTGTCATCAAAGCGCAGGTGGGGTTGCGGGATCAGGGTCTTGCCGTCCTGACGCACGAAGTTCAGATCGACAATCGCATCGGCCAGATCCACGCCGTGATACAGCGTTTCCCATTCGCGCTTGCCGCTGAAACGGCCCATCGCGGGGGTCGGGCGGCCCTGGAATTCGTCTGCAAAGGCCTCAACCGCAGTCCAGCGGTCGATTTCATGGGCAAACGTGTGCAACTGGCCGTCGATTTCGTCCACCACCATATCCTCGCGGATCAGGCAGGGCACAAGGCAAGACCAGCAGCGATGCGGATAGACGTAGCCGACCTCTTCGTTGAAGGTGATGACCTTCTGACCCGGCTTGGACAGTTTGGCATACCATTTCCAGAAGTCGCCGAATTCAGCGTACCAGCCCGGATACTTGTGCTCGAACCACTCAAAGTCCTTCTCGGTCTGTGCCTCGATCCGCCAGAAGTTCACCGGCCAGCCAACCGCGAAGAATTGGCCCACCTTGTGGACGTAGTTCTTCTTGGTGATCCGCTCCCACGCCAGGGTCACGTCATCATGATGGATCTTGATGCCGTACTTTTCCATCGGCAGCATGTAGGTCCGGTAGTAGTCTTCATAGACCCAGCGATGCCACATCTCGGCATAGCTTTCCTTGTTCTTGTCGCGATCGGTGGTGCCGTATTCGATGAACGTGCCGATGGCGGCATCGACAATGGCATGGTTCTGCCAGAAGGCATACTTCATGTCGCGCTCGATCAAGAGGTGGTTTTCCGGTTCTTTAAGCGCGGCCATCATCAAGGAATGACCGTTGCCGATGTGGCGGCTTTCGTCCGATTGCACCGACAGGAACACAGTGGGCAGCGCATAGTCGCCATTGCGGGCGGCTTCGGACGGCATGGCCACGAACAGCGTGTTGGTGAACGCGGTTTCGGCCACGACGGTCAGGTACATGCAGGCCGCCGTCATCGCGTCACCGGTGAGGAAGCCCTCGCCGAACTGGCGGCCGATGGTGGTAGCATAGCACTTGCCGAACGCCTCTTCGGTGATGTCGAAACCGGCCGGATCGATGTAGTTTTCCATATACCACTTCTTCAGGTTCATCTGAATCGTGGAGTGACGGAATTCATCGACCATCTGCATGGTAAAGCCGGTGCGCAGATCTTCGCCCGGTGCCAGACGGCTGACCATGGCCATGGACCGCGCAGCGCTGATTTCCGGGAACGGGATGATCGCCAGGAACAGCTTCATCCATTCGACCCAGCGGGGTTCGACGTTGCGGAACATGTCGCCGCGCAGCGCGGCATCAAGTGCGCCGTAAACGCGGTTGTCCTTTTCCTCCTGCATAGAGAAATAGGACCGCAGCACCTGCTTCATCGGATCGCGTGGGGCCTTGGTGATCTTGTAGTCGGACGGATAGGTCATCGCTTCCTGAACGTAGGAAGGATTCCAGCCCAGATCGGCGATCTTCCGAGTGGCATCCGCCACCGAGATACCCTTCTGTGCGGTGATCTTGTTCAGTGTAAGTGTCGACATGGATACTCACCTCTTTTGAATTGCGGGTGGCGGTCTGCACAGACGAACGCAACCAGCTAAGGCAGCGACAATCCGGGGCGTCCCACGGTTCAAGTTTAGAGGAAGAGGCATTCGCCATACGTCCGTGGCCCAAGGGGCCCGGTTCAGATGGCATAGATCTCCTCCCTTAGGTCAGTGGCAAAGGTCGATGCCGGAATGCCCGGCCTCTCCTTCGTTCTTCAGACGGCCTCTTTGAGGATGCCGCCCTGTTATTCGATGGTTTAAGATTGGCGTTCGATTCGTCGCAAAGCAAACGAAGAAATTTGTGTAACGCCCGGTTACGGACCTGTAACGGATCCATACACCCACAGGAATCTCTGCGCTGAAGCCGGCTTTTGGGCATGATGACCTTTCGCTGAAAAAGACCGCTTGCGAGGCTTTTGTGATGACCGCGCCCGATGACACGTCCAGCCGCATGATGACGCTGCAAAGGATGCGGCTGACCACCGTGATACGGCTGACGCAGGAAAACGCGATGGTCCTGACGCTGCAACAGCGTGTCGCGGGCAAGGAAATCGAGATGATGGTCGTCGAACGGGCCGCCGACCTTGGGCAAAGGTTGGGGGGCGGGGGCGACGCGGATACCTACGAGGCGTCGATGGAGCTGTCCTTGGCGCGGGATGCGCTGGCTCTGCATGTCTCGGCCGTGGATGACATGGAACAAAGCTTGAAAGACATTGATGCCGAAATCGCGACCTTGCGCCAATCCTGAAGGAACCCATCATGCGTGATGACAGCCAGACGCTTCAATTCTTTGACCTGATCGCGCGGGAATGGCAGGCTCCGGGGCCGGTGGACCAGATCATCTTCAACGGCAAGCGGTCCGCTGTTGCCTTTGCCTGCACAGGCGGAGCAGTGGCGATTGCCGCAACGGTCGACAAATCATCGCCGCGCGCCCGTGTGCGCCGGGCCGTGGACACAGCACAACTGTCGATCAAGCCGCGCGAGGGCGGTTATCCGGGGCTGAAACTGGCCGATCACCCAGAGGGGAGGGCATCGGGGGTCAGCGCCTACGGGGATGAACATTTCCTGTTCGGGCGCAGCAATGGCCGCATCAATTCGGTTACTCCAGGCGGGCTGTGCGTCCACCTGCCGCCCAAGCTGCCGGGATCGGTTTCGGCGGTGGCCGAAGCGGATGGTGTCGTGGCCCATGCCGTTGGTTCCGAGGTTCATCTGTGGCATCCCGAAGGACAAGCCCAAAGGGTCAGCGCCCCAGCCCCGGTTACCCGTCTGGAGTTTTCGCCGGACGGCCAATACCTTGCCATTGGTCACGCGGCGGGCGTGTTGCTTTGGTCGATGCTGGACGAGCCATCGTCAGTGGCTTTTGACGCCTCTCCGCATACCCTTGAATGGAGCGGCGACGGGCGCTGGCTGGCCTGCAGTCTTGGTCGGACGGGATTGGCCCTGATCGACCTGCGCGACGTGTCTTGCAAGATCTATGACCACTTTCCCGGCCCGGTCACGTCGTCAGGCTTTGGCGAGGCGGCTGTGGTCGCATCGGGCGCTTACCGGGTTGCGGCCTGGTCCTTGGAAACTGGCCTGCCACTGGTCACCGGCAAGCCAGGCCTCGTTCTGGTCAATGCCGTCGCCGCAGAGCCGCGCCGCAATCTGGTTGCTGTCGGCTATGCCAACGGCTTGCTCAGCCTGAGCCAGATTGGCAGCCCCGCCGAGATACTGCTGCGGCAGGATACCGGCTTTGGCGTATCGGCGCTGGCATGGTCACGCTGCGGCCATTTCCTTGGCGTGGGCGGCCATGACGGGTCCGCCGCCCTTGTCGAATTTCCTGATGAAATGTTCAAATCCTGACCTCAAATCAAAGCGAGATCACTATGAGCCCGACCCAGACCGAAGCTGCCCTGACCCCCGAAGAGCAAAGCAAGGACGAGTTTTTTCAACGCATCGCCCGCATCGGCGAAGAAATGATCGCGGCCCATGGGCGGGATTTTGCCACCGGCAGCTTCGTTCTGGCCGCGCGCTGGATCAGCGAGGGCAAACTGGGCGCAAGGCAGGACGCAAGGCCAAATTGACCGACACTGCGGCAAAACCTACGCTAAGCGCCTGCATCTGATGGCGAATTGACCAATGGTCGCAGATACAAGCTGCCAGAACTTCATCCGTCCTGACGCTATTCCTGTAAGGAAACGTTACAGATGTAACGGAATCAGAGCTTTTTCATTCGCTTCACTGCGAATCACCCCGAGGGCCTATGCTGCGCGTCAAGGTCAAAGACGGTTGACTTCGTCACCATCGCTCTGGGAGGAGCAAATGGACATCATTTCCAAGCGGAGCGGTCCGCGTGAGGAAGACAAACGTGCCAAAGCGCATGTGCAACAGAACTGGGGCACCATCGAAAAACTGGCCGACCAGATCAGCGGTGGCAGCTATTCTGCCAACAAGGCAAGGGTCAACGCCAAAAAGGACCAGCCGCAAGCCAAGGGGTTGATTTTTGTCGATCAGGCTGCGCGACCATCGGTCGACGTTCCCGATCCCTATCTGCGGATCAGCCCGAACGGGAGGGTTGTGCTGGTCGACAAGAATTCCGGCATCCAGCTGCACTTTCTGGGCGTGTTGAAACGTCAGAACGGCGTTGTATGCTTTCAGATCGCCACCAAAGAGAACGGATTCATCACGCCGCTGGATTCCGACATCGAAGCACTGATCCTTGAACTCGCTGATAAACCTTTGGACCGCAGCTATACCGAAGACCATCTGTTCCGCGATCTTCAAGGACGCCTAAGCCTCGCCTAGTGCGACAGGTCCTCAAGCCACACATCGAAAACCAGTTTCGCCACTATTAAGTCCAGAGAGGATTTAAAGATGGGTTCTGATATCCAGACACGCGCCAACCGATCTCGCTTGATGTTCGACTACACGGAAGTCAACGCCAAAGAGACCTCCCGCGCATGGAACCGCTTCGTTGCCGAACGCGATGCGCCAAGCATCCCGATGTCCGGGGTGCGTTCGATCATCTATCAATCGTGGCTGCGCAGTACCTCGACCGGGATCAAACCCGAACAGTATGCCGCGCCCACGCTGGACACCTTGCCTCAGACACGCAAATCCAGACACGACAATTCCGACCTGCGCAGGGCCACACAGGAATCCCTGATGCATATCGGCAGCATGCTGAACGGAGCCGAGGCAATCTTGCTGCTGACTGACCGTGACGGTGTTATCCTCGACACCGTCGGTGACAGCTCGACGCTGGACAAGGCCAACCGCATCAACCTGCGGGTGGGTGGGATATGGAGCGAGCAGGCCTCGGGCACCAACGGAATCGGCACGGCCCTTTGGGCGGGCCAACCGGTGTTTGTTCATGGCGAAGAACATTTCTGCGAGGGGATGAAGGCATGGAGCTGCGCCTGCGCACCCATACGCGATCCGGTTGACCGCACGATCATCGGGGCCATCAACCTGTCTGGCCTGACTACGATCTTTCAAAAGCACAATGCTGCCTTTGCCGCGACTGCCGCCCGCGAAATCGAGATCGCGCTTGAGCGTGAACAATCGTTTTTGCACCTTCATCTGCTGGAATCGGTCATTGGCACGATCCCGATGCAATCAGGCTCGATGGACGAAGGCATCGCAGTGGTTGACCGCTTTGGCCGGTTGATCTTCAACCGCAATTGCGACGGCCTTCCGCAATTCGCGGAGTCGGGCGTGATGGTCAGGAACGGCACAAAGCTGTTCGATCTGTCGTGCGAACTGTCCGAGGCCAGTATCCTTGCGGCCCTGCCTGTTGATCACAGTTGTCAGGAAATCCGGCTGATCAACATAGATGGCACCGCCAAAGGTGCCGCTTTGGTTTTCAAGCCGTCAAACCCGGTCACTCGCTCACCGGTTCGCCTTTCTCCACTGCCCGGCATCGCCCTTCGCGGAACGGATCTGAAGATTGTCGGCAAAAGCGATGCGGTTCTGGAGGCACTGGATACAGCCAACCGCATCGCCACTTCGCGGTTGCCAATCCTGATTCAGGGACAGACCGGCGTCGGCAAGGAGCTTTTTGCCCGCCTGATCCATTCCCACTTGCCACCACAGCCGTTCGCCGCGATCAACTGCGGCGCAGTTTCTGTCGCTGCCATTGATGCCGCCTTGCAAGGCGCTCTGTCTGCCGCCTGCTCTCCCACCCTGGTTCTGGACGAGATCGGCGAATTGCCCCCTTCGATCCAACCTTTTCTGCTGCGCGCGCTTGATGAATGCAGCACCGGTCAGTCGGTCGACAAACCCGGCCTTGCCGTGATCTCGCTAACCAACCGGGTGATGCTGGACGAGGTGGAGGCAGGCCGGTTCCGTCGCGACCTGTTCTATCGTCTAGGCACCGTTACCCTGACGATCCCACCCTTGTGCGATCGTGGCGACGACATCCTGCTGATCGCAGAGCATTACAACCGCAAGATAAGCATTGAAACCGGCCGCGACGTGCTGATCCTGCGGTCCGATGCGCAAGAGGCGCTGATGACGCATAACTGGCCTGGCAATGTGCGAGAACTGCGCAACGTCATCTCGGGATTGCACTACCTTAGCAAAGGCCGCACCATTTCGATTAACGATCTGCCGGAAGAAATTGTGCAGCGGCGCACAACCGCTTTGTCTGACCCCACCCCGGAGTCGGGCAACCCCGAATCTCTGAAGGATGCGGAATCCCAGATGATCCGCGCGACACTTGCAGCGCAACATGGCAATCTGAGCCGCACTGCCGCCATGCTGGGAATTTCGCGCCCCACGCTTTATAGGAAGATGGACGCCTACAATATCTCTGCCCGCAAATCGGGATAGAAAGAGCCGTCCCTGATCGGCCCAGGACATGCGACATGCGACCTGAACGCATCATTTTCTAAAGATATCTGCCGCCTCTTTGCACCACTTCAATCTGATAACCGTCAGGGTCTGTGACAAAGAAGAACCGTGCGATTATCGTACCTCCTGGCGCGAAATCCACCAGTTTGCCTGGCGCAAGACCCTCAGACAGAAAGCGGGCATGTTCGGCTGCCACATCCGGAACCGAAACAGCAATATGGCCATAGCCGTTGCCAAGATCATAAGGCTCGATCCTGCCCTTATTGACCGTCAGCTCAACCTCGAAGTTGGATTCTGCATTGCTGAGATAGATCAGAACAAAGCTGTCGAACTCCAGCCTGTCTGCCACCTGCAAGCCGAATGCGTTTGCGTAAAACACCACCGAGCTTGCTTCGTCAAGCACCCTGATCATGCTGTGAATAGCCTTTGCCATATTCCGCCCCCACGTTTCTCCGCTCGCAAATCGAGCCGATCCCTGAGCTACCCCCCGAAAATCGGACAGTGACGGAAGCTACGATCTGAGGTCTGCTGATCCCAAATCCGAGGAGATCAGAACATGTCGAAACGCAGGAACCATGACGCGGCGTTCAAGGCGCGTGTGGCATTGGAGGCGCTGAAGGGTGAGCGCACGGTGTCAGAGTTGGCGACCGCTTACGAGGTCCATCCAACGATGATCCATCAGTGGAAGAAAGCCCTGCTGGAAGGTGCGGCGGGCATTTTCGAGCGTGGCGGCCAGGCTGCGGGCACCGCCGAGATTGCCGAGGAAACGGTCCGTGATCTGCACGCAAAGATCGGAGAACTGGCTGTCGCCAACGATTTTTTGTCACGAAAGCTCAAGCCTTGGATCGGGAAGCGAGGCGGGGCATGATCGAACGGACCCATCCCAAGCTGTCGGTCGGGGCGCAATGTCAGTTGCTGTTGATCTCGCGGTGGCCGTTTTACTATGCACCGCAGGGCGAGACGGTGCTGAACCTGGACCTGATGTTGAAGGTCGACAAGCCATTGGCTGGCAATGGTTTGCCCTGCAAACCATGAGAGGCAGTTCCTGGACACGCCATTTTACGGTGTCCGGCAAATGACATGGCACTTGCAGAACGAGGGTCATGCCGTGAATGAAAAGCGCGTCCGACGGCTGATGCGCCTTATGCGGTTGATGCCAATCTACCAAAAGCCCAATACCAGCAAGCCTGCGAAGGGGCACAAGACCTACCCCTATCTGCTGGGCGGGTTGCGCATTGATCGGCCCAATCAGGTCTGGTGCGCCGACATCACCTACCTGCCAATGCGAAAGGGTTTTCTGTATCTGGTCGCCGTCATGGGCTGGTTCACGAGGAAGGTGTTGGCCTGGCGCATCTCCAACACGCTGGAAGCGGACTTCTGCCTTGAGGCGCTGAACGAGGCGATCCACAAGTTTGGCCCACCCGAGATCATGAACACGGATCAGGTCAGTCAGTTCACGTCCTTCGACTGGACCGACCGGCTGAAACGGGCCAAGACCAAAATCTCCATGGACGGTAAGGCCCGATACTTGGACAACATCTTCATTGAGCGCCTGTGGCGATCCCTGAAATACGAATGCGTCTATCTGCACGCCTGGGAAACCGGGTCCCAAGCCAAAGCCGGTGTCGGGCGCTGGATTACCTTTTACAACCACCAGCGGCCCCACGCCGCCCATGGCGGACAACCGCCCGCCGTGGTCTACTTCAATACAACCCAAACCGATCAGCAGGTGCAGGCAGTAGCTTAAATAACCCGGAAAACTGTCCAAGAGTTGGGGAGTAGCTCAGTGATGAACCCGGAAGCCGAGCTCGAACTGACAGCGTCGCGACACGAGGTTCAGCGCCGTTTCGGGCTGTGTCTCTTGCGCCTGCAGGCCTATGAAATGCTGATGAAGGCCGTCGTCGCGACGCATCATATCTCCGCCAAGACTGAAGACCTCGAAGACGCAAAGGCCGACCGGGTCGCGAACTTCCATGGCAAAACACTTGGGACGGTGGCTGGTGAATTGCTGGGTTCTTTCGTCGTGGGGCCTGAAAGTCATGTAGACAAATCGGAATGGGACGACGCCCCTTCCGTAAGCTACCGGGCGCAGATCCTCCTTCCAGGCGGGGATTTCGCGAAAGCCGAGAGCGACATTCGGGATCTCGTCAAATTGCGCAACGACCTCGTCCATCATTTTCTTGAGAAGCACGACTTGGCCACTTATGAAAGCTGTCTGAAGGCGCAAACTGCATTGGCACTGGCTCTAGATCGCATCACTCAAGCCCATGGAGTCTTGCGTAGCTGGGCCGGTGACATGAAGCAAGGGCAGGCGCACCTGGCCGTCGCCCTTGCCTCATCCGACGTTCACGATTTCATTGTGGGTGGTCGCATCCCTTGGAACCGGACGCAAATCGCCAAGGCGCTGCACGAAGCGGCTCAGGAAACTGGAATTGACGGTTGGGCTCCCGCTAACGCCGCTTTTCGGTGGGTGAACGCACGTTATCCGGATGAACAGCCTGAAAACTATGGCTGCACAAGCTGGCGACAGGTTATTCACCAGTCGCGCCTCTTTGATTTACGGTATCTGATGTCAGGTGGCTTACGCCAAGCCTTCTATCGCACCCGATCCGCCAGCTGACCTCTGTCGAGCCCACATCAGACGGACCGAGGCGAGCCACGGGCGGCCATCCCTTGAAATGAAACGCCCAAGGCAAACTCCGCCTCGTCCGACCCAATTCGGATGGCGGCTTTCGTCTGTTGGCTCTTATTTCTATCGGCAGCGCCTAGCCGACCGCTAGGGGCCGATAGCGTCGCTGAGGCCGCGCCCAACCTTAGAAGTGAAAAGCCGACTGCAGTTAAGCTAGGACAGTAACTGTATAGGAATCGAGCAAGCTGCGGGCAGGCGTCCATTTCCGGCATCTAGTTGCGTTGCACGATCATTTGATCACAGGGTTCGAAGATCAACAATCCGCGCACCCGGACAAGTGGCCACCGCGAGGTCGCACAGATGCTCATGGTGGGTCAGATAGATCACCTGACCGCTGCGCGACATGTCCCCCAGCAGGGCAAAAGCCTGCGCGGCGCGGGCGTCGTCAAAAGTCTCCATGATGTCATCGGCGATGAACGGAACCGGTGGGCGTGATTTCGAAAGCTCATGGTATCCAGCGATCCGCAGGGCAAGGTAAAGCTGGAACCGCGTGCCCTTGGATAAATCGGTCGCCAGTTTTGAGCCCCCGTTGCCGGGTAGGGCCACCAGCACTTCGGTGGCGCCTTCAGGCTGGGAAGCAAGGCCAGTGTATTCACCGCAGGTCAGGTGGCAGAAGGCATCTGAAGCTCGGGCCAGCATGCCGCTGCGGTGGCCGTCGCGGTAGCGCCGCAGACCCTGTTCAAACGCCATCAGGCCGAAACGCTTTTCAAGATGGTCGCGGGCCTGATCCTGTAGTGCGTTCAAAAGGTTGGCACGTTCGGCGGCCAACCGCGCGACGGCATCGTCACCGCCGATGGCCGCAAGGGCACGCCGCGCCTCGGCCAAGTCGGCAAAGCGCGCCTCTGCGTCTGACCGGGCAAGGGTCAGGGCGTCTTGCAGCCGGGCCGCCTCAGCCTCCAGACCTGTTGATTGCCACTGAGAATTGACCCGGCAGCGGCCAAAATTGCCACTGAGAATTGACCCATATGCAACCTTGCCCTGGCTTGAACCAGCTGGGGGCATATGGAGTGATCGACATGGGATTTTTGAAGGTTATCAGGACATGGGCGCTGCGAGACAAGATGCCCATTCGCGAGATTGCGCGGCGCACGGGCATCGCGCGCAACACAATCAAGAAGTATTTGCGGGAGGGGATTGTTGAACCTGCGTTTCAGACGCCGGATCGTCCGAGCAAGCTGGATCCGTATGCCGCTCAGCTGACAGGATGGCTGGTTTCGGATCAGCGCAAGTCACGCAAAGAGCGCCGAACGGCGAAGCTGATGCACGCCGATTTGGTGAAGCTGGGATATGAAGGTTCCTATGAGCGTGTTGCGGTCTTCGTTCGGGAATGGAAGGGCGAACGCCAGCGCGCGTATCATACGACTGATCGGGGAACTTTCGTTGCGCTGGTGTTCGCGCCGGGTGAGGCGTTCCAGTTCGACTGGAGCGAGGACTGGGCCTATGTTGGCGGCGAGCGCATCAAGCTGCAGGTCGCGCATATCAAGCTGTCGCACAGCCGCGCTTTTCTGGTGCGGGCTTATCTGCTGCAAACGCATGAGATGCTGTTTGACGCCCATTGGCACGCCTTCCGCTTCTTCGAAGGCGTCCCGGGTCGCGGGATCTATGACAATATGAAGACCGCCGTCGACAAAGTTGGAATTGGCAAGAAGCGCGATGTGAATGCACGGTTCACAGCGATGACCAGCCATTATGTCTTCGATCCTGAGTTCTGTAACCCGGCCGCAGGCTGGGAGAAAGGGCAGGTCGAGAAGAATGTGCGCGACGCGCGCCATCGCATGTGGCAGCTGATGCCGGCCTTTCCGGATATGGATGCGCTGAATGATTGGTTGGAAGAGCGCTGCAAACTGCTATGGACTGAGACAGCCCATGGCAGGTTGCCTGGAAGCATCGCCGATGTGTGGGAAGCTGAGAAGCCTGCGCTGATGCCGCTCCCCACAATGTTCGATGGCTTTGTCGAGGAAAGAAAGCGCGTCTCGCCGACCTGCCTGATCAACTTTGATCGCACCCGTTATTCTGTGCCCGCCAGCTTTGCGAACCGCCCCGTCAGCCTGCGCATTTACCCTGAACGGCTGGTGGTCGTGGCCGAGGGGCACGTGATTTGCACGCACGAACGCATCATTGACCGATCCCACCGCCAGCCCGGGCGCGTTATTTATGACTGGCGCCACTATCTGGCGGTGGTTCAGCGCAAACCCGGAGCGTTGCGCAATGGTGCCCCCTTCGTGGAAATGCCCGAGCCCTTCCGCCTGTTACAGGCGAAGATACTGCGCCAGCCCGGCGGGGACCGTGAAATGGTCGATATCCTGTCCTTAGTGCTGCACCATGATGAGCAGGCCGTGCTGTGCGCAGTGGAATTGGCACTGGAGGCAGGTGTGCCCACCAAAACCCATGTGCTGAACCTGCTACATAGGCTGCTGGATGGCACACCGACCGACCAGCCGGATGTGAACCCTCCAGCCGCCTTATCGCTGAATAAGGAGCCCGAGGCCAATGTCGCGCGCTACGATGGGCTGCGCACCCAGAAAGGAGCCCGTCATGCGTCATGATCCCGCGGGTGCTGCGCTGATCATCATGTTGCGCAGCCTGAAGATGCCAGGCATGGCGCAGGCCGTCCAGGATCTGCATGAGCAAGGGTCGCCCGCATTTGAAGCGGCCATGCCGATCCTGTCGCAGCTGCTCAAGGCCGAAATGGCTGAGCGTGAGGTGCGATCGACCGCCTACCACATGAAAGCTGCCCGCTTCCCGGCATACAAGGACTTGTCCGCCTTCGACTTCGCGGCCAGTGAAATGCGTGAAGC
>JBBQZP010000043.1:0-26109 GCA_038207585.1 Rhodobacterales bacterium | reverse complement strand
GATGGCGGCATGGCATGGCTGGCGATCGCCGGGGTCATCGCGTCGGTGATCGGCGCGTTCTATTACCTGCGCATCGTATTCTTCATGTATTTCGGCAAAGAGGCCGAGGGCGTGCAAAGCCGCATGGTGCCCGCGCAGTGGCTGTTGATGATGGGGTCGGCGGCAGTGATGCTGATCGGCATCGTTAACCTGTTCGGCATTGAACCCCTTGCAGCCGTCGCGGCGGAAGCGCTTGTCCGCTAAGCCCGCATGGCCGCAAGGCGTGGCGCGGCATGTGCTGGCCACGGTTGGCAGCACGAATGCGCATGCCTTGGGGCTGCAAGCCCCGGCCTGGGTGCTGGCGGGTGAGCAGACGGCAGGGCGCGGGCGGCGGGGCCGGCCCTGGGTCAGCCCGAAAGGGAATTTCTACGGCTCGCTGGTGATGCAGGTAACCGAGCCGCCCGCCCGCGTGGCGCTGCGGTCTTTCGCAGCCGCTCTGGCGCTGCGCGATGCTTGCTTTTCGCTGACCGGGCTGGCGGGGGCATTCACTCTGAAATGGCCGAATGATGTTCTACTGAACGGCGGCAAGCTGGCGGGGATACTCTTGGAAATCGCCGGGCAGGGTGCGCCCTTGGTGATTGGCATCGGCGTCAATCTGATTGCTGCCCCTGATGCCCGTGCCGTTGAACCGGGCGCTGTGCCCCCCGTCAGCCTGCTGGGTGAAACCGGCTTGCGCGTCACACCCGAGGCGTTCCTTGACCACCTCGCCCCGGCCTTTGCGGCATGGGAGACACGGCTTGCAACCGAAGGCTTTGTGCCGCTTCGCGCCGAATGGCTGGCCCATGCGAGCCACCTTGGCCAACCCATTCGCGCGCGCACCGGCACGCAGACGCGCGAGGGGACGTTCGAGGGCATTGATGACACCGGCGCTTTGATCCTGCGCACGGCAGCGGGGCGCGAGACGATCGCCGCCGCCGATGTGTATTTCTAAGGGGGGGCGGGGATGCTTCTGGCCATCGACTGCGGCAACACCAACACTGTCTTTTCACTGTGGGACGGCACCCGCTTTGCCGCGACATGGCGGATGGCGACCGACCACAAGCGCACGGCGGATGAGTATTTCGTCTGGCTGACCTCGATGATGACGATGACCGGGACGAAGGCCGATGTGACGGAGGCGATCATCTCCTCCACCGTGCCGCGCGTTGTCTTCAACCTGCGGGTTCTGTGCAATCGCTATTTCGATTGCCGCCCGCTGGTCGTGGGGCGGCCCGATTGCGCCTTGCCCGTGGCCCCGCGCGTCGATCAGGGCACGACGGTCGGCCCCGACCGGCTGACCAACACCGTGGCAGGATACGCCCGCCACGGCGGCAACCTGATCATCGTCGATTTTGGCACGGCCACCACGTTCGACGTGGTTGATCACGACGGTGCCTATATCGGCGGGGCCATTGCACCCGGCGTCAACCTCAGCCTTGAAGCGCTGCACATGGCCGCCGCCGCCCTGCCGCATGTCGATGTGACAAAGCCGCAATCGGCCATCGGCACGAATACGGTGGCCTGCATGCAGTCGGGTGTGTATTGGGGCTACATCGGCCTTGTCGAAGGCCTCGTCCGGGCGATCCGGGCCGAGCGCGACAGCCCGATGAATGTCATTGCCACCGGGGGGCTTGCCCCGTTGTTCCATCAGGGAACCACATTATTTCAAGCGGTCGAGGATGATCTGACCATGCAGGGTCTTGTCTTGATTCACCGCTACAACAAGGAAACGGAAAACCTATGACCACCAACCGCCTGATCTATCTTCCCCTCGGAGGCGCGGGCGAGATCGGGATGAACGCCTATGTCTATGGCTATGGCCCCGAGGATAAGGAACGTCTGATCGTCGTCGATCTGGGCGTCACCTTCCCCGACATGGACACGACCCCCGGCGTTGATCTGATCTTGCCCGACATCTCGTGGCTGGCCAAACGCGCCGACCGGATCGAGGCGATCTTCATCACCCATGCGCATGAAGACCACATTGGTGCCCTTGGCCACCTGTGGCCGCAACTGAAATCGAAGATTTACGCGCGTCGGTTTACTGCGACCATCGGACGGCTGAAGTTCGAGGAATTCGGCCACCCGCGCGATGCGATCACCACCGTCGCCGCGCGCCCCGAAACCATCGAGGCGGGGCCGTTCAAGGTGCAGTTCGTGCCGATGGCCCATTCGGTGCCCGAAAGCAGCGCGTTGGTGATTGATACGCCAGCCGGCCGGATCGTCCATTCGGGTGACTTCAAGCTGGATGAAACGCCCGTGGTGGGCGAGGGCTGGCAGCCAGAGATTTACGCAGCCATCGCCGCCGAACGCCCGGTGAAGGCGCTGATGTGTGACAGCACGAACGTGTTCTCGCTGCACGCGGGCCGGTCTGAAAGTTCGATCCGCGAGCCGATCCGCGATCTGATCAAGGGTGCGCAGGGCATGGTTGTGGCCACCACCTTTGCATCGAATGTGGCCCGCCTGAAAACGCTGGCCGATGCGGCACGGGGGGCGGGGCGGTCGGTTTGCCTTCTGGGGCGTGCGATGCAGCGCATGGTGCGCGCGGCGCAGGAATCGGGTGTGCTTACAGATTTCCCGCCGCTGATCCCGCCGGAACAGGCGCTGGAAGTGCCGCGCGGAAATCTGATGCTGATCGTCACAGGATCGCAGGGCGAACGGCGTGCCGCTTCGGCGCAACTGGCGCGGGGGAAATATCTTGGGATCGAGATGAAAGAGGGGGATATGTTCCTCTTTTCCTCCAAGACCATTCCGGGCAATGAGCGTGGCGTGATTTCCATCATGAACGCGTTTTCCGAAATGGGCGTTGATGTGGTGGATGATAACGGCGGGATGTATCACGTCTCGGGCCACGCCAACCGGCCTGATCTGGAAGCGGTGCATGCGGTTCTGAAACCGCAGATGCTGATCCCGATGCACGGCGAACACCGCCACTTGCGCGAACATGCCCGCATCGGGGCCGCCAAGGGGATTGCGACCGAGGTTGTGGTCAACGGCATGATGATGGATCTGACCGGCGATGTGCCCGAGGTTGCGGAATATCTGGAAACCGGGCGGGTCTACCTTGACGGGTCGGTGATGATCGGCGCGCGTGACGGTGTTGTGCGCGACCGTATCCGCATGGCGCTGAACGGGCATGTGCTGGCCACGGTGATCCTTGATGAGGGCGATGAGCCTTTGGGCGATGCGTGGGTCGAGTTGATGGGTCTGCCGGAAAAGACCAAGCGCAAGGCACCTTTGGCCGAGGTGATGGAAACCGAGTTGTCGGAATTCCTGCAAGGTGCCGGTCGCAAGATCCTGCGCGACGACGACAAGGTGGAAGAAGCGATCCGCCGTGTGGTCCGTCAGGTGTCGATGGAGGAAATCGGCAAGAAGCCCGAAGTGACCGTGGTGGTCAGCAGGCTGTCGACGGAGTAACGGTTGCGCGGCCCCGGATCACGTCCGGGGCTACGTGGCTTTAGGGTTCGCGGCGGCTTGCTAGACCAACGCTGTCCCGGACCTGATCCGGGACCGTCCACCAATTGCCGCCCGCCCATTGCCGCCCGGAGGATGATTGGTGCGAGGGCACGACGAAATTCATAAAGCCCCGGAGCGATCCGGGGCTTTATGCATGCGGTGTTCGGTTGGCTCAGGCTTCTGTGCCGGTGGTCTGCAGATCTTCTTCGGGTTCGTCCGCCGTCACCTGATCCACCCGGAAACTGCGCAGGATGAAATCGGGCACATGGTCGCCCATGCCCATGACGCGCGGGCCGTGGTCTGTGCGGTTGCGGTCACGGTAGCTTTCGCGTTCGCGCCCGCCTTCACGGTTTTCATCGCGGTTCGAAGGTCGGCTGCTTTCGCGGCCTGCGTCGCGGTTTTCGTCACGCCCCGACGTGCGGTTGCCATCGCGTGGCGCGGACCGGCGCGTGTCGCGGCTGTCATCGCGGCGCGGTGCTGCTGCACGTTCTTCTTCAACCGGGGCCGGAGCCGGCGCGGCGGGTTCGGCGGCTTTGACCTCCAGCGGTTCCATGCTGGCGGGGGGCTGCGTTTCGTCGCGCACCGGGCGGCGGTCACGGTCACGTCCGCCCCGGCTGCGGCTTTTGCTGCCGTCGGTCTTGCCGCGGCTTTCGCGCGGTTCGGGCGCATCGCCAGCGGCGTCCAGCGCGAAGCCTTCGGGCAGAGTGCCGCGCGGGATCGGCTGTTTGACCAGATGTTCGATAGCCGTCAGGTATTTTTCGTCATAAGGCGTTGAAATCGTGAAGGCTTTGCCCTTGCGCCCGGCACGCCCGGTGCGCCCGATGCGGTGCACATAATCTTCGGGGTGGCTGGGCACATCAAAGTTGAACACATGGCTGACGGCGGGAATATCAAGGCCCCGCGCCGCCACGTCAGATGCGACCAGCAGATGCACCGACCCGTCGCGGAACCCGTCCAGCGTTTTGGTGCGCACCGACTGATCCAGATCGCCGTGGATGGGGGATGCGTTGAAACCATGCTGTTTCAAAGACTTGGCAACCACATCCACATCCATCTTGCGGTTGCAGAAGATGATCGCATTCGTGCAGCTTTCACCCTCGGCCCGGATCAGGGCGCGCAGGACCGACCGCTTGTCGGCAAAGCTGCGGTCCTTGCGGGCGGGCTTGATCTCGAACAGCGACTGCTCGATGGTTTCCGAGGTTGTCGCCTGCCGCGCCACTTCGATGCGGGCGGCGTTCGACAGGAAGGTGTTTGTGATCCGCTCGATCTCGGGCGCCATTGTGGCGGAGTAAAAGAACGTCTGGCGGGTGAACGGCGTCAGGCTGAAGATGCGTTCGATATCGGGAATGAACCCCATATCCAGCATCCGGTCGGCCTCATCCACCACCATGATCTGCACGCCGGTCAATAGCAGCTTGCCGCGTTCGAAATGATCCAGCAACCGGCCCGGCGTTGCAATCAGCACGTCAACGCCACGGTCGATCAGTTTGTCCTGTTCGCCAAACGCGACGCCGCCGATCAGCAAGGCTTTCGTCAGCTTGGTGTGCTTGGCGTAAACGTCAAAGTTCTCGGCCACCTGTGCTGCCAGTTCGCGGGTCGGTGCCAGCACCAGACTGCGCGGCATGCGCGCGCGGGCGCGGCCTTTACCCAGCAACGTGATCATCGGCAGCGTGAAGCTTGCCGTCTTGCCGGTGCCGGTCTGGGCGATGCCCAAGACGTCGCGGCCCTGAAGCGCGAACGGGATCGCTTGCGCCTGAATCGGAGTGGGGGTTTCGTAGCCAGCTTCGGCAACGGCTTGCAAAACGCGCGGGTCCAGCGCGAGGTCGGAAAATTTGGTCATGAGCGTCCTAAAGATGCGGTATCGGACCGCAGGGTTTTAAGGGACGCATCTTATCCGGGCGTCCCGGCGTCGGGTCGGACAAACGACTGCAAAGCATGCAGGTTTCTGCCCGTGCGCAGCACCTAGCGCAATCGCCGCGAAAGGTCAAGAAACCTGCGGCGGGGTCCGTCAGGCCACAACCCGCAGAAGCGGTGCACCCGTTGCGCGCGCCTTGCGGCGTCGCAGGCGAGGCCCCTTGAGCGGGCGTTGCACCGAAACCGGCGCAAGCCGGGCCAGCGCATCGACCATTTGGCGGGCGGCAATGGCTGCGGGCTGCGTCGCGTCAACCTCGATCACTGCGGCACCCTGCAACTTGCGGTGTGCAACGGCGACCTTGATCATCTGGTCGAACGCCTCCATCCCGGAAAGGCCAATTCCGGTGCTGGCCTGCAGGTTTTCGGGCACACCGCGACGGCGCATTTCAGCCCGCGCCAACGCCATATCCAGAGGTGTGGTAATATGGATCGTGATGAAATCATGAGTCACAAGATCCATATAGTCGATCAGCTTGCGCAGTTCACCCGAGGCGGCAAAGGTCGAAACCCCGCGGTGCAAAAAGCCTTCGTCCAGAAACACCATTGTGTCGGACAGATCGCGGTTTCGCAGAAACTGGAACTGGCCCAGCATTTCCATGTTCCAAAGCGTCTGGCTTACATCCCCCAGTGCGCCGTCAAGCAGGCTGCGGAACAGATCCTGTTGATCTTCGGCAAAGGAAAAACAGCCGTAAAGACTGCTGCGCTCGGCCCGTTTGGTCAGAAACCGCACGTTCGGGCGGTCTTCGGCCATGAACTTCTTGGACACCATCCGCATGCTGTCGAACCGCAGACCGGCGGCCTTCAACAGCGGCGTTGCGGCACGAATGATCGTGGACTTGCCGCTGCCGGGAAGCCCGATAAGCTCTACCAGCACGGATCAGACCTTTTCACACAGGATGTGGAAGATGTCGCCCTGACCTTCCTCGTCGGGCTTCACAAGGCGGCGGTCAATGGCTTTGAGGCCACAGGATTTCAGAAGCTTGTCGATGCCGTGTTTGTTCAACCGGCCGCCCATCACCTCATCGTCGGCGGGAATGGTGGCTGTACCGCCAGCCTGCCCCAGCTGGATGATTGCATATTTGCTGGTCACACGGGCAAATTCAGCCAGCATCGCCTTGGCCGGGCCGAAGGTCACGATATCGCGCAGAAAGCGTGTTGAGACGACCAGATCAAACTCGCCCGTCTCGAACGGCAGATGTGCGGCGTCGCCGACCACACACCGGCATTTCGCGAACAGCGGGCCAAGTGCTGTTTGCGCAGCGCTGATCATGTGACCCGAGGAATCGAGGCCCGATATATTGTAGCCAAGCTCGTCGTAAAACGGCACGAACCGACCGGTTCCGAACGGCACATCAACCACCTTCAGATCGCGCGGCAGACTTTCCAGAAGCGATTTCATCTCGGCCTGTTCGACATGCCACCATGGCTGTTTGACGCGGCGCTTGTCGTAGGTTTCGGCACGTTTGTTGTAATAGATGTCGCCCTTGGGTTTTGTCGCGTTCATCACACTGCCTCGATTGTTTATTGCTTTTCATCAGGATCAGCGGAGAATCGCCGTTTGTCCACAAATTCGCACCAATGTTGCCACAATGCCGAAAACCTGTTGCGCCGGAGACTCATGCGTTCGCCGGGCGGAAGCGATAGGCGGGGTGGTTCGGCCGGAGGAAACGAATTTTGCGGTGATCAGAGGATTCCCATTTACCCTCAGCCGAACCGGCTCTAAGTTCCGGGTTCCGGGCCGTTGTGCCAGTGGCCCGGAAAGGGGGGAACCATGGCATTGACACGACTTATCTATGCGTCGCGTCCGGTCCGCTTTGACCTGATGACGCTTGCAAGCATTCTGTTCGAGGCGCGCGCCGCCAACACGCGCGACGGGATCACCGGGTATCTGATCTGCCGCAGTGATCTTTTCGTGCAGTATCTGGAGGGTGAGCAGGACATGGTCGCCACCTGCTATGACCGCATATGCAACGATACGCGCCACGTCGAAGTGACCGAAACCCTTCGCGGGGCTTGTGGAGTGCGTCTGTTTCCGGGCTGGGCAATGCGCCACGATCCGACGCAGACCGTACCGTTCCCGAAAATCTCGCCCGCAGCGCTGGCAGAGATGCCGCACGGCGACGTGCTGGACGCATTCCAGAGGATCTCGACCGAAATCGCCTAAACCATCATTTCCTTGGTCGCCGTCAGCTTGACCTCGGGGTGGTCGCGGCCGATGCGGTCGATGTCCCATTGCAGGCGGGTCAGGAACACTAGGTCACCATCGCTGTCTTGCGCGACATGGCCCTTGTTTACGTTGGTGAAGGCATCAATCGCGGCTTTGGCCCCGGTCACCCAGCGGGCCGAGGTGAAATGGCTGGGCTCAAAGCGGACGGGCAGCGAGTATTCCTGTTCGATCCGGCTGGCCAGAACCTCGAATTGCAAGGCACCCACGACGCCGACTATGAAGCCTGATCCGATCATAGGTTTGAATACCTTGGCCGCACCTTCCTCGGCAAATTGCATCAGCGCCTTTTCCAGATGCTTGCCCTTCAGCGGATCGCCCGCGCGCACGCCTTGAAGCAGTTCCGGCGCGAACGAGGGGATGCCACTGAAATGCAGCGTTTCGCCCTCGGTCAGCGCGTCGCCGATGCGAAGCTGGCCGTGGTTGGGGATGCCGATGATATCACCGGCCCAGGCCTCTTCGGCCAGTTCGCGGTCGGCAGCCAGGAACAGAACCGGGTTGGATACCGCCATCTGCTTTTTCGACCGCACATGCAGCAGCTTCATGCCGCGCTCGAAATGCCCTGACGACAGGCGCACGAAGGCCACGCGGTCGCGGTGCTTTGGGTCCATGTTGGCCTGAACCTTGAAAACAAAGCCCGTCACCGGGGTTTCTTCGGGGGCCACATCACGCTCTCGCGCCTTTTGCACCTGCGGTTCGGGGCCGTATTCGCCCATTCCGTCCATAAGTTCCTTGACCCCAAACGAGTTGATCGCCGAGCCGAACCAGATCGGTGTCAGGTGTCCCTCAAGGAACGATTGTCGGTTGAACGCGGGCAGTAATTCGCGCACCATTTCAAGGTCTTCCAGCAGTTTCTTCAACTGCTCCGCCGGGATATGCGTAGCCAGTGCGGGATCGTCCAGCCCGTTGATCTGGATCGTTTCCGCCACCCTGTTGCGGTCGGCGCGGTCCATCAGTTCCAGCCGGTCGTGCAGAATATCATAGCAGCCCAGAAAATCGCGGCCCATTCCGATGGGCCAGGAGGCCGGGGCCACGTCGATGGCAAGATTTTGCTGAATCTCGTCGATGATCTCGAACGTATCCCGGCTTTCGCGGTCCATCTTGTTGCAGAAGGTCAGGATCGGCAGGTCGCGCAGGCGGCAGACCTCGAACAATTTGCGGGTCTGGGATTCAACACCTTTCGCGCCGTCGATCACCATGATTGCGGCGTCAACCGCGGTCAGCGTGCGGTAGGTGTCTTCGGAAAAATCGCTGTGGCCGGGTGTGTCGACAAGGTTGAAACGAAACTGGCGGAAATCGAACGACATGGCGCTGGCCGACACGGAAATACCGCGCTCCTGCTCCATCTTCATGAAATCCGATCGTGTGCGCCGCGCCTCGCCATTGGCGCGCACCTGACCCGCCATCTGGATCGCACCGCCGAACAGCAGGAACTTTTCGGTCAGCGTGGTCTTGCCCGCATCGGGGTGCGAGATGATGGCAAAGGTGCGCCGCCGGGCAATTTCCGGGGGCAGGGCGGGGCGGTTGTGCAAGGGTTCGGCCATGCCGCACGGTATAGACGGGGGCGGATGGGCGCGCAATCGCTTGTGATTTTGCCGCGCCCCGAAATGTTATTGACCTGTGATGTGGCGGGCGTAGGATGAGAACATTAACGGAACATAACTTTGGAGGATGCGATGAAAACCCTGCGCGAAGTGGCGGACGAACTGGTTCACAACTGCAAGACCGGGAATGAGATGCACGGGCTTGAAACGCTGTATCACCCTGATGCCGTATCGGTAGAAGCAGGCGCGCCGCCGGGGGAAGACCGCATGAAGGCGGGCGTTGAGGCGATCCGGGGCAAGCACCATTGGTTCAACGATAATTTCGAGGTTCACAGCGCGAATGTGGAAGGCCCGTTCCTGCATGGCGACGACCGCTTTGCCGTGATCTTTGACGTTGACGCGACGATGAAATCTTCCGGCCAACGGACGCCGATGCGCGAAGTGGCCGTCTATCATGTGAAGGACGGCAAGATCACGCGGGAAGAGTTCTTTTATACGATGGGTGGCTGACGGCGGGTCTTTGGCGTGGCCAACCCCGAAAGCAACTCGCGCCCGGCCTCGGTGCCGAAATGCTGGTTCTGGCTCAAACCGGGAAACCGGGCGCGCACATCTGCAGAGATTTCCGGAGGCAGGCGCGACACGGTGGCCTCGGTCACCAGCAGGCTTTCGGCGGGAATACCTTCGGCATAGATGATCTCGTGGCTGTCGAACACAAGGCTCATATAATCGACAAAACCGCCTTCGCGCAGAAAGATCGTGTCGCCGTTAACCAGATGTTTGGCCTGCACGAAAAGCTCGGCCGTCTTGGCCTTTTCGGTGCGGTTGCGCTGGTACAGGAACATGCGGTGATGCTGGCTGACGATCAGATCGCCCGCATTGCCCATCGCACCTGCGGTAATGACCACGGGCGCAAAGGCCCCTACGGCACGCAGCGTGGCATGCCCGATCCAGCGGACCTGCTGCGCGCCGTGATCGCGGGTCAGCACGGTGTCACCGGCCTTTAACGCCTCAATCGGGCGCTGGCGACCGTTGGGCAGGGTGATCATTGTGCCCCGCGCAAACGACACGCACAAAAGATCGTTCAGCGGTGCTTCGGGCGGCGCGGTTTCCACCACCAGCAGCGTGTATTCCGCCCGACGCCCCATCGGAGACATCGGCAGGGCATAGACCCCCTCATCCCCGACCGACAGGATCATCAGCTCGATCCGGTTGCCATCGTCGCCCATCAGCGTCAGACGGGCCATGAACCGGACCGGATCGCCCGCGCGCCCCAGTGACGACCCTTCGGCCACGGTTTGCTGGCCTTCGGCATGCGAAACGATCAACCGCAGTGCTTCGGCGTCATCCGCCAGTTCGTAGAGGTCGCCGGGCAGGGCTTGCGCCGCATCCTCCAGCCCGTCGCCCAGATTTACGCCGCCGCAGACGTAAATCGCATCGGCCGGAAACACCATGCAGGCATGTCCGGGAAGGGTGCGGATCGGGGTTTTGGAAGGGCTCATGTCTGGCGGTCACTCGTCAAAAAATTAATCCGGGCCATTTGTTGCAGCCTGTTACCGGTCCCCACCTGTTCCAAAAGCATAGCAAATTGCGCGGTTCAGCGTCAATCGGTTGCGCTTTCACAGACGGCAGCCGGCTGTTAGGAATACGGCAACAATCAACGGAGGCGATCATGGATCTGGGCATTCACGGCAAGCGGGCGCTGGTGTGCGCGTCAAGCAAGGGGTTGGGGCTTGGCTGCGCGCAGGCACTGGCCGAGGCGGGCGTGGACCTTGTTATGAACGCACGCGGGGCCGAAGCGCTGGACGCGGCGGCAGATGCGATCCGGGCGCGCTTCGGCGTCAGCGTGACGGAAGTGGCTGCCGATATCACGACCGAGGCCGGGCGGGCCAAGGTGCTGGAGGCGGCGGGCACGCTGGATATTCTGGTGACCAACGCAGGCGGCCCGCCCCCGGGGATGTGGAGCGATTGGGGCCGCGATGATTTCATCCGCGCGCTCGATGCGAATATGCTGACGCCCATCGCCTTGATGACGGCCCTGCTGCCAGGGATGATGGATCGCGGCTGGGGCCGCGTTATCAACATCACCTCGCAATCGGTCAAGGCGCCGATCCCGCAACTGGGCCTGTCGAACGCCGCACGCACCGGGCTTACCGGCTATGTTGCGGGCACCGCGCGGCAGGTGGCAAAGGCCGGGGTCACGATCAACAACCTGTTGCCCGGAATTCATGCGACCGACCGCGCCCTGGCTTTGGATACCGGCGTTGTAAAGGCGCAGGGCATCACGATGGATCAGGCGCGCGCCCAACGTGCCGCGACCATTCCCGCCGGGCGCTATGGCACGGCGGCCGAGTTTGGCGCGGCCTGCGCGTTCCTGTGTTCCATGCATGCGGGCTTTATCGTTGGGCAGAATATCCTGCTGGACGGCGGGGCCACCAACGCCACGATCTGAATGCGGGGGCTGACGCGGGGCTTGCCATTGCCGGGCAAAGCCGCCAGAACCGACTTGTAAACCTGATCGAAACACTCGGAAACCCAGTTGCCTGATCCGTCCCGCCCCACAGCGCCAACCGTTCCTGCACCCCGTCTTGAGATCACCGGGTTGACCCGCAGTTTCGGGGCCGCTCCGGTTGTGGAGGACGTGGCGCTGACCATCGCGCCGGGGCAGGTGACCTGCCTGCTTGGCCCATCGGGTTGCGGCAAATCCACCACGCTGCGGATGATCGCGGGGATCGAGCGTCCCGACCGGGGCCGTATCCTCATGGATGGCGCTGCGGTCTTTGACGGTGCTGTGAACCTGCCGCCCGAGGCGCGGGGCGTGGGCATGATGTTTCAGGATTTCGCACTTTTCCCGCATCTGAGCGTGGCGCAGAACGTGGCCTTTGGCCTGCACGGGGATCGGGCCGCACGGGCCGCACGGGTGGCCGAACTTCTGGAACGGGTTGATCTGCCGGGCTTTGCCAACAAGCACCCGCACGAGCTTTCAGGTGGCGAGCAGCAGCGCGTGGCCCTTGCCCGCGCGCTGGCCCCGCGCCCCCGGATCATGCTGATGGACGAGCCGTTTTCGGGGCTGGACAACCGCCTGCGCGACGGCATCCGCGACACGACCCTGCAGGTGCTGAAAGACGAAGGGGCAGCCGTGCTGCTGGTCACCCACGAACCCGACGAGGCGCTGCGGATGGGCGACGAGATTGCCCTGATGCGCGCCGGGCGCATTGTGCAACGGGGCGCGCCTTACAATGTCTACAACACGCCGGTAGACCGTGCAGCGGCAGCATTTTTCAGCGATATCAACGTGATTCCGGGCGTTTCTCATGGCGCACTGACGCAGACTCCGTTCGGGGCCTTCCTTACTCCGGGTCACAAGGATGGCGCGGACGTGGAAATCGTGATCCGTCCCCAGCACCTGAAAATCGACTTTGATCGCGGCGGGCGCGGCCCCGACCCGACCCCGCTGGAGGGCACGGCCGCGCGGGGCACGGTTCTGCGCGCGCGGTTTCTGGGGCGGGAATCGCTGGTGGAATTCGCGCTGGATGAGGGTGGACTGCGGCTGACTGCGTCGGTTCCAAACGTGTTCCTGCCAAAGCCCGGCACTGTGCTGTGGCTGATGATCCGGCGCGACCGCTGCCATGTGTTCGGTGTCAGCCCTCGCTGACGGGGGCCGCTTGCGGGGCGGTGGCCGCGATTTTTGTGGCCAACCCCCGTGCCGCGCGCGACAGGGGATGATCGGCCTCATCCCCCAGGCGGCGCAGCGCAAGGGCCAGCGCCTCCATCTCCTCATTCGTCAGAATCATCGGGGGCAGGGTGATCGGCGCGCGCAGAATGTAGCCCACGCCGCGCTCGCCCGACACTGGCAGGCCCGAACCATTCAGAACCGCCATGTCGCGCCAGATCGTGCGCGTCGATACCCCCAAGGCCTGCGCAAGATCGGCCGCGCGGTGCAGACGCCCGTCGCGCAAAAGCTGGATCAGATCAAAAAAGCGGTCATTTCTGCTCATACCACCAGTCTGGGCGGTGCGGCGCGGGCCGTCAACGGGGGGCAACTGACATATTACTGTCAGCAGACGTGCCGCGTTCGCGCTTTCGATCTTTGATCCGGCGGATCATGCGCTTAGATCAAAAAATGAAATCACGCGGCAACCGCCGCAACCAGGGAGTTGACCCATGTTGAGCAATATCGGCCTGCCCGGCATCATTCTGATCGCTGTTGTCGTCCTTGTCATGTTCGGGCGCGGCAAGGTGTCCAGCCTGATGGGCGAAGTGGGCAAGGGCATCAATGCCTTCAAGAAAGGCATCAAGGAAGAATCCGATGACGCCGCGAAATCGGTGGAAGATGTGCGCGACGTCACACCCTCCGAAAAAGACAAGGTCTGACCTCGCAGCCCGTTCGCATTCGGATGAAGCACCATGTTTGATATCGGCTGGAGCGAAATGATGGTCGTCGGCGTTGTGGCGTTGATCGTCATCGGCCCAAAAGACCTGCCCGACATGTTCCGCACCATGGGACGCTTTACTGCCAAGGCGCGCGGCATGGCGCGGGAGTTTTCGCGCGCGATGGAATCGGCGGCGGATGAGGCGGGCGTCAAGGACGTGGCCAAAGACCTGCGCAACATCGCGTCACCCAAGGCAATGGGGCTGGATGCGATCAAGGGTGCGGCATCCAAGTTCGAAAGCTGGGACCCGATGAAAAAGCCCAGTGCGACGACCAAGGCCCAGCCCGACCCGGATGCAGCCAAACCCGCAGCACCAGACGAGAAATTCATGGGCCCTGCCACGCAGGCATTGGCCGATCAGCAAGCGGCCAAACGCGCGGCGGCGGCTGAGGCCCGCGCGATCAAGGCCGAAATGGCGGCTGATCTGGCCGACGCGGCCCCGCCAAAGCCCGCGCGGGCCAAGGCTGCCCCGAAAGTTGATGCGAAACCGGTGGCCAAGGATGTGCCGAAACCCGCTGCGAAAAAGCCGGCCGCAAAGAAAACCGCCGCACCAAAGCCCGCCGCACCAAAGCCCGCCGCACCAAAGGGTGACGCATGACCGCCTCGGAAGATATTGACGGCAGCGCCGCACCGCTGATCGAACACCTTGCCGAACTGCGCAACCGGATCATGTATTCGCTCGGCGCGTTTGTGTTGGCGATGCTGATCTGCTTTCCCTTTTACCGTGAGATTTTCAACTTTCTGACCGTGCCAGTCTGCCGCGCTCTGGCCGATCAGGGCGATGCCTGCAACCTTGTGATGATCAAGCTGCAAGAGGGCTTCTTCGTCGCCATCCGCATTTCGGTCATGGGCGGGATTGCGCTGTCGTTTCCGATCATCGCTTATCAGATGTGGCGATTTGTGGCGCCGGGGCTGTATCGCACCGAAAAGAACGCGTTCCTGCCGTTTCTTCTGGCTTCACCTGCGATGTTCATCATCGGATCGACCTTTGCCTATTACATCGTGTTGCCGTTGGCGTTCCGGTTTTTTCTTACATTCCAACAAGGTGGTGCGGATCTGGGGGCTGTTGCGGGCGCGGTTGTGCCGGCTGCACCCGGCACGGCGGGCATCTCGTTCCAAGGCTCGATGGAGCAATACCTGAGCCTGACCACTAGTTTCATCATGGCGTTTGGCCTGTGTTTTCAGCTGCCCGTTTTGCTGACCCTGATGGGCAAGGCCGGGTTGATCACCTCGCGCGGGTTGGCGGCCACGCGGAAATACGCGATCGTGTTGATCCTGCTCCTGTGCGCCGTGGCAACCCCGCCCGAGATGATGTCGCAACTGATTTTGTTCTGCGCGATCTATCCGCTTTATGAGGTGTCGATTTTCCTGATCCGCCGGATCGAGAAAAAGCGTGAGGCGGAACTGCGCGCGCAAGGCCTGTGGTTTGAGGATGACGAGGAAGATGAGGCCGAAGCCGAGGGCAAGGCGTGACCGATGCCGTGCTGCGCCGCATCGCCGAGGCGCTGGAACGGCTGAGCCCCGCGCCGATGGCCGCGCCCGACTTTGATGCCGCCGATGCGTTCGCGTGGCACACATCGCCGGACCGGCTGGAGCCTGTGGCGCAGGTGGCGCGGGTTGATCTTTCGCTTCTGATCGGGGTCAACCGCGCGCGCGATATCCTGATGCAGAATACCCGCCATTTCGCGGCTGGCCTGCCTGCCAACAATGCGTTGTTGTGGGGCGCGCGGGGGATGGGAAAATCAAGCCTTGTCAAGGCGGTACACGCATCAGTTCGCGCAGATGGCCTGCCCTTGAAAATCGTGGAACTGAGCCGCGAAGACCTGCCGTCGGTCAGCCGCCTGCTGGCGCATCTGCGGGGTGCAAAGGCGCGGTTCATCCTGTTCTGCGACGATCTGTCGTTCAGCCATGATGATCAGCATTACAAATCACTAAAAGCGATTCTGGACGGCGGCATTGAGGGGCGGCCCGACAATGTGATCCTGTACGCCACCTCGAACCGCCGCCATCTGATGCCGCGCGACATGATCGAGAATGAGCGGTCCACCGCCATCAGCCCGTCCGAGGCTGTTGAGGAAAAAGTGTCGCTGTCAGACAGGTTCGGGCTGTGGCTGGGCTTTCACCCCTGTTCGCAGGATGAATATCTGGCGATGATTGAGGGCTATTGTGCCGCGCACGGCGTCAGCACAGACCCCGAAACCCTGCGGGCAGAGGCGATTGAATGGCAGGCCACGCGCGGTGGTCGGTCGGGGCGCGTGGCCTGGCAATTCTTTACGGACCTTGCCGCACGGCATGGCGTTCGTATCTAGAAAGCGTTCAAAAACAAATATTTGTGCGGCTTACTTGATGTATCCTTCGGGATCGACAGCGTTCAGCCCCTTGCGCACCTCGAAGTGCAGGAAGGACGGATCGCCCGCCCGCAGCACGCCGATCTTCTGGCCACGCTTGACGGCGGCGCCCTTTGCCACAGTCAGCGCATCCACGCCACCATAGACCGTCAACACCCCGTCGGAATGTTTGATCACCACGATGGGCACGCCCACGGTGTTCTTGGTGATGGCGGCAACACTGCCGTCAGCGGCGGCCACGATCGGCGCGCCGGGGCTGGCGGAAATGTCGATTCCCTGACTTTTGGGTGGCGAGAAGGTGCGGATGATTGCCCCGCCGGCCAGCGGATTGGCGAATTTGCCGCCCGCGCTTGTAACGGTTTGCTGCGCGCCAAGATCGGGCGAGGGCGGCGTGCCCGCGACGGCGGCCTTGGCCCCCGTTGCCGTAACGGGAGGAGTCGTCTTTTCGGCGGGCAGCGGTTTAGCGGCCGAGGGCGGCAGCGGCGCCGGGGTCTGCTCGCCGGGGGCCGTGACTTCGGTCGCCGTGGCCACCGCACTCGCGGGCGGGATCATCAGGAACTGGCCTTCGCGCACGCCAAGATCCTTGCCCAGACCGTTCCAGCTTGCCAGCGCTTCCGGGGTGACGTTGTAGCGGGCGGCAATGGTCAGGGCAGTTTCGCCACGGGCAACGCGGTGCTGCCCCGGTTCAGGTGCGGGGGCGACAACCCTGCTGCCCTTGGCCGCATCGGCCCTGTCGATCGCCGCCGAGGCGATGGGGGCCACGTCAATGCCGGTTGTGGTGACCGCGCCGCCGGTGATGGCCGAGGCCGGGGCAAGCGTGGTCGCAGCCTCGCCCGCGATGCGCTGGGGCAGGGCGAGGATCTCGCCGCCGCGCAACGGATCGGTCGGCGATAACGCATTGAAGGTGGCCAATTGCGCACCATCCACGCCGATCCGACTGGCCACCGACCCCACAGTATCGCCGCGTTTGGCGACCGCCACCTGATAACCCGGATAGGTTATTACGCCGCGACTGTCCGCCTCGGGGCGGTTTTCACTGGCGGATTTGGCGGCGGAACTGGTGCCCTTGCCGTTGCCGCGCAAATCCCAGTCCAGTGTTGAAATCTTCGCGCATCCTGAAACGAGCGTCAGCGCGGTGGTCAGCCCAAGGCTGCAGAAAAGGGAAAATCCTGGTCGCATATCACTGCCTCTTTGCTTGCCGGGTTATCCCGGTTCTGTTCACTCTGTCCCCAAGCCTTCGATCAGCGGCACAAAGCGCACCGGGCGAAGCTCGTCATAGTCATAGCCACCCTCGTGCCGCGTGACCTTGATCAGGTGTTGCACGGCATCGGACTGGCCGACCGGTACAACCATGATACCCCCGATTTTGAGTTGCGCCAAGAGGGGGCCGGGGGGGTCTTCGGCGGCTGCGGTCACAATAATTCGGTCAAACGGGGCCTGATCGCGCAACCCATAGCTGCCATCGGCCACCAAGGGGGTGATATTGGTCATTTTCAGCGCGCTGAAAAGCTCGGCCGCTTCGCGCACCAGACGGCGGTGGCGGTCCACCGTATAGACCCGGCGCGCAAGCTGGCTAAGGATGGCGGCCTGATAACCCGAGCCCGTGCCAACCTCCAGCACGACATCGCGGGGCTGCACCGACAGCGCCTGCGTCATCAGCCCCACAACCGACGGCTGGCTGATCGTCTGGCCGCAGGCGATGGGCAGGGGCATGTCCTCATACGCGCGTTCGGCGAACAGGCCGCGCACGAAATGGCCCCGGTCGACCTTTTCCATCGCGTTCAGAACGCGGGCATCGGTCACGCCACGCGAGCGCAGGGCAAAGAGAAAGCGCATCTTGCGTTCGGCAATCGCATCCTCTGGGCCGGCATCGTCGGTCATTCAAGGGCCGCCGCTAGGTCGGCAAGGCGGTCGTGCGCCGTAAGGTCGGCGCGCATCGGCGTGACCGATATATAGCCCTCAAGGTTTACCGCCGCATCAGTGCCAGGTTCAGTGGGCGTCTGCTGCGCGCCGCCCTTGATCCACAGGAATTTGCGGCCCGAAGGCGACATATGCGGTTCGACCGAGAATTTCGTATCGCGCCGGTAGCCTTGGGCGGCAACGCGGGTGCCTTTGACGGCCGCAGCCCCCACAGGCGGGAAGTTGATGTTGTAGAAAACCCGGTAATCGCTGGGGTCCCAATGGCCGTTATCGACCAACCGGCGCACAAGGTCTGCGCCGTGCACGCGGGCGGCCTGAAACGGATCATCCAGCGCGCTGGTTGCGGGCCCCATGAACTGCGACAGCGCGATTGCGGGCAGGCCCTGCAACGCTGCCTCCATCGCACCGCCGATGGTGCCGGAATACAGCGCATTCTCGGCGGCATTGTTGCCCCGGTTCACGCCCGACAGCACCAGATCGGGCGGCGAGGGCATCACATCATAAAGTGCTGCCAGCACACAATCGGCGGGGCTGCCCTCGGCGGCAAAGCGTCGGGGCCCGAGTTCCGCGATCATCATCGGGTGGGTGTAGCTGATGCAATGGCCCACGCCCGATTGTTCGAACGCAGGGGCGACCGTCCAGACCTCGCCCTTTGGTCCGGCCAGAGTGGTTGCGATTTCGGTCAGAACCTCAAGCCCCGGGGCGTTGATGCCGTCGTCATTGGTGATCAGAATGCGCATGCCCGGCCCCTTGTTGCCCCCTGATTAGACGAGGGGGGCGGGGTCGTAAAGCGCAGGCTGGCAGCGGCGCGAAAAAGCCCTTCGATCACGCCCCGCTTGCCACACCGATCAACAGGTTGATGTTCAGAATGATGATCACCACAGCGATGATCGCCGCCAGCACCGTCAGCCACAGGGGCGACACCAGCGGCCCCATCTTGGCGCGGTTCGCGGTGAACATGACCAAAGGCACGATGGCAAAGGGCAGCTGAAAGCTGAGCACGACCTGACTAAGGATCAAAAGGTCAGTCGTGTGTTCGCCGCCGTAGATGATGGTGATCGCCACCGCCGGGATGATCGCGACCAGCCGCGTGACCAGACGACGCAGCCAGCTTGGCAAGCGGATGTCGATGAACCCCTCCATCACGATCTGGCCCGCCATCGTGGCCGTAACGGTGGAGTTCAGCCCGCAAGCGAGCAGCGCAATCGCGAACAGCGCGGGCGCGATCGATGCACCCAGCAGCGGTGCCAGCATCGAATGCGCGGTCTCAATCTCGGCCACCTCGGACAGCCCGTTCGCATGGAACGTAGCGGCGGCCAAGATCAGGATTGACGCATTGATCGTCAGCGCGAACATCAGTGCTACGGTGCTGTCGATGGTCGCAAACTTCAGCGCCTCGCGTTTTTCCGGCAGGGTGTCGCCATACGCGCGGGTCTGCACAATACCGGAATGAAGATACAGGTTATGCGGCATGACAGTGGCCCCGATGATGCCAAGTGCGATGAACAGCATGTTGGGGTTGGTCACGATATCGGTCGTGGGGGCAAAGCCGCGGATCACCTCACCCCAGTTCGGGTCGGCAAGTGCGATCTGGATGCCGAAACTCAGGGATATGACGACCAGCAGCGTGATGATGAACGCCTCAACCCAGCGGAACCCCTTGTTTTGCAACCAGAGTATCACGAACACATCCAGCGCGGTCAGCACCACGCCAATCTCCAGCGGGATGCCGAATAACAAATTCAGACCAATCGCGGTGCCGATCACCTCGGCCAGATCCGTGGCGCAGATCGCGAGTTCGGCAAACAGCCACAACGGCCACGACACCCAGCGCGGAAAGGCATCGCGGCACGCCTGCGCCAGATCGCGCCCGGTGCCGATGGCAAGGCGCGCGCACAAGGATTGCAGCAGGATCGCCATGAAATTGGACAAAAGCGCCACCGACAGCAGCGCATAGCCAAACTGCGCGCCGCCCGCCAGCGACGTGGCCCAATTGCCCGGGTCCATATAGCCCACCGCCACCAGATACCCCGGCCCGACAAACGCCATAAAGCGGCGGAAGGGGGTTGCGCGGGCGTTGACCTTGATCGAACGGAACACCTCCAACAATGAGGCATCGCCGCGCGCGCGTTGCCAGCCAGAGGGGGTGGGTAAGGGTTCGGCGGGCATAAATCTCTCGGTTCGGTTCGGTGACAAGGTAACGCGAGGATTTGCAATTGCAAGTCATTCGCAATCTAATTCGTGGACCATACCGTCAGGAATGTGCGTGCACCACGCGCGGGGGTTGCGCAATAAACCGACAGACTTGCCTGACATGAAAATATTTTGACAATTCTGGCCGATCCCGGCGCATGCCGCCTTGACCCCGTGGGGTGGGGGGCTAACCCTAGACAGGTGGCGACGAGGGGCTTGACCTGCATGCGCTGCGTCACGCGCACAGATTGGAAACGGGGCAGGATGTCAGGGCAGCGCAGGATGGTCGTGATCAGGGCGCGGATGCGCCGATGACCGATGCCGCCCTTGATATTCGCCGCCCTGCCGGGGTCTGGAGCAGACTTTTGCGCCGCAAGCTGGCGGTGTTCGGCTTTTTGGTGATTGCAGTGGTGATCATCGGCGCGGTCTGCGCGCCGTGGCTGGCCCCCTTTGCGCCGGAAGAACAGTTGTTCGACGGCCTGACGATTGAGGGCGCGCCTCTGCCGCCCGGAGGGGCCTATCTTTGGGGCACTGATCTTTTGGGGCGTGATCTTTTCAGCCGCATCCTTTACGGCGCACGCACCTCGCTGATCATCGGCGTTGTCGCGAACGGGCTGGCGCTGATCATCGGGACGCTAGTCGGGATCACGGCGGGGTATTTTCGCGGTGTGATCGGTGCCGTTCTGATGCGGTTCACCGATCTGATGATGGCGTTTCCCGCGTTGTTGCTGGCGATCTGTCTGGCCGCTATATTTTCGCCGTCGCTCTGGATCGTGGCTATGGTGATTGCTTTGGTGAACTGGGTGCAGACGGCGCGGGTGATCTTTACCGAGACATCCTCTCTTGCCACGCGCGATTTCATTGCGGCAGAACGCACCTTGGGGGCCAGCACCGGGCGTATCCTGTTCCGCCACATCCTGCCGCATCTGGTGCCCACGATCATCGTCTGGGGCACCTTGGGCATTTCCACCACCGTGCTGATGGAGGCGACTCTGTCCTTCCTTGGCGTCGGCGTGCAGCCGCCAACCCCAAGCTGGGGCAACATCATTTTCGAGAATCAGACCTATTTCCAGTCCGCCCCGTGGCTCGTGTTCATTCCGGGGGCCGCGATCCTGCTGTTGGCGCTGGCGTTCAACCTTGTGGGCGACGCGCTGCGCGATGTGCTGGACCCGACGCAGCGGGGGCGTGATTGATGGCGGGGTATTTCGCACGCCGCATACTGCAATCGGCGCTGATCCTGCTGGGGGTCAGTTTCATTACATTCTTCCTGCTGTTCGTGCTGCCCGCCGACCCTGTGCGCCAGATTGCAGGGCGCTCGGCCACGCCGCAGGTGGTTGAGAATATCCGGGTGCAGCTTGGTCTGGATCAGCCCTTTGTCGTGCAATACGGGCGCTATCTGGCGGGTCTGGTGCAGGGCGATCTGGGGCGCAGCTATCTGCAAAAGACCGAAGTGGCGGCGCTGATCTGGGCGCGGCTGCCCGCGTCTTTGCTGCTGATGGCGGGCGGGATTGCGTGCGAGCTAGTGTTGGGCATCGCGATGGGGATTGCTGCGGCATTGTTGCGCGGGCGGATCGGCGATCAGGCCTTGATGATGACATCCTTCGTCACCGTTTCCGCCCCGCAATTCGTGGTCAGTCTTTTGCTGCTTTATGTGTTCGCCGTGCGGCTGGGATGGTTTCCCATCGGCGGCTATGGCACGGCGTGGCATCTGGTCTTGCCCGCCGTCACCTTGGGCGTTCTGGGCTCGGGCTGGTATAGCCGGATGATGCGATCCTCGATGATCGAGGTGTTGCGCGCCGATTTCATCCGCACTGCGCGCGCCAAGGGGCTGACCCGCCGCCGGGTGATTTTCCGCCACGCTTTGCCCAACGCGATCCTGCCCATCATCGCAATGATCGGGAATGATATCGGCATCTTCATGGGCGGGATTGTGGTGGTGGAATCGGTGTTCGGCTGGCCCGGAATAGGCCAGCTTGCCTGGCAGGCGATCCAGCGCGTCGACATTCCCATCATCATGGGGGTGACGCTGGTATCGGCCTGCGCCATCGTGCTGGGAAACCTGCTGGCCGACATGATCGCCCCTATGATCGACCCCCGTATTCGTCTGAAATAGAACTGCAACAGGAGAGAGAAATGAAAAAACTGCTCGCAACAACTGCCCTCATGCTGAGCCTTGGCTTGCCAGTCATTGCACAGGAATACACCCCTGATCCCAACGCCAAACCCGGCGGGTCGATCACCGTCACCTACAAGGATGACGTGGCCACACTGGACCCCGCGATTGGCTATGACTGGCAGAACTGGTCGATGATCAAGTCGCTTTATGACAGCCTGATGGATTATGTGCCGGGCACCACGACCCTGCGTGCGGGGCTGGCCGAAAGCTACATGATCTCGGACGACGGCCTTGTCTACACCTTCAAACTGCGCCCCGGTGTCAAGTTTTCCAACGGCCGTGAGATGGTGGCCGAAGATGTGGCCTATTCGCTGAACCGGGTGACTCTGCCTGCCACGCAATCGCCGGGGGCGGGGTTTTTCGCCTCGATCGCCGGGTTTGATACGATGTCGGACGGGTCGGCCACGACACTTTCGGGCGTCAAGGTGATTGATCCGGCGACCGTTGAGATCACCCTGTCGCGGCCTGATGCGACGTTCCTGCATGTCATGGCGCTGAACTTCTCGTCCGTGGTGGCGAAAGAGGGGGTCGAGGCTGCGGGGGCTGATTTCGGCAAGCAGCCGATGGGCACCGGGGCGTTTACCCTTGCGGAATGGACGCTGGGGCAAAAGCTGGTCTTCGCCAAGAACCCGAATTACTGGCGCGCGGGTGTTCCGTATCTGGATCAGGTGGTGTTCGAGGTCGGGCAGGAACCCGTCGTGGCCCTGCTGCGTCTGCAGAACGGCGAGGTTGACGTGCCCGGCGACGGCATCCCGCCCGCCAAATTCACCGAAGTGATGGCAGACCCCGCACAAGCCGCGCATGTGGTGATCGGCGGGCAGTTGCAGACCGGATACATCACGCTGAACGTGACGATCCCGCCCTTGGACAACGTGAAGGTGCGCGAGGCGGTCAATATGGCGATCAACAAGGATCGCATCGTGCAGATCATCAATGGCCGTGCCGTGCCCGCAAACCAGCCGCTGCCGCCATCAATGCCTGGATATACCAAGGATTACAAAGGCTACGCCTACGACGTTGATGCAGCCAAAGCCCTGCTGGCCGAGGCAGGTTTTGCCGACGGGTTCGAGACGCAGCTTTATGTGATGAACACCGATCCCAACCCGCGGATTGCCCAAGCCATCCAGCAGGATCTGGCGGGTATCGGTATCAAGGCCGATATTCAAAGCCTTGCCCAAGCCAATGTGATCGAGGCGGGCGGCGCAGGCACCGCCCCGATGATCTGGTCGGGCGGCATGGCGTGGATCGCGGATTTCCCTGATCCGTCAAACTTTTACGGGCCGATCCTCGGGTGTTCCGGCGCGGTCGAGGGCGGCTGGAACTGGTCCAAATACTGCAACGCCGATCTCGACAAGATGGCAACCGAGGCTGACAGCATGGCCGACCCCGCCAAGGTCGCCGACCGTCTGGCACTCTGGTCTGATGTCTATCAGGGTGTCATGAAAGACGCGCCTTGGGTGCCCGTGTTCAACGAAGAACGCTACACGATGAAATCAGACCGGATGGGCGGCGAA
Organism: Rhodobacterales bacterium; assembly: GCA_038207585.1. Taxonomy (GTDB): domain Bacteria; phylum Pseudomonadota; class Alphaproteobacteria; order Rhodobacterales; family Rhodobacteraceae; genus JBBQZP01. The sequence goes on along the minus strand of JBBQZP010000043.1, from coordinate 2,372 downwards.
GATGCGCTTTACGTCGATCCGGTGTCCATCCCCGTCAACTACGACTATGTGTTCGTGAAATAACATGTGCAAAGCCTGCGATTATACCATTCACGGCGCGCAGCACCATTTCGGCTGGGACAATTCGTTTGCCCCGGCCGAGCGGGTGGAGCCGGGGGCGACGATCCTCTTTCACTGCCATGACAGTTCGGCGGGCCAGCTTGGCCCGTCGTCGACCGTTGCCGATGTGGCGACGCTGGATTTCGGCAAGATCAACCCGGTGTCCGGACCGATCTATATCGAAGGGGCGAAACCCGGCGATGCGGTCAAGGTGACGATCGACAGCTTTGCGCCGCAGCTTCACGGCGGCAAAGGGTTTGGCTGGACGGCGAATATTCCGGGCTTTGGCCTGCTTGCCGATCAGTTCACCGAAGCTGCATTGCACATCTGGAGTTATGATGCTGGCCAGATGGCCCCTGCGCTTTATGGCCGCGAAGCCCGCGTGCCGCTGAAACCCTTTGCGGGCACCATCGGCAATGCTCTGGCGGAAAAGGGGCTTCATTCCATCGTGCCGCCGCGCCGGGTGGGCGGCAATCTTGATATTCGCGATCTGACCTCGGGCGTGACCTTATATCTTCCGGTCGAGGTGGACGGGGCCTTGTTCAGCGTCGGCGATACGCACGCCGCACAGGGCGATGGCGAGGTGTGCGGAACGGCGATTGAATCGCCGATGGATGTGGTTCTGACGCTGGATCTTGTGAAAGGCGCGAACCTCAAAACCCCGCGTTTCACCACCCCCGGCCCGGTCACGCGGCATCTGGATGCCAAGGGGTATGAGGTGACAACCGGCATCGGCCCCGATCTGATGGCAGCATCGCGTGATGCGGTGGCAGGGATGGTGGACCTTTTGTGTGCCACACGCGGCATGGCGGCGGTTGAGGCGTATATGCTTGTCTCCACCTGCGGCGATCTGCGGATATCCGAGATTGTCGATATGCCAAACTGGGTTGTCAGCTTTTACTTCCCGCGCTGCGTGTTTGAATGACTCTTGCCGAACCCATCGCCGGGGCAGCCGTTGCCCCGGCGCATCCCGTGCTGTCGGTCGAAGGGCTGACCGTATCGGTGCGCACCGAAGGCGGTCTTGTGCCCTTGGTGCGCGACCTCAGCTTCACCCTGAACCGGGGCGAAACCCTTGCGATTGCAGGCGAAAGCGGGTCGGGCAAGTCAATCACCGCGCTGGCGGTCATGGGGCTTTTGCCGCCGCCTGCGGTGCGGGTGACGGGCGGGCGTATCCGGCTGGGTGATACGGACCTGACGGCGTTGCCGGAATCGCGCCTGCAACCTCTGCGCGGCAGCCGGATTGCCATGATCTTTCAGGAACCGATGACCAGCCTGAACCCGGTGATGACCATCGGCGCGCAACTGACCGAGGCGATCCGCGCCCATGATCCGGTGTCACGGACCGAGGCCCGCGCCCGTGCCCTTGATGCGCTTAAAGCCGTGCGGATGTCGAACGCCGAAGGCCGCATGACCCAGTTCCCGCACGAGCTTTCGGGCGGTATGCGCCAGCGCGTGATGATCGCGATGGCCGTCGCACTGCGCCCCGAGGTGCTGATTGCGGACGAGCCGACGACCGCCCTTGATGTGACCGTACAACGCGAGGTGTTGGACCTTTTGCGCGATCTGCAACGCGATCTGGGCACGGCGATCATTCTGATCACGCATGACATGGGTGTGGTTGCCGAAATGGCCGACCGGGTGATCGTGATGAAGGCGGGCGCGGTGGTGGAAGCGGCCCCTGTGCGTCAGATTTTCGCGGCCCCGGCCCAACCCTATACGCGTGATCTGTTGGCTGCCGTGCCGCGCATCGGGCAGGGGGCGGCACGCGATACCGCCCCCGGCCCGGTGATTGCAAAGCTGCGCGATGTGACCGTGCGCTTTCCCGTTCGCGGCGGGATTCTGGGGCGTGTGACGCAACAGGTTCATGCGGTGGAACAGGTCAGCTTTGACATCCGGCGTGGCGAGACATTCTCGTTGGTGGGTGAAAGCGGATGCGGGAAATCGACGCTGGCCCGCGCGATTGTCGGCCTCGCCCCGTTCACGGGCCGGATCGAGGTGGACGGGCAAAAGCTTGCGGATCTGGACGCGGCGGGCAGGCTTGCCTACCGCCGCAGCGTGCAGATTGTGTTTCAGGACCCGATGGCTGCCCTTGATCCGCGCATGACGGTGGGCGCGCTGATCACCGAGCCACTGGTCATCCATGCGCAGGGCAACCGGCAAAGCCAACGTGCGCGCGCCGCTGATCTGATGGCGCGGGTCGGGCTGTCTGTCGATCAGCTTGACCGTTATCCGCACGAATTTTCCGGTGGGCAACGCCAGCGCATCTGCATCGC
>JBBQZP010000042.1:0-28026 GCA_038207585.1 Rhodobacterales bacterium | reverse complement strand
CATGACAAAGACGAACTCGACCGCGCCGTGCTGCTGCAATCGCCCCTGATCGGCATCAACAACCGCAACCTCAAGACCTTTGAGGTGACGCTGGACACCACCCGTAAACTCTCGAAACTGGTCCCCGAGGATCGCAAGGTCGTCTGCGAAAGCGGCCTTTTCACGCCCGAAGACCTCGCCGATATGGCCCGCTATGGCATCCGGGCCTTTCTGATCGGCGAAAGCCTGATGCGGCAGGCGGATGTGGCCGCCGCGACCCGTGCCTTGCTTGCCAATCCCCTGGTCTCGCAGGGGGGGCTGTGATGGCGGGCCTTACCCATTTTGATGCCGGCGGGGCCGCGCAGATGGTCGATGTGTCGGACAAGGCTATGACCGCCCGCATTGCCGTCGCGCGCGGTCAGGTGCGGATGGAGGCGGCGACGCTGGCTCTGATCGCCGCTGGCACTGCGAAAAAGGGCGATGTTCTGGGCGTGGCACGGCTTGCAGGCATCATGGCGGCCAAGAAAACCGCTGATCTGATTCCGCTGTGCCACCCCCTGCCGATCACCAAAGTGGCGATTGATCTGACGCTGGATGCAGCCCTTCCGGGGGTGATCATCACCGCCACCGTCAAAACCGGCGGCCAAACCGGGGTCGAGATGGAGGCGCTGACCGCCGTTTCAGTGGCAGCCCTGACGATCTATGACATGGTCAAGGCGGTGGATCGCAGCATGATCATCGAGGGAATAATGCTTTCCCTTAAAGATGGTGGAAAATCAGGTCGTTACGAGGCGAAGCTGTGATCACGGTAGAAGATGCTCTGGCACGTGTTCTGGCGCTGGCCGCAGACCCGGTGCCGGAGATCCTGCCGCTGATCAAAGCCTCGGGCCGTTGGATGACAAAACCTGCCACGGCCCGGCGTGACCAGCCGCCCTTTGCCGCCTCGGCGATGGATGGCTACGGCGTGTCGGGCGAAGCCTCCGTCGGGGCCAGCTTTCGGGTGATCGGTGAAGCCGGGGCCGGACACGGCTTTGCAGGCCAACTGCGCCCCGGCGAGGCCGTGCGAATCTTTACCGGCGCGCCGGTGCCGGACGGTGTGAAAAGCGTAGTGATTCAAGAAGATATATCCCGCGAGGGGGATCGGATCACAGTCACAGCCCTGCAAAGCGGCAAAAACATCCGCCCGCAGGGCAATGATTTCCGTACCGGCCAGACCGTTTCGCCCCGCCTTCTTTCGCCCAATGACGTGGCCCTTCTGGCGGCGATGAACATCCCCGAAGTCACCGTCGCCCGCCGCCCTGTGGTGGCCTTCATCGCGACCGGGGACGAACTTGTGATGCCGGGCGAGGTTCCCGGCCCCGACCAGATCATCGCGTCCAACACCTTTGCTCTACATGCGATGGCGCGGGCCGCTGGCGCGCAGGCCCGGATGCTGCCGATTGCGCGCGATACCGAGGCCGATCTTGCCGCCGTGCTGTCAATGGCGCTGGATGCTGATCTGATCGTGACCGTGGGTGGCGCTTCGGTCGGCGATCATGATCTGGTGGGCCGGGTGGCGCAAAGCATGGGGTTGGAACGCGCGTTCTATCAGATCGCGATGCGGCCCGGAAAACCCTTGATGGCGGGGCGGTTGCGCGGGGTTCCGATGCTGGGCCTGCCCGGAAATCCGGTGTCGGCGATTGTGTGCGGGCATTTGTTCCTGCTGCCCCTGATCCGCGCGATGCAAGGCGCGCCCGCACCCGGCCCGGTGGAACACCGTGCAATTCTGGCCGAAGATACCGGTCCCGCAGGCCCCCGCACGCATTACATGCGCGCCAAGGTGACCCGAACCGGCGGAATGCCGCAGATCACGCCGTTCAGCGATCAGGATTCGGCGCTGCTGGGGGTTCTGTCGCAGGCCGACGCGCTGCTGATCCGGCCCAAGGACGGCCCGGCGCTGACCGCCGGGGCCGAGGTGACGTTTCTGCCGATCTGAACAAGGCGATTCGCAAATCACTTGACACAAACCGGGAACGCGGGCAGAACATTGCGTTAACACTTGTCGGCTTACGCTGACGGGCGGATACAATAAAGATGCCGGAGGATTGCCGATGCTGACGCGCAAGCAAATGGAATTGCTGGATTTCATCAAGACCCGGATGGACAAGGACGGTGTTCCGCCCTCATTCGACGAGATGAAAGAGGCGCTGGACCTGAAGTCGAAATCCGGCATCCACCGTCTGATCACGGCGCTCGAGGAACGTGGATTCATCCGACGCCTTGCCCACCGTGCGCGTGCGCTTGAAATTCTGAAGCTGCCCGAAGCGATGGAAAAGCCCGGCTTTTCCCCCCGCGTGATCAAAGGCGACAAGGTCGCCCCGCCCCGCGGTGCCATGCCGGTGGATTCGGTCTATGCGATTGAACTGCCGGTAATGGGCCGCATTGCCGCCGGTGTTCCGATCGAGGCGATATCCGAGGTGTCGCATCATGTCGCCGTGCCGGGCTCGATGCTGTCGGGCAAGGGCCAGCACTACGCGCTGGAGGTGAAGGGCGATTCGATGATCGACGCTGGTATCAACGACGGCGACATCGTGGTGATCCGCGAACAGAACACGGCCGAAAACGGTGATATCGTTGTGGCTTTGGTCGAAGATGCCGAGGCGACGCTGAAACGCTTTCGCCGCCGTGGCGGCATGATCGCGCTGGAGGCTGCAAACCCGGCCTATGAAACCCGCGTCTTTCCCGACCATCTGGTCAAGGTGCAGGGCCGGTTGGTGGGGTTGATCCGCAGCTACTGAAAGCTGTCAGCCGCACGATCTGCCTGCCCGGCAAAACCCGCTTGCTGCGACTATGGGCGCTTCAGGGCGACGGGGTGTCGCTTGCCAACAGCAGGGCGGGCGTCGGCTTGGCCTCATTGCCCCGGCGCTGCCGCCCCATCCAGATCCTTTGCCCGGTCTTTGTCGGCTCCAGCCGCAGATCGCCCGCGTTGGTCAGCCAGACGGCAAGCGGTCCGGTCCGGTCCAGCACCGACCAGTCGATGATCTGGCAGCCTTTTGGTGCGACCCCTTCGATGCGTGCCCCGATGATCACCAGATCGGCCGACGCACAGGCGGCGGGCAGCGCGTCAGGTGCGGCCTTGCCCTTCAACTGCACCGCACGCCACCGACCCAGCATGAAGCTGCGCGCATTGGATGCGCCGGAAAAGCCCGCGCGGGTTGCGGCGGTTGCCTGAATGGCAAGATCGCCGTCATTCTCCAGCCAGCTTTTGGCGGCAAACCCGCCACCCTTTTGGGCAGACATCGCCCGCCCCTCGGCGGTCATCACGCCCACCAAGCCTGCGTCTGATGCGATCAGAAGTGCGGGCCGCGTTGACATCGACCAGATCATCAAAGCCGCCAACACCGGCAGCGCCCCCAACATCCGCACCCGCCCCGGCCAGAGCATCAGCGCCATGCCGCCCAGCGTGATCAGCGGCAAGACCCACGGGCCGGGGGTGATAACGGCCGTCACCGAACCGTCCAGCGCCGCCACCTCGTGCGCAATGAACAGGATCCAGCGCGACCCCAAACCCATGATCCACAGCGGCAGATCGGCCAGTCCAAAGGGTGCCAGCAGCGCCGCGATTGACCCGAACGGCATCACCACCGCGCCCATCACCGGCACCGTCAGAAGGTTCGCAAAGAACCCGAACCCCGCGATCCGGTTGAAATGCGCGGCCCCGTAAGGCCCGGTGGCCACGCCTGCGATCAGCGATGACATCACCAGCGTGAACACCGGCATTACCCATCGCGGAACCCGCCCGCGTTCGATATTGGCATTTACCGCTGCAAAGCCTGCGATCAGCGCCGCCGTCGCCGCGAACGACATCTGGAACCCCGGCTCCAGCAACCCCTCGGGCTTCACCAGCAACAGCAGGATCGCCGACAGGGCCACCGTGCGCAGCGACAGCGCGCGCCGGTCCAGAAGCACCGCGCCCAGAATGACCGACGCCATGATGAACGCGCGTTCCGTCGCGACGTTCGCGCCCGAGAGCTGCAGGTAAAACCACGCGACCGCCAAGGCCACCACCGCCGCCACCTTTTTCGAATTCACCCGCAGCGCCAGCCACGGGATCAGCGCCACCCCGTAGCGGATCAGAGCGAAGACAAACGCCGTCAGGAAAGCCATATTCATCCCCGAAATGGCCAGCAGATGCGCGAGCGACGATTTGCGCAGATCCTCGGTTGCCTGCAGGCTGATGCCAGAGCGATCCCCGGTCATCACACCTGATGAGAACGCGCCCGCATCGCCCGGAACCGACGCCATGATGCCGTTGGAAATATGCGTGCGCCAGCGGTTGATGATCTGGTCGTATGGGTCGGGCCGCTCCACCAACAGCGTAGGGGTGCGACTGTAGCCGACAGCGCCAAGCTGCATGAAAAACGCCATGCGCTGAAAATCGAAACCGCCCGGTTCCACCGGGCCTTCGGGGCGCGACAAATGCCCGGTCAGTGCCACCACCTGCCCTGGTTCGGGCGCGAAATACATCGTCTCGTCATGCAGGGAAACCCGCACCTTTCGCGGCGTTTTCGCGGGCGACACGCGGTCAAGCACCACCCGGTCCAGCGTCAGGCGCAAGGCGTCGGATTGCGAGCGGTCAATCTCTACGATCCGGCCCTGAATCGGGCCGTAGTAGCGAAAATCAATCCCCGGCCCCTCGACCAGATGCGCGCGCGTTCCTACGGCCAGAAACCCCAAAGCCGTGAAGGACAGCGCCACGACAATCGGATGCAGCACCTCTGGCCCTTTCAGGCGCAGCGCCAGCCCCGCAAGCACCACCACAATGGCCGCAGAATAGGCCCCCCGCCCCGGCTCATCCGCGACCGAAAACCACAGCCCGATGCCGCAGGCCAGCCACACCGGCAGCCACAGGAACGACTGCCCGCGCAATTCGGCGAGCCCTGCGCGCAGGCCGCCCGAAAGGCCGAAAATCCCGCTCACCTTGTTTCCCGGCCTCCGATTGCCTATCAGATGCGCCAAGCCTATCCGGCACATGGTTTCCGAAAGATTAACGCCCGATGTCCCAAACCCCCGTCGTCACCCGTTTCGCCCCCTCGCCCACCGGTTATCTGCATATCGGCGGCGCGCGCACGGCGCTTTTCAACTGGCTTTTCGCGCGCGGTCACAACGGCAAGTTCCTGCTGCGCATCGAGGATACCGACCGTGAGCGGTCCACCCCCGAGGCGACCGAGGCGATCTTCCGGGGCCTGAAATGGCTGGGTCTGGATTGGGACGGCGAAACGATGAGCCAGTTCGCCCGCAAGGACCGTCACGCCGAAGTGGCCTATGCCATGCTGGCGCGCGGGCAGGCGTACAAATGCTTCTCGACCCAAACCGAAATCGAAGCGTTCCGCGCGGCGGCCGAGGCGGAAAAACGATCGACCCTGTTTCAAAGCCCTTGGCGCGATGCCGACCCCACGACCTACCCCGACGCGCGCTATGTGATCCGCATGAAAGCGCCGCGCACCGGAGAGACGGTGATTGATGACCGCGTGTTGGGCCGGGTGGTGATCGGCAATGCGCAACTCGACGACATGGTTTGTTTACGTTCTGATGGCACACCAACCTACATGCTGGCCGTGGTGGTCGACGATCACGATATGGGGGTGACCCATGTGATCCGGGGGAATGAACATCTGAACAACGCGGCACGCCAGTCGATGATCTATACCGCGATGGGCTGGGATGTGCCCGTCTGGGCGCATATTCCGCTGATCAACGGAACCGATGGCAAAAAGCTGTCCAAGCGCCACGGGGCCTTGGGGGTCGAGGAATATCAGGCGATGGGCTATCCTGCCGCGGGCATGCGCAACTATCTGACCCGGCTGGGGTGGAGCCATGGCGACGCCGAGTTTTTCACCAGTGATCAGGCGGCGGAATGGTTCGATCTGGCTGGCATCGGCAAATCGCCCGCGCAGTTCGATTTCAAGAAGTTGGAGAACCTGTGCGGGCAACATCTGGCGGCAATGGACGATGCTGCACTGCTGCATGAATTGGAGGCGTATCTGGTTGCGGCGGGGCGTCCGGCGCTGAGCGATGCGCAAATCACGATGTTGCGCGCGGGGCTTGGGCCCTTGAAAGACCGTGCGAAGACATTCCCTGGTCTGCTTGAAAAGGCTCAGTATATCATGGCGTCTCGGCCAATTTCGATGGACGAGGCCGCGGTAAAAGCGCTTGATGCAGCGGGTCGCGCATTGCTGTCAGAATTGACGCCGCAGTTGCAAACTGTTAGCTGGGACAAGACGGGTCTAGAGGCGGTTCTGACCGCCTTTGCGACAGACCACGGGATCGGATTTGGCAAGCTTGCCACGCCGTTGCGGGCAGCGCTTGCTGGGCGAACGGTAAGCCCGAGTGTGTATGACATGATGCTGGTCATCGGTCAGGTTGAGACGATTGCGCGGCTGAAGGATGTGGCGGCCTGACCGCCCCCTTTCCCCCGTGCCACGCCCTGTAAGGGCACCATCTGCCGCGCCGCCCGAAAAGGCCGTGGCCAAGCAAGGGGAACGCCATGGACGCTGTGACCAGAACCGCAACGCTGATGCTGGACAACAAGAAGATCGACCTGCCGATCCATTCGCCCACCCTTGGGCCGGATGTTCTGGATATCCGCAAGCTTTATGCCGAAGGTGATGTCTTCACCTACGACCCCGGCTTCACCTCGACCGCCGCTTGCGAAAGTGCGATCACCTTCATCGACGGTGATCTGGGCGAATTGCTGCACCGGGGCTATCCGATTGACCAACTTGCCGACAAATCGAACTATCTTGAGGTTTGCTTTCTGCTGCTCTACGGCGAACTGCCGTCTGCGGCGCAACTTGCCGATTTCGTGACGCGGGTGACAAACCACACGATGGTGCACGAACAGATGCACTATTTCTTCCGTGGCTTCCGTCGAGACAGCCATCCGATGGCCACGATGGTCGGTGTGGTGGGGGCCATGTCGGCGTTTTATCATGACTCCACCGATATTTCCGACCCTTGGCAGCGCGAAGTGGCGGCGATCCGACTGATCGCGAAACTGCCGACGATTGCGGCAATGGCCTATAAATACTCGATCGGGCAGCCGTTCCAGTATCCGCGCAACAGCCTCGATTATGCGTCGAACTTTCTGCATATGTGCTTTGCCGTCCCGTGCGAGGATTATGTGGTGAACCCGATCCTTGCCAAGGCGATGGACCGGATCATGATGCTGCACGCCGACCACGAACAGAACGCGTCCACCTCGACGGTGCGTCTGGCGGGGTCATCGGGTGCCAACCCGTTTGCGTGCATTGCGGCGGGGATTGCCTGCCTTTGGGGCCCGGCGCATGGCGGCGCGAACCAGGCCTGTCTGGAAATGCTGCGCGAAATCGGCACGGTCGAGAATATTCCCGAATACATCCGCCGTGCAAAGGACAAGGACGATCCGTTCCGCCTCATGGGTTTTGGCCACCGGGTTTACAAGAACTTCGATCCGCGCGCCAAGGTGATGAAGGAAAGTGCCGACGAGGTGCTGGAGCTGATGGGCATCCACAACAATCCGACGCTGCAAGTGGCCAAGGAACTGGAGCGGATTGCGCTGGAGGATGACTATTTCATCTCCAAAAAGCTGTATCCCAACGTCGATTTCTATTCCGGCATCATTCTGGATGCGATGGGATTCCCCACCTCGATGTTCACGCCGATCTTTGCGCAGTCGCGCACGGTGGGCTGGATCGCGCAGTGGAAAGAGATGATCGCCGACCCGACCCAGAAAATCGGCCGCCCGCGCCAGCTTTATACCGGCGAGAAAAAGCGCGACTATCAGGACGTGCGGCACCGCTGATTGGTGCAGAACCTGAAAAGCGGCGGTCCATCTGGGCCGCCGTTATTGTTTTAGCGTGCTGCGTTTGACCGGGTTCATCAGATCAAGCGCAACACCCAACATTGCCAATAGCTTGCATGTCTTGAATTTCCTTCAATCTGACTCAAATTACCGGAAATCCGCCCTATCTTACCCCGTCAAAGGTGGCGACGGCACCGTAGGTTTCGGGTCGCCGGTCCCGGAATATCCCCCACGTCCCGCGCAATTCGGCGATGGCGTCCAGATCAAACGTGGCCGTCAGAACTTGTTCGCCGTCGCGCGATGCCTTGGCCAAAAGCTGGCCGGTGTGGTCGGTGATGAATGACGAGCCGTAGAAGGTGACCTCGCGCCCCTCGGGGGCGGTTTCCGTGCCGATCCGGTTCGATGCAATCACCGGCATGATGTTTGCCGCCGCATGGCCGCGCATCGTCATTTCCCAGTGCGGCTGGCTGTCATAATCCGGGTTTGGCGGCTCCGACCCGATGGCGGTGGGATAAAGCAGCATTTCCGCCCCCATCAGCGCCATGGACCGCGCACATTCCGGAAACCACTGATCCCAGCAAATGCCGACACCGATGCGCCCTGCCGCCGTATCCCAAACCCGGTAGCCGGTATCGCCGGGGCTGAAATAGAACTTCTCCTCATACCCCGGCCCCTGCGGGATATGACTTTTGCGGTAAAGGCCCAAGCTGCGCCCGTCAGCATCGACCATTGCCACCGAGTTGAAGAACGCCTGCCCCGCCCGTTCAAAGAACGATACCGGCAGCACCACTCCCAGTTCGCGCGCAAGATCGGCAAAACGGGCGACCAGCGGGTGCCCGTCAAAGGGCTGCGCCAGCCGGAAATACTCGGGGCGCTGGGTGATGCAGAAATAGGGGGCGGCGAACAACTCCTGCACCAGCACGACCCCAGCCCCCTTGGCTGCGGCGTCGCGGATCAGCGTTTCGGCCCGGTCGGCGTTGGCGGGCAGGTCCCACGAACAGGCAAATTGAGTGGCGGCGACGGTAATCTGGCGCATGGTATTCCCCCGGTATGCGTTCGCAACCTGCCCCAGCCGGGATCAAAGGGAAAGCCCCTAACCCGCCACCCGGGGTGCCGGTGGCGGCATGTCAGAGTGTCGCCACGCCCGATGCTTGACGCCCACAGACGCGTGAATACGCTCGGACGGATCGCGCAGCATCACCCGACGGCGACGATAGAGAAAGAGCTTGCCCCAGGATGACCATGTGCCAACCATCGGCGCGTCGGGGTCACACTCAAAGCGCCCCTGCCATCCCGGCGGCAGGTCCAGACCGCAAGCCTGCGCGCGCTCCAGCATCCACACCAGCGGAATGTTCGACAGCTTGCGCGCGCCCTCCACCGTGCCGATTTGCCCGCCGATATCGCCATGCGCGCCACGAAACCACATCTGTTCGACGTCGTGATTGCAGCCCTGCTCACATTCCCAAAGCACCGGCGCGAACAAGACGCGGGTTTCATCCAGCGCCAGCGCCTGAAAGCCGCGCTTGATGGTAAAGCCCAGATTGTGGTTGTGAAACGCGTTTCTCGGGTCGGTCAGCATCCACAACAGCGGGATGCGCAGCCCCAGCGCCTTGACCGTATCAAAGACGAACACGCCGTCGATCTGCGCCTCGGCATGGCAGAACCGGCGCGAAAAGGCCCCTGCGGCGGGGCGGTCGGGGTCGGTGGCATAATGACGGTAGGCCAGTTGCACCGCGCGTTCGGTGGCATGTTCGCGCCGCAAAAGCCCGACCCGGTCGATCAGCCCGGCCAAGGACCTCACGGCGAAGGCACCCCGCGAATAGCCGAACAGATAGATCCGGTCGCCCTCGCGGTAGTGCGAGGCAAGATAGCCATAGGCGCGGCGGATCTGCCGGTTGATCCCCCGGCCCGAGGCCAGATCGCCGATCCGAGACCAACCTTCGAACTGCAGCCCTTTTTCGTAATAAAGCGTGCGGCGCGTCGCCGGGTTGTGCTGTTTGAGAAGCTGGTAAATCAGCCCGACATTGCTTTGCATCCCGTCGGCCAACGTCGACATGGTGCCATCCAGAATGATGATGTGATCAACCGGCTTTCGCAGCGCCGCAGCCTCGTTGGGCACCGATGCTTCGGTCTGTGCCAGCGGCGCTTTGGTAAAAAAGCGCGAAAGGCGGTCAATCAGCGTCAGCGTGTGCCTCCTGCAACATCGCCCAGATCCGGTGCGGGGTGAACGGCATCTCGACATCATGCACGCCGCGGTCGGCCAAAGCATCGCGCACCGCGTTGCACACCGACGGCACCGAGCCCACGGTTCCCGCCTCGCCGCAGCCTTTCATGCCAAGCGGATTGGTTTTGGTGGGTGTGGGTTCCGAGAAAAAGCGGATCATCGGAAGATCCTGCGCCCGCGGCATCGCATAGTCCATGAAACTTGCCGTGAGAAGCTGGCCCTGATCGTCATACACCACACGTTCCATCATCGCCTGACCCAAGCCTTGCGCGACCCCTCCATGTACCTGACCTTCGGCAAGCGTGGGGTTGATCAGCACGCCGAAATCGTCGGCGACGGTGTAACGATCCAGCCACATCTGGCCGGTTTCGGGGTCAATCTCCACTTCCGCCAGATGCGCGCCGTTGGGGAACGACCGCCCGTCCAGTTTCGTGGTGGCGGTATGTCGCAGCAAATCACTCCGGCCTTTCTGGCGGGCCAGATTTGCAGTCTCGATCATCGTCAGGCGCAGGTTTGATCCCGCAGCACCAAAGGTGCCATCGCCGAAGGCCACGTCCTGCGTATCCCATTCATCGCCCAGAAAGCCTGCGAACGCGTCGATCATCTGCGCGGTTGTTGCCCGCATCGCGGTGCCCTGCACAGTGACAGAGCGTGACCCGCCGGTGCCACCACCGGCCTTGATGCGGTCACTGTCGCCCTGCACCATGACGATCTGATCCATCGGAATCCCCGTGGCATCCGACAGCATCTGCGGGAACACCGTCTCGTGGCCCTGCCCGTTGGACTGGGTGCCGACGAACAGCAGCACGGTGCCGTCAGCCGCAAATTCATAAGCGGCGGTTTCGGTATCGGCCCCCAGAATGGCCTCGATATAGCAGGCAAGACCCATGCCGCGCAGACGGCCGCGCTTTTCAGAAGCGGCCTTGCGCGCGGGATAGCCCTTTACATCAGCTTCGGTCTGCAAGCGGTTCAGAACGCGCGTAAAATCGCCATCATCCACGGTTTCGCCGTTGACCATGCGGTAGGGGAACGCACGGATGAAATTGCGCTGGCGCAGATCAAACGGATCAACGCGCAGCACGCGCGCGGCCTCATCCATCACCCGTTCTATCGTGAGGATGGCCTCGGGCCGGCCCGCGCCACGGTAGGCATCCACGGGCGTCGTGTTGGTATAGACACCGGCCACGTTCAGACTGGCCTTCTGAATATCGTAAACGCCGGTCAACACCTTGGAAAACAGCACCGTCTGGATGAACTGCGCGAATTGCGAATTGTATGCCCCAAGGTTCGACACAAGGTTCGCGCGGTATGCGGTGATTTTGTAGTCGGCATCAAAGCCCAGTTCCACATCCGCCAGCAGATCGCGGCCACCATTGTCGGTCAGCATCGCCTCGGTCCGCTCTGACATCCAGCGCACGGGGCGGCCCAACGCTTTCGCCGCAGCAGCCAGAACCACATATTCGGGATAGGTCATGCCCTTCATCCCGAAGCCGCCGCCGACATCGGGGTTGGTCACGCGCACGGCAGCGTCGTCCAGTTTCATCATCCGCGCCAGTTCGCTTTTCTGCACCCAGACGCCCTGCCCGTTCACGCACAGATGCAACCGGTCATCCGCCCATTCGGCAAAGGCCGCGCGGGGTTCCATCGAGTTCACGATGATGCGGTTGTGCATGATGCGCAGCGGCACCCGGTGGGCAGACCCGGCCAGCGCCGTTTCAACCGCCGCATCGTCGCCAAAGGCAAAATTGAATGCCAGATTGCGCGGGGCCTCGGGGTGTATCGTGTCATCGCCGGCCGCCAGCGCCATCGCAACGGGCAGATCGCGCGTATCAAGCTCGATCAGTTCCAGCGCATCGCGGGCGTCTTCCAGCGTGTCCGCGACCACCATCGCCACCGCTTCACCGACAAAGCGGATGCGGCCATGCGCCAGAACGGGACGCTCGGGCGCGGCCCCCTTGGAGCCGTCGGCGTTGGGCACCTGTTCGCCCTTCATGCCCAAAAGGACGCCCGCCGCCAAAAGATCGTCCGCCGTCAGCACCAGATGCACGCCGGGGGCGGCACGGGCCGCACTGACATCCAGCGCGGTGATATCGGCATGCGCCGCCGTCGCGCGGAAAAACAGCGCATGCAGCGCGCCCTTGGGTGCAATGTCATCGACATAACGCCCGGTTCCGGTCAGAAAGCGATGATCTTCCGTCCGGCCTGCGCCCGACTGCCCGAATTTCAGCATGATTTTCCCTTCAGGATTCGATCCTAAAGGTAGCCACCCGGCTGGAATTGTCCAGCCGGGCGCAACGTTTAACTGCGGAAACTCAAAGCTTCAGGGTCAGAACCGTGGCCAGCGTCAATTCGCCAAAGCCGTTGAACCTGGTGTTGGTGGCCGAAGAATAGGCCCCCATCCCTTCGATCAGCACGAAATCACCCTCGGCAATGTCGGCGGCCAGCATCACATCGCCGGGCAGACGGTCCACCGAATCACAGGTCGGGCCGAACACGATGCGCGGTGCGGGGTCGGCGGCGCGACGCTTGCCCTCACCGTCCAGCACATGAATCCGGTCGATCACACCGATCATCGGCAGTTCCCAGTAGGCACCGTAAACACCGTCGTTCAGGAACACATGCGCATCGTCGCGCACGGCCTTCACGCGGGCCGCGTGGGTGAAAGCATCGCCGCAAAGCGCACGGCCCGGTTCGCAGACCAGCATCGGGCGGGCATCGCCGAACGCTTGGGTTGCGGCGCGGTCGATCATCGCGAACGTATCCTCGATCTGCGGCACAACGCCGTGCAGACGGTGGTTCGGGAACCCGCCGCCCACGTTCAGGCGCGCAATCGTGACGCCCGCGCCTTCGGTGATCTCGGCCGCGGCATGGATATATGCCTCCCACGTGGCAGGGTCCGTGCATTGCGTGCCGGGGTGAAAGGTCAGCGACGGGATGTAACCCGCTTCGGCCACGGTCTTCAGCAGGTCAGTGGCAAACTCCACCGTCGCACCGAATTTCGCACCGAAGTTATAGGCAGCCCCGCCCACCGGCAGTTTGTAACGCACCGAAATTTCGGTGCCCTCGGCAGGCACCAGTTCGATCAGCTTGGCAAGTTCGGATGCGGAATCGACGGAATAGCTTTTCACGCCCATCTCGACCGCCACGGCAATTTCCGCCCGCGCCCGCACCGGGTTATTGTAATGCAGGGCTGCATCCGGGGCCAACCGGCGGATCATGCGGATTTCGTTGGGCGAGGCCACGTCAAAGCCGCGCACACCGGCCTGCACCAGATTTTCGATCACCACCTCTTCGGGGTTCGATTTGACCGCATAGGTCACCAGCCCCGGAAAGCCGTCGATGAACCGGCGCGCGGCCCCTTGCAGGGCGGCTGGGCTGAAAAACAGCACCGGATTTTCGGGGCGCACCGTGCGCAGATATTCGGCGGGGGTGGTCCAGATTGTCTTTGACAGTCCCATCAGCGTATTCCTTCTTTGGCCAACAAGACGCAAGATCCCTGCCCGCCAAAGCGGGGGTGCGGCACCTGCGCGGTTCTTTACAAACCAGGCCAGGTGCGTATGAGCCGCCCTTTTCCTGAAACTTCGGACGCTTCATATGTGGCACATTCTGACCGATCAAAATAGTGGATTTGTATGAAATCGGCGTTATAATAACGAAAAGATCGGATATTATGATGGATGAACTGGATCGTACCATTCTGGGCCTTTTGGGGGCCGATGCGCGGATGTCGATCGCGACTCTGGCGCGGCGCACCAAGGTCGCCCGATCAACCATTCAAGCCCGGCTGGAACGGCTGGAGACGACCGGCACCATCGCGGGCTACACCCTGAAACTGGGCGAGAACGTGCGCGCCGACCGTCTGCGCGCAACCGTTTTGCTGACCATCGAGCCCCGCGCGCAGGCCGCCATCCTGACCCGCCTGAAATCGGTGGCGGAAGTGGAGCGCGCCTTTACCACCTCGGGCCGGTTCGATCTGATGTTGCAGATTGCCGCGCCCACAACGCAGGTGCTGGATCAGGCGCTGGATCAGATCGGCGGGTTGACCGGGGTTCTGTCGTCGGAAAGCCTGATCCACCTGTCTACACGCATCGACCGCGCGATCTGATTGCCCTTACCCCGGTGTTTGGGTAGATCACACCGACCCTTAAGGAAATCCGCCATGCCCATGGAAAAGACATTCGACGCCACCGAAGCTGAGGCCCGCCTTTATGCGATGTGGGAAGGCATGGGCGCGTTCAAGGCGGGGGCCAATGCCAAACCGGGGGCCGAACCGTTCAGCATCATGATCCCGCCGCCCAATGTGACGGGCAGCCTGCACATGGGGCACGCCTTCAACAACACGTTGCAGGATATTCTAGTGCGCTGGCACCGGATGCGGGGGTTTGACACGCTGTGGCAGCCCGGCACCGATCATGCCGGGATTGCAACACAGATGGTGACCGAACGCGACATGGCCGCGAATGGCGAACCCACCCGCCGCGACATGGGGCGCGAGGCGTTTGTCGCCCGAGTCTGGCAGCAAAAGGCGAAATCGCGCGGCACGATCATCGGGCAGTTGAAGCGCCTTGGCGCATCCTGCGATTGGTCGCGCGAGGCCTTCACCATGTCAGGCGCGCCCGGTGCGCCTGCGGGCGAAGAGGGCAACTTCCACGACGCCGTGATCAAGGTCTTTGTCGATATGTATCACAAGGGCCTGATCTATCGCGGGAAGCGGCTGGTCAACTGGGACCCGCATTTTGAAACCGCGATCAGCGATCTTGAGGTCGAGAATATCGAAGTGGCCGGCCACATGTGGCACTTCAAATATCCCCTCGCGGGCGGTGAAACCTATGAATACATTGAAAAAGACGCCGATGGAGCAGTGACCCTGCGCGAGGTGCGCGATTACATCTCCATCGCCACCACCCGGCCAGAGACGATGCTGGGCGATGGTGCGGTGGCCGTGCATCCGTCAGACGAGCGTTACCGGGCGATCATCGGCAAGCTCTGTGAAATTCCCGTGGGGCCAAAGGAACACCGCCGCCTGATCCCCATCATCACCGACGAATACCCCGATCCGACCTTCGGCTCGGGTGCTGTGAAAATCACCGGCGCGCATGATTTCAACGATTACGGCGTGGCCAAACGCAATAACATCCCCTGCTACCGCCTGATGGACACGCGCGGCGTGATGCGGGCCGATGGCGCGCCTTACGCCGAAACGGCGGCCGCAGCGCAGGCGATTGCGGGCGGTCAAGCGGCCAGTGAGGCCGAGGTGGACGCCCTGAACCTCGTCCCCGAAGCCTATCGCGGGCTGGACCGGTTTGAGGCGCGCAAGGCGGTGGTGGCCGACATCACCGCCGAAGGTCTGGCGGTGATGATCGCCAACCCGGCCCACGCGACCGACCCCGACGCACCAGAGATGATCCCCTTCGTCGAGTCGAAGAAAATCATGCAACCCTTTGGCGACAGATCAAAAGTCGTTATCGAACCCATGCTGACAGACCAATGGTTTGTCGACACCGCCAAGATCGTCGGCCCTGCGCTGGACGCCGTGCGCAACGGCGACACCGTGATCCTGCCCGAACGCGACACCAAGACCTATTTCCACTGGCTGGAGAATATCGAGCCCTGGTGCATCTCGCGCCAGTTGTGGTGGGGGCACCAGATTCCGGTTTGGTATGGCATGGGATATCTCACTTCTGATGGTGAAACGGCGCAGCAGGCTATGGGAGACCAAAAGATCAGCGCTTCAAACGAAAGCGAAGCTAGACGGCTATTTACAAAGCCTGAAGACCACGAAATCGTGGTTGTGGAAAACAAGTTTAAGGCTTTGGAAATCTTTTTCACACAAAACGCTCAACCTGGGCCGAAAAGGTTCCCCATCTACCGCGACCCCGACGTCCTCGACACCTGGTTCTCCTCTGGCCTCTGGCCTATCGGCACGCTCGGCTGGCCCGAGCAAACCCCTGAACTGAAAAAGTATTTCCCCACCTCCACCCTCGTCACCGGCTTTGACATCATCTTCTTCTGGGTCGCCCGGATGATGATGATGCAACTGGCGGTCGTAGATCAGGTGCCGTTCAAAACAGTCTATGTTCACGCGCTGGTGCGGGATGAGAAGGGCAAGAAGATGTCCAAATCCCTGGGCAATGTCCTCGACCCGCTGGATCTGATCAACGAATATGGCTGCGACGCCGTGCGCTTTACCCTGACGGCGATGGCAGCGATGGGGCGCGACCTTAAGCTCTCCACGCAACGCATTGCAGGTTATCGCAATTTTGGAACCAAGCTCTGGAACGCCTGCCGCTTTGCCGAGATGAACGGCGTCTTTGAAAACCACGCCACGAAGGTCCACCCCCCGCACGCCAAAGCCACCGTCAACCGCTGGATCATCGGCGAAACCGCGAAAGCGCGGGCCGAGGTGGATGCGGCCCTTGCCGATTACCGCTTTGATCAGGCCGCCGATGCGCTTTACAAATTCGTCTGGGGCAAGGTCTGCGACTGGTATGTCGAATTCGCCAAACCGCTGTTTGATGGCGACGATGCGCCCGAAACCCGCGAAACAATGGCCTGGGTTCTGGATCAATGCATGATCCTGCTGCACCCGATGATGCCCTTTGTCACCGAAGAGCTTTGGCAAACCACCGGCACCCGCACCAAACCGCTGATCCACGCCGACTGGCCGACCTACGGCCCCGATCTGATCGACGCGGTCGCCGACCGCGAGATGAACTGGGTCACCACCTTGATTGACGAGGTCCGCTCGGCCCGCGCGCAGATGCATGTGCCGGCGGGGCTGAAGCTTGCGATGCTGCAACTGGCCCTTGATGATGCGGGCAAAGCCGCCCTGTCGCGCAACGAGGCGCTGATCCTGCGCCTTGCGCGTCTGGAATCCATAACCCCCGCCACCGCCGCCCCGAAAGGCGCGATCACGGTGCCCGTGGAAGGCGGCAGCTTCGCCATTCCGCTGGATGGCATCATCGACATCGCCGAGGAAAAATCGCGTCTGACCAAAGCGATGGACAAACTTTCCAAGGAAATCGCAGGCCTGAACGGGCGGCTGAAGAACCCGGCTTTCGTGACCTCCGCCCCGGAAGAGGTGGTCGATGAAGCCCGCGCCAATCTTGAAGCGCGCGAGGATGAGGCCGGCAAACTCAAAGCCGCCCTCACCCGTCTGGCGGAAATCGGCTAAACCCTTTTTCTGTTCACAAATATCCTCGGGGGGAAGGCCGCAGGCCGTGGGGGGCCGAAAGCCCCCCATCCTACGGCGCCCCGGTCGCCACACGCACGTTGGTGGACAACTGCGATATCAGATCCCGCAAGGCCGTGTGATAGGCCTGAACCCGAGGAGAAATGCCGTTTACCTTGGGCGTGCAGTGGGATGACGTTGCCCGGAATGGCTCATTGTCCAGCGGCTGGACCAAAAGGAAAAGACCGCCCGCATCAGTGCAATCCAGGTCAAACGCGGGCGGTCGCGCCAATGTCCCGTCCTTCAACCCCGCCGTGACAAGCATCAGAACGGAGTTGTAGATTCCCGGCACCGAATAGCTGACCGAGCCTGCGTCCTTTGACGTCATCACCCAACCCCGGCGCTTTGGCGGCAACGAATCCCCGCGCGCGGAAAACGTCGCGGTATCATCGGCGCGGATGGTCCAGGACGCCCCGCCAAAGATGCTGCCGCCATCGCCAAAACTGATCTGATCCTGCGCGGTCTGCGACTGCACCTGCACACAGGCCGCAAGGGCCAGCATCAGTCCGATCAAAAGGCCATAGGCGCGCATCATCAGGCCAAGATGCCACGCCCCACCTGCTCCGACAAGCGATCTTGCCCCGCGCACCGCTTTCTGGCTTTCATGCGGGATGGAAAATCCGCGCCTCACCCCGCTTGTGCAATCGCTTCCCGCAACCGTCCCCTTTGTCGGCCCCGAACGGCAGGAACGGGACCGGGATGCGCCCTTCACCGCCCGCCTCGGGGCCAACGAGTCGATGTTCGGCCCCTCGCCCCGCGCCATTGCGGCGATGGCGGACGCGGCGAAAGATGTCTGGATGTATGGCGACCCAGATTGCCATGATCTGCGCGCAGCCATTGCAGTACACCACGGCATCCATCCCGCGCATGTGATGGTGGGCGAAGGCATTGACGGGCTGCTGGGAAATCTGGTGCGGATGATGGTGGCCCCCGGCGATGCGGTGGTCACGTCGGACGGCGCATATCCCACCTTCAACTACCATGTCGCGGGCTTTGGCGGGGTTCTGCACAAGGTGCCCTATGCCGGCTGGTTCGAGGATACCGGCGCATTGATTGACCGCGCGGCGCAGGTTTCGGCGCGGCTGATCTATCTCTCGAACCCCGACAATCCGATGGGAAGCCATCACCCGGCAGCAACCATAACCGCGATGATCAAGGCGTTGCCCCAAGGCACGCTTCTGGTGCTGGACGAGGCCTATGTCGATCTGGCCCCCGACGGAACGGCCGCCGAAATCGTGCCCGATGATCCGCGGGTGATCCGGTTGCGCACGTTTTCCAAGGGGTACGGCATGGCGGGCGCGCGGGTTGGCTATGCGATCGGGGCCGCCCCCCTGATCGCGGCCTTTGACCGGGTGCGCAATCATTTCGGCGTCGGGCGGATGGTTCAGGCCGGGGCCGTCGCCGCACTGGCAGATCAGGGGTGGGTGGCCGGGGTGCGGGCGTCGGTTGAACAGGCCCGCGCGCAGATTGGAGCGATTGCACTGGCGAACGGGTTGACGGCACTTCCTTCGGCCACCAATTTCGTGACGCTTGATTGCGGCCGCGACGGAAACTTTGCCCGTGCAGTGTTGGGCGGGTTGATCGCACGCGGTATCTTCGTGCGGATGCCGGGGGTGGCCCCGCTGGATCGCTGCATCCGCATCGGGTTGGGCGACGGTCCGGCGATGGCCGCTTTTGCCGCCGCACTGCCAGAGGCGCTGGCGGCAGCGCAGGGCTGAACGCCGCTATTCTGCGGCGTGGTGCGGATTGGCAGGCCCAAGGGCAGGTGCGCGCCCGCTGACAAGCTGCGGTCCGCCGACGCGCAGAGCCTCGTTCACACGCAGTTCAGAAGGTATTTCCGGTGTAGCAAGTTCCGCACGCGAGGCGGCGATAACGGGTGCAGCAACCACGGGCGTGGATTCCACCGGCAAAGCCTGCTGCGATACGGCGTCCACCACCGCAATCTCGCGACGGAAAACCAGCATGTTCTGAAACACCGTCGTCTTGCCGGTAAAGCCCACACGTTCCTCGCACGGCAAAGTGTCAGAGCGCACGTATTCCCAGCCCTGCGCCGCCATGTCGTTCATGACATGCGTCAGCGCCACGGCAAAACGCTCCGGCGCGGTCTTTGCGGCCTTGGCCTTTTCGCCTTTGCGCGGCGCCGGCACGACCTGATATTCGAAACGTTGCATCCAACTTCCCCCGTCATCCGGAAACAAGATACGGGGATTCGCCCCCTGTCGCCAAGCGCATCGTGCAAATAGTTGTCCGGTTGGGCGGGCCATCGCGCAATCTGTGGCCGGGGCCGCGCATCTGGTGGGGCAGCGCCCGCAGGTCTACAACCCATTGCGCCGTAAATTGCAAAGCCGCCGGAACGGACTGTTGCATTTCAGACAGGGGCCGCGCCGGATCATACAGCTTTCGCCGAATGTGCCCTGCTGTCTGGCCATCCTTGTGACCGGGGTGCGGCGCTGGAACCGGTTTTTGGCTCGGGCATGTCCGGCGGCGCGGCGGTCAACATCGCCGTGGCCATCTTCACCGGGCTGACCGGCCTTGGTCTTTGGCTTTGGCTTTGGATGGGTTTGCGCGCCTTTAAAGCCCCAGCTTCTTCATCACCAGATCGTTGACCACCGCCGGGGCCGCCTTGCCGCCCGTGGCCTTGATCACCTGGCCGACGAACCAGCCCGCGAGTTTGGGGTTTGCCTGAGCCTTTTCGACCTGCGCCGGGTTGTCCGCGATGATCTGATCAACCGCCGCCTCAATCGCCCCGGTGTCCGTGACCTGTTTCATGCCACGCGCGGCAGCAACCTCGGCAGGATCACCACCTTCGGCCCAGAGGATCTCGAACAGGTCTTTCGCCATCTTGCCCGAAATCTCGGCCTTCCCGATCAGGTCCAGCACGCCGCCCAACTGCGCCGCCGACAGCGGCGAGTCGGCGATGGTCAGCCCTTCCTTGTTCAGCCGGCCGAACAATTCGTTGATGACCCAGTTCGCGGCCTGCTTGCCGTCACGGCCGCCCGCTACCGCTTCAAAGAACGTGGCGCTGTCCAGATCAGCGGTCAGCACGTTCGCATCGTAATCGGTCAGCCCGAAATCGCCCATGAAGCGGGATTTCTTGGCATCGGGGAGTTCGGGCATGGTGGCCACAATATCATCAACCCAAGCCTGCTCAATCTCCAAAGGCAGCAGGTCGGGATCGGGGAAATAGCGGTAATCATGCGCCTCTTCCTTGCTGCGCATCGACCGGGTTTCGTTGCGGTCGGGGTCATACAGCCGGGTTTCCTGCGTGACCGACCCGCCATCTTCAAGGATCGCGATCTGACGGCGCGCCTCGTAATCAATCGCCAGTTGGATAAACCGCATGGAGTTCATGTTCTTGATCTCGCACCGCGTGCCCAGATGGGCGAAATCCTGTGTTGCCTGATACTTCTCATACTGGCCCGGACGACAGACCGACACGTTCACATCGGCGCGCAGGTTGCCGTTCTGCATGTTGCCATCGCAGGTGCCCAGATAGCGCAGGATCTGGCGCAGTTTGACCACAAAGGCGGCGGCTTCTTCGGGTCCGCGAATGTCGGGGCGGCTGACAATCTCCATCAGCGCGACGCCGGTGCGGTTGAAATCGACAAAGCTGAGCGACGGGTCCATGTCGTGGATGCTTTTGCCCGCATCCTGTTCCAGATGGATGCGTTCGATCCGCACAAGCCGCGCCACGCCGGGCGAAAGTTCGACCAGAACCTCACCCTCGCCCACGATGGGGTGGTAAAGCTGGCTGATCTGATAGCCCTGCGGCAGGTCGGGGTAGAAGTAGTTCTTGCGGTCAAACGCCGAGCGCAGGTTGATCGCCGCTTTCAGCCCCAACCCGGTGCGCACCGCCTGTTCGATGCAGTATTCGTTGATCACCGGCAGCATGCCGGGCATCGCGGCATCAACAAAGGACACATGGGAATTGGGTTCCGCGCCGACCCCGGTCGAGGCCCCCGAAAAGAGCTTGGCGTTCGATGACACCTGCGCGTGGATCTCCATCCCGATAACCAGTTCCCAGTCGTGTTTCGCCCCGGCAATCACCTTGGGCATGGGCGCGGAATAGGTCAGATCAAGCATGGTGCATCCTTGCGGTTTTGCCCCTTTCTAGGCAGGCACGAGACGGGCGGCAAGAGCGCGAGTCGCGGAAAACCGCCTATAAAAAGGGCGCGGGCTTGCCAGAATGCCACACGGGCGGGCAAAAGGCACAGGTCGCGCAGAACGGTGCGATGCTATCCGGTGTTGATTGATGAACCTGCGCTCGCTTGTAATTGGTTGTATTCTGGCCCTGCCGATGGGCTGCGCAGAACAGGCGCCACCGCTTGCATCCGACAATTTCAGCTTTGTGGGCGGCAACCTGCCCCCGATGCGCTGGGATCACCGCCCCGAAGCCGATGCCTGGACCCGCACGACGCTGGCCGCCATTGCCTCCAAGGACACGATGCTTGCCAACATCACTCCGTCTGACATCGCGCAGTGGTGCCCCGCTTATACGACAGCGACTGTGCCGCAACGCCGGGCGTTCTGGGCAGGCCTTGTGTCGACGGTCGCGAAATATGAAAGCACCTGGAACCCGGCGGCATCCGGTGGTGGTGGCAAGTGGATCGGCCTGATGCAGATCGCGCCTGCCACGGCGCGTCAGTATGATTGCGATGCGACCAGCGTGTCGGGCCTGAAGAACGGCGAGGCAAACCTGAGCTGCGCCATCGAGATCGCGTCGCGTCAGGTGTCACGTGACAATGCCGTGTCAGGCAGCGGCGCGCGCGGTGTCGGCCGCGACTGGGCGCCGATGCGCAATGCATCAAAACGCGCCGAAATGCAGTCCTGGACCCGCAGCCAAAGCTATTGCAAGGGCTGATCAGGTGATCCGGTAAAGCCGCTTGATCTCATCCAGCGCGTCGCGTTGTTTGTCCGACAAACCGTCCCGCCCCGATTTCGCAATATCGCCCAGAACCGACATCAGCGGCGTGAAACTGTCGCCGCCCTGCATCTTGTAAAGCCTGCGCGTCAGCCGCGTCAGCCCCGGTTGCGCGCCACCCGATTCCGTCACCAGCCAGCGCCCCAGAATGACCGCCTCTTGCGCCTGATCATGCGCCAGCGCGAGTTGGCTTTGCAGGCTGACGATCAGCGCATCCTGTTGTTCGGCGCTGGGCAGGCCACCCAGTTCCAGAAACGCCATCCCGGTTGCTGCAATCGCGATATCAGGGTTATCCAGCGATTCGACGGGGTGGATGTTCAGCTTGCGCTTGAAGCCAAAGCGGCGCGCGGCGGCCATCACGTCGCTGGCGACACCTGCAATCTCATGCGTCATGGCGGAAGCGTTGCGCAGGCGAGAGGCCCAGAAATACGCGGCCCCAATTAGGGCCAGAAAACCAAGAATGAACGGCATGATACGCTCCGCAGATCAAAACGCCCCGACGCTTGGCGTAAAGGGCGAACAGAACAAGTGTCAACCGTCGCGTCATCTATGGCTGCAAATGCCGCGCGTATTGCGTGCGGCATGCCACATTGCGGCGCGCGTCAGCCCAGCATCCGCGCGACCATCTCGCCAAGGTGGCGGCTCAGGCCTTTTGTCGCAGCGATCCGGTTCAGGTTCTCGCGGATCATCCCCTGACGGTCGGCATCATAGCGGGCCCATGTCTCGAACGCGGTCGACATCTTGGCGGCGGTTTGCGGGTTCACCGGATCAAGCCGGATCAGCCAGTCGGCGAGGATGCGGTAGTTCGCGCCGCTAACGTGGTGAAAGCCCGCGTGATTGCCCGTCATGGCCCCTATCACCGAACGGAATCGATTGGGGTTCTTCCAATCGAACGTAGAAAGTGCGGTCAGCCGTTCCACGGTTCCGGCAAGCGCGTCCGGAGCGGCAAGACCCACCTGCAGCGCGAACCATTTGTCCATCACCAGCCGGTCGTCGGCAAAACGCGCGCCGAATTGGGCAATCTCGGCCTGTCCTGCGCCGATATCCAAGAGGATCGTCAGCGCGCTTTGCTGTTCGGTCATATTGTCGGCAGCAGCAAACACCGCCGCAGCCCCCTGCCCGCCATCCAGCCGCGCCTGCAACGACAGCGCACCCAGCTTCAACGCCCGCCGCCCCGCCGCCCGTGCATCGGGGGAATAAGCGCCCGGTTCGGCAAGGCCTGCGATCAGGCCGGGCAAATGCGGCGCCATAGCCTGCGCAAGGGCCGCAAGCATTGCCTTGCGCGCGTTATGAATGGCCGCAGGATCGGGCACATGGCCTGCGGCGTGCAGGGTCTGCGCCATGTCATCTTCGCCCGGAAGCCGCAGCGCAAGGGCGCGGAAAGCCGGATCAAGGCTGTCGTCCAGCATCACGCGGGTCAGCGCCTCCAGCCAGTCAGCCTGCGCGGGGCTGCCCTTAAGGATCATGTCGGCCAGCACATCCTTGGCCAAGGCGCGCCCGGCCTCCCATTTGTTGAAGGGGTCGGTGTCGTGCGCCAGAAGGAAGGCGCGTTCGGGCGCGCTGGTTGGGCGTTCAAGGATCACCGGGGCGGAAAAGCCGCGCAAGATGCTGGGCACCGGGCGCGAGGCGAGGCCGGGAAAAGTGAAGGACTGGCGCGCTTCGGTCAGTTCCAGCACGGTTGTGGGCAGCACCTCGTCACCGTTGGGGTTCAGCAGACCCACTGCCACCGGAATGACCTTTGCGCCCTTGGTGGGCTGGCCGGGGGTGGCGGGGTTTTCCTGTTCCAGATGAAGGGTATAGGTGCC
Source organism: Rhodobacterales bacterium (assembly GCA_038207585.1). Lineage (GTDB taxonomy): Bacteria > Pseudomonadota > Alphaproteobacteria > Rhodobacterales > Rhodobacteraceae > JBBQZP01. The sequence goes on along the minus strand of JBBQZP010000042.1, from coordinate 4,044 downwards.
ATCCTTGAAGTCATCCGTCACGCACACGCGCGGCGTACCGGCCTCGGTATACCAGCGTTTGAACTGCGCCAGATCGCGCCCTGTCGCATCCTGAAACACCACCAGCCAGTCTTCGATCGTCGCCGCATCGCCATCGTGGCGGTCGAAATAGAGGGTCAGCGCGCGTGCATAATCTGCATCGCCGACCAGACACTTCAGCATCCCGATCACTTCCGCGCCCTTTTCATAGACGGTCGCGGTGTAGAAATTGTTGATCTCCTGATACTGATCGGGCCGCACGGGGTGCGCCAAAGGCCCGCCATCCTCGCGGAATTGCCGCGCGCGCAGGGTCAGCACATCCTCGATCCGCTTGACCGCGTGGCTGCGCATATCACCCGAAAACTGCTGGTCGCGGAATACGGTCAGCCCTTCCTTCAGGCACAGCTGAAACCAGTCGCGGCAGGTGATGCGGTTGCCGGTCCAGTTGTGGAAATATTCATGCGCAATGATCGCCTCGATCCGGGCGTAATCGTCATCGGTGGCGGTGGCGGGGCTGGCGAGAACGTAGCGCGAGTTGAAGACGTTGAGCCCCTTGTTCTCCATCGCACCCATGTTGAAATCATCGACCGCAACGATGTTGAACACATCCAGATCATATTCGCGGCCATAGACCTGTTCATCCCACCGCATCGACCGGATCAGGCTGTCCATCGCATAGGCGCAGCGGTCCTGATCGCCTTGGCGCACCCAGATGTTGAGCGCAACATGGCGGCCCGACATCGTGGTAAAGCTGTCGGAATGCGCGACCAGATCGCCCGCAACTAAGGCGAACAGATAAGACGGTTTCGGCCACGGATCATGCCATTCGGCGAATCCCCGCCCCGAAGCTCCCGGATTGCCGTTTGACAGAAGCACCGGCACGTCGCCCTCCACCCGCACCGTAAAGACCGACATCACATCGGGGCGGTCGGGGTAATAGGTGATCTGGCGAAACCCCTCGGCCTCGCATTGCGTGCAATACATGCCGCGCGACATGTAAAGCCCGTCAAGGGAAGTGTTGGCGGCGGGGTTGATCTGCACCTCGGTTTCCAGCGTGAAAGCACCGTCGGGCAACAGGTCGGCGGGGATGGTCAGGCCAGTATCATCGGGGGTCAGCGCAAGCGCGCTCCCGTCAATCGAGGCGCGGATCAGCCGCATCGCCTGCCCGTCCAGCCGCAGATCGTGGCGACCGGGCCGCGCCGGGTTGGGCGACACCCGCAACCGCGCCAGAACCCGCGTCGCATCGGGGGCCAGCCGGAAGGTCAGATGCACGGCGTCGATGCGATGCGTAAAAGGCTGATATTCGGCAAGACGGATGGTCCGGGGGGCAGATCGGGTGGCGGTCATGTACGGGACTTTCGGGGGTGGGGCTTTCGGGGGTGGGAGATATCGTGCGGAACGGATCGGGTCGGACAGACGTTAGGTCTTTGCGGCGCGGCGTTCAACCGCCCCTGCCGCATGAGCGAAGCATTGGAAGGAGCCTGCCATGTCTGCACCCGACACCAACATCGAAAAGCAAAAGCGCCGCCACAAGTGGTCGCTGATCGGGCTGATCATCGCTGTTCTAGCATTGATTTTGATCTTTGGCTATTCCACCGTGATCGGCAATGACGCACAACCCGTGGAACCTGCAACTACAGCACCCGTCGCGAACTGATCGCGACACAGGTTGACCGTCAAGGCCGCCGGAATATCTTCCGGCGGTGTTTTAATGCGGGCTGGCGGGACCGGAATGGCAAAGATGCGCAAGAAATCCGATCTGCCCGTCAAGACCTGTGCGGTCTGCGGCAAGCCATTTTTCTGGCGCAAGGCATGGGCAAAGGTCTGGGACGAGGTGCGCTATTGTTCGGACCGCTGCCGCACTGACAAGGCGAAACCGCGCGGCTAAGCCAGAGCCGCGGCATAGGCCTCAAGCTGGTCCGTGGCGGTGCCCCAGCCGTCGAAAAACCCCATATCCCGGTGCCGTTGCGCGATTTCAACCGTGCGGTGGCGCACGACCGCCGTATAACGCGTCCGGTTTGCCCCCAGATCCGCGAACGTCAGAATTGCGGTCATGAAGGGGTCGGGCGCGGGCTTCCATCCTTCGGAATAGCTGTCCGTGAAGACAAGCTTTTGCTGCGGGATCAGTTCAAGATAGACGCCCGTGTTTTGGATAATGGCGCCGTTCACATCGAAGGTTGTATTGAACGCCCCGCCGACACGGGCATCCAGATGACATTCCGTGACCCTGTGCGGTTTGGGAACAAACCAGTGCGGCAGATGCGCCGCATCTGTCCAGCATCTCCAGAGTGCTGCTTTCGGCGCATTCAGATCGCGGGTCAGAACCAGATCAAGATCGGGGTCGAGCGTGATATCAGAGGTCATGCGTACGCCCTTTGGTCAGAGACTGCGCATAGGCTTCAAGCCGATCGGTCTGCGCTTCCCAATCGGCACGTCGTGCATCCAGCCAAGCAGCCACCGGCGCAAAGGCCGCAGGGCAAACCCGACACAAGCGCACACGCCCGGACTTTTCGCTTTGGATCAGCCCCGCATCTTCCAGCACGCCAAGGTGTCGCAGAATGGTCGGCATGGAATAACCCGTAGGATGCGCCAAAGCGCTGACCGCAAGCGCCCCCTGCCCCAACTGCGCCAGAATCGCGCGGCGCGTGGGGTCAGCAAGGGCCTGAAACATCAGGGTGAGCGAAGGTTCATGCTTAGCCATTTAGCTAAGTAATTCCAGCACGGGTGCAAAAGCAAGACAAACTTAGCGCGTTGGCTAAGTTTCAGCCGTCGATATCCAGCGCCAGCGCATGCACCCGCGCCACCAGATCCGGGCCAAGGGCCGCATGCACGGCCCGATGCCGGGCTACCCGCGTCATCGGTGCGAAATCGGGTGCGCGCAGCACAATGCGGAAATGCGATTCACCCGAACCATCATCACCCGAATGGCCCGCGTGTTTGTGGCTTTCGTTCTCCACCTCAAGCCGCGTCGGCGCGAAAGCGGCGGACAGGCGCTGTTCCAACTCAGACTTTACCGACATTTTCGACGCACCCCCTTCAATCCCCTGCACAATGCCGTAAACTCTCGCCTCCGAGTCGGAAAGGCAAGCAGATGGCGAAACCCCCCTTTGAATTCGATATCAGCGTGTCTTCGGACAAAAAGCGCCGCAAGACCGGGCGGCGCGGCATGTCGGGTGCGTTCGAAACTTCGACCAAGACCTGTGAAGCACCCGGCTGTCAGGAAGCGGGCGTCTACCGCGCGCCGAAATCGCCCGACCTGCTGGATGAGTATTTCTGGTTCTGCAAGGACCATATCCGCGAATATAACCTGAAGTGGAATTTCTTTCAGGGCACCACGGAAGACGAGTTCCAGAAGTTCATCGACAAGGACCGGGTCTGGGGCCGCGAGACGGAACCTTTCCACAAACGCCCCGATGAGGGCCGCGTCTGGTCGCGCCTCGGGGTCAATGATCCGGTGGAAATTCTGGGCTCGAACGCGACGCAAAACCCCGGCCGCGCGCCGACAGCACAAGCAACGCGCAAGCTGCCCTCGACCGAGCGCAAGGCGCTGGAGATACTCGATGCGCGGGATTCCTGGACGCGCCCCGAGATCCGAAAGCAATACAAAAGCCTGGTCAAGGATCTGCATCCCGATATGAACGGCGGCAACCGCGACGACGAGGCGCGCCTGCAAGAGGTGGTCTGGGCCTGGGATCAGATCAAGGACAGCCGGTTTTTCCGCGATTGAGGCCCGGCGTGTTTTGGCGGGGCCAAAATTCTTGAAGGAAGAATTTTAGGGGGGCTGTCTGCCCCCCTCTTGGCGCGGTGCGCCAATTCACCCCCAGAGGATATTTGGGAACAGAAAAAAGGTAATTGGTCAGGCTTTCGGATCATCGGCGGAGGTGAGCCAGCCGCGATAGCGCACGATCAGGCCGGTCAGCGGGTGTGAGAGGGCGACATCGAATGTGGCGCGGCCCTGCGCGTCGATGGTTTCGGTGGTGTCACTGCGGGGCAGGAACCAGCGCGGGATTGGCAGGCCGAAGGCGC
>JBBQZP010000041.1:0-30109 GCA_038207585.1 Rhodobacterales bacterium | reverse complement strand
CACGCCACCATCAAATATGAATTCAAGCCAAATATTTTTATAGTTGCACGATTGTAATTGTACAAATCATTTGTAAAAAAAACCCAAACGAATGAAATCAGCGAAGAAAATATCAAATAGAAAATCTCATTTTTTCGTCTTGCGAGCAAAAAATAAACACAGAGACTTATGAATAGCAGAATAACGGTAAAATCCGGACGGATACTATGCGTAAAAAAAGCAAAAACAAGAAGAATTAACAAATCAATCAAAAGCAAAAAAACCAATATAATCAAAGGCTTTCGTAGATCTTCCCTACTTTCGTCTGCTGGGTCCTTTTGTGATTCCATGAGTAAATTTACAATAAATAGTTAATATTTTTTAAAACCATTTGCCTTATTCACTCAAATACACTACATGTTTTTTACTAAAAAAGCAACAAGCCCTTCTTTTTTAATTCTTGCCTTTGATTCTTGTATCCAGGAATTGTTTCGGCTACCAAGCTCCAAAATTTAGCCGAATGATTCATCTGTCGCAAATGACAAAGCTCATGCACAACTATGTAGTCTATTAAGTTATCGGGTAAGTATACGATTCGATAATTAAAATTGAGATTGGCTTGCGCTGAGCAAGAACCCCAACGCGTTCGTTGATTTCTAATCGCTATTTTTTTGTAGTTAAAATTGTAATGTTCATTGTATTTTTTTATTCGTTCCAAAATAATTTTTCGTGCTTCGTTTTTTTTTCTCAAATAATCATTTGCACCGGTTTTAACTTCTCTTGAATCATTGATTTTGTTAAAATAATCCACTCGATCAATCAGCCATGTCGCCTTTTCTCGCATAAAGCGTCTGCGCGCGGGTGTCGGTCGGCGCATAGTCCCAGATCTTGCGGAAGTGATAGGCGCCCCGATTGGCCCAATGCAGTTGATAAAGGTCGATATAGTCGGTCTTAAGCCGCTTCAATGACCCCTCGACCGCCTCACGCAGCACCGCGCCGGTGATGCGCGCGCCGCCGCGCGTAAAGCCGTTGCCTTCGCCCGAAACCTTGGTCGCCAGCACGATCTTGTCGCGCCCGCCGCGCGCAAACCATCTGCCGATGATGGCCTCGGTTTCGCCGACCGTGGCCGCGCTGACGGGGTTTGTCGGATACATCTCGGCGGTGTCCCAGAAGTTGACCCCGTGTTCCAGCGCCATCGCGATCTGGTCATGCGCCTGACTTTGGCTGTTCTGGGTGCCCCAGGTCATCGTGCCAAGGCACAGCTCCGACACCGTCATTCCGGTCTGACCAAGGGCAAGCATCTGCATGAGATATCCTTTCGATTTCGCGCCTTACCCTAGCGGCCGGCGCGCGCTTGGCAAGATGCGCGCCGGGCTTTCCTTGCGGCAAAGTGATGACGGGTGCGGATGCAGCTTGAGAACATAATGCGAACATGCCACCTTGCGGTATGGCGAATCCTCTGGCCCATCTTTACGCCCCGAAGGCGCGGCCGATGCAGCGGCTGGTTGGCGATCTGGCGCTTGCCCGCGGCCGGGTGCATGAGTTTTGCGGCCCCGCCCGGCGCACCTTGGCCGCGATGCTGATGGGCGAATGCAGCGGCACGGTGATCTGGATCGGGGCAGCGTGGATACCGGAACGGCTTTACGCGCCGGGCCTGTGCGAATTTGCCGAACCGTCGCGCATCATCTTTGCAATGGCACGACGGCCCGAAGATCTGATGTGGTCGGCCGAGGAATGTCTGCGCTCGGGTGCGGCACCCTTGGTGATTGCCGATCTGCCGGGCATCCCGTCTCTGACCCCGGTGCGCCGGTTGCATCTGGCCGCCGAAACCGGGGCCGATGCCGCACAGGGGCGCAGGCCCCCGCCCCTTGGCATTGTGCTGACCCCCGGCGAGGGCGGCGCGCAGGGCATTGAAAGCCGCTGGCGGCTGGACCCCGCGCCCTCCATCGGGCCGAACCTTGCGCTGGAGGGGGGCGTTCCGGGCTGGCGGTTGCAGCGCCTTCGCGCCCGCACCGACCCGGTGGCGGCATGGACGATGTATCGCCCTCGGTATGGACAACCGTCCCTGACCCCCTGCCCGGTGTGACGGGCCGCGCAAATAATAGTCCGGCACTGCTGCCGTCGGGCATTTCCGTGCTATCCTTATCGTTCCGGAGGAACCGACATGCGCAAGCTAAAGATAATTGCTGCCATAGCCGCCCTGCTGGCGACGCAGGCACAGGCGGGTCTGACTGCCTATTCGCTGTTGCCCGAAGCCTCCGTCGTGGGGTTTGAGACGGATTTCGGCCCGGATAAAATCACCGGCACCATGCCCGTGACCCGCGCCGATCTGCAGCTTGATTTCAAATCGGTCGCCGCCAGCCAGATCGCGGTGACACTGGATGCCAGCGGGGCGAGCGCCAGCTTTCCCTTTGCCGCGCAGGCGATGAAGGGGCCAAAGGTGCTGGACGCGCGGGAGTACCCGACGATCACCTTTCAAAGCACCCGCGTGACCGCCGCCGCCGATGGCACAGCCCAGGTTGAGGGAAGCCTGACCATCCGTGGCATTGCGCGCCCCGTTGTGATGCAGGCCCGCATCGCCCGGCAGGCGGGGTATGCGGCGGATGACCAAAGCCACCTGACCATCCGCATGACCGGGGCCGTGCAGCGCAGTGATTTTGGCGCAACCGGCTGGTCGGATCTGGTCAGCGATCAGGTGCGGCTTGATATTCTGGCGCAGATTGCTGCAGTGAACTGACGGGGTTTCCGCAATGGATTTGCGCAACAACTCTCAAAGCTACGGGATCGTGTCACGGGCGCTGCATTGGGGCATGGCGCTGCTGATCATCGTCATGCTGGCACTGGGCGCGCGGATCACCGACATGAAGCCGGGCCTTGACAGCCTGTGGCTTTACGGCCTGCACAAAAGCCTGGGCCTGACGATGCTGGGGCTGGTGATTTTGCGCGTGGTCTGGCACCTGATCAGCCCGCCGCCTCGCCCCATCGGCACCGGGTGGAGCGTTACCTTCGCCCGCGCGGGGCATCTTTTATTTTACGCCCTGCTGATTGCCATGCCGCTCGCGGGCTGGGTTGCCAGTTCGGCCACGGGTATCGACGTTGTGCTGTGGAACTCCGTCACCCTGCCCCCGATCGCCCCGGTATCCGAGGCGTGGGAAAAGACCGGTTTCGCGCTGCATGGGCTGTTGGGCATGTGCATCTACAGCCTGATGACGCTGCACATTCTGGCCGCCCTGAAACGCGAGATGGAGGGCGACGGCACCCTGACCCGCATGCTCAAAGGCCGCGTGCCGCCGCCCGACCCGACGCCCTGATCGGTCCGCTGATCACAGAATGAAATCCGATGCGTGCAGCCCGGTCTGGGCGGTGACGAAAATCTGCATGTCGATCAGCCGGTCGCCGTTCAGATCAATGCGCACGAAGGTCGAGCCGCCGGTTTCACGCAATTGCACCTGCGCCGGGCCGTTTTGCAGAATGCCGGTGCCACGAAACGCAAAGCTGCCTGTCACCAGTTCCGAAAGGTCGATCTTGTCCTCGCCCTTCACAAACCCGCTGATCCGGTCGCTTGCAGCCGTCGGGCTGTCTGTGCGGGTTTCAAACACAAAGTGATCCGCCCCGCCGTTGCCGGCAAGCGTATCGCGGCCAGCGCCGCCAATCAGCGTATCCGCACCATCACCGCCATAGATCAGGTCTGACCCCGGCCCGCCATAAAGCTGATCGTCACCCTCACCGCCGCTCAGCGTATCCAGCCCTGCATTGCCCAGGATCCAGTCATCGCCATCGCCGCCATAAAGCGTGTCGTTGCCGTTATGGCCGCGCAACCGGTCATCGCCGTCCAGCCCGGAGATCAGATCATTTCCGGCATTGCCGGTAATCCGGTTGTCGCCCGCATTGCCGGTGATAATGTCATTCGCCGAAGTGCCGTACCCGCGCAGATCGTCAGTGCCCAGAAGAACCAGCCGCTCGACATTATTGGCAAGCGTGATGCTGACGGTGGACCGCAGGGTATCCGTGCCGCCGCTCACCGCTTCCGAAATCACGATGCCCGCGTCCGACACGATGAACTGATCATCCCCCGCGCCGCCGAACACGGTGCCCACAACCTTCCCGCCGCGCCCTTCAAACACATCCGCACCGGCGCCCAGAAAAACATCGCCGCGCAGTATGCCACTGTTGACCAGAACATCCGCGTTGACGCTGCCGTTATACGCGCCGTCAAACCCGGTGATCGTTCCCGAATTCATCACGCGGATCAGCGACTGACCCGCGGTTACGGTGCCCAGATTGACGCCAAAATCCTGCGCCGACGTGATCACCCCGTCGTTTTGCAGAACACCGCCGCCCGCATTACCGCCAAACCGAGCACCCGATCCGGTGGTAGAGACGGCGATAAAATCTCCTCCGGCAAGGTTTGTCACCAGAGTGTTCGTTGCCTCCACAAAAACCGCGTTGTTGAAGCGTTCGTTGAACCCTGCATCCTGATAGCCGCTCGCTGTTACGGTGCCCGCATTGATGAAACGGTTGCCCCCGGTGAGGAAGATGAACACCCCAGTCGCCCCCGAAATCGACCCGGTATTCTGCAAATCAATCGCCGATCCATTCATCAGAACAGCGATTGATTGGTTCGCGATGATCTGGCCGTCGTTGGTGATACTGGAGCCGGCTCCCGCAAGGGTCACTGCACCCGCCGAAGGCGACGTGGCAAGAGCGAGAACTTGTCCGCTTGGCCCGATGCGCAGACTGTTTCCCGGGCCGGTGATCAAAAGGCTGGTCCCGGCAAGGGTGCCCGATACAATAAGCTGAAGATCAGCAAGCGACATCGACGTCGCAAATGTGGTGGTCGATGCCACCGTCACGCCGGGCAGGATCACGAATTCATCACCGGCCGCAAGAAAGGCCAAACGGGCGCCGGGCCCGATATTGTTCGTGTCAATATAGCCGGTCGTCATCGTTAATCTCCGGGTGTGAAAAGCATGCGTGATGGAAACGAAGCGCAGTTCGAATTGACCCGGTCAGCGTTCGTGCGGCTTTGGCATTATGTCAAGTGCCCACTGGCACCGGACCCAAAGCCGCGCTAAGACTTTGCGCGTCAGCAAAGGGTTCGCCATGGCACGCATTCTTATCACCTCGGCCATTCCCTATATCAACGGGATCAAGCACTTGGGCAATCTGGTGGGCAGCCAGTTGCCCGCCGATCTTTACGCGCGCTATCAGCGGGCGCGCGGAAATGAGGTGATGTTCATCTGCGCCACCGATGAACACGGCACGCCCGCCGAACTTGCCGCCGCCAAGGCAGGCAAACCCGTGGCCGAGTTTTGCGCCGAAATGCACGCCGTCCAGAAAGATATCGCCGACGGGTTCCGCCTGTCGTTCGATCATTTCGGACGATCCTCCAGCGCGCGCAACCACCGCCTCACCCAAGCCTTTGCAGGGGTTCTGGCCGACAATGGCCTGATCGAGGAAGTGTCGGAAAAGCAGGTCTTTTCCATCGCCGACAACCGCTTTCTGCCGGATCGCTATATCGAGGGCACCTGCCCCAACTGCGGCTATGACAAGGCGCGCGGCGATCAGTGCGAGAATTGCACCAAGCAGCTTGATCCGACCGATCTGATCAACCCGCGCTCGGCCATTTCGGGGTCTACCGCGTTGGAGGTTCGGGAAACCAAGCATCTGTATCTGAAACAACGGTCCCTGCGCGGCAGGCTGGAGGCGTGGATCAATTCCAAAACCGACTGGCCTATCCTGACCACCTCCATCGCGAAGAAATGGCTCAACGATGGCGACGGCTTGCAGGACCGGGGCATCACCCGCGATCTGCACTGGGGGGTGCCTGTGAAACGCGGCGATCAGCCCTGGCCGGGAATGGAGGGCAAGGTGTTCTACGTCTGGTTCGACGCCCCCATCGAATATATCGCGGCGACCGCCGAATGGGCCGATGCGCAGGGCCTGCCCGACAGTGCATGGCAACGCTGGTGGCGCACCGATCTGGGCGCGGACGATGTGCGTTATGTGCAGTTCATGGGCAAGGACAACGTGCCGTTCCACACCCTGTCTTTCCCCGCCACGATCATGGGGTCGGGTCAGCCGTGGAAGCTGGTCGATTATATCAAGTCGTTCAATTACCTGAATTATGATGGCGGCCAGTTCAGCACCAGCCAAGGGCGGGGTGTGTTCATGGATCAGGCATTGTCGATCCTGCCGTCTGACTACTGGCGCTGGTGGCTGCTGTCGCACGCCCCCGAAAACAGCGACAGCGAATTCACATGGGAGAATTTTCAGACCTCGGTGAACAAGGATCTGGCCGATGTGCTGGGCAATCTGGTCAGCCGGGTGACGAAATTTGCCGTTGCAAAATTCGGGGCGACGGTGCCTGCGGGCGGCAGTTTCGGCCCGCTGGAAACCGCGCTGATTGCCGATATCGGCGCGCGGATCACGGATTATGCCGCCCTGATGGACGCGATGGAGGTGCGCAAGGCCGCCATCGAATTGCGTGCGATCTGGGTGGCGGGCAACGAGTATTTGCAAGCCGCAGCACCTTGGAGCGTGGTCAAGACCGATCCGGACGCGGCGCAGGCGATGATCCGCCTCGCGCTGAACCTGATCCGCGTTTATGCCGTGCTGTCGCGACCCTTCATCCCCGATGCGGCCGAGGCGATGATGGCCGCCCTGCATTCCGACGACTGGTCATGGCCCGAGGATATGGCGCACGCGATCCGCACCTTGCCCGCGGAACACGCGTTTGATGTGCCCGAAAACCTGTTCCGCAAGGTCACCGATGAAGAACGCGCCGACTGGCAGCAGCGGTTTTCGGGCGTGCGCGCCTGAACGCCGCGAACCCTTAACTAAGGCTGTGGCATCAACGCGTCGAACCGCACCTTGCGTGCTCCAAGATCGGCCTGAAGATCCGCATCCGGCAGGATGATCCGGCGCGCTGGCAGGGCCGGGCCGATCTGGTCGAGCGGCGCATTAGCGGCCACCAATGCCAGAAGCGCGGCACCGCAGGGGGCAGCATTTTCGGCCCCTTCGGGCAATTCAATCGGCGCGTCCAGCGCGCTGGCCAGACGTCGCACCCAAAGCGCCCGCCGGTTGCCGCAGCCGCCCGCCACAAACCGGGTCGAGGCGCGCCCCCCAGACACGCGGTCCAGTCCAGAGATGCCGTGGCTGACATCACCTCCCCCATCGACAGGAACGTATCCGCAGCCGCATGGGCCGAGGTGAGTATCCCGAAGTCCGGGCCGGGGTGAAAGGCCGCGTCCACCACACAGGCCACCCCGGAAGTCCCAATGGAAAGCATGGTATCGCCGGGCCGTGCGCGCCCCGCACCAAGCATCGCACCCATGTTGTCGCCGGATCTTGCGGCAACCGGCAGGCCCGCGTGCAACTTCAAGCGCCGGTCGAGGGCGGGGCGCAACGTGCCCGCCACGGCCCACGGCATCGTCACCGGCGGCAGATGATCGGGGTTCCAGCCCGCCTCCGCGCACAATTCGGCGTCCCACTGGCCGCTGCGGCAATCCATCAGTTGGGTGCCGTCCGCGTCGGTGGGTTCGGTCGACAGTTCTCCCGTCAGGGCAAGGCGGACGCAATCCTTGGTCAGAATCAGCATCCGCCACTTGCGGATCACGCGGGGTTCGTGCCGGCCCAGCCACAGCAGTTTCGGCGCAGTGATACTCGGATCAGGCGTGCCGTTGGTGCGCGGGCCGATGTTGGGGCAGCGCATCGGCAACTCGGCATATTCCGCGACGGCGCGCTGATCGTTCCACAGCATCGCGGGCCAAAGCGGGCGATGATCCGCCCCCAGAACCAGCGCCGCAAGCATCTGCCCTGAAAGGCCGATCGCTTCGGCGGCGGCCATGTCGCGCGGCACGACTTTGGCCAGTTCGTCCAGTCAGTCGAACACGGCTGCCACCCAAAGATCAGGGTCCTGTTCGCTCCACCCGACATGCGGAATTGAAACCGCAATGGGACGCGTGGCACTGGCGAAGATGCGCCGGGCATTTTCGATCAGCATCACCTTGATGCCCGACGTGCCCAAATCCATGCCCAGCACGATCACGACATGGCAATCCGAAGATCGGGGTCTGGCGCGCCCGTGTCCAGCAACGCGCGCGCCGTCGCCTCATCGGTGACGAAGGTATTGATATGGCCGAGCCCCAGAATGGCGCGGATCACCGGCACTTTCGGCGCCCCGCCCGCGGCAAGGATGACGTTGGGAATGCGCGCCAGATCGGCCAGACCGATGCCGATGACCCGTTCATTGATCGGATGGTTGATCGGGCGGCCCTGCGCGTCGATCACCGTGCCCAGCACATCGCCCACCCCGCCAAGTGCTATCAATTCGTCCATCGTGGTATCTGACGGCAGCCCGTCGCGCATCAGAAGCGAACGGATCGACAGATCGCCCGCCGCCATCGCCATTGCATCGACGGACCGCAGCTTTTCCAGCACCTCACGAAAGACGTCCAGTTGCATGATCGTGTCACGACTGGCCGCAGACCCCGCGTAAAGGGGGGCCGTAAAATAGCTGTGCTGCGCGCCCAGAAGGTCGGCAAGCCGGGTCGTGATCTCGAAACTATTCAGGTCCGACCCGCGCGTCAGGCCGCCCATGACTGAGATCACCTCAAGATCAGGGCGCTCCATCGCGGCGACAAAGCGGGTGGCAAGGTTCAGCGTGTTGCCCCATGACATGCCGAAAAGCCGAATCGCGGGGTCTGCCAGAACCTCGGACAGCAGATTGCCAAGGGCAGCACCCACGATCATCTGCACATCGCGCGTCTCTTGCGGTGCCGGGGCGACATAGGCCTGCGTCAGACCATAGCGGTCGGTCAGCGCCTGTTCCAGTTCGGCGCATGCGGCAAAAGCGGTGTTGAAGGTGATGCGCACCAGCCCGCGACGGCGCGCCTCGGACAGCGATTTGTTGACCCGCAGCCGCGTTGCCCCCAGCTTTTGCGCGACCTGTTCCTGCGTCAACCCTTCGACATGATAGGCCCATGCGACGCGGGTCAGAAACCGTTCCTCGGCATCAATGTTGGGCAGTTTCGGCGACCGCGCCATCGGCCTATTTCACCGCGCCCATCGTCAGCCCGCGCACCAGATGCTTTGACGCCAGAAGTGCAAAGATCAGCACCGGCACCACGATCAATGTCGAGGTGGCCATGATTTTTCCGTAGGGCACCGAGTAGCCTTCCATGAATGTAACCGCCATAGCAGGCGCGGTTTTTGCAGCTTTGGGGGCCAGGATATAAGCGAACAGAAGCTCGTTCCACGAGAAAATGAACGACAAGATCGCGCTGACCGCCACGCCGGGCATCGCCAGCGGCAGACAGATCGACCGGAAAATCCGCCATTGCGACGCGCCCTCCAGCATCGCGGCCTCGTCCAGTTCTTTCGGAATCGACCGGAACTGATCGGTGCAAAGCCAGATCACAATGGGCAGGGTAAAGGTGAGATACATCAGGATCAGCGCCAGATGCGTATCCCGCAGCCCCAGATCGCGGCTGATCAGGAACACCGGAAAGGCCAGCACCACCGGGCTGACAAAACGGTTGGTGATGAACCAGAACCACAGATCCGTCTTGCCCCGAAACTCGAACCGGGCCAGCGCATAGGCGGCAGGCGTGCCAAGACCAACCGCCAGCGCCGTGGTGCAGACCGCCACGATGATCGAGTTGATCAGCGCGACGCCAACCTTATCCTCGAACAGCACTTCGGTATAATTGGCCAACGTTGGTGTGAACAGCCACGCGGGCGGCGATTGCAGGGCCACGACCTGCGTCTTCAGGCTGGTGGTGACCATCCAGTAGAACGGAAAGACACAGAACGCGCAGATCGCGACCAGAAGCAGCGCCTCCAGCGCCAGCCCGCGCTTTTGGGTGACAGCAGCCATCAGCGGACCTCGCGGTAAAAGAGACGGATATAAAGCCGCGCCAGAACGATGGTGACGGCCAGCATGATGATGGATTGCGCCGAGGCAAGCCCGATGTCGAACTGCCGGTTCCCGACACGTTCGATCAGAATGGCGATGAATTCGGTGGCTGCGCCGGGCCCGCCGCGCGTCATCGTAAAGGGCATGTCAAAGAGCTTCAGCGTATCGGCGGTGCGCAGGATCAGCACGGCCACAAGGCTGGGGATCAGATAGGGCAACTGGATGTTGCGCAAGATCACCCAAGGGCTGCGGGTTTCAAGTTCTGCCGCCTCTTCAATCTCGGGCGGAACGGTGGACAGACCGGCCAGAAGCACCAATGCGACAAACGGTGTCCATTGCCAGATGTCCCACATCACAACGGCGATAAAGGCGTTGGTCGGATCGCCAATGAAGTTCACCGCATCAACGCCGATCCAGCCCAGCATCTGATTGATCACCCCGTATTTCTGGTTCAGCATCACCTGTGCCAGCAATCCCACCACGGCATAGGTCGTGGCCATCGGCAGCACCAGCGACAGCCGCGTCAGCGTCTTGAACAGCGTCATACCGGGGCGGTGCAGGACCAGCGCGATGGTCAGCCCGATCGCGATCTGCGTCGGAACCGAGATCGCAAACAGCAGGGCGGTGCGCCCCATCGCCTGCCAGAACACCGGGTCGGTCAGCACGAAGATATAATTGTCCAGCCCGACAAAGCGGCTTTGCGCGATCTTGGTCAGATTAAAGTAGTGCAGGCTTTTCCAGACCGCAAAGCTCAGTGGCACGATGCCCACCAGCAACAGCGCGGCAACGGCGGGTCCAAGAAAGCCGAAAAGGGTGAACCTGCTGACACGGGTTGTCATGTTTAGGCCTTGCGCGTTCAGGGCTGCCCCGCCCCGGTGCCAGAGCGGACCGGGGCGGGGTAGGATCGGTGGATCTCGGCGCTTCGCTTACTGCGCCAGCGGCTTCTTGCCGTCATAGTATCCGGCCGTGGCCAGAACCGCCTCCATCTTTTCGCCGATGGTTTTGGCACCGTCTTCGACGCTGACTTCGCCCAGCATCATCTTGGTGCCCCATTCCTGCACGATCTCGGTGATCTCGGGCCATTCGGCAAAGCGCGGACGGAATTCCGGCACACCCGCCTGCCAGCTTTCGACAAGCGCCGGGATGAACTTGTACTTCTCGGCCAGCGCGGGGTCAGCATAGGCCGACTGACGCGCGGGCACGCCGCCAAGCTCCAGATATTTCCCGGCATTCGCCTTTGATGTCACCCACTGGATGAACAGATATCCAGCCGCCTTTTCGGCGTCATCGGCCTGCGTGGCAACCGCCAGACTGAACCCGCCAAGTGCCGGCTTGCGCCCTGCGGGGCCTGTGGGTTCGGGGGCCACGGCCAGACAATCGCCCAGAGTCGACGTCTCGGGCGAGGCAAGCGTCGAATAGAACGCCGACCATTCCGTGACCATCGCGATATCGCCCTGAGCAAGGCCGTTCACAACCTCGGAATGGTCATAGGCGACGATCCCTTCCGGCATGTATTTCATCAGATCCTGACGGAAATTCAGCCCCGCCTGACTTTCGGGCGAATTCAGGTTGGATTTGAAATCAGCGGTCAGGAAACTGCCGCCAAATGGCCACAGCATGCGCGCGAAACTGTCGGCAGATTGCGTTTCATTGCGCTTGGATTGCAGGGCAAAAGCGTATTTTCCATCCTTGGTCAGAGCCGGACCATAGACATCCTTCAGATCAGCCCAAGTTGCCGGGGGGCCGTCAAAACCCGCATCCTTCAGCATGCAGGAATTATAGAACATAAGGCCCGAATAATTGTCGAACGGCAGGCCGTAGACCGTGCCGTTCCAGCCGCCGAACGCGTTCAGCGTCAGCGGAAAGAAATCCGCCATGTCCAGATCGGGGTCGGCCAGTTCGGGGTTTGAGGTGAATTTTTCAATCGGCTCGATCCAGCCGTTTTCGGCAAAGTTGCCGATCCAGACAAGGTCGATCAGCGCCACGTCGATATCACCGCCCGCCACGAAATCGCGGACCTGTTCGCCCAGCGCGTTCTCATACGGCACCGTGGTGGCGTTGACCTTGATCCCGGTTGCGGCCTCGAACTCGGGCAGCATCTCTTTGGCGGCGTTGTAGCCAGGCCGGTCAAGGAACAGCACATCCACCGTTGTTCCGGCATAGGGCTTGGCCGCCTCTTCCAGCGACCAGGCATTTGCAGAGCCTGCCGCGCACATCACGGCAGCAGACGATAACGCAAGGACACTTGCGTGCAGTTTCATTTTCATCGTGACCTCCCAAGGTTCATAGCGTTTGACGGTTGACTTCCATTTGTAACGCTATGCATATAAATGTATCGAAATGGCTCCGAGTCAATCCGGAAAATTCGAACGCGCACGGGGCTCCCACGCGCACGGGGAAGGAAGCGGCGATGGCCGAAGTGACGCTTGACGGGATCAACAAGTTCTACGGGGCCACGCAGGCTTTGCACGACGTAAGCCTGCAGATTGCCGACGGGGAGTTTGCGGTCTTTGTCGGCCCTTCGGGATGTGGAAAATCGACCCTGCTGCGCGCGATAGCCGGTCTGGAAACGATCTCGTCCGGGGCCGTGCATATTGGCGGGCGCGATGTGTCAGCCCTGCCGCCGTCGGCGCGCGACATCTCGATGGTGTTCCAGTCCTATGCGCTTTATCCCCATATGACGGTACGCCAGAACATGGATTTCGGCATGAAGGTCAACAACTTCCCGGCCGATGATAGGGCCCGCCGCATTGCCGAGGCGGCCCGCATCCTGCAACTGGGCGATTATCTTGACCGCAAGCCGGGGCAGCTTTCTGGCGGCCAGCGGCAGCGCGTGGCAATCGGGCGCGCAATTGTCAAAGAACCAAAGGTGTTCCTGTTTGACGAGCCGCTGTCGAACCTTGATGCGAAACTGCGGGTACAGATGCGCGTCGAACTGGAGGCGTTGCACAAGGACCTGAAAGCCACGATGATCTACGTCACTCATGATCAGGTCGAGGCGATGACGATGGCTGACAAGATCGTTGTGCTGCAGGCGGGGCGGATCGAACAGGTCGGCAGCCCGATGGACCTGTATCACCGGCCGGTCAGCGCGTTCGTGGCGGGCTTCATCGGTGCCCCGTCAATGAACTTCATGGATCTGGCCGGGCTTGAGGCACGGGGCCTGCCCACCACGCCTCCCGGTGCAATACAACTGGGCGTGCGTCCCGAACATCTGGTGCTGCGTCCCGCAGGTGCGGGCGATCTGGACGCAACCGTGACCCTGCGCGAAACGCTTGGGGGCGATGCCTATCTGTATCTGCGGTCGGCGAACGGGGCGCAGATCGTCGCACGGGCCGAAGGCGACACACCGCTGCGGGCCGGTGCCACGGTGTCGCTTGGTCTGCCCGCCGAACGGCTACACTTTTTTGACGCGGGCGGGCGCACCCTGATGTCGGGCGGAGTGGCGGCATGAGCCAAAGCGCCGGTATGATTGCTGACGCGGTGGCCCGGTCAGGCTCGGTGGCGGAAGTGGCGGTCGGGCGTGGGATACTGGCTGCAGCGGGCGAGATTTTCATCCGCCATTTCGGCCCCGGCCCGGCCTGCCTGATTGCCGACGAGAATACCTTTGCCGCCGCAGGTCACGCAGTCGAGGCCGCATTGCAGGCCAAAGGCATTGTCACGCGCCGCCACATCCTGCCTGCCACGCCACGCCCCAAACCTTCGGTTGAACTGGCGGACCGGTTGCGCGCCACCCTTGCGCTGGATGGCGCGACGCCGGTGGCCATCGGGTCTGGCGTGATCAACGATGTCGTCAAACATGCCGCCTTCGGACTGAACCGGCCCTATCTGTGCGTGGCCACGGCAGCGTCGATGGATGGCTACACCTCGGCGGGTGCGCCGCTGTCGCAAAAGGGCTTCAAGATGACCATCCAGTGCCGCCCAGCCAAAGTGGTGCTGGGCGATCTGGACGTGATTGCCGCAGCACCTGCCGCGATGACCGGCTGGGGCTACGGCGATCTGGCGGGCAAGATGCCGGCGGGGGCCGACTGGATAATCGCCGACGCGCTGGGGATCGAGCCTGTCGACACCATCGCCTGGCCGATGGTGCAGGCCGGATTGCGCGGCTGGCTTGACGATGCGGCACAGATCGCCAAGGCCGACCCCGTCGCGATTGCGGGGCTGTTTGGCGGGCTGTCGCTGGTGGGTCTTGCGATGGAGGCGCACGGCTCGTCGCGCCCCGCATCGGGTGCAGATCACCAGATTGCCCACTTGTGGGAAATGCAGGGCCTGTCGCAGAACGGTGTGCCGGTTAGCCATGGTGCCTGTGTGGCGGTGGGCTGCGTGGCGATGCTTGCGCTTTATGACTGGGTGCTTGACCGCGATCTGGCGCAGATCAATGTGGACGCGCTGGTTGCCAAGGCCCCTGACATGGACGCCAAGACAGTGGCAATCCTCGCAGCCTTCGGTCCGGGCGAAATCGCCGCCCGCTCCATCGTCGAGACGGCGGCGAAACATGCGGACGCCCCTGCCCTGCGCGCCCGGCTGACGCGGGTGGTGGCCGCTTGGCCCACACTGACCCGCCGTCTGCGCGCGCATCTTTTCACGGCCGATCAGATGCGCGCCCGCCTGACCCTTGCCGGGGCACCCGCCTCTGCCGCAGAAATCGGTGTCAGCCGCGATGTGCTGCACCGCACCATCTTGGCCGCGCGTTTTCTGCGCAGCCGCTATACCTTGCTTGATCTTCTGGACGAAACCGGACTTCTGGAGCAGGCCGCGATGGCCGTGCTGCCGGGTGCCGACATAAAGGTGTCGTGATGCAGGACTACCTTACATCCATCAACCGCGCCGCCGAGGAAATCCGTGGCGCCAGCGCCGGGGTGAATGCGGCTTTGGTGCAAGAGTTTGTGGCCGAACTTGCCGCGGCCCGGCGCATCGTCGCCCACGGCGTCGGGCGCGAGGGGCTGATGATGCGCGCCCTTGCGATGCGGTTGTACCACCTGGGGCTGGATGCGCATGTGGTGGGGGATATGTCCACCCCGCCGGTCGGCCCCGGCGATCTGCTGGTGGTCAGCGCCGGTCCGGGCGATTTTTCCACCATTCGCGGGCTGGTCGACATTGCCCGCAAGGCCGGTGCGCGGACCGCCTGCGTCACCGCACAGCCCCAAGGCGCTGTACCCGCCGCCTGCGACAGAGTCTTGTTGATCCCCGCCCAGACGATGGCCGATGATCAGACGCCTGATCCTGCTTCCGTTTTGCCGATGGGCTCGCTTTACGAAGGCGCGCAGTATCTTGTATTCGAGATCGTGGTCCTGATGCTTCGGGATCACTTGCGCATTGACCCTGCCGACATGCGGGCGCGCCACACCAATCTGGAGTAGACGATGACCGGCTGGCAGGACAGATTCTCGCTTCACGGCCGCAAGGCAATGGTCACCGGCGCCTCCAAGGGCATCGGAGCCGAGATCTGCGCCGTCTTCGCGCAGGCCGGGGCCGATATCGTGGCCGTGGGCCGTGACCGGCAAGGGTTGGCCGATGTGGCGGCGGTGGTCCGCGGGCATGGCCGCAAATGCCTGATGATCGAGGCCGAAATGGCAACGGCTGACGGCCCCGTGCAAGCCGCGCGCTCGGCTTTGGCCGAATGGGGCACGATCGACATTCTGGTCAACAACGCCGCCGTCGCCCGCATTGCCCCTGCCACCGCGCTGACGCTGGCGCAGTGGGATGAAACGATGGCGGTGAACCTACGCGCGCCGTTCTTGCTGGCGCAGGCGCTGGCACCCGCGATGATCGCGCAAGCCTGGGGCAAGATCATCAACATCTCAAGCCAGACCGGGGTGATCGCGATTGACGATCACGCAGCCTACGCGGCCTCGAAAGGCGGTCTGAACGCGCTGACGAAATCGCTGTGTGCCGAATGGGCGCGCCACAATGTGCAGGTGAATGCGATCTGCCCGACGGTCATTCTGACACCGATGGGCCGCAAGACCTGGGGCGACCCCGCCAAGGGCGACCCGATGATCGCCGCCACCCCGGCGCGGCGGTTCGGCGAAACGGTCGAGGTGGCGGATATGGCGCTTTACCTTGCCGCGCCGGCCTCGGGGCTGGTGAATGGGGCGATCATGATGATCGAAGGAGGATACTCCAGTGTCTGACCCCCTGCGCGACGCGACTGCCGCCTTTGCCCGCTATGAGGCGGTACGCCCGCGACTGCCCGCGGCTACCTTTCCCGCCCGCAGCCTGCATGCGGTAAATCTGGCCAGCGTGGCCGACCGGTACGATGCCTTTGTGCTGGACGCATTCGGGGTGCTGAATGTGGGTGATACGCCGATTCCGGGTGCCGTGGCGCGCATGGCCGAATTGCGCCGGTTGGGCAAACGTCTGGTGGTGCTGACCAACGCGGCCTCCTACCCCCGCACCGAAGCGTTGCGGAAGTATGCAGCACTCGGGTTCGATTTTACGGCGGATGAGGTGGTATCATCACGCGATGTGGCTGCGGCACGGCTGCCGCCGGGCGGGGTTTGGGGTGCGATCAGCGCTGCGGGCGACGATTTTGCCGATCTTCCGGGTCGCTTTGTCGATCTGATCGCAACGCCGGGCGCGTTTGAATCGGTAGACGGCTTTTTGTTCCTGTCGTCAGTGCGCTGGACGGCGGCACTTCAATCGCAATTGCTGGACGCATTGCGGCAGCGTCCGCGCCCGCTGGTGGTGGCGAACCCCGATCTTGTCGCCCCGCGCGAGGACGGTCTGTCGCAGGAACCGGGGCTGTTCGCACATCATGTGATGGATGAGATTTCCCCTGAAACCCATTGGCACGGAAAGCCTTTTCCGGATGCGTTTGCCGACGCCATGAACCGGCTGCCCGGTATTCCTGCCGCCCGTATCGCAATGGTAGGCGACACGCTACACACCGATATCCTTGGCGGTGCGGCGGCGGGCATGGGCACTGTGTTGATCACCGGGCACGGGTTGTTTGCAGGGCAGGATACGGCCCCCTTTATCGCTGCGTCCGGCATCGTGCCCGATGTCATCATCCCCACAACCTGAAAGGCACGGCATGCACGGTTTCGGCATCCACTCCAGCATCTGGACCATGCGCTGGACCCCGCAGGCCGCCGAAAATGCGGTGACCGAGGCGGTGCGCTGCGGGTTTGATTTTGTCGAGGTGGCGCTGCTTGATCCCGGCATCACAGATGCCGCGCACAATCGTGCGCTGATTGATCGCAAGGGCATGCGGATGGTCTGCTCGCTGGGCTTGCCGCAGGACTGCTGGCCGTCACACAGCCCCGACAAGGGCGAGGCCTTCCTGCGCATGGCGCTGGACAAGACCGCCGCAATGGGAGCCGAGGCGCTGACCGGCGTGACCTATGGTGGCATCGGCGAGCGGACCGGCCTGCCCCCCACGCAAACCGAACTGGACAATGTGGCGCGGTGTCTGTCGGCGGCTGCGTCGCATGCAAAGCGGTTGGGCATTGGCTTTGGGATCGAGCCGGTGAACCGGTACGAGACGCATCTGATCAACACCGGCTGGCAGGCCGTCGACATGATCGAACGCGTGGGCGCGGACAACATCTTTATCCACCTGGATACCTATCACATGAACATCGAGGAAAAGGGAGCGGCAGCGGCCATTCTCGCGGCGCGCGACCATCTGCGCTATATCCATCTGTCGGAAAGCGACCGGGGTGTTCCGGGGCAAGGCACCGTCGATTGGGACGAGATTTTTGCGGCCCTTGCGGCGATCCGGTTCAGTGGCGGGATGGCGATGGAAAGCTTCATCAACATGCCGCCTGAACTGGCCTTCGGGCTGTCGGTCTGGCGCCCCGTGGCGCAAAGCACCGAGGCGGTGATCCGAGAAGGGCTGCCGTTCTTGCGCCAGATGTCGCGCAAATACACCGCCGCACCGCTGCGCTAAGGCGGATTTTCCTTTGATCTGTTTCAGATCGACGGAAATCCAAGGCATGCAAGACATTGGGATTGTCGCGTGATGAGTTTGAACTGCTGAACCCGGTCAGACGCAACACGCTTCACGCGCCGCGCCCCACATCCTGCTGCGCGCCCACATCTTGCCGGGCAATTGCGGCGGATTTCACGATGACCCAGCAGGCGACCCCCGGCTGCAACGCCAAAGCCGCGACGGAGCGCTGCGTGATGCGCGCGATGATCAGGTCATCGCCCATCTGGCACTGCACCAATGCGCCCGGCCCCTGACCGGGGCGCAGCTCTGTAACGACCGCAGGCAGGATGTTAAGGGCCGAAAGACCCTCGGGCCGGGTGCGCGACAAGATCACGTCCTGTGCCAGCACCCGCAGGCGCACGGCGTCGCCCACCTGCCCCACGACGCCCGGCACGAACAGCGCCCCGGCCGAGGTATCAATCCGGGTCAGCCCGTCTGCGTCATGCGCCGCAATCCGGCCCTGCACCAAAGCCCCCAGCCCCGCAGGCCCCAGCGCCGCCACCCCCGCGGGATCGGCCAGCGTTTCGGCGGCAGGCCCGGTGCGCACCACGCGCCCTGCGTCCAGCAACACAACAGTCGTCGCCAAGCGTGCCACTTCGGCGGCGGAATGGCTGACATACAGGATCGGGATCGCAGAGGTATCGCGCAGCCGTTCCAGATAGGGCAGGATCTCGGCCCGGCGTGCCTCGTCCAGCGCGGCGAGGGGTTCATCCAGCAGCAACAAGCGCGGGTTCGAAAGTAGCGCGCGGCCGATCGCCACGCGGGATTTCTCGCCCCCCGACAACGCTGCGGGGCGGCGGTGCAGCAGTGCACCGATGCCCAGAAGGTCGGTCACTTCGGCAAGGGTCGGGCCAAGGCTGTCACGGGCAAAGCGACGACCGTAAAGCAGGTTCTGCATCACCGACAGATGCGGGAACAGGCGCGCGTCCTGAAACACATAGCCGACGCGGCGCTTGTGCGGCGGCAGGAAGACGCCCGCGCCGGTATCCGTCAACGCAACGCCGTCGACCACGATCCGCCCATGATCGGGGCGCAAAAGCCCCGCGACCGCATTCACAATGGTGGTTTTCCCCGCTCCCGACCGCCCGAACAGCGCCGTCACCCCGCGCGGCGCATCAAACGCCACGTCCAGCGAAAAGCCCGGCCAGGCATGACGGATTTCAACGCCGATCATTGCCCCGACACCCTGCGGGCCACGGCGCGCGCGATGTATTCCGAGGCTGCAAGTGCCAGCACCGCAATCGCCACAGCAACCGCCACCAACCGCGCCGCCGCCGCCTCGCCCCCCGGCACCTGAAGCACCGAATAGATCGCCGAGGGCAGCGTCTGCGTCTGGCCCGGAATGTTGGCGACAAAGGTGATAGTCGCGCCGAATTCCCCCATCGCCTTGGCAAAGGCAAGGATCGTGCCTGCGACAACTCCGGGCAGGATCAGAGGCAGCGTCACCGTCGCAAACACCCACATGCGAGAGGCACCCAAAGTGGCCGCCGCCTCCTCCAGCTTTGGATCGACCGCATCAAGGCTCAGCTTGATCGCGCGCACCATCAGCGGAAACGCCATCACCGCCGCCGCGAGCGCCGCCCCGGTCCAGCGAAACGCCAGCACAAGACCAAAGGTCTGTTCCAGAAAGCCGCCGACCGCACCCTTGCGGCCAAAGGTCAGAAGCAACAGATACCCCGTCACCACCGGCGGCAGGATCAAGGGCAGATGCACCAGCCCGTTCAGCACCTGCCGCCCCCGGAACTGCCCCCGCGCCAGCGCGTAGGCCACGGCGATGCCAAACGGCAGGCTCAGCGCCGTTGCTACCAGCGACACCTGCACCGACAGCGCCACCGCCTGCCATTGATCAGGCGTCAGAAACGCCATGCAGCGCCGAATGACTTCATTTCAGAAGCACCTTGAAGCCCTGTTCTTCAAACATTGCGCGGGCTTCGGCCCCCTTCAGAGCGTTGAAAAATGCCGTAGCTTCGGGCGAGGCCGTTGCCATCAGGGCGGCGGGATACAGGATCGGGGCATGCAAGTTGTCGGGGAAAACCGTGACAAAGCCCACATCATCGCCGGGTGCCACATCGGTTGCATAGACGATCCCGAACATCGCCTCGCCGGTCGCAACAAGGGTCAGGGCAGCGCGCACGTTGTCGGCCTGCACCACCTGCCCTGCCACCTTGTCCCACAGACCAAGGGCCGTCAGCACCTCTTTGCCGTAAACCCCGGCAGGCACGGAATCGACCAGCGCCATCGCCAGCTTTCCCTGACCCAGCATTGCGGGGAAATCCGAAAGGTCGTCGACATTTGCGGGCGGAATGTCCTTGCCATGCGCCACAAGAACCAGCGTGTTGCCCAGCAGATCGACCCGGCTGCCGTCTGCCACAAGACCCGCCTCCGCGACCCGGTCCATCCAATCGGGCGACGCAGAAATGTAGATGTCGGCGGGGGCACCTTCGATGATCTGTTTGGCCAGAACCGGGCTTCCACCATAAGACACCGCCACCGTATCGCCGGTTGCGGCCTGCCAATCGGCGGCAATGCCATCGAGCGCGGTTTTCAGACTGGCGGCGGCGAACACGGTTACGGTTTCGGCCTGCGCCGACATCGGAACCAGCGCCAGAAGGGCCGCGAAAAGGCAGGGGCGAAAGCTCATCGGTCAACCTGTGCTGTTGGATATGTTTGTCAGAACATAACCGAGCGCACCCTGCCCCGGCAAGCGTTATGTTTCACCGTTCCTATCGGCCAGCAGCGCCCGGATCGCGGCAATCTGGGCGGCCCCGGCTTCGGGCACAATCGCCTCCAACCCGCGATAGGCGGCCAGAACCGCGCGGCCCGCGTCGGTCAGCACCGCGCCGCCCCCCTTTGCACCGCCGCGTGCGCTTTCGACAAGCGGTGTGCGAAAAGCCGTGTTCATCGCCTCGACCAGCATCCAGGCGCGCTTGTAGCTCATCCCCATGCTGCGGCCTGCGGCGGAAATGGAGCCTTCCGCGCCGATCCTTTCCAGAAGCTCAGCCTTGCCGGGGCCGAACATCACATGCTCGCCAAAGAACAGGCGCAGGCGCAGTCGGGTGTCATCGGTGCTCATGCCCGTCAGCATGGCGCAGGCGGCACAACCGCTGCAAGCCCGCAATCGCGTGCGTCATCTGGTGCGGGCCGCAATTGTGACTTGCTTTGAGGACCGACCTTCCCGACACTTTGGCAAGCTGATGGGGGGAGAACATCATGTGCCAGATTTTCGCCGGGCAAGACCCCGCACGCTATGACGCGGTGACGCGTCATCTGCGGCTGAACGGACAATCGACAAGCATAAGGTTGGAACGCGCGTTCTGGGAAATCATCGACCGCATCGCCGCATCCGAAGGGATCAGCACGCCCGCATTTGTGTCACGCTTGCATGACGAGGTGCTGCTTCTGCGCGGCGAAGCCCCTAATTTCACGTCACTTTTACGCTGCGCCTGCCTGATCCGCCAGAATCAGGAACGCGACCAGATCCACGCCCTTGCCGCGGAATAGGCGCGCCTGAATTCTTGCGCGATGTAGTAGCGACCTACTACCCACGCCCGAAATTGGTCCGCTACGCTTACCACCAGAGCCGTTGAAAAACCTGGGGAGGGGCGCTTGGCCAAAGCCATACATTCGATGATTCGCGTGCTGGACGAGGCACGGTCGGTTGCGTTCTATGATCAGGCTTTCGGGCTGAAAATCGCGGACCGGCTCGATTTCGACAGCTTTACCCTTATCTATCTGCGCAACCCTGAGGCCGATTTCGAGGTGGAACTGACGGTCAACAAAGACCGCACCGCCCCCTACGATCTGGGCGATGGCTACGGCCATATCGCGTTTTGCGTCGATGATGTCGACGCCGAACATGCCCGCATGTTGACCGCAGGTCTGGCCCCCCGCAAACTGGTGGATTTCGCGCCGGGCGGCGAGGTGATCGCCCGCTTCTTCTTTATCGCTGACCCCGATGGCTACCAGATCGAGGTTCTTAAACGCCACGGCCGCTACCAATAACCAAAAATGAGACTGCAAAGGGAGGATACCATGAACCATCACTCACCGCGCGAAGGGCTGACCCGGCGCGCGCTTCTGACGCAAAGCCTTGCTGCGGGTGCCACGCTTGTTGTCGGCGCAACCTGGGTTGCCGACAGCTCTGCCGCCTGGGCGCTGGAAGTGGTCGCGCTGAAACCTGAAAGCATGGCGACACTGATCCAGATGGCGCGCGACATCTATCCGCATGACCGCATCGCCGATGAATTCTACGCCATTGCCGTCAAAGGCTATGACACCGCCGAACAGGCCGCCGAGATCGAGGCCGGGATTGATGCGCTGAATGCAGGTGCCGTCGGCAAGGGCCATGCGAATTACCTGTCCATCGGCTGGGAGGACGAACGCGTGGCCGTGCTGCGCGGGATGGAACATTCGCCGTTTTTCCAGAAGATCCGGGGCGGGTTGGTGACCGGACTTTACAACCAGAAAGCGGTCTGGCCGCTGTTTGGATATGAGGGCGAAAGCTATTCGCAGGGCGGTTACATCGACCGCGGTTTTGACGACATCAGCTGGATATAAGGAGGGATTCCGACATGGTTGCGAAATATGAACTGACGGATGCCTCGGTTGTGGTCATCATCGGCACCGGGGCGGGCGGCGGCACTTTAGCCAACGAGCTGGCGCAAAAGGGCGTCAAAGTGGTGTCGCTGGAGGCCGGCGGGCGCTATCTGCCCGAGGATTACATCAACGACGAATGGGAAAGCTTCGGGCAACTCGCCTGGCTCGACAAGCGCACGACCAGTGGTGACTGGCGCGTGGCGCGCGATTTTTCGGGCCTGCCTGCCTGGATCGTCAAAGCTGTGGGCGGCACGACAACGCACTGGGCGGGGGCCAGCCTGCGGTTTCAAGATCACGAATGGAAACCGCTGACGAATTACGGCCGCGTCGATGGTGCAAACCTGATCGACTGGCCGATTGACGGCGCGGAAATGGCGCCTTGGTATGACAAGGCCGAAGAAAAGATGGGTGTCACCCGCACCGGCAACCGCCCCGGCCTGCCCGGCAACAACAACTACAAGGTGCTGGAAAAGGGCGCTTTGGCAGTGGGTTATACCGAGGTTCATACCGGACGCATGGCGATCCAATCTGATGACAACGGCAACCGGACGTCGTGCAAGCAAACCGGTTTCTGCTTTCAGGGCTGCAAGTGGGGGGCAAAATGGTCCACCGCCTATACCGAGATCCCCGATGGTGAGGCGACCGGAAATCTGGAAGTGCGCGAGCGTTGCCACGTTGCCAAGATCGAGCATAACGCCGAGGGCAAGGTCACGGGCGTTACCTACTTTGACGCTGACGGCAATTCACAGACGCAGGCCGCACGGATCGTCTGCGTGGCGGGAAACTCCATCGAAAGCCCGCGGTTGCTCTTGAATTCCGCGTCCGAGATGTTCCCCGATGGGCTCGCAAATTCCTCGGGTCAGGTCGGGCGCAACTATATGCGCCACGTCACGGGGTCGGTCTACGGTGTGTTCGACAAGCCGGTGAAGATGTGGCGCGGCACCACGATGGCGGGCATCGTGCAGGACGAGGCGCGGCTTGATCCGTCACGTGGGTTTGTCGGCGGGTACGAGCTTGAAACCCTGGCGCTGGGCCTGCCGTTCATGGCCGCCTTCCTTGACCCCGGAAAATGGGGGCGCGAGTTCACGACGGCGCTGGATTCTTACGAAAACATGGCCGGAATGTGGATCGTGGGCGAAGATATGCCGCAGGAAACCAACCGCATCACGGTTAACAAGGATCAGCCCGACCAGTTCGGTCTGCCCTCGCCCAACGTGAACTTTTCTGACCATCCCAACGATGTGGCGATGCGTGATCATGCCTATGCGCAGGGTCAGGCGATCTACAAGGCCGTGGGGGCGACACGGGTGTTCCCGACCCCGCCCTACCCCTCAACGCACAACCTGGGAACCAACCGGATGTCGGAAAATCCGCGCGACGGGGTTGTGAACAAATGGGGGCAAAGCCACGATATCGCGAACCTTTTCATCTCGGACGGGTCACAGTTTGCGTCGGGTGCGGCGGAAAACCCGACGCTGACGATTGTAGCGCTGGCCATCCGGCAGGCCGATCACATCGCCAGCGAGATGGCGTCAGGCGCGCTTTAAGCCACCGGCACACCAGAAAGGGGCAGGCATCCGCCTGCCCCTTTTGCATGGCTGGGGCCGCACAAGCGCGCCACGCCGTCCAGAGCATCAGGTTTTGGATTTAAGTGGTGCCCGGAGACGGAATTGAACCGCCGACACGCGGATTTTCAATCCGCTGCTCTACCAACTGAGCTATCCGGGCATCCGGTCGAACGGCTTCGTTCGGGTTTCGCGGTCTTATGACAGGGCGCGCGGGCTGTCCAGAGGGGGCAGCAAAAAAACACGCTGCGGCTTTACGCATCGACCAGATCAACGAAGAGCGCCCGCAGGAAGCGATGAGTGCGGGTTAGTGCCGGGTGTCGCTGTCGTCTGGTTTGGGGTCGGGGTTTTCGGGGTCTTCCTCGGTGATCGGAATCGCGTAACTGCCCTTCAGCCAGCGCCCCAGATCCACATCCGCGCAGCGGCGCGAACAGAAAGGCCGATATTTCGGATCGCTGTCTTTCGCACAGATCGGGCAACTCATGGCAGCACCTCGGCCAAGGCAAACCGATCACGTTTGCGCACCAACTCAAACAGCCCCAGTGGCGTCCACCCTGCAAGGCTTGTCTCAGCGGACTCACCCTTGAAGGCTGCGCGCAAGACCTGCTCCAGCACTGCGCGGTCGCGCTTTGGCATTGGCGCGAAATCGACCACCACTTGCCCACCAAACCCGCGTAGCCGCAATTGGCGCGGCAGATCGCGCGCGGCGGCGATATTGGCCTTCAGGCTGGCTGCGGGCGAGGCGTCGGGGCCAGTGTTCACATCCACCGCGACCAGCGCGCGCGTCGGCTCAATCATCATGTGGCCGCCACCGAGCAGATCGACGCGGGGGGTCAGCAAGGCGTCAACCATTTCAATGACGCCCAGATCGGCAAAAGAACCGGGCTTGTCCACCACCTCATCCGGGGCCGGGTCAGACCAGTCGCGCCACGCCGTTTCCTGCGCCGTGGCCCCTTCGACCAGCAATTCCGGCGCGCCGTCGGTATCCGCCAGAACAGCCTCGGCCAAGGCACGCATCGCCGCGATGTCGCCGGTGATTGCGGCATCGTCCGCTCCGTCGCAAGCCGACCGCAGGATCAGCCCCAGCCCCTCGGCAGCACCCGCCATTCCCGCGGCCGCCAGTGCTTCCAGACCGCCCCGCAGATCCTCATCCTTGATCCGGCGCGAGATGTTGCGGCCCGCAGCACCCGGCGTCACAATCGCATAGCGGCTTTTGAACAACAGCCGCGTGGTTACCGGCAAAGCCTTGCCCGCCTCGGCCACACCCGACACCTGCACCAGCACGCGCTGGCCCGGCGCATAGCCGGAAACCTGTCGAAGAAACCCCGACAGTCCACCCGGAAGTTTGACGAAAACGCCGCCCTGCCCTTTGATCAACCGATCGACCGTGCCGCGAAAAATCGCACCCGGCAGGGGTCTGTCATCCAGAGGGTCGACCAGCAGCTCTTCCAACATCCCGTCCACCACCAGCGCCGCCGCAGGGCGACCGGCGAGTGTATCCAGAACGATCACACGACCTTTCATGCCAGCCTCCAGACCGGATAGCCCGCCGCAGCAAGCAATGCCGCTGTTTCCACCACGGGCAGGCCAACCACGCCAGTGAATGATCCCGAAATCCACGGGATGAACGCCCCCGCAAGGCCCTGAATACCGTAGCCGCCCGCTTTGCCCTGCCATTCACCGCTGGCAAGATACGCGTTCAGTTCCATATCGGACAGGCGTTTCATCTTGACGGCCGTCACCACCTCGCGCAGCCAGACCCGCTCGCCGCGCCGCACGGCCACGGCAGTGATCACCTGATGCCGCCGACCGCCCAAGGCCAGCAAATACTCCGCCGCCTGCCCTGCACCCGAAGGCTTGCCCAGAATGCGGCGGCCCAAGGCAACCGTGGTATCGGCGCACAGCACCACATCATCGGGCCCGGCCTGAACTGCGCGCACCTTTTCACCCGCAATGCGCAGGCAATAGGGGCGCGGAAGCTCGCCCTTGCGGGGGTCTTCGTCGATATCGGGGGGAAGCACGGCATCCGGCACGATGCCCATCTGCGCCAAAAGCTCGCGCCGCCGGGGGCTGGCCGAGCCAAGGATCAGCCGAACAGGACTGGTCACGTCACTTGAAGCGGTAATTGATCCGCCCCTTCGACAGGTCATAGGGCGTCATTTCGACCTGCACCTTGTCACCCGCCAGAACCCGGATCCGGTTCTTGCGCATCTTGCCCGCCATCACCGCGATCAGTTCATGGCCATTGTCGAGTTCAACCTTGAATGTCGCGTTGGGCAAGAGTTCCTTCACGACACCGGGGAATTCGAGCAATTCTTCTTTGGCCATGGTCACTCCAATAGGGTCCGGCCCGCGGCAGACGCAGGCATCGACGCGGCATATGCGCTTGGTTCGGGCCGATATCAAGGGAAAAGTGTGCGGACGAGGTTTCCATGGGCCATGCCCGGCGGGCTTGGGTCAGCCGGTCTTGAACAACGATACCCGCTTTTGCGCAACAAGCGCGGGAACGAAGCCACCTTCGGGTTTGAATGTCGCCACATCCGCGCTCGCGCCAATGGCGTTTACGACCGCTTCCTCGACAGCATCGACACCCACCAGATAGATCAGGTCGACATGGTCCGGGTTCAGCGCGGCAAAGGTCTGAATCGTGGGCGCTGGTCAGGCATCGGGCCGGGGTTGGCAGTAGAAACCGCAGCCCCGGTTCGCACGCACGAGGTTTGGGCATCAAGTGTGGTCCTGCAGCAGATCAGCGCCCCGGTTCGAAGTCGACATCCTGTGAAGTCATTCGAAAAGGTCAGAAAAAGGCGACCAAATCGCAGTCCAGGCCTCATCAATCGTCCGATCTGGCCATGCAACCCATAAGGGTTTGGCACGCCATGATTGATCCCGATACCGATCACGCGGAACCCCTCATACTGAAGATCACGGATCACCGTCAGCAGATGATCCCACAAGATCTTCGGCCCGTTCACCGACAGCGTTGAATCGTCAACCGGCGCACCATCGGACAGCATGATCACCACTTTGCGCGCGGCCGTCACCGTGCGGAGCCATTGCGCGGCCCAAAGCAACGCCTCGCCGTCAATGTTTTCCGTCAACAGTTTGGGCCGCAACAGATGCCTGACATCGCGCAGCGCGCCGCCCCCGTGATCATCCGTGCTGCAGTAAAGAATGTGCATCCGTTCGGCCAGACGGCCGGGGTTTGGCGGGCGGTCCCACACATCCCACTTGTGCCGGGCCGATCCGCCACGCCATGACGCGCTGGCGAAGCCAAGGAGTTCATAGCGCAGGCCAATATGGCCCGGAAAATCGGCCAACCCCTCGACGGCAAGACAGGCCAGCGCCCCATTCGCGCCTTTCATCGAGCCGGAAAGATCGCCACAAGGGACACAACCGTGTCTGACGCCAGAAATCCGGGCTTCGCCAGAATGGACTCGGCCGCCGCTTTCCTCGGACCTGCCGGCATGCTCTGACGCCGTTAGTCGCCGGGTCAGCGCCGCTCTGGTCGTTTCAACATCAAGGGCCGTCGTATAGATCCTGTATCCGGCGACATCTTCGGGGGGCGGCGCTCCGGGTCTGAACCAGTTGATCACGCCCCCTACTCCTCCGTCGGCGGCCCGAACCGTGCCAGCATCCGGTCGCGAATCTGATCGCGCGCCTGACGGTAGGCCGCGAGCTTCGCCTCGCGCCCGTCGCCCAGACCCGTGGGATCAAGGATCGGCCAATATTCGATTTCCATGTGGTGAAACCGGGTCAGTTCCAGCGCCATGCGCTGACTGGCGGGCGACAGCGCAACAATCAGATCGAATTGCGACAGATCATCGCCCCATTCCTGCATTTCCTCAAAGCTGCGGGAACGGTGGCGGGAAAGCTCGATCCCCATTTCGGCGCAGACGGCGATGGAAAATCCGTCAACCTCCATATCGTTCTTGACGCCTGCCGACTGCACATAGGCGCGCTGGCCGTAGAACCGCTTCATCAACCCTTCGGCCATCGGGGATCGCACAGCGTTATGGTCGCAGCAAAACAGCACCGACTGGGGGAAATCACCCATGCGTCAGCCCCAGTGCAGAACGCAGATCAGGGTGAACAGACGCCGTGCGGTGTCGATATCGACCTCGGCCTTGCCCTCCAGCCGTTCCTGCAACACCCGCGCGCCCTCATTGTGGATGCCGCGCCGGGCCATATCAATTGCCTCGATCTGGCTGGGGGGCAGGCGTTTGACGGCCTCGAAATAGCTCTCGCAAATCTGGAAATAATCCTTCACCACCTGCCGGAACGGCCCGAGCGACAGATGAAACTCCCCCACCGCAGCCCCTGCCTCCGAGGTCACGCCAAACACCAACCGCCCCTCGCGGATCGCCAGCGCAAGCGCATAGGGGCCGTCTGCGACCGCCCGCCCCTCGCGTACAGGCAGCGCGAACGAGTTCTCCTCCAAAAGATCAAAGATCGCCACCCGGCGTTCCTGCTCGATCTCGGGCGTGGGCCGGGCAAGGCCCCGGTCATCAATGTCGATACGGCAAATGCGGGTCATGGTGGCCTTCGTCGAAGTTTTGCGAATGTCGCACAGGTGCGGCGACAGCGGCAAGGGCCGCGTTAGCGGTTCAACCGGTCCAGCCGCGCCCGCACGCTCAACCCGTGCGCCTGCAAACTCTCCGAGACGGCCAGCCGTTCGGCACTCGGCCCCACCGCCGCGAGTGCCTCGGGCGTCATCCGGGCCAGCGTTGTGCGCTTCATGAAATCCAGCACCGACAAGCCGCTGGAGAACCGCGCCGACCGGGCCGTGGGCAGCACATGGTTCGGCCCGCCGACATAGTCACCGATGGCCTCCGGCGTCCATGCGCCCAGAAAGATCGCACCGGCGTGGGTGATTTTTGCAGCCAACGCGTCGGGGTCGGCCACGCACAACTCCAGATGCTCGGGTGCCACCCGGTTCGACAATTCCGCCGCCTCGTCCAGATCGCGCACCACGATCACCGCACCGAAATCGCGCCACGATGCCCCCGCAATCAAGCGACGTTCCAGCGTTTCCAGCCGCGCCTCAACCGCCTCCACAACCGCCCGCCCGAAGGCCGCATCGTCGGTGATCAGGATCGACTGCGCGCTTTCGTCATGTTCGGCCTGCGAGAGCAAATCTAGCGCCACCCAGTCCGGCTCATTGTCGCGGTCGGCAATCACCAGAATCTCCGATGGCCCGGCGATCATGTCGATGCCGACGCGCCCGAACACCCGCCGCTTTGCCGCCGCGACATAGGCATTCCCCGGCCCGGTGATCTTGTCGACCGGAGCAATAGTCTCGGTGCCGTACGCCAAAGCCGCAATCGCCTGCGCGCCGCCGATGCGGTAAACCGTCTCCACCCCCGCAATCCGTGCGGCAAGCAGCACCAGCGGGTTCACCACCCCACCCGGCGTCGGGCAACAGATCGCCAGCCGCTCCACCCCCGCTACGCGCGCAGGAATTGCATTCATCAACACCGACGACGGATATGACGCCAACCCCCCCGGCACATAAAGCCCTGCCGCAGAAATCGGCCCCCAGCGCCAGCCAAGACCGGCGCCCTCCGGGTCGACCCACCAGGCATCGTGCGGCAACTGGCGCACATGGTAGGCCCGGATGCGTTCGGCAGCCAATTCCAGCGCCGCACGGTCCTCGGCCGAAACCTTCGCAACCTCAGCCTCGATCTCACCGGCCGAAAACACCATCGTCGCGGGCGTCAATTCCACCCGGTCAAACCGCGCCGAAAGCTCGATCACCGCCGCATCGCCCCGCGCCCGCACATCAGCGATGATCGCCGCCACCGCGTCATCAACGTCGGGTGCATCCTCGCGCTTCATCCCCAGAAGCGCAGCAAACGCCGCCTCGAACCCGGCTTCGCTCGATGTCAAAACCTGCGTCACATCCGAACTCCGCATCCGCAAAGCGCACCGGCTCTGGTTAGTGTGAAACCCATGCTACCCTTGGCCCTTTTCCTGTTCACAAATATCCCGGGGGTCCGGGGGCAGCGCCCCCGGCCGGGCCCAACATTTAGGCGACGGGCCGAAGACGCGTCCACGAAAGGCGGGAGTGCGACGCAGGGATCCAAACCCCCGTTCAAACCCCCTGATCCGGCCTCC
>JBBQZP010000040.1:0-30200 GCA_038207585.1 Rhodobacterales bacterium | reverse complement strand
GCCAGGCCGTCCAGTCGCATTCCAGACTGTAATGCCCGGATTTCATCTGGCCGGTCGTGCCATACATCTTGCCGCCGGATTCCTTGGAGATGGTTTCGGAATTCGACAGCAGTTCTGCCAGCGTCGCAGGAGCCTTCAGGCCATACTGTTCGTAGATGTCCTTGCGGTAGATCATGATGAAGATCGGGATGTCATAGGGCACACCGACCATTACGTCGTCATACATGGCGATGCCGTCCACAAGGGCGGGCAGGAAATCATCCATGTTGTAGTTCGGCATCGCAAGTGCTGTGTTCGACGCATATTGTTCGCGCGGGTCGAACACATCGCGGCTGAAGCTCGCGGCCCAGCTTTGGTCGATGTAGTAAAGATCGTAGGTGCCAAGGCTGGATGCCACATCCAGCGTCAGCTTTTGCAAGACCTGCTCCAGCGGCAGAACCTCGATCTCGACCTTGATGCCGGTGGCTTCTTCGAAATAGGGCTTGAGTTGCGAGTTGATAGCGTTCGACGGCGGAGTCGATTCCGTTGCCATCTTGAGCGTGGTTCCGGCAAAGGGTTTGCCGACTTCGCGCAGCCAGGCCATCACATCTTCGGATGGCTTGAGGGTTTCTTGTGCATAGGCGGGCGTGAACAGGCCCGACGGGCGACCCAGCATGCTGGTTCCCAAACCGGCCAGACCAAGTGCTGCCGAGGTTTTCAGGAACTGGCGGCGGCCCATCTGTCCCTTGACGAACTTGTCGGTCACAGAGGCCAGATAGCGTTTGCGGTCATCGTCTCTCATTGATCGTTCTCCTCCGGTGTTGCGGGGCAAATGCGCCCCATTCTTGACGTTCTGGCAGGGCTGAACCCCGGCTCTTATTGCTTTAGCGATCCCATCGTCAGGCCGCGCACCAGATGGCGCTGCACCAGAAGAATGACGATAAAGGCGGGAATGATTGCAGCAGCCCCAAGGGCCGCCATGTTGCCCCATGCGGTGCCGATCGAGGTTACAAAGGTTGAGGACACGACGGGAACCGTTTTCAGGCTTGTCTGCGTCAGCGTCAGGGCGAACAGAAACTCGGTCCAACTGAAGATAAAGCACAGAACCGCCGAGGCCGCGATGCCGCCCTTGGCCATCGGCAGCACGATACGACGAAAGATTGTCCAGCGCGAGGCGCCGTCGATAAGCGCACTTTCGTCGATTTCCTGAGGAATATCGTCAAAGAAGCTTTTCATCAAAAGCACCGCAAGCGGCAGGTTCATCAGAGCGTGGACAAGCACAAGCCCGGTGAACGTATCCAGAAGCGAGAATTGCTTGAAGATGAAGAACATCGGAATGGCCACCGCAACCGGAGGCATCATCCGGGTCGACAGCACCCAGTTGACGAACCCGTGCCGCCCGCGGAAGTTCATGCGCGACAGGCAATAGGCCGCAAGGGTGGCCACAACGATGGCAAGCAGTGTTGAAAAGAAAGCAACGATGATGCTGTCCAAGAGGCGCGGCCCCATATAGAAGTTCCCGCCCCCCGGCGACACAGTTTCGGTGCGCAGAAAGCCCAGAGAGACGCCGAAGACCTGCTCGAAATTCCGCAAGGTCGGGGCGAATTCAAAGATTTTCGGCGGCCAGTTAAAGATGTCTTTCGCATCGCGAAACGCAACCGACGTCCAGAAATAGATCGGAAAGAAGAACATCCCCACCACAAGCCAACCAGCCAGAGTGCGGAAAATCTTCATGCTGCGGCTTTGATGCATGGCTACCACCTGATCTTGAAGACGCGGATGAAAAGGTTCGCCATCACCATGACAATCGCCAGACTGACAAGGCTGAGCGTCGCGCCGTAACCCCATTTCACAAAGCTGAACGTCTGTTGCCACGCATAAAGGCTAAGCGAATAGGTGGCCGTGCCGGGACCGCCTGATGTCATCACGAACACATAGTCGAACACCCGGAACAGATCTATGCCGCGCAAAAGGATGGCGATTGCGATGACCTTGCTCATCATCGGCAGGGTCAGGCGGCGAAAGGCCTGCCAGGGCGAGGCGCCGTCGATCATTGCAGCCTCGAACGGCTCGGGGGGCAGGGCGCGCAGACCGGCTAGAAAGATCAGCACCATGAAGGGCGTCCATTGCCAGATTTCTGCCATCAGCACGCCCGCCAGCGCCAGCGATGACGTGGCAAGGATTGGCGTATTCTGATCAAGCAGGCCCAGTTGCGTGAGGAAATAGGTCAGCACCCCAAATTGCGGGTCCTGCATCAACAGATACATCATCCCGACAATCGCAGGTGGGATCACCAGCGTCATCGACAGCACCGCGCGCAACACGCCAAACCCGAACAATTCGGCATCCAGCAGCAGAGCGATCATCATGCCCAGGATCAACTCGAAGAACAGGGCCACGGCGAAATAGGTCAGCGTTACCCCGATCGAGGCCCAGAACCGGCTGTCCGACAAAAGCTGTTCCCAGTTGTCGAGTCCCACAAATTTGAGCCCGCGGATTTTCGGGCTGTATTCGTGAAAGCTGAGGTAGACGTTGTAGAGAAGCGGATAGACTGTGAACACGACAAGAAACGCAACCAACGGCGCAAGCCACGGCACGGGTGAGTCCGATATCGCCAGACGTTTCACGCTTGCACCCGACATCCACGCTCCCCATGGCCCAAAAAGGGCCGTTCAGACCCCGTTCCAAACCGGAATTGACCCGGCTTTCACATCGTCTTCAAACACCTTTCGGCCCACTGAAAGCGGACGTTCGGCCGCTTCAACAAACCCCTGACCACCTTCGCCTTTTGTGACCCATATTGGGTCCGCCTCTGTCCGGCCTTTGAAATGCAGTACATTGGCCACCCCGCAACTCTGTGGAAAGTAGGCAAACATCGGCGCGTCAATCTGACTGTCGCCGACGAAAGCAACGCGGTGGCGCGGGCTTGCGATGTCGATGCCCAGCACTGCGGATGCAAAGTGGAGCGACAGAGTCAGTTGGTCGCAATCACCATACCATCCATTGACGTGAATGGACGAAACCCTGGCAACCGCGCCTTCTTCTTCAGAGATTACCTTGATGCGTTCGATATCGGCTTGAATAAGCGTTGGCACATCTTTGCAAAATTCAATTGTCACGACCGCTTCACGGTAAAGCGGATCGGCCGATACGGCTGTACCCGGCACCTCGCGCAAGATACGTTCCGCAACCGCGAGAAGCCGCACGCGGTCGGTGGCGCGTATGCCTTCGGGAACCGCAAACTTGTGGCGAACTTTGCGGGCTATTTCATAATAGGCAAAGCAGAATTCCCCGTTTTCGCCAACCACACCGGTTGTCAGCGTGTCGTCGATATCGCAAAACAGGGCGGTAATCCCTGCGGCGGTTTCATCAGACATCTGGCTGATCGGGCGCATCGGGTTATACCTCGCCACTGGCGAAATCTTCCAGCATGCCGCTGTCAGCAGCCAGATCGAGGAAGGAATAACGATTTCGCATCTCGCGGCAGTGCACCACCGCCTCGCGGTATAAATCGACAGAAATACCCAGATCGGTGGCGGTGCGCGGGGCGCCAGCGGCTTCCAAAAGCCGCGACATCTCGGCCACGGGAAGGACAAAGGCTGCCAGTTCTTTGCGCAGCGCGGGCCAGATCTCGGCCAAGCGGGTGTTCAATCGATCAGTTCCCGCCTGGTCAAACACCTTTGGGGCAATCTGGGCGGCACATTGCTGTGTCACAGCTGCGCCCATCCGGCGAGTCATGTCGTCAATATCCAGTTGCGTCGGGCGCAACACGGGCGGCGTGGTCGACGCAAGCAGTGACGCCTGCAGACGGCCCATCGTCAACACCGCCACACCGACCTGTTGGCCGTGCAGCGTTCCGGGATGCTGGTCACCCGAAAAGCAGTCGATGTAGTGCGAAATTTGATGCTCACCCATGGAGCCGTGGTTCGATGTTCCGGTGAAGGAAACTCCAAGCCCGCACATCGTAAGCACCCGGTGCAGATAGCCGTTCGCCGCAATGCTGCCGTTTGGCAGTCCCGCCGCATGGGCGTTCAACGCGCGCTCGTCTTCTTCTTGCAGCATGAAAGGCACGTCGGAATAAGCCGATCCAAGCAATCGGTGCGACATCCACCAATCCACCTGCGCGACTGACCGAACCAGACAATCGGCAAACCCCGAAGCACTAAGATGCCGGGGTGCATCGGCTTGTACCTGCAGGTCAACAAAGAACCCCGAAGGTGCGTGTGACGGCAACGACACCTTCAACCCGCTTTCCAGCGTGATCGACGCGGTCGTGGAGGTATAACCGTTCATCGACGCTGCCGTTGCAAACACTGCATAGCGCCGGCCATCAAGGCCGGTAACGTATTTGGTCAGGTCGTTGACCGTGCCCGACCCCACGGCAACCACACCTTCCGCCCCGGCCAATTTCTCTGTCAGGTCGGCGACGGCAGCCATGTCGGCATGCGGATGATCGAGGATGATACGGCGTACCGACCCGTGCTTTTCCAGTGCCTTCGCAACGCGCGCGCCCATTGCGTCATAGGTCGCGGCATCGGCAACCACAGTGAAACTGTCGCCCAGCCCAAGGGCCGTGACCAGATCAGCCTCACGCCCGTTAAGCTGATCTTCGATAACGATAGATTCGTATGGAACCGTCGCCAGTTTGCCAGTTTCGGGATTCATCCAGCGGCCTGCGACCACATCATCAATCAAGGCTGTCCAACCCTTTTCGGGCCGCCCGGGCAGTGTGGCTTCCGTTCGGGCTGTCAAGCTCTGGGAGGGGGATGACATCGGAACGAATCCTTAGACTTGCTGTGTCGGTTAACGCTAGCATCACATGTTTTTTCCGACAAGACATTTGTTTATACACCTTGTCATTTGTAAGTTTTGCCGATTTCAGTAGCGAACTTGACAAGAGTCAGGCACTTCTGAAAATGGGCAGCCTGCCCCGTCAGGAACCAATCATGCGCGAAAGTGTCCCCGACCAAATCGACCTGGAATCGCGCGATCATGCGTTGCCGGCAGAATTCGAGGATGTCGTCGTATGGGCGGCATGGCTTTATTATGCTGATCAGTTGACCCAGAACGAAATTGCCAAAAAGCTGAACGTCGCCCGCGCCACGATTGTGAATTACCTGCGTCTGGCGCGCGAACGCGGCATCGTCTCGATTCGTCTGAACCCCGAGGCGAATGCCCGGACACGGCTGTCACGGGATCTTGCGGCGCGTTATGGACTGTCTGGCGCCCTGATCATACCGTCGGATGCCGAGGACCGGCTCGTCGCCAGGCTTGGTGATGCAGGGGCGCGGCTTTTGGCCGAACTGATCCGGCCCGGTGATGTGATCGGGGTGGCCTGGGGCCGCACGGTTCTGGCGGTTGCCGAGACGATCACCCTGGCCGAGCCGGCAGCCCAACTTACCGTGGTGCAGGTGTCGGGAAGTTCCACTGGCAGCCCGGATTTCTCGGCGGAACTATGCACCTCGATCATGTCAAGCCGGATCGGCGCGCGCTGTGTGAACCTTCTGGCACCGGCGGTTCTGTCATCGCGCGAATTGAAAGAGCAGTTACTGGCCGAGCCGGTCTTGCAGCGCCAGTTCGAGATGATCCACTCGACTAACCAGATTCTATTTGGCGTGGGCGACGTTGGTGCAGGATCGACTGTGCGCGCGTCCGGCATGGCAACGCAGGCCGAGATTGACGGCTACGTCACTCTCGGGTCAGTTGCAGTTGTCATCGGGCGATTTATCGACGCCGCAGGCCGCCCGACCCGCGGGGAGCTTGACGATCGTATGGTCGGCATTTCGCTTGATGACCTGCGTCGGGTGCCAATCCGTATCTGCGTGGCCGGCGGAATTGGCAAGATCATCGCGATCCATGCAGCGCTCAGCGGCGGTTACGCTACCCACCTGGTGACCGATACCAGCACCGCCGAGGCCCTCTTGGCCTTGCCGGCTGTCGTGCCAAAGGAGCCGCGGTTATGACGACGCGCTATGTGATTGGGCTGGATAGCTCGACTCAATCGACCAAAGCCATTTTGTGGGACCGCAGCGGCAATCCCTGCGCCGAAGCCCGTGCCCCCCACACGATCAGCCAGCCCCAACCCGACCGGGTTGAACAGGATGCAACTGAATGGTGGAAAGCCGCCTCAACCGCCCTGCGCTCGATAACCGCACAGGTGGACCCCGCCTTGATCGACGGCATCGCCATTTCGAACCAGCGCGAGACGATGGCGCTTTTGAATTCCGACGGCGTGCCTGTTGCCCCGGCAACGCTTTGGCTGGACAGCCGCGCGGTGGGCTACACCAGAATCCTTGACGCCGAATTGGGTGAAGGTCGGTTGCATCAGATCACCGGAAAACCGGTTGACGTGACGCCTTGTGTGCACCGCCTGCGCTGGATGCGCGAGCATCAGCCCGAGTTGTTGGACAACGCCGACCAGATCGTCAGCGTTCACGACTATCTGGTACGGCAGTTGACCGGCACAGCCTCGGCCAGTTGGATAAGTGCCGACCCGTTTGCGACTTTTGATATTCACTCTAAAGAATGGTCACGCCCCATTCTGGAGCATTTGGGCATACCTGTGTCGAAACTGCCCTTCGCCCATGCACCCGGTGCGGCGATCGGACGTATCACCGACGCAGCGGCCGCCATCACTGGCCTTCTACCTGGCATGCCGGTTTATGCAGGGGGGGGTGACGGACATTGCGCGGGGCTTGGGGTTGGCGCCATCGGGCCGGGTACGGTGTATCTGAACCTTGGCACGGCTGTCGTGGGTGGTCTTTGGTCGCCAGTGGCTGAGATTTCGCAGCATTGGCGCACGCTGATTTCCGCCACAGGCGAAGGGTATATTCTTGAAGTGGTCCAACGTGCGGGTACGGTGTTCCTGAACTGGTTCATGGACACTTTCGGACTGGACCGCAACGACCCCGCGGTGTTCCTCAGGCTTGAGGCCGAGGCGGCACGGATCGCCATCGGATCTGAAGGTGTAACCGTTGTGCCCTATCTTTTCGGTTGCATGAATCCGCATTGGGACGGGCGCGCGACCGCATCATTCTCGGGTTTAGGGCCATGTCACACTTTGGTGCACATGTACCGAGCCTCGCTTGAAGCGATCACGCTGGAATTCGCCCGCTCACTTGCCACGATGCGTGGAACCGGGCAACGGGCGAAACGGATATTCGTCATCGGCGGCGGTTCGGCCAGCCCGCTTTGGTGCCAGATGGTTGCCGACAGCACGGGTCTGCCTGTGATCCAAAGCCAGTCCAAAGAGGCGTCCGCGCTTGGAGCGGGTATTCTTGCCGCGATGGGGGCAGGGTGGTTCTCCTCATTCCCCGAAGCGATTGCCAGTATGACACGCATAGCGGAAAGTCGATTGCCAGCCTTGGACAAAGGCCCCGAATGGGCCAGCCTTGCCCTGCGTCAGGCTGCAGCCTACGTGCCCCCGGCCTGAGGCGAATTTAACAAAGACCCAACCAAAACCCATGTTCCGATCAAAGGTTACAGGGCCTATCTCTTTGCATTTGTTGCACGGCGCAGCGCGCTCGAAGCTTGCCGCTCTCGGGATAATGCTGCGCATGACCCTGAAGGGCAGCGGATCGCTGTATTGCTACATTGACCGCGAATGTGGTCATGGCGCTCCCGCGACGAACTTGTCCCATCGTGCATCCTTCCATTCATAAGAAAGGATCGCGCCATCAAACCGTGGAATCGAACAGCTGGAGTGGTTCAATACGGTGGGGCCGTGGTCTGACCTGTCGTCCCTCTTGTTCTGGTGTCCTAGGTAAGTGCGGTGAAGAATTGACCGCTGGCAGCGCGCAGACGGGATCACGGCGGCTGTCTATTGTAGGACCAGATTCTTCCCGCCTTCAACGGAACGGAGAGAATTCAACGCCGACAACGGCGGATTCCGCCGAAACGGGGGGGTTCGCGCACGATTGGAGCGAAAGTTCCACAAATAATCGTTCAGTTGGCCAACACAATGTTGATCTTGCCTATGAACTGTGCCTATTTTGTCCAACCACCGGGTTCGAGGATGCTTTTCCCGGGGCCTTTGAAATAAAATGCCATCGTGCATCTGCTACTGGGAGAGAGACATGAAGTTTACGAAAACGCTTGCAGCATTGGCTGCTGTGACGGTGTCGGTTCTGGCGCTGGCCGAACCCGCGCTGGCTGCAGAATACAATTGGACGTTCCAGACGTCAGAAACAGCGGGAGAGCCCGGTTTTGTCAACAAGCAGAAGTGGGCGGCCGACGTTGGCGTGCTTTCCGGGGGCCGTATTGCGATTGAAATTCTGCCGATCGGTTCGGTCGTTCCGCACACCGATACGCTGGACGCCGTTGGGGCCGGCATTCTGCAAGGCCATCTGACCGACCCGAGCTATTTTTCCGGCAAAGACCCGGCCTTCGCAATGATGGGCAACCTTGTCGGCGCCTGGAGCGACCCCTTCGAGCTTCTCGGCTTCATGCAGAGCGGTGGCGGCAACGAGCTTTATTCCGAACTGGTTGAGCCCTACGGTGTTCACTTCATCGGGGCTGCGGCAACCGAACCGGAGGCGTTTGTTTCCCGCGTGCCGATCCGCACGGTTGAGGACCTCAAGGGCGTCAAGCTTCGTGCCCCCGAAGGTATGGTTTTCGAGATCTTCTCCAAGGCTGGCGCAGCACCCGTGTCGTTGCCCGGTTCGGAAATCTTCTCTGCGCTTGACAAGGGCGTGGTGGACGCGGCCGATAACACAGTTTTCGCGACCAACCAGGCGTTGGGCATGAATGACATTGCGCATTTCCCGCTTTATCCTGGCTTCCACTCGCTGCCTATGATCGACGTTTCGATGAACAAGGACGCCTGGGATGCTCTGCCCGAGGATCTTCAGGCGATCCTGACCGCTTCAGTCAAGCAGTTCAGCTTCAACCACATCTATTCCGTGCGCAAACTCGACGCTGCGGCTGTAGCGTTGGCCAAGGCCAATCCAGAAATCGAAATCATTAACTGGTCGGGCGACGAGCGTGCCAAGTTCCGCCGTATCGCGCAGGATGAATGGAAGAACTGGGCATCGCGCAGCGAGATGACGCAGCGGTATTATGATGCGGTGACGACGTATCTTACCGGTCGCAACCTGCTCTGATCCAAACAAAGCTGAACAAGAAACTGCGCCCGGCTGCTGACTTGCCGGGCGCAGATTTTGTAGACGGGGGAGAGCTTGTGGCCAAAGTTTCCGACATGCTGACCGAGGTTGACGATGCCGACGCGGAAATCCGCACCGGACTGGACCGCAGGATTTCCGGATCAACCAGATTTCTAGCCTGGGCGATTTTCGCGGCATTCGGCATCACGGTTGTGGAGGTCGTATCGCGCTATGTGTTCAACAGCCCGACCTATTGGGCGCATGAAACCACGACGTTTCTGATTGCCGCGATCTTTCTTGTTGGCGGGCCAATTGCACTCGCGCGTGACAAGCATATCCGGGTCCGCATCTTCTATGATGCCGTAAAACCCCCGGGACGTCGTATCTTCGACATCGTAAACTCTCTGATTGCCCTTGTTTTCTTTGCCGGTCTCGCCTTCGCCAGTTGGATCATGGTCAGCA
Organism: Rhodobacterales bacterium; assembly: GCA_038207585.1. Lineage (GTDB taxonomy): Bacteria > Pseudomonadota > Alphaproteobacteria > Rhodobacterales > Rhodobacteraceae > JBBQZP01. Next base: position 20,658 of record JBBQZP010000040.1, on the reverse strand, counting down.
AATCATGGTTCGCACCTACCGGAGAGATAAGGCTTGAAGGAACAGGAACGTCGTGGAATCCGCCCACTCCGGCCTTGCTCAAGATGCTTGTGCTGATCTGCGTTGTGATCATGTTGATTCAGACCCTTCTGCATCTGATTGCGGCGATCCGGCGCGACGTTTCTGCGTCCTTTGACGCCAAAAGGAAGAAGTAACCATGGGTCTTAATGCCTTGGGAATCGAGTACGGCTCGTACATTCTTGTCGCCTCGATCTTTCTTTTGCTTCTGACCGGCCAACCGCTGGCCTGGGTCACCGGACTCGTGGCGCTGATCTTCACTTTCGGCTGGTTTGGCGGCATGGCCCTGCCCCTTGTCACCGCGCGCATTTTCGGTTTCATCACCGAATACTCACTTGTCGCCATCCCGATGTTCATTCTCATGGCGGCCTTGCTTGATCGCTCCGGGATCGCCAAATCACTGTTCAACGGCATGCGTATCCTCGCCGGTCGCTTGCCCGGCGGTGTGGCGGTTCAAACCTTGATCGTGGCGATCCTGATGGCAGCCATGTCGGGCGTTATCGGTGGTGAAATTGTGCTGCTGGGGATTCTTGCGCTGCCGCAGATGCTGCGTCTTGGCTATGATCGCAACCTGTCTATCGGCGTCGTCTGCGCGGGCGGGTCGCTTGGCACCATGATGCCGCCATCGATTGTGCTGATTATCTATGGTCTGGTTGCCAATGTTTCCATCGCCGATCTTTTCGTTGCCGCCATCACCCCGGCCCTGCTGCTGCTGGCGTTCTATGTCGCCTATGTTCTCTTCATGTGTTGGCGCAACCCGGAACTTGGCCCGCCGATGTCGAAGGAAGAACTCGCGCAGGAATCCGTGAGCAGTGCGCTGCGTTCGCTTGCGGCCCCGTTGTTCATTGTGGTTGTCGTGCTGGGCTCGATCTATGGCGGTATCGCGTCAATCACCGAGGCGGCAGCGATGGGCGTTTCAGCAGTGCTTCTGATTTCGCTGTTTCGCCGCGAACTTACCTTCAAGATGGTTGAGGACAGCCTTGTCCACACACTCGAAACCTGCGGGATGATCATCTGGATCGGCATCGCCGCCGCCGTGCTTGTCGGTGTCTATAACCTGATGGGCGGCAACCGCTTTGTCGCAGAAGCGATCCTTTCGATTGAAGCGCCGCCGGTCGTGATCATCATGGTGATGATGCTGATATTGCTGGTGCTGGGCATGTTCCTCGACTGGATCGGTATCGCGCTGCTGACCTTGCCGATATTCGTGCCGATTGTCATTCAGCTTGGGTATGATCCGATCTGGTTTGGCATCCTGTTCGCGGTGAACATGCAGGTATCTTATTTGACGCCACCCTTCGGGCCTGCAGCGTTCTATCTGAAAAGTGTTGCACCGCGCGAAATCACCCTCAAGCACATCTATACGGCCCTGGTGCCGTTCATCTTCCTGCAACTCGTGGCACTGGCGATCATCTTGTTCTACCCGCCAATTGCCACCTGGCCGATCAACTAGACGCCAGTCACACATGTCGCGACATGGGCCGCTTGGCTTTGGTGAGGCCAGAGGCATATCGCCCGCCGCTTGATTGCTCAATTATCGCCCAAGATTGATGTTGCATACAGAAAATGAATGAATAATAGGTATTTTCAAAGAAATCTTCCTTATTTGTCTGACCAGTTGACGAACCTTGCACATCGGTGTACTCATTTGTCCAACCAACTAGGGGTGCGACGGGTGGTCAATCCAAGTCAAGACGCTGCAAACGGCTCAGCCGTTGACCAGATCGTTGCCCGGATCCGGAAGCTGATCGAGACGGACGGCCTGACCGTGGGAGACAAACTGCCGACCGAACGCGAGCTATGCGAGACATTCGCGACCAGCCGGAACACGGTGCGCGAAGCGATGCGGATGCTTAAGGCCTATGGCATCGTCGATGTGCGGCCCAAAGTTGGCGCGACCATCGTTGACCAACGCATGAACCGTGCCTTCGACATCTTTTCGTTCAATGTGGCCGAGGTTTCACGCAAGACCTTTGACGAGATTCAAGGCTTCCGTGAATTGATTGAAACCGGCGCCGCGTTGCACATCTTCAGCGCGGCTACCCCGCACGATCTGGCATCCTTGCGCGCCATCAATCAGCAGATGGTTCAGGCGCGCAGCGTGGTCGAGGCGTCACAGTTTGACCTTCAGTTCCATACCGAACTGATCGCGCTGATCGGCAACAAATCCATCCTTGATATCTATGGAATCATGACGCCGGTGATCTTGCGGATCATGCAGCGTGGCAAGACCCGCAGGATCATCGAGGGTGAGACGTTTCGGGAGCATGAGGCGATTCTGAAGGCCATCGAAACCAGTGATAACCTGGCTTATCAGTATCTTATGCGCACGCACTTGCGCGCGGGTCTGGCGACGTTCGCCGACGAAGTCGAATCCCTCGACGGCTGAAACTGACGAGCACGGCAAACAAGAGCCGGGATATAGCCCGGCCAACTCTATCTGGACCAACCACATCTCTGGGAGGAGAAAATGACAATGAACAAATCTCTTTTTGCACTCACAATGGCGACGCTGCTTGGGAGCGGCGCGGCCTTTGCCGGACCTGACGTTGTTTCTGGCCCCGGTGCGGAACCCACATGTTTTGCGCCCTGGTCGGGCGATACGAAATACATGCAATGGCCTGCCAAGGAAGGTCCGTTCAAGATTGCCATCGTCAATGGCTTTGTCGGCAACACCTGGCGGATCCAGATGGTGAAGACAGCGAAGGCTTACGCCGAGGATCCCGCGATCAAGGACAAGATCGCGGAATTCAAGGTCGTCTCGACCGGCACCGATGCACCTGCCCAGTTGGGCGCAATCGAGGATTTCATCAACCAGGGCTATGATGCGATTGTCACCATCGCGGTAGCTCCCGATGGATTTGACCGTGTGATCCGTCTGGCCGACAAGAACAATGTCGTACTTGTCCCGTTCGACAATGTTCTCGACACCGATGCCGTCATGCAGGTCAACGAGGATCAGACCGAGATGGGCCGCATGTGGGCGCAGTTCGCGCTGGACGAGTTGAAGGCTGCGGGCGTGACCAGCGGCAAGATCCTTGAGGTGCGCGGTCTTGCCGGGAATTCCGTTGACCGTGACCGCTCTGCAGCGATCAACGCGGCCATTGCCGCTGATGGTGGAAAATGGGAAGTGGTGTCAGTTGTCGGCAACTGGGATGATGGCACGACCCAGAAAGTGGTCGCAGATGCGATTGCGGTGCATGGCGCATTCGTTGCTGTTGTCGGTCAGGGTGGGTCGAACGGCGTTGTGCAGGCGCTGAAAGATGCAAACCATCCTTGGGTGCCGATCGCTGGAGAATCCGAAAACGGTTTCCGCAAGGCGATTGCGCAATATTCCGGTGACGGGCTGAAGGGCATCTCCATCGGCCAGTCTCCCGGTCTTGTCGCGGTTGCAATGAAGGCGGCAGTCTCGGCTCTGGAAGGCAATGTGATGCCGCAGCTGATTTCGGTGCCACTGCCGGTCGCAACTTACAAAGACCTCAAGGACGGTGAGAACTACTGGTCCGATCTTCCGGACAATTTCTTCACGGTGAACGAGTTCCCCCCCTGCGGGGTCAATGTTTCGGGCCCGGCCATCATGGCTCAATCCGAAGCTGACTCCAACTGAGGCAGGATTGGCGGTCTGGCACGTCCAGACCGCCAACAAACTGACCGTAAGGACCTTACCATGAATACGGCACCCATCGTCCAACTTGCAGGCGTTTCCAAAAGCTTTGCAGGGGTGAAAGCCCTGACCGACGTGGATTTTGTCTGCCAGGCGGGATCGACCCATGCCATTCTGGGTGAAAACGGGGCAGGGAAGTCGACCCTGATCAAGATTATTTCCGGCGTGCTGAAGCCCGACGGAGGCGAGTTGCGCCTGAACGGCCGGCCTGCAGCCTTTTCCGGCCCGGCAGAAGCCGCCGATGCCGGCATTGTCTGCATGTTTCAGGAACTTTCGTTGATCCCCGATCTGACCGTGGCCGACAACATATCTATCCTGCGGCCACCACGCCGCCTTGGGCTGATTGATCACCGGGCACAGATCAGACGGGCCGAGGAATTGCTGGCGCAGGTGCGCTGCGAAGATGTTGACCCGCGCGCCATGATCCGCGACCTGTCCCTGTCGCGCCGCCAGATGGTTGAAATTGCCAAGGCGCTGGGGCGGAACCCCAAGGTGTTGATTCTGGACGAGGCGACGTCTGCACTGACAAGGCGCGATGTGGAGACGGTCTACGATCTGCTGGGCACCCTACGCGCCGATGGCGTCTGCAGCTTGTTCATCAGCCACCGCATGAACGAGGTCGAGGCCCTGTGCGATACCCTGTCGGTCTTTCGCAACGGGACCCATATCGAGACGTTTGCCAAAGGCGCCCGCTCGGATACCGAGATTGTGCGGATGATGATTGGCCGCGATGTAACAGCGAAATTCCCTCCCAAACCCGCGCCACGCACCCGCGAACCGATGGTCTTAGTGGAAAACCTGTCGTGGGAGAACCGGTTGAACGGCGTTTCCCTGACGCTGGGAAAGGGAGAGATCCTTGGCGTCGGCGGGTTGGATGGCCAAGGCCAGAAAGAACTGCTGCTGGCGCTTTTCGGCGTGTTGAAAGGTGTCAGAGGTGATGTCAGGGTGAGTGGGCAGCCGGGCTTGCCTGCCTCGCCCCATGCCGCAAAGACGGCGAAAACCCGTATCGCTTTGGTGCCCGAGGATCGCAAGACCGAAGGGTTGATGCTGTCCCTGTCCATCGCCGACAACCTTTTGGCCGCCGCCTTCGACAAGGTTGCCACCGGTTCTGTCATCAATGGCGCGCGACGTGATGCGCTGGTGGCCGATGGCATGGCACGTTTGCAGATCAAGGCGGGGTCGCCTGACGATGCGGTCAGCACCCTGTCGGGCGGCAATCAGCAAAAAGTGGTCATCGCCAAATGGCTGATGATCAACCCGGATGTGATCCTGTTGAACGACCCGACGCGCGGCATCGACGTGGGCACAAAGCAGGAAATCTTTCGCATGATGCGGGCCTTGGCGGACGAAGGGAAATCCATCCTGTTCTATTCGTCCGACTACGCCGAACTGATTGGCTGTTCGGACCGGGTGATCGTGCTTTACGCGGGCCGGGTCGTCAGAGAGCTGACCGGGGAGGCGATCACGGAAGAGGCGATCGTGGCCGCCTCGCTGAATATTGAAGGAGCGGCTGCATGAGGCACTGGATCAGTCAGAACAAGGGTTTTACAGCGGCGATCATTCTGTTCTTGGTACTGTACCTTTTCTATAACCTGCTGCACCCTCGAGGTTTTTCGGCTGCCGTTCTGGTTCAGAATTCCAATGAGTTGGCCGCCATCGGCTTTGTCGCCATGGCGCAGACGGTGCCCGTTCTGGTGGGTGGGCTTGACCTTTCCGTGGGCGCGGTGATGACGCTGGCCTCTTGTGTCGCTTCGGTTCTGCTGAATGGAACGCCGCTGGAAATTGCCTTTGGCATGATTGTGACCCTGCTGGTGGGCGCGGGCTTCGGTATGATGAACGGGCTGATAATCGTGTATGGCCGCATACAGCCGATCATTGCCACATTGGCCACCGGGGCCATCGCAATTGGCCTTGCGTTGTTGATCCGGCCCTCGCCGGGCGGAGATGTCGACGGGGATCTGAGTTGGGGGCTGACAAATTCGGTCGCGGATTTCGCTGAAACCTATGGGTTTGCTGACGGAGGAACAGCCGCCTGGCTGAGCCCAATCAGCAATATCCCGGTGCCACTGATCCTGCTGTTTGGCGTGGCCTGTCTCGTCTGGCTGCCGTTCAAGCGGACTGTGACGGGGCGTACGATATATGCCATCGGCTCGGCTGAGGGTGCTGCTTTCGCCTCGGGCCTGCCCATCGACCGCGCGCGCATTGCCGCGTTTACGCTGGCAGGGTTTTTTGCGGCCTGCGGCGGTTTGTATCTTGCAATACAGACCTCTACCGGGAACGCCGATATGGTTCAGGCCGGAACCTACACGCTGAACTCCATTGCCGCCGTGGTGCTGGGCGGGACTTCGCTTTTGGGAGGCACCGGCGGAGTGATAGCCTCGATCTTTGGGGCGATGATTTTGCGGGTGGTTTCGTTCTACTTCCGGATTCTCGACATCGACCCACTTCTGCAACCTTTGATTGAAGGGCTGGTGCTGCTGGCCGCAGTCAGCGCTGTAGCGTTTAGAACCCTTCAGGTCAAAAACCGGCTGGAGCTGTTTCGATGATTGCGAAGTTGCGCCTGCGCCCTGCCGACCGCCCGATTGCGATTGCTTTGGGTTTCACTCTGCTGATCCTGCTGATCGGCACTGCCTATACCCTGTCCACCACCGGCACGATGCCGCTACTGCAGCCCGCCTACCTGATGCAACAACTGCAGATCGGGTCTTTTCTGGGCATTTGTGCGGCGGGAATGATGCTGGTGATCCTGATCGGCCATATCGACCTGTCGATCCCTTGGACGCTGACCGCCGCCGCGATGGTTGCCACCGCCGTTGGCGGGGCATGGGCCATTCCGGCAGGGCTGGCGGTAGGGCTTTGTGTCGGACTGGTCAACGGTTTTGGCGTGTCGGTGCTGCGCATTCCGTCAATGATCTTCACGCTGGGGCTGGATACGGTGCTGCGCGGTCTGATGGTGGCGCAAACCGGTGGCTTTGCGCCGCAAGATCAGGCAACACCCGCCATGCTTGCGCTGGCCAAATCGCGTCTTCTGGGGGTGCCTGTAGCGCTGTTCGTCTGGATCGGGGTTTCGCTTCTGGTGACGTTCCTTCTTGTACGAACGACCTTTGGCCGCTCGCTTTACGCCATCGGCACGCGGGAGCGGGCTGCCTGGCTGTCGGGCATCCGCACCCGCGCGGCCATCACCGGTGCCTTTGTCGGCTCGGGTCTCTGTGCCGCGCTGGCGGGGGTGCTGCTGGCGGGGTATTCGGCAAAGGCCTATCAGGGGATGGGCAACACTTATCTGCTGCCGGCCATTGCGGCGGTCGTGCTGGGAGGTACTCATATCCTTGGCGGGCGCGGGCGCTATGCGGGTACTTTTGTAGGCGTGGTGCTGATCGTGTTGCTGAATTCGGTTTTGTCGATCATGCAGATGCCCGAGGCATTTCGCCAGATCATTTATGGGACAGTCATCATCGGTATGCTACTGATTTATGGGCGGGGATCAAAGGTTACAGTGTGAACGGAAGGCAGGGGGCTGTGGTGAACGGGATTGAACTTCGCGCAAGCAATATAGTGCCAGAGGGGCAGGACGGAGTGCTGATTGGCCGCGTCTGGTCCAATGCGGCGGGCGGGCCCAGCCCTGTGTTGGTGCGCGGCAGCGAGGTGCTGGACCTGTGCCACCTGTCGCCCACCGTTTCCGGCCTGCTGGAGCGTGAGGATCTTTTGTCGGCACTGCAAGCCGGCGGCCCTTCGTTGGGGCTGCTTGACGGATATCTGGACACTGGAAATGACACTGGCCGGTTGGGGCGGCTGCTCGCGCCGTGCGACTTGCAGGCGATCAAGGCGGCGGGTGTGACATTCGCAGGGTCGATGGTGGAACGGGTGATCGAAGAACGCGCCAAGGGCGACCCGAAACGGGCCGAAGTGATCCGGGCGGAGCTGGCTGATATTTTGGGCGGAAGTCTGCGCGGGCTGGTTCCGGGATCGGATCAGGCCGCGCTGGTCAAGGCGCATCTGCAAAAGGCAGGCCTCTGGTCACAGTATCTGGAGGTCGGGATCGGCCCGGATGCCGAGATTTTCACAAAGGCGCAGCCGATGGCAGCAGTCGGATGCGGCGCCCTGATCGGCGTGCATGCCGCCTCGCATTGGAACAACCCGGAGCCAGAGGTGGTGCTGGCCGTCAATTCGCGCGGTGTGATCCTTGGGGCGACGCTGGGAAATGACGTCAACTTGCGCGACGTCGAAGGCCGGTCTGCCCTGCTGCTTGGCAAGGCGAAAGACAACAACGGGGCGGCTGTGATTGGCCCATTCATCCGGCTGTTCGACGACAGTTTCTCGCTGGAGGACGTGGGGCGGTTGCGCTTGGGGTTGGAGATCAGCGGAACGGACGGTTTCGAATTGTCGGACCACTCCGACATGACGCATATCTCGCGGGCGCCTGCCGACATCGCCGCGCAAATGCTGAACGCCAGCCATCACTATCCCGATGGCGCGATGCTGTATCTGGGCACCATGTTTGCGCCGACAAAGGACCGCGAGGGGCCGGGTCTGGGCTTCACCCACCATTCAGGCGACCGGGTGACGGTCGCATCGCCAATGCTGGGGCGGTTGGTGAACGAGGTCCAGCCGTGCGACGCCATCGCGCCCTGGACCTTCGGTGCGCGCGCGCTGATGGGCAATCTGGCGGCGCGCGGGCTGTTGTCATGACCCGCCGCCGCCTTCGCAGTCAGGATTGGTTCGACAACCCCGATCACGCCGATCTGACCGCGCTTTATCTTGAACGCTTCATGAACTATGGACTGACGCCCGAGGAACTGACCGAGGGCCGCCCGATCATCGGCATCGCCCAGTCGGGCAGTGACCTGACACCGTGCAACCGCCACCACATTGACCTTGCGGCACGGGTCCGTGACGGAATCCGCGATGCGGGCGGAATTCCGATGGAGTTTCCGACCCATCCGATCTTCGAGAACTGCCGCCGCCCGACTGCGGCCCTTGACCGCAACCTTGCCTATCTGGGGCTGGTCGAATTGCTGCATGGCTATCCCATTGACGGCGTGGTGCTGACCACAGGGTGTGACAAAACCACGCCCGCCGCGATCATGGCGGCGGCAACCGTCGATATTCCGGCGATTGTTCTGTCGGGCGGTGCGATGCTGGATTCCGTGCATGAAGGACGTCTGGCCGGGTCCGGCACCGTCATCTGGCAGTCACGCCGCCGCTATGCGGCGGGCGAGATTGACCGGGCACAGTTTCTGGAAGCGGCACTGAACTCTGCCCCGTCGATCGGGCATTGCAACACCATGGGCACCGCATCGACCATGAATGCACTGGCCGAGGCGATGGGCCTGTCCCTGACCGGCTGTGCTGCAATTCCGGCAGCGTATCGGGAACGCGGGCAGATGGCGTATCGCACCGGCAAGCGGGCGGTTGGCCTGGTGCTGGAGGATCTTCGTCCGTCGCAGATTCTGACGCGCGAGGCCATGCTCAACGCGATCCGGGTGAATGCGGCGCTTGGCGGATCGACCAATGCTCAACCGCATCTTGCGGCGATTGCCGAAACGGCCGGGGTGCAGTTGAGTCAGGAAGATTGGCAGGTTCATGGCTATGACATACCCCTTTTGGCCGATGTGCAACCGGCGGGGCAGTTCCTGTCGGAACGCTTCCACCGGGCGGGCGGCGTGCCCGCGATCATGTGGGAATTGCGTGAAGCCGGTGTCCTGTCGACAAATTGCCTAACCGTCAGTGGCCGCTCGATCGGCGAAAACCTTGAGGGTCGCGAAGCGAAGGACCGTGAGGTAATCCGTCCCTATGCCAACCCCCTGATGGAGCGCGCGGGGTTTCGGGTGCTGAAAGGCAATCTCTTTGATTTCGCCATCATGAAGACGTGCGTGATTTCCGAGGATTTCCGCCGCCGGTTCCTTTCCGATCCGGGGCACGAAAATCGCTTTGTGGGCCGCGCAGTTGTGTTCGATGGATCCGAGGATTACCACGCCCGGATCAACGACCCCGCGCTTGATGTCGATGAGCGGTCAATTCTGGTGATCCGTGGCTCCGGTCCAATCGGTTGGCCCGGCGCGGCCGAAGTGGTGAACATGCAGCCCCCCGACCGGCTGATCCGCGCGGGTATCACCAGCCTTCCGACCATCGGCGACGGGCGGCAATCCGGCACCGCCGACAGCCCGTCGATCGTTCATGCCTCGCCGGAAAGTGCGGCAGGTGGTGGCTTGGCATGGGTGCGCAGCGGCGACATGATCTGCATCGACCTGAACGCTGGAACCTGCGACATGCTGGTGTCCGAAGACGAGATCGCGCGACGGCGCGAGGGTGGTCTGCCCCCGATACCGTCAGCCCAGACCCCTTGGCAAAAGATTTATCGAAACGAGGCGACCCAACTGGGAGACGGTGCTGTGCTGCGTTCGGCAGCCGGGTTTCACCGGATCGCCCGCACGTTGCCACGCCACAACCATTAGCCGTTCAGTCCCAACTTCTGGAGGATCGGGTCAAGGATAGTCATTGTGGCCCTGACGTACGGATAATGCGGATGTATCCTTGTCGCGTGCGGCTGTTGAAGGGCGTGAACCTACTGGCAAGGTTGCAGGAGACGAAGGAACAGCCAACAGTCAGTTGGACTGGCAGCTTCCACAGCTATGCAAACATCCCTTCCGCGAAAGCAATGTTGATGGCTTGGCTACCCACCCCTCGCGAGATCAAAACTCCGAATAGCCACCGAAGAGGATGCGAACGCGAATGGGCGCAATTTTCCCGCCACCGCACCCAAAGTAGTGGCCATACGAACGACACGATGAGGGGAGCATGTTCCAACTGAAGACGAAATATATGAAAACCTCAGTTGGTCAACCTTCATCGCTTGTCGCGTGGGAACCAGCCCTAAAAGCTATAGCTGACCCCAATATTCAGGGCATTGGTGAAAATGTCAGTCTTGAAGGTGCCGCCGCCTTTAAGATCCGCCTCATTGCTGGAATAGGTACCCTTGTATTCGGTAAAAGCCGACCACCGATCGTTGAATTGATAGCTGACTCCCAAGACCAACTGTGCCGCGGGTCCGGTCAGCTGATATTCAAACGTACTTGGCCCGCCAATGGGCGTGATCTCAACATGTGGCACGGCAATGCCAAGACCCGCCCCCACATATGGCGTGAACCGACCGCCATTTTGCCAACGCCGCCAGATGTTTGCAGTGATGATGTTCAAACCGTCAGTGAATTCCAGCGTCGAATAGCCGTATTTTTCCGGATTATTCGCATAAATTTTGGTATGATTGAACTCGACACCGAACCCCCAACGCGCATCCTGCCACCATACGGCGCGCACGCCGTAATAAGGGGGCGGCTCAAAGGATTGACCATCCCACTTTACGAAGGCCTTGCCGAGGTTCGAATCCGTCACCGTACTGTGAGGTGTCGACTGAACACCGCCGTAAAACGAAAGTTGAACTTCTGCGTTGGCGGCAGACGCGAACAGCGCCATCACCACAAATCCCAAACCTGCGTTCCGCGCCCGGATCTTCGTTCTCATCCTGTGTTCCTTGTCGATTCCTTATTTTAGCACCGGCCAGCGTGCGGCACGGGAAAAATTGCGAATTGCTGGCAGAATGCATTATCCTTGGTGTTGTGGTCCGATGCCCTAAAACGTTGTCCGAAGATTGACGGTGCTCCGCTGGCCGATATCGTTGAAGTGACGATCCAGCCAGTCAGCCGAAGAGGACCGCACCAGATCGCGCAGATGCGTCAGAAACTCCCATTCGGCATTCATCTTGGACGAAGCCCCCATCTTCATCAATGCGGCTTTATTCTCGATGATGTGAACGCGCTCGCGGCGGTAATGTTCCGGATCCAACCTTCCTTCGTCAATCAGGCGGGCGACGAAATCTATCGCACGCAACTCTTTCAGCAGGCTTGAATTGAAGCTGATCTCGTTGACATGGTTCTGGATCTTTTGTGGGGTGCGCGGCGCACCCTTGCGTTTGATCGGGTTGATCTGCACCACGATGATATCAGCGGTATCAGAGCCGGAGTGAAACGGAAACAGTGCCGAATTGCCGATATAGCCGCCGTCCCGATAGGGCACATTGTCAATCAACACCGCCTGAAAAAGGTTGGGCAGGCAGGCCGAGGCCATGACCAAGTCTGAGGTCAGCTTGGTGCTGTCGAACACCTTGACCTTCCCGGTTTCGACATTGGTCGCGGAAATGAACAGATCAATGCTGTTGCAGCTTTGCACGCAACTGAAATTCACACAGGATTCAAGCGCATCCTTCAGCAGGTTCATGTTTCTTGGGTTCATCTGATAGGGCGAAAAGATGCGGCTCATCGCGTCCATCATGTGATAGCCCACGGACCGATCAAGGCTCCAGTAGCCCATCATCACGTCAATCGGTCCGCGTTTGATCGGGCTGTTCTTTGCCCCGTCGCGCATTGCTTGCCTGAATCCTTCCAGCTTTGCACGCGCACTCTCGGCACTTCCGGCGCTGAAGCCATCGACCAGCGCCACTGCGTTCATGGCCCCCGCCGATGTGCCCGATATTGCCGCGATTTCCAGCCTGCCATCCTCCAGCAGGAAATCGAGAACGCCCCAGGTAAAAGCACCATGAGCGCCGCCGCCTTGCAGGGCAAGATTGACGCGCTTTGTGTTGGCTGAAGCCGTTCTTTTAGGGTGGTTGACGGCCTTTTCCATCAGTGTGCCGTCCAGCCGCCATCACCAGGAAGGGCAGTGCCGGTGATCGAGGACGCTGCGTCGGTGGTCAGGAACACGGCAAGAGCGGCCAGTTCCTCGACCGTCACAGATTTCTTGGTGTGTCGGGTCATTGGTCTGTCCTTTCAGGTCAAGCCAGATAGTCATGAATGATGCGGCCATAGGGCAGGGTCAGGTCGGCCTTGAAATGCCGCCCTTCAATCACCCGTCGCACCGGCAGATCGGCGACGGGCGCATTGATATGTGGGATCAGATGCAGCCGGGCCGGGCCTGAGTAGTGAAAATGCATGGATATGTCGGTCAGGTTATAGGCCACCAGTTCGGCGATCCGCGTGCCACCAGTGACGCAAGGGATGATCTTGAGATTGACCGACGTCTTCATCAGATGCTTGCCACGATCGGCCGGGTTTGGGGCCAGACGATCCTCATACTTGTAGGTCATGGTGCCCATCGCCACCCGCTCGCCGCCATAATGCAGGGTGCCGGTCAGCGTATCGGTGCGCACTTCAAGTTTCGGTTCGCCCCAGCGTTTGGGAAAGCCCCAGATCTCGCGCCCGGCCGAAATTGGCGGCTCGTCGTTCAGAAACATCATCGCGGTGTAATTCACCGACTCGCCGTTCAGCAGGCAGGGAATGACCACGCCGGATTCCTGATAGGACCCAAAGCCCGAACTGTCCGGCATGGCGATCCATTCGTAATGGACATGGTTCGATCCATCGGGAACCAGAGGTTCGGGAACCATCGCCCGGATTGCGTCGGCGTCGGATTCATAGGTGATGATCAGGTATTCGCGGCCAATAAAGCGGTAAGGTCCACGCGGATAGCTGGGGTTGGAGGGTGGCATTGCCGTCAGGGCAAGAACTTCGGCAGGGGTCATAGGATTTTCTCTTTCTTTGGGTCAGGAGAGTGCGATGACGATCAGCACCTGACCGTGAAGCGTCCGGTGCAGCGGACATTTTTCGGCGATGGCCAGAAGACCCGTGCGGGCATCAGCCGAACAATCGCCCTCAGGGCGGACACTATCCGTGGAGCAGGTAAAATTATGCGCCAGAATGGCCGCTGCGCGTATCGGGCCCTCGGGCCGATCCTGCCGGGCGGCCAGCATGACGCCCGCCGAGCCCGGAAAACTGATCTGTTCGCTGTGCATATTTTGCCCATTTCCCAAAGGATCCAAATTGATTTCTGATCTGCCCGAACCCTAGATATTCAGTGGAAGGCCGCTTTCGGTTCGACCAGCAGATAGAACACAGTGCCCAAAACGACCCCGAAGACGATGTGCAAGACCCGCGTCATCATCCCGAACGCCATGCCAAACGGCCCCCCGTAGGCCATCGGCATCACCATCATTCCCAGCCAAACGGCAACGCCAACTCCGATGCCCTTGACCAGCGCCGTGTCACCAGGGACCCGGTGGTAGAGCAACACAAAACCGCCGCCCCAAGCCAGCATGCCGATCATGAAGTGGCCGAACCACCCCATCACGGCAGATGCCCCCATCCTTCCCATCGTCGTCAAAGGAAACAGCACGCCCATCGCGCTTGGCATAGGTGCGCGACTTGTTGATCAAAATCGAATAAATCCAACCCGCAAGGGATGACCGCCCTTCAAAATCGCCGATGTTGCGCAGCACAGAAATCCAAGTGTCCTGCGCTACTTCTTCAGCTGTAGCCCGGCTACGCACTATTCCGGTGGCGACGCGGATCAATGATGCATTGTGCTTGTAGTTGAGCCGTTCGAAAGCAGACCGATCCCCCGCAACCAGCAGTGTTACTACTGGCGCATCGTCTGTTCTGGTCTTTTGCATTTACCCTCTCGCGAGACACTTTGTCGCAGCTTGTAGAATTGGCGTTCTGAAAGTCCAGAAGACAACTTTCAAAACAACGGATCGTGATAGCCCGGGCCCTGAAAGCTGGCCAGGCGGACGCTCACCTCAAAGCAGTCAGCTGCTGCCTGAGGAGCGTGTCAGCAGGGCGCGCAATCCTCCGCAGCGGTTGGTACAAAAGCGGTGTCGAAGATCGGTCTGACACAACATCAGGGCAATCAAAATTGCACGCCGATACCGCGACTTAACGTTTCGAAATTGCGTGCCAAAACACACAATCGCGAAACTGCTCCGAGGCAGTGTTGAGCCAATACCGGGGCCGGGCAGAACTTGCGGTTGGCATGAATAATACAATTGTAAGCAGGGTTTTGTGCAATTTCAGATCAATCTCTGATACCCGCATCAGCATCGGCGGATGATCGTATGGTTATGGGCAAATTGTTGCCGAAAACATCTTTACGATTAGAATTGGTCACAAAGGCGCCAATATCGGGGTGTCAGATCGCAACAATATCGGGGATACAGGCCCAGAGTTGGTTGGTTTAGGGGTAATAGAGCAATTGCAGACGCAAACCGGCCTTCGAAGGCTAGTCCGGGATGGCTCGCAAAACTTGGTCGAAGCGATGGACGCCATCAGCGATTATAGGCAGGCAAATGACGGACAAGAAAAAGGCCACGCGGGCTGGAGCAAAAGCGGTTGACCGCACCGAAGCGATCAATTTCCCTGACAAGAATATCTATCGCCATGCTCAATTTATGATGCGGCGGCCTGCGTTGGCAGCTGGCCTCTTCAGCGCGCTGATCAATATTCTGATGCTGACCGGATCGCTTTACATGCTTCAGGTCTACGACCGGGTTTTGTCATCGGGGTCCGTGGCGACACTGCAGGGCTTGTTCGTGATCGTGACGCTGGCCTATGTATTCTACGGCATTTACGAATTTCTCCGGGCCCGCATCCTGTCTCGGGCGGCTATGCGGCTGTACAGCGAGGTCGCACCCGAGGCGTTTCGTGCCTGGCTGCGTTCGGGAATTGCGGGCGAGCGTTCAGCAGGTCTGCCGTTGCGTGATCTTGAGATATTGCGCGGCTTTTTGTCCAGCCCGGCGGTCGGATCGGTCTTTGATCTGCCGTGGATGCCCCTTTACCTGGCCGTGCTGTTCCTGATCCATCCTCTTCTTGGCTGGTTGACGCTGGGAGGCGCTGGTGTGGTGATTGCGGTTGCGCTGGTGAACCACTGGCTGACCAAAGGCACGACCGACCTCACGATGGCGGGCGACGCACGCGCCCGCGACTTTGCCGAAAGGGGAATGCGCCAGGCCGAATTGGTTGATGCGATGGGCATGCAGGCCAACGTCGGTTCGCATTGGCTAAACCTTCAAAATGCTAGCCTTGCCGTCGGTCAGGCCGGTAGCGACAAGACCGAAGCGACCTCAGCCTTTTCAAAGGCGTTCCGGATGTTCCTCCAATCCGCGATCCTGACGCTTGGTGCGTTTCTGGTCCTGCGCCACGAAATGTCTGCCGGCATGATCATTGCGGCATCCATCCTTTCGGGTCGGGCTCTTTCACCCGTCGATCAGATCATCGGCCAATGGAAGGCAATCGCCCGCGCCGCCGTGGCGCATCGTCGACTGCGAGACTTTTTTGATACGCAGCGCAGCGAGGCAGGGCGGGTGCAGCTTCCGGCTCCGACCGGACAGATAACGGCGACGGGACTGCTGCGTTTGGGGGAGGCCGTCATGGCCGGTGAGCGTCGGCGAGTGCTGAAAGGCATCTCTTTCGATCTGAACCCTGGTGAGGCTTTGGGCGTGATCGGCAACAGTGCCTCGGGCAAATCCTCGCTCGCTCGGCTTCTTGTGGGCGTGTGGCAGCCGGACGCGGGCGAGATCCGCATGGATGGCGCCACGCGAACGCAGTGGAACAGTGCCGATCTGGGCCGCCATATCGGCTATCTGCCGCAATCGGTCGAGATGCTGCCCGGTTCCGTGCGCGACAACATTACCCGCTTTTCCCCACTGGCCAAAGATGCCGATCTGATCGAGGCCGCGAGCATGGCAGGGGTCCACGAGATGATCCTGGCTTTGCCTCTTGGCTACTCCACAATGCTGGGAAGCCCAGACCAGCCCCTTTCGGGGGGGCAGATTCAACGACTTGGTCTGGCCCGCGCCATTTTCGGCAAACCGCGCATCGTGGTGCTGGATGAACCCAACGCAAGCCTTGATGCTTCGGGCGAAGAAGCACTTCTCAATGCCATCAGAGAGTTGAAGGCTGGTGGAACAACCGTCATCGTGATGACGCATCGCCCCAACGCCTTGTCCGTCATGGACAAGGTGATGGTCCTGAACGCCGGCGAAATGATCAAGTACGGCCGCATTGACGAGGTTGTCAAAGAGGCTCCTGCCGCTGCGGCCGCAACCCAATTCCCGCCTCGGCGCGCCACACCGAACGCACGCGCACGTCTTCAGCCCGGCGTGTCAGTTGCCTGGGGTCACGATTCACCGAAGGCAGCATATGCGAATGACGGTGTTGTTGATGACAGCAGTGCCGCTGCCGTTCTGCGCCGCCGCTTTCTGGAGCTGAAGAACAGGTCTGCCGTCTCTGGCGCAGCCGCAGCGGAGGGCACTGCATGAGCATGTCGGCAGACCCGGTCCGCGCTTCGTTCAACGCGGCCGCGATTCCCCGCAGGCCACACCTTGAAACCGGATCGGCTACACGCATTGGCGTCGTGGCGAGCCTTGCGTTTCTTGTCTTGTTCATCCTTTGGGCAGAGCTGACCCAGATCAGCGGGGCCGTGATCAGCTCCGGTCAGGCGGTGGTGCCCGGAAAGCCGCGTCAGGTCCAAAGCCTTGAAGGCGGATCGGTGGCGAGCATTCTCGTGGCCAACGGTGACCGCGTCAAGGCTGGCGCGGTCCTTCTGGAACTGGACCCGACGCTGATCAAGGCCAAACTCGACATGGGCCGCGCCCGTCTCGCCGCCCTGCTGGCGCGCCAGTCCCGTCTTGGCGCCGAACAGGCGGGTTTTTCCGCTCCCGTCTACAACTATCGCGCACTTCCGTTTGCCACGCCCGACACACAGGACGCCGAAGTTGGCCAGACCAAGATTTTCATCGCCCGGTCGGCGCTGCGCCAAGGTCGGCGCGACCAGCTGACAGAACGTCTGGCACAGCTTGACAACCAGACCGCTGGGCTTTTGGCACAAATGAAGGCGCGCGAAGAGCAACTCGTCCTTTTGGAGCGCGAGTTGCGCAATGTTGAAAAGCTGTACTCCAACGGCATGGTCCGTGAGAGCCAGATGCTTGATCTGCAAAGTAACGAGGCGGGCCTCTTGGGTGACATAGCGGGAAACCGTGCCGAACTGGCGAGGTTCGTGAATGCGGGCCGTGATGCCAGCATCGAGGCAAGTCAGGCCGAAAACTCGTTTCTCGAACAAGTCGCCACGGATCTGCGCTCCACCAGTGACGAGATCGAGGAGCGCATTCTTGAAATCATCACGCTGAGCAACCAGTTGGACCGGGTTAAAATTCGCGCGCCGTCCGACGGCATTGTGCATGAGATGCAAGTCACCACCGTGGGCGGCGTTGTTCCACCGGGCGCAGTCATCATGCAGATTGTGCCGCAGAACGGGCCTGTCGAATTTGAAGTCCGCCTGCCTGCCAAGGAACTGGAACGGGTGCATGTCGGGCAAGGGGCTGAATTGATGTTCTCGGGCCTTGATCACCGGACCACGCCAAGGATTGAAGCAAGGGTTGCGTCCATCTCGCCAGCCGCGATCAGCGATCCGCAAACGGGGCAAAGCTTCTATCGTCTTACCGTCGCTGTTACCCCCACCGAGCTGGCCCGGCTGGGCAACGTCGAGGTGCTGCCTGGCATGCCGGTTGAAGCCTATCTGCATACAGTCGACCGGTCAGTGATGAGCTATCTTATGGCCCCGATGCAGCATCAGCTGATGCTCGCTTTCCGCGAGCGCTAGTGCCGGACAGTGTGCGACCTGAGCCGACCCGGTTTTACGGGATGGCAAAGGGCTTCGTGCCTGACCAGCTTGCGACTCGCCAGAAAATGCGGGCGCTGACCGTGGTCGCACCGTCTCGTGCCATGCGGCGGTACTTGAAAGGCGCTACAGCTATCGCGGCGATGATGGTGCGGCGATGCTCGACCGGTTGTGCCACACGACAGTCGACCTCAAGACGATTAGGGGCGTCCGGGCAGCAAGTTCGTAGCGCGCGACACGGACCTCTGGGCCTTTCAGCGCGCCGTGGTGTTCGACACCCCGCAGTCAAGCCGGCCGATAATTCTTTCATCGGAGTGTTCGGTCGATGCTGCACCGAGTGTCTGAACCAGCACGGGTTCCTGACCCCTTCGGACGCGGCTCATAGGCGCGGCGGCGATAGTACACCGAGCAACGGCACACTGCGTTCGGCAACAAGACCCGATGAGGCTGACGAAATCAGGGGGCATCACCAGCCTGTCACCCTGATCGAAGCAGAAAAGCTCTGCCTTCGGACGGTCAGACGCTGAGGGTCGGATCACGAAGCCCAATTCAGAACTGAATTCGCGATACGCCGTCGAAGAACAGCCCCGTTGACTGACGAAAACGATGTGTTAAGCTTTTCATTAAATTAAGAATCTGACCTCGGTCAAAGTTTGACCATTAAGACGTAGCCCGTTTGTCTCCGCTGAAGATTTTGGAAAAGGTAGTTGAAATGAGCACTTTCGGTAAAGTTGTAAATGTATCGACATTGAGTGGTAAAGACGGGTTCCTCATCGGCGGCGAAAAACCGGGTGATCTGTCCGGCAACAGTGTGTCCGCAGCGGGCGACATTAACGGCGATGGTTTTGACGATTTTATCGTCAGCGCCTTTCGCGCCAATGCCAACGGTATTGATTCGGGAGCGTCCTATGTTGTGTTCGGAAAAAGTGGAGTGTTTGACGCGACATTGAACTTGTCCGATCTGAACGGCAGCAATGGGTTCCAGATCAAGGGCGAGTCGGCTTACGACTATTTTGGGGCTTCGGCTTCGTCCGCCGGGGACTTGAATGGTGACGGGTATGATGATCTGATCGTGGGGGCGAATGGTGCCGACCCGAACGGCACATTCTCGGGCGCGTCCTATGTCGTGTTTGGGAAAGCGAGCGGTTTCAGCGCGAATCTCAATGTTTCGGCGCTCAATGGCAACAACGGGTTCCAGATCAACGGAGAAACTTCGGACGACCGCTCTGGGCGTTCCGTTTCTTTGGCGGGAGACGTGAATGGTGACGGGTTCGACGATTTGATCATCGGATCTTATCGAGCAGATCCAAATGGCAGCCAATCTGGAGCCTCCTACGTCGTTTTCGGCAAGGCAGGTGGATTTGATGCTGCACTTGAACTGGGGGCGCTGACTGGCAGCAATGGTTTCCAGATCAATGGCGAAGCTGCGGGCGATCGTTCAGGATTTTCCGTTTCTACCGCCGGGGATGTGAACGGCGACGGCTTTGATGATTTGATTGTCGGTGCCTCGCGTGCCGATCCAAACGGCGAGGATTCAGGGGCGTCCTACGTTGTGTTTGGAAAAGCTGGCGGGTTCGCTTCCACGTTGCAACTCTCTGGGTTGAATGGAAGTAACGGCTTCAAGATCAATGGTCAGGCACAGGGTGATCTTTCTGGTTACTCGGTGGCTGCGGCCGGGGATGTGAATGGTGACGGGTTCGCCGACGTCGTAATTGGATCGACAGGGGCCAACGGGACCGGAAACTTTTCCGGTTCGTCATATGTTGTATTCGGCAAATCAGGCGGATTTTCTTCCACGCTTGAGCTGTCTGCGCTGACTGGAACCAATGGTTTCAAGATCAATGGCGCATCGGCTGATGACAACTCCGGGAGTTCGGTTGCGTCAGCGGGCGATGTGAACGGTGACGGATTCGATGACTTGATCATTGGGGTTCCGCTCGCTGATCCAAATGGTTTTGGTTCGGGGTCCACATATGTGGTCTTTGGCAAAGCTGGAGGGTTTTCATCGACATTGAACTTGGCGACTCTGAGTGCAAACGCAGGTTTCAAGTTGAATGGTGAAGCGTCAGGTGACCGTTTCGGTGGGTCCGTCTCTTCGGCGGGGGATGTGAACGGCGACGGGTATGATGACCTTATCGTTGGTGCCAGCAGGGCAGATCCAAATGGCAACGGCAGTGGTGCCAGTTACATAATATTCGGTAAGGCCACCAACGGGACGGCCGGAAATGATGTGCTCAAGGGTTCGGTCGAGGGCGACAGCATTGAGGGTTTCAATGGCAACGACGCCATCTTCGGAGTAGGCGGGGCCGACACGATCCGTGGTGGAAATAATAACGATCGGATCTATGGCGGTCTTGGGGCCGACAAGCTTTATGGCGGAAATGGCGATGACTTGATCTATGGTGGTGACGGCTCCGACGTATTGTTTGGTCAGGGCG
>JBBQZP010000039.1:0-31689 GCA_038207585.1 Rhodobacterales bacterium | reverse complement strand
ACCCTCGGCACTGATATGCCATTCGAGTTGCTAGAGTAACAAAAATGCGCTCTGCGATCTTGATGCAAGCGCGCTGAGAACGTCTTTTGCAGTGCTGATAACCGACGAAAAAGATAGCCTTATGACCCGGTGACGGGTTTCTTGATCGGTAGGAAGGGACAAAATGTCGAGTTGGAGATCTTTGCGACGCAGACTGATTGCGCGCTCCGGCGTGATGACCCGCCTTGTGCAAGGAACCAGAGTCATCATTGGCTCGGCCAAGATCAGCAAGGGCGAGAAACCGGAAGGCTGGATTCTTGCGGAAAAGCGCATTGCAGAGATGGCCCCTCGGATTGCAGCCCTGCGGGCGGAAAAGCAGGAAAATCTGACTGCGCTGAAGGATGCACGGCTGACGGCGCTTCGAGCCGAAAAGGCGTCACGGGTGGCACAGACCGTCAGACAAACCGCCGTGCAAAATGCCCGAAAAGCGGTAGCTGAGGCCAAGGCGGCATTGGCGCAGGTGCGCCCATCGGCCCGCGCCCAGCGTCCGATCGGTCTTTACTATGACGAATTGTCGCGCGGTATAAACCCGTTCAGTCTGTATCAGACGGCCGGGGTTGCCGATGTAACCGACAGCGCCGAGCACATCGCGGGCCTTTTCAACACCTACGGAATAGTCAAGGTCAAGCGGGTCTATTCTCAGGAACGGTCGCAATTGCTTAATCAGCATTGCATCAGTTTTTCAGGCCTTCAACCCGAAGACTATGTCGACGTTTTCAACAAGCAGAAGAAATGGGGCACGGGCGGCAGTCCGGTGCTGAAGGACAGTCGGTTCTGGCCTTACGTTGCTGACCCCAAGATTGCCGAAGTCGTACAGTTGCTGCTGGGAAAGGGTTGCTTTGAATTTGGCTCGGCCGTTGCAGCACATTATTCTGCACGCGGTCTGCACCGCGATTATCGTCATCTCGTCGAAGATGAGACGTCAGATTATTCGTTCAGGAATCCCAAGAAGAGGATCGTTCGGATCCTGCATTATTGCGGTGTTTCTGGCGGTGCGCTTGGGTACATCCCCAACTCGCATGATGAGTCAAGATTTCAGGATCTTTCCCGAAAAGTGGGTATTACTCAGCCGACTGAATGGTTTAACCGCCACCGCGACGTTTTGACTCAGGCCCGGCTCAAGCGCGACTTTGTGGAGGCGGACGAGTTGGAGCGGCACATCTGCTGGGCCAACGCCGACCCCGGCGATATCATCATCAGCAATTCGGCGATGCTGCATTGCGGAGAATATCTGACCGGGCCGCGCTACTTCTTTGTCTCGACCTATGCGCAGAATGATCCTGACAACCTGCGGACCGCCATTGCGCAGACAATGCAATTCAAAGCGACAAAGTATCACGAACACCTTCTTGAACACGGATTCCAGGGCAGCGCAGATGTGCTGAAAGGCGTGGCCGAGGCAGAGAAGGCAGGCCTTTTGGTCGAAGAGCCAAAGGCCTGAATTTTTCGCTGGTGTGGGATGCTGCGCCACCTGCGTGTCCTGTGATCGTTACGTGGGCATGCCGCCCAGCACAGCGAAAAACGCTGATGGCGTTTATTGTATCATCCGGCGGGAACGCTGCCCGATTCGGTTGGTCCGGCCAAATTGGTGGAGAATCAAAGGCGCTCGACGCACAACATTTTTGCAAAATGGGGTTACTCAGGCATCAAGCAATCCGCTAAGCTTGCAGCGTTAGCAGGAGCGCGCCATGAACATTGTTGCCAAGGATCAGCCAAAGCTGAAAGCCAAGGATGCCCCCGATCTGGGCAGGTTCGACTGGAACGACCCGTTCCGCATGGAAGATCAGCTTTCCGAGGATGAACGCATGCTGCGCGACGCCGCGCGTGCCTATGCGCAGGAAAAGCTGCAACCGCGCGTGATTGCCGCGTACCGCGACGAATCCACCGACCCCGCGATTTTCCGCGAAATGGGCGAGATGGGTCTGCTGGGCACCACCATCCCCGAGGAATACGGCGGGCTTGGCGCATCCTATGTTGCCTACGGCCTGATCGCGCGCGAAGTGGAGCGGGTGGACAGTGGCTATCGCAGCATGATGTCGGTGCAATCGAGCCTCGTGATGTATCCGATCTATGCCTATGGCTCGGAAGAGCAGCGCCGCAAGTTTTTGCCCAAACTGGCCAGCGGAGAGTGGATCGGTTGTTTCGGGCTGACCGAACCTGACGCAGGATCTGACCCGGCGGGGATGAAGACGGTCGCGCGCAAAACGGCCACTGGCTATGTGCTAAACGGCGCGAAGATGTGGATTTCCAACTCGCCGATTGCGGATGTGTTCGTCGTCTGGGCCAAGTCTGAGGCGCATGGCGGCAAGATCCGTGGCTTTGTGCTGGAAAAGGGCATGGCGGGGCTGTCTGCGCCAAAGATCGGCGGCAAGCTGTCGCTCAGGGCCAGCATCACGGGCGAGATCGTGATGAAGGATGTGGCGGTTGGCGAGGATTCGCTCTTGCCGTTTGTCGAAGGGCTGAAAGGCCCCTTCGGCTGCCTGAACCGCGCGCGCTATGGCATCTCTTGGGGGGTTATGGGGGCGGCGGAATTCTGCATGCATGCGGCCCGCCAATACGGGCTGGACCGCAAGCAGTTTGGCAAGCCTTTGGCGCAGACGCAGCTTTTCCAGTTGAAGCTGGCCAACGGGATGGTCGACATCGCCCTTGGTCTGCAAGCCAGCCTGCAGGTTGGTCGCCTGATGGATAAGGCCAATGCCGCCCCCGAGATGATCAGCATGGTGAAACGCAACAACTGCGGCAAGGCGCTGGAGATTGCCCGTCATGCCCGCGACATGCACGGCGGAAACGGCATTCAGGAAGATTATCAGATCATGCGCCACATGGTGAACCTTGAAACGGTGAACACCTATGAGGGCACGCATGATGTGCATGCGCTGATCCTTGGCCGGGCAATTACAGGGCTGCAGGCGTTTTTCTAACCAAATTTCTTCGAAGAAATTTGGCACCGCACCTGTCAGGAGTTCCGCTTGGACCGCGCCGATATTGTTCACGACAACTTCCTGCGCCGGGTGGCCGCGCGGGATTTTCCGGATGGCAAGGCCCCCTCGGGGCCGTTGACACCAAAGGGCGCGGTTGCTCTTTATCGGGCCGCCTGCACCAGTCGCGCGCTGGATCGCACCAGCCGTGCGATGCAACGGGCGGGTCAGGGGTTCTACACCATCGGCTCGTCCGGGCACGAGGGGATGGGGGCTGTCGCCGCCGCCCTGCGCCCCACAGACATGGCGTTCCTGCACTACCGCGATGCCGCATTCCAGATCGCGCGGGCGGATCAGGTGGCCGATCAGAGTGTTGGGCAGAACATCATCTGGGACATGCTTTTGTCGTTCGCGGCTAGTTCCGAAGACCCTATTTCCGGCGGGCGGCACAAGGTGCTGGGGTCGCGCGCGCTGATGATCCCGCCGCAAACCTCGACCATTGCCAGCCATCTGCCCAAGGCGGTGGGGGCGGCCTATGCGATTGCCGCCGCCCGCCGTCGCCGCCCGGAACATGCGCTTTTGCCGGATGATGCGATCGCGATGTGCAGTTTTGGCGATGCCTCGGCCAACCATTCGACCGCCCAAGGCGCATTTAACACGGCGGGTTGGACCAGCTATCAGGGCATGCCGCTGCCCTTGTTGTTCGTGTGCGAGGACAATGGCATCGGCATTTCCACCAAGACGCCAAAGGGCTGGATCGCGGCGGGGTTCTCGGCCCGGCCCGGTCTGACTTACTTTGCCGCTGACGGGCTTGATCTTTATGACACTTTCCGCGTCGCCGTTGAGGCCGCCGATTTCGTCCGCACCCGCCGCAAGCCTGCGTTTTTGCATCTGCGCACGATCCGGCTTTATGGCCATGCCGGGGCCGATATCCCCACAACCTATCTGCCCCGCGAGGAGGTTGAGGCTGACGAAGCGAATGATCCGTTGCTGCATGCGGTGCGTTTGCTGCATCAGGCGGGCGCTTTAAACCCGGATGCGGCGTTGAACATCTATACGGACACCTGCGCCGAAGTGGCACGGTTGGCGGAACGGGCGGTCACTCGCCCGCGTCTGCAAACCGCCGGAGATGTTGCGGCCTCGCTTATCCCGCCAAAGCGGACGTGTGCGCCGACCAACGGGCCATCGCCCGAAGCGCGCGCGGTGGTGTTCGGGGCGGATATGAAACAGATGCGCGATCCGCAACCGATGAGCCGCCTGATCAACTGGGCGCTGACCGATCTGATGCTGGACCACCCCGAGATTGTGATGATGGGTGAGGATGTGGGCCGGAAGGGTGGTGTCTACGGCGTCACGCAAAAACTGCAGGCCCGGTTCGGCGCGGACCGGATGATTGATACTCTGCTGGACGAGCAATCCATTCTGGGCCTTGCCATAGGTATGGCGCAGAACGGCTTTACCCCGATGCCCGAAATTCAGTTTCTAGCCTATCTGCACAACGCCGAAGATCAGTTGCGCGGCGAGGCGGCGACGCTGCCGTTTTTCAGCAATGGCCAGTTCAGCAACCCGATGGTTTTGCGGATTGCGGGGCTGGGGTATCAAAAGGGGTTCGGCGGCCATTTCCACAACGACAATTCGGTGGCTGTGCTGCGCGATATTCCGGGGCTGATCCTGGCTTGCCCATCAAATGGTGCCGATGCCGCGATGATGCTGCGCGAATCTGTGCGGCTGGCGCGCGAGGAGCAGCGCGTCGTGGTGTTTCTGGAACCGATTGCCCTTTACGCTGCACGCGACCTGCACCGCGACAAGGATGGTGGCTGGATGTGCCGCTATCCCGCAACGGAACGCACGATCCCGCTGGGCGAGGTTGGCATTTCGGGGCAGGGAACCGATCTTGCGATCGTGACCTTTGGCAACGGGGCTTACCTGTCGCATCAGGCTTTGCCGCAGATCACGGCGGCGGGGATCCAGGCGCGGATCATCGACCTGCGCTGGTTGTCGCCACTGCCGAAAGAGGCGCTGACGGCGGCTGTGCAGGGGTGCGGGCACATCCTTATCGTCGATGAAACCCGCCACTCGGGCGGCGTGGCCGAGGCGCTGATGGCGCATTTTCACGAGGCCACACAGGTGCCGATGGCGCGGCTTACGGCAACGGACAGTTTCATTGCTACCGGCCCGGCCTATGCAGCCACCATGCCATCCCTTGACGATATCGTGCAGGCTGCCGTGGGCCTGACAGGACGCTGATCTTGATCGTTTGGTGAACAGTCTGTTGCGCAGAATGCCGCAATGCTCGCCATCGCGCAAAGCGCATGATTCGCGCTGATTTTCAGCAATTTTTCATCAATATGCGCGCTTATATGAAGGATCTTGCGCAATTGTTGATACTTTGCAGGGCAATGTCCGTCCAGGACCTGTCTAAAGGGACAAGTGTCCGGATCGGCGGATTCATGCCATAGGTTGAGGGTAAGATTTCCGACGGTTATCATTTCGGTAAAAAGTGCGTGGGTGCGATCCTATTGTACTGGAAACTGGTCGGCGCGGGTGATTGCGCCGACCAGCATTTCCTGCGCGTAGACGCAAAAGCGTTCCTTTTCCAGACGCATGACAAGATTGGGGTCAGGGCATATCTGCTGCCAGATATCCCACAGACCGACATGGCCCACGCCAAAGAAATTGCCACCGCGCTGTTCCAGCATATCTGTCATCACCTGAAAATGAAGATGCGCGGCCCAGCCGCCATTCTCGGGCCAGTCGCCCAGATGGGCGATGATCTGACCCGGCACCACATCATTACCGACACGGCAAAGATCGGGCAGAGTGCCTGCCAGATGGCCGTAAAGTGTCCAGAATGGTGCTGCTCCGGCGTTATGCTCCAGTATCAACGTATTGCCATAGTCCAACGGATCGGCGTTGTAGCTGACCACCGCCACCCGCCCGGGCAGGGGGGCATGCACGGGGGTTCCGGCAGGCGCGAAAACGTCGATGCCAAGATGGCGCGTGCGGCGTTCGGGGCTGGCGGGATCGGCGAATTGCGGGGTCTGATAGACGCTGCGGTTTTCGCCATAGCTGCCCAGCCCGTAGGTCACGCCTTTTGCCGCAAACCACACATCAAAGGCGGGGTCGCTGAACGGTGGCATGTCGGGGTGTTCGCCGTTGGTCAGCAGAGCAAGGGTTTGCGCCGCCGAGATATCGGGTTGAAACAGCGGCGCAACGGTGCTGTCGCGTAGATGGTCGATGACGGCGCGGGCGTTCTTCGTGGCTGCAAAACCCGCCCCGGCACGCATCACCGCGCGCAGCAGGCCCTGATCGACCGACCGCAGGCGGGTGGCGATTTCGGCGTCACACAAGGTCAGGATGGCGGGCAAAAGCGTCTCGGCTTCGGCCTCGGTCAGCCCGGCGCAGGCGGCGCGCAGGGCAGAGTAAAGATCGTTCTGGCCGCGCAGAGCTTTGGCAATGTCAGCCGCTTTCGTCATCAGTTCCGCTCCTTGCATCACTCAGAACTGCTTGCGTGCCCGCAGGGCCGCACCAATCGTGCCGTCATCCAGATAATCCAGCTCGCCCCCCACTGGCACGCCTTGCGCAAGCGAGGTGATGCTGGCCCCTGTCGCCGCCAGCACATCAGCGATGTAATACGCGGTCGTCTGACCATCGACGGTGGCGTTCAGGGCAAGGATAATCTCGGTCACACTTTCACCCTGCACCCGTTCGACCAGACGGGGAATGCGCAGCATGTCGGGGCCGACATTATCCAGCGCCGACAGCGTGCCACCCAGAACGTGATAGCGGCCCTTGAAGACCTGCCCGCGTTCCATCGCCCACAGGTCGGCCACGTCCTCGACCACGCAAATTTCGCCCGTCGCACGACGGGGGTCGGCGCAGATGCCACAGATATCGGCTGAGCCGATATTGCCGCAAATCGTGCAATCGCGGGCACTTACGGCCACATCCGCCATCGCCTTGGCCAACGGGGCCATCAGCGCGCCGCGCTTTTTCAAAAGCATCAGCACCGCGCGCCTTGCCGAGCGTGGCCCAAGCCCCGGCAACCGCGCCATCAGGTCGATCAGGTCTTCAATGGCACGGGGCGCGTCGGCCATCAGAACGGCAACTTCATGCCGGGCGGCAAGCCCAGCCCTTCGGTCATTTTCGCCATTTCCGCTTGCGCACGGTCGGACGCGCGAGCCTGCGCATCCTTTATCGCGGCCAAAATCAAGTCTTCGACCACCTCTTTTTCCGAGGCGACAAGGATGGATGCGTCGATATCAAGGCCCGTCAGCTCGCCCTTGGCCGTCGC
Organism: Rhodobacterales bacterium; assembly: GCA_038207585.1. GTDB lineage: Bacteria > Pseudomonadota > Alphaproteobacteria > Rhodobacterales > Rhodobacteraceae > JBBQZP01. The sequence continues at coordinate 24,438 of JBBQZP010000039.1, read as the reverse complement.
CGTGGCGCGCACCAACCCCGCACCGGATTCGCCCGTAACGGTGATGGAGGCCAGAGTGTCCTGCATGTCCTGCATCTTGGACTGCATGTCCTGTGCAGCTTTCATCATCTTGGCCATGTCGCCAAGCCCGCCCAAACCTTTCAGCATGGTGTCATTCCTCAACTGTCTTCAAAGGGATCCCATTCGTCTTCAACCTCGGGCAGCGCCTCGGCGGCGGCAACGGCGGCCATCGCCTCGGGGGTGCGGATTTCGGCGATCTTTGCGCCGGGAAAGGCGGCAAGCACGGCCCGCACCGCCGGGTTTTCCATCGCCTCGGCCTCGGCGGCAAGGCGGTCCTTGTCGCGGTCTTCGGCGATGGTTGCCAAACCGCCGCTTCCCACCACCGACACAACCCAGCGCGCGCCGGTCCAGCCCTGCAAGCGAGACGACAATCGCGCGGCCAGATCGGTGCGGGCGGCGGGCGTGGGTTCAAACTCGATCCGGCCGGGGGAATAGCGCACAAGGCGCAGGCAGGTCTCAACCTCGACCAGCAGCATCATGTCACGTTTTTCGCGAACCAGATCAACGATCTGCGGGAAGGTCGCGTAATGCGCCAGGCTGCCATCGGCCAACGCCAGCGCCGCGCCGCCCTGCATCACCGTACCGCGTGAGGGGGCCATGGATGCACCCAGTGCCGGGCCATGCACCGCCGTTGTCGGCCGCGCACCGCCGCCGCCCACGGGCGCCCCCCCTGTCGGCGGCGAGGATGGCTGCGGCATGGATTGCAGCTTGCGGATCAGCGTCTCGGGGTCGGGCAGTTCGGCCACATGCGTCAGGCGGATCACGGCCATTTCGGCGGCCATCATCGCGTTCGGGGCCAGAGCCACCTCTTCCAGCGCCTTCAGCAGCATCTGCCACATCCGCGTCAGGACCCGCATCGGCAGGCGTTCGGCCATGTCAGCCCCGCGCAGTTGTTCATCGGGGGGCGTCGTTGGGTCGGCGGCGGCGTCAGGCGTGATCTTGATCACTGAAATCCAATGGGTAATCTCGGCCAGATCGCGCAGCACGGCCATCGGGTCAGCGCCATCGGCATATTGGCCCGACAACTCCGCCAAAGCCGCCGCCGCATCGCCGCGCATAATCATGTCGAACAGGTCCAGCACCCGGCCCCGGTCAGCCAGCCCCAGCATCGCGCGCACCTGTGCGGCGCTGGTTTCACCTGCGCCATGCGCAATCGCCTGATCCATCAGGCTCATGGCATCCCGGACCGACCCTTCGGCAGCGCGGGTGATCAGCGCCATCGCGTCCTGCGCAAGGCTGGCACCTTCCAGCGTGGCAATCCGGGTCAGGTGGGCCATCATCACCTCGGGTTCGATCCGTTTCAGATCAAACCGCTGACAGCGCGACAGAACGGTGACGGGAACCTTGCGGATTTCCGTGGTGGCGAAAATGAATTTCACATGCGCGGGGGGTTCTTCTAACGTTTTCAAAAGCGCGTTGAAGGCGTTGGTCGACAGCATGTGAACTTCGTCGATGATATAGATCTTGTAGCGCGCAGATGCCGCCCGATAGTGAACGGAATCAATGATTTCGCGGATATCGCCCACGCCTGTGCGCGAGGCTGCGTCCATCTCCATCACATCGACATGGCGGCCTTCGGCAATGGCGCGGCAGGGCTCGCACACGCCGCAGGGTTCGGTCGTGGGGCCGCCCTCACCGTCCGGGCCTACGCAGTTCAGCCCTTTGGCGATGATGCGTGCGGTCGTCGTCTTGCCCACGCCGCGCACCCCGGTCATCACGAAGGCATGCGCGATGCGGTCGGCGGCAAAGGCATTTTTCAGCGTGCGCACCATCGCCTCTTGCCCGATCAGATCGGCAAAGGTCGCGGGGCGGTATTTGCGGGCAAGCACCTGATAGGCGGGGGCGTCGGTCATTGGGCCTCGATGGATTCGAACGCTATGACACTAGGCCGGGCGCGCGGCCCCGTCCACCCGCCCCCCCCGTCAGTGGCGCGATTTTGCGGCAAGGTCGGCCAGCATCTTTTCAACCTCGCGGAAAAGGGCCGCTGCGGTTTTGGAAATGGCCTTGGCCCGCAACGCCTCGGTGCGGCGCGAGGTGCCGAAGCTGCGACCCAGTCCTGACAGGTCTTGCGCGGTTTGTGCCGTGCCGTAGGGGTAGCCGTTGCGCACATCCACAAACAGCGCCTGACCGATCCCCGCGATGCGGATATTGCGGGTCGGAAGCAGCGCGCCGCCGATCAGCGTGACATCAGCAAGCGCAAAGGGCGAGTCCGCCTCACGGCTGCGCGCGCCGATTTCATAGACCAACACATAATCCAGATGCTGCCGGGCGGCGGTGCGGCGGATATCGTTGATCACTGAGGAACGCTCGCCCCGCTTGGGCTCGCCGTTCACCAGTGCCGAGATCAGCGGGCTGACCGGGAATAAGGTGCCAAGGCTTTGATTGCGCTGACTTAGATCGCCCAGCAGGGCGGCCTCATCGGCGGGAAAGGCATCAATCGCGCCGTTCACGATGCGCACCACGCCGATGCGGGCAGGAAACACCAAATGCGGTTCGACGCTGGCGAGTTTGGCGATGTCGGCGTCAATCGGGCGCTGGCGGCCTGCATCGGTGGCGGCGACAAAGGCCGCGCCGGATGTTGTTTGCGTGGTGTAGCCGCAGCCCATCATGGGCAGCAGAGCGATAAGGAGAATGGCGGATTTCATGGCGGGTCCTTCTGAATGTGTAAAATGCACATATGTGATTCGCCTTGGTGCGGCAATGAAAATGTGCATAATGCCCATATGATCGCCGTAATGGACGCCCTGTTCGCCCCGATTGCCCGTCTTCTGGTGGCGCGCGGGGTGCTGTTTGCCGAAGCCTCGCAGCGGCTGAAGCGGCAATATGTGCGCGCGGCGCTGCGGCAATCGGGGGGCGACGCGACTGACAGCCGCGTGTCGGTACTGACCGGATTGCAGCGGCGTGATATTGCCGCCCTGCGTGAGGGCGAGGGGCCAAAGCGGCGCGTCAACCACCTCTCGCGGTTGGTGGCGTTGTGGCAAACGGACCCCGGATATGGCGGCAAGCCGCTGCCTCGCACGGGTGACGCGCCCAGTTTCGAGGCGCTGGCGAACGCGGTCAGCCGCGATGTGCATCCGCGCAGCATGCTTGACCCGCTCATTACGGCGGGCACCGTCAGCCTTGGCGCGGATGATGTGGTGCGACTGCACGCCACATCTTATCAGCCGCGCGCGGGGTCCGAAGAACAGATTGGCTATCTGGCGGATAATGCTGGCGATTTCCTGACGCTTTCGGTTGCGAACGTGCTGGAGGCCGCGCCGTTCTTTGAACGCGCCGCACATTACAACGGGCTTTCGTCCGAGGCCGTGGCGGAATTGGAGGCGATATTCCGCGAGGGCCAGATGGCGCTGTTGCAACGTATCGGCCGGGATGCTGCGGCCCTGCAAAAAGCGCAACCCGGCGCGCACAGGTTCCGGGCAGGCGGCTATTTTTACCGGGAGGAGGGCGAATGATCCGCATCATCGCAACATTGATGCTGGCGGGCTGGCTGTGCGCCTGCGCCAACCCACAGCCGCTTCCCGCCCCCGATGGGGGCATCGGCGGCACCGGGCAAGCGGCGGAATAAGTAGGGTGAGAGGCTGGACAACGACCCAAGTGGGGCTCGTTACGGCTGCTTCCTTCCGGACCTGACCGGGTTGGCGAGGCACTCGCCCGCGCCAACCTCTCATCCCCCATATAGGCCCAGGGTCCGGGATTCGCAAGTCGGGCGATTGGGATTGACAGAATGTGAACAATGGGTGAACAAATGGGCTTCTCCCAAACAAGGATGCACCCCATGCCACCTGCTGATGGATCAAGGGATTTCGATTTTGAAGCCGGGCGCTGGCAGGTGCAGCACCGCCGTCTACGGGAACGTCTGGTGGGTTGCACCCTGTGGGAGGAGTTTGCAGGCACCTCTGAAACCCGCCCGGTTCTGAACGGGCTGGGCAATGTTGAAGACAATCTGATCCACTTTCCGGACGGCGATTACCGCGCCATTGCGATCCGGTCCTATGACCCGGCAAAGGGCACATGGGCGATCTGGTGGCTGGATCAGCGCGCGCCGCACCGGCTTGACGTGCCGGTGATCGGGGCGTTCACGGGTGGTGTGGGCGCGTTTTATGCCGATGATACGCATGATGGCACGCCGGTTCTGGTGCGGTTTCACTGGCTGGATACGGCAAGTGCGACCCCGCGCTGGGAACAGGCGATGTCCACTGATGCGGGCAAAAGCTGGGAAACCAACTGGACGATGCAGTTTCACCGCACGGGCGACTGACGCCTAGATCAAACCGGCATGGCGCGCCCCCGCCACAAGGTCGGCGGCGACGTGGTGGGCAAAGCGGCCATCGGTTTGCAGAAAATCCGGCACCTGAATGACATACATGCCAGCCCGGTGGGCGGCCTCGGCCCCCGTTTCGCTGTCTTCGAACACCACGCAGCGGGCCGGGTCCGCGGCCAGCAAACGCGCGGTTACCAGATAGGGGTCCGGGTCGGGCTTGGCGTGAGTGACGTCCTGCAAAGTCACCACATGCGCGAAATGCGCGGCCAAACCCGCACGGTTGATCTTGTAATGCGCATTCTCGCGCCCGGATGAGGTGCAGATGGCGCGCGGCAGCGTCAGCGCCTGCAAGACTTCGATGGCTCCGGCTTTCAGCGGTACGGCATCGGCAAGCCTGCGCTCGAAACCAGCGCCCCAGTGACGGTCAAGCGCGGCGTGGTCGATGCCTGGGCGGTGCGCCTCGATCAGGGTCATGGCGGTGGGCAGGGCGCGGCCAACGAGGCTGTGCAAGAACGTCAGCTCCACCTTGGCGCCCATGGCGGCAAACGCCTCCATCCCGGCAGCCATCGCGGCGGTTTCGGTGTCGATCAGGGTGCCGTCCAGATCGAAGATCACGGCATCAAAACGGGGGTGAGGCATCACGGGCTCCGGCTGCGGTGCGCCCCGGGTAGCAGATCACAGATGCAGGCGAAAGCGCGTGAAACCGTCAGGCGCATCGCCGATGACTTCGGCGCGCAGGGCGGCGAGGTCGTCCAGATGCGCCACGGCACCCGGCCCGCTGTCAAACCAGACGCTGGTGCCGGGCAGGGGGGCAAAGCGCCAAGCGGGAGGGCTGGATGTGGCCGCCGTGCCGTGCCGCAGCACATGGCGCAGCACGATGTCGCGCACCATCTGGGGGTCCTCAAATATGACCGCGTCCTCGGTCACGCCCGGAAAACAGCCGCCGCCACTGGCGCGGAAGCTGTTGGTTGCGATGATGAATTCGGCATCAGGGTCGATCGGGTGGCCATTGTGCGCAAGATTCGTGATGCGGCATGATCCGGCGGCATCGGGCGCGGTTTCCTGCATGTTCCGCGCGGGGAGTGACAGATCAATCTGCCATGTGACACCACACAGGATATCGAAATCATAGCTTGGAAAATCGGGGTTCATCAGGGGCTGATCCGTCATGCCCGGCGTGATCTGATTGAACATGCAGGCGCTGCGGTCAAGCCAAGCGCGAACCTGCGCGCCGCTCAACCGGACGGCGCGGATCGCGTTGGGATACTGGTAAAGGTCGGCCACATGCCGCAAAGCAAGCGGCCCCGCAGGAATATCGTTGTAAAAATGCGCCCCGCCGCGCCCTCCGGCCTTGAACGGGGCCACGGCCGACAGAATCGGCAGATCGGCCCAGCGTGTTCCGCCAAGTGCGTGTCTGACGTAATTGGCCTGCGCGCGCGCCACCAGATGCAGGGCAGGCATATCGGCAACCAAGGCGAAATAGCTGTGGATCGGTTGCTTGGTCTGGCTGACGGTGCGACGCATCAGGCGAAGGGTTGCGGCATGGGCCTTGCGGACCGCCGCGACAACCGGGGCCGCACTGGCCACCAGCGGGACAAGTTCGCGGTCGGTGGTGCGGGCCCAGATCGGGCGGGCCTCGGAACGCCCATCGGTCACGCTCCAGCCTTGCACGGCACGCGTCAGCGTCAGGTCGATTACTCCCAGATGCGACCCCCAGAACCCGGCCATCACGGCAGGCTTTCCGACCAGCGTGCCTGCGGCGACATCGACGCCCTCCATCCCCTCGAACTGGGCTGAGGGAAAAACCAGATGGCTGTGCCCGGCCACAACCGCATCGATGCCGGGCACGGCGGCCAGCGCGGTTGACGCGTTTTCCATGCCCGGCGTAGCCTGCAACGGGCCGATACCGGAATGCGACAGGGCGACAATCACATCAGCCCCTGCGGCACGCATTTGTGGCACCAGATCGCGGGCGGTGTCGATAATGTCGCGCGTGACAATGCGACCGGACAGAAGCTGCTGATCCCATTGCACGATCTGGGGCGGGCAAAAGCCGATGACGCCGATGCGCAGCGTGTGCTGCACTCCGGTGTCATCGGTCATCTTGCGGTCCAGCAATACATAGGCTGGCCAAAGCGGTGCATCGCCCGGCAAGGCGCGCGCGACGTTGGCCGATACAACGGGATATTGCGCATCCTGCAAGGCGGTCAGCAGAACATCGAGGCCATAGTTGAAGTCGTGATTGCCCAGCGTGGCCGCGTCGTAGCCCAGCGTGTTCATCGCCGCGATCATCGGATGCGGGGTGCTGCGCGCCCGCCCGGTCAGCCGCGCGGCGCGGTCGCCAAGCGGATTGCCCTGCAAAAGATCGCCGTTGTCGAACAGCAGGCAATTCGCGGCCTCGGCGCGGGCGTGGGCGATCAGGGTTGCGGTGCGTGCAAGACCTTTGGACGGACATTCGCAATCGCCATAATAATCATATGGCAGGGCATGAACATGCAGATCGGTGGTTGATAGCACCCGCAACCTGATCCGCGCCGGGGGGGGATCCGTCGGTCTCACCGGCTTGGTCGGGACAGAAGGTGTGGGAATTTTGTCATCGCTGTTCCATTCAGTCCGCGACAGAGAGGGTCAGTCACGGTCCGAGTGCCAACCAAGAGATAAACGAAAACTGGAATAAATGTGCGGTCAGGGGTTTGACTACATTCCCTTGATGCACTGCACCAGAAAATGTGGTGCGCTGGTGCAGAATTACTTCAACCATGCGTTGTATTTACTACAGTTTTTATTGAACGGTGACGGCTTGCACGGGGCGGGTTCCGCGTGCATCACAGGCGGGTCAGCGGAGGGTGTCATGGAGCATGTGATTTTGCCGGCCTTTGCCGGATCGGGGCTGGACCGGGCGGCGGAATTGCGGGGCGATCCGGCGGCGCAGGCGGCGATGCTTGCCGGGGGTGCGGTGCTGCCCCTGTGGCGCGGCAAGCCTTTGATCGTTGATCAGGGCGCGTTGGGCTGGGTTGATGCGCAAAGCCCGGTGCTGGCGCACGCGGACACGCGGGTGTTTCTGGGCCGTGATGACGATATTGCCCGCTTTGCCGCCGATATTTCGGACTGGTCGCCCGAAGCCGGGGCCGAGGCGGTTGAGGCGGGATTTTTCGACCCTTCGCAGCAGCACCATCCGGCCTTGCCCGATACACATGCCTTTGCCGAGTTGCGCGGCGTGATGACCGCACTTTCCCCGCGTGAAGCGGAACTGGTGGCAACGGCCAAGGCCGTGCTACACTGGCACCGCAGCCACCGCTTTTGTGCCACCTGCGGTGCTGCGTCGCAGCCTGCCAAGGCGGGCTGGCAGCGCAGTTGTCCGTCATGTGGTGCGCAGCATTTCCCGCGTACCGACCCGGTCGTCATCATGATGGTCACGCGCGGCAACCGGTTGCTTCTGGGCCGCTCTCCCGGTTGGCCCGAGGGGATGTATTCAACCCTTGCGGGCTTTGTCGAACCCGGCGAAACGGTGGAGGCCGCCGTGCGCCGCGAGGTGTTCGAGGAAACCGGCATCACCACCGGACGCGTGCGCTATGTGCAAAGCCAGCCCTGGCCGTTTCCCGCCAGCCTGATGCTGGGCTGCGAGGCCGAGGCGACCAGCGACACCATCCGGCTTGACCCGGAGGAACTGGAAGACGCGCTCTGGCTGACCCGGGAAGAGATGACAAGCGTTGTCGCGGGAACGCACCCCCGGATCAAAGCGCCCCGGAAAGGTGCAATTGCGCAGGTTTTGATTGCAAACTGGTTGGCAGATCGGCGTATCTGAACCCGAAACTGCCACAGATAGAACAAAAAGCCCGGACAAAACCGGGCGAACGGGGGCCGAACGCAGATGAAGCTGAGCACACGACATGATATCGAGGCGCCACTGGACCATGTCTATGCGGCGATGACCGATGTGGACCGCTGGGAGACCGCCGCGATGCGCCGCGGGGCAGATGTTGCGCGCACCGACAAGCTGGGTCGCTTCGACGTCGGCGCGGCGTGGACGGTGGATTTCGTCTTTCGCGGCAAGGCACGCAAACTGTCGATGCGGGTGCAATCGGTGGACGCGCCGTCGCGGATCACGCTGGTGGGCAACGGACCCACGCTGGACGGGTCGGTTGCGATTGATCTGCTGGCGCTTTCGCCCAGACGTACACGGGTGATTGTCGGCACCGAGTTGAAGCCCCGCACCCTTGGCGCGCGGCTGATGCTGCAATCGTTGAAACTGGCCAAGGCACGGGTTGAACGTCGCTATGATCAGCGGATCACCACAATCCTGACCGATATCGAGGAACGCTATCAGGCTGCCAAACGGCGCTAGCGTTCAGTCCCGGCCACGATCCGACGGATAGACCCCCAGAACATCGAACTGCGTCGTGAAATAACGCAACTCGTCAAAGGCGAGCGCTACGTTGGCGTCGTCGGGGTGGCCCTCGATATCGGCATAGAAAGCGGTCGCGGTGAAGCTGCCGCCGACCATATAGCTTTCCAGCTTGGTCATGTTCACGCCGTTCGTGGCAAAGCCGCCCATCGCCTTGTAAAGCGCTGCCGGAATGTTGCGCACGCGGAAGGTGAAGGTGGTGATCATCGGTCCCGCCCCGCGCCGTGCGGGGTTCGGTTCGCGTGACATCACCAGAAAGCGGGTGGTGTTGTTGGCCTGATCTTCGATTTCGCGGGCCAACACGTCCAGCCCGTAAATCTCGCCCGCAAGTTCGGATGCCAGTGCTGCAAGCGTCGGATCGCCCTTTTCAGCTACGATCTTGGCCGAGCCTGCGGTATCCGCCCCGGTCATGGCCGAAAGGTTGTGTTTGCGCAGGAAGTCGCGACATTGGCCCAGCAGCACGGTATGGCTCATCGCGGTTTTTATCTGCGGCAGGGTCGCACCGGGCACGGCCAGCAAAGCGATATGCACCCGCACGAACGCCTCGTCGATGATATGCAGGCCTGACCCCGGCAGCAGACTGTGAATGTCGGCAACGCGGCCATAGGTCGAATTCTCGACCGGCAGCATCGCCAGATCGGCGGCCCCGCTGCGGCACATCTCGATCGCGTCTTCAAAGGTGCGGCAGGGGATCGCCTGATGATCGGGGCGGGCCTGTCGGCAGGCGGTGTGGGAATAGGCGCCCAACTCTCCCTGAAATGCGATTTTTGCAGTCATTTGTCGGGTCCTGTTCGAATTGCCCCCAGAAAGAGGCGATTGGTCGCGCTAGTATACCTTGAAACCGGGTGGGGGAAGCGGATAGATAACGCGCAAACCGCCAGAAGGACCTGACATGTTCGACACGATGACATTGACCAAAGCCGTAGGCGCGCTCTGCGGATCGCTTCTGGTGTTTCTTCTGGGAACATGGGGAGCGCAGATCATCTATGGTGGCGGCGAAGGGCATGGCGAGGAAGCGCAGGCTTACACCATAGAAGTTGCCGGCGCAGAAGCAGATGCCGGAGAGCCGGCCGACGAAGGCCCTGCGTTTGACGAGGTCTATGCCGCTGCAGACCCCGCCAAGGGCGAGACCGTGTTCAAGAAATGTGCGACCTGCCACAAGGTTGACGGGTCCGACGGCACCGGCCCGCATCTGAACGGTGTGGTTGGCCGCAATCATGCCGCCGTTGAAGGATTTGCCTATTCGGCAGCGTTCAAGGCGTTCGAGGGCCAGCCTTGGACACCCGAGGAAATGAACAAGTTCTTGATCAGCCCCAAGGCCTATGCGCCGGGCACCAAGATGAGCTTTGCGGGCCTGTCCAAGGTTCAGGACCGCGCCGATGTGATCGCCTGGCTTGCGACACAGCAGTGATCTGATCTTTGATTGTGCGACACTATGGCCGTCCTTTGGGGCGGCCATTTGCGTATCGGGGGCCCTGCTTCACACAAACGGAACTTGAGAGATCGGCGCGCCACGTCATACTGTGCCGCAGCTTTTGCCCGCCAAGCCGCGACCCCGACCCACAGGAGACACGATGACCCAGCAGACCAAAGTAGCCCGCCTTGCCCGCCCAAATCCGGTCCGGTTGGTAATGTTTTCAGGGCTGTTGGCACTGGGCAGCATGGCTTTCGTGACGCTGGCACGGGCCGAAACGATCATCACGGCGCATGGGATTTCGACTTTTGGCGATCTGAAATACCCGGCCGATTTCGACCATCTGGAGTATGTGAACCCCGCCGCTCCCAAGGGCGGCGAGATGTCGCAGTGGTGGCCGGGCGGGTTTGACTCGCTCAATCCCTATTCGATCAAGGGCCGGTCGGACGTGATTGCAAGCCTGCCTTACGAAAGCATCCTGACCGGCACGGCGGATGAAATCGGGTCAAGTTACTGCCTGCTCTGCTCGACCATCGAATACCCCGAAGACCGGTCTTGGGTGATCTTCAACCTGCGCCCCGAGGTGAAATTTTCCGACGGCACGCCGATGACGGCCGATGACGTGGTTTTTTCCTATGAAATTTTCCGCGACAAGGGATTAAGCGATTTTCGCCGGATCTTTGCGCAGAACGTCAAGGGGGCCGAGGCGCTGGATGCGCACCGCGTCAAGTTCACCTTCAACGACGGCGTGCCGTGGCGCGATCTGCCCGCCGATGTGGGCGGTCTCTCGGTTATTTCCAAAGCGGATTACGTCGCAAACGCCCGCGATCTGGAGGAAAACGACATCCGCCCGTTCATCGGCACCGGCCCCTACAGCCTTGACCGCATGAACATCGGCCAAACGGTCGTTTATCGCCGCAACCCAGATTACTGGGGCGAGGCGCTGCCGATCAATAAGGGCCAGAACAATTTCGACACGATCCGGATGGAATATTTTGCCGACAGTGCCGCCGCGTTCGAGGCGTTCAAGGCCGGGGCCTATACATTCCGCAAGGAAAACACGTCGAAAATCTGGGCCGAGCAGTATGATTTTCCGGCGGTAAAATCCGGCGCGGTCAAGTTGGAGGAGATCCCATCGGGCGCCAAGGCCACGGGGCAGGCCTATGTCTTCAACCTGCGGCGGGAAAAGTTTCAGGACATTCGTGTGCGGCAGGCGATCGGCCTGATGTTCAACTTTGAATGGACGAACAAGACACTGTTCTACGGGCTTTATGCGCGGGTGAATTCGTTCTGGGAAAACACATGGATGGCCGCCGAGGGCGCGCCTTCGCCCGAGGAAGTGGCGCTGCTGCAACCCTTGGTCGATGAGGGGCTTCTGGACGCCGGCATCCTGACCGATCCGCCGGTCAGCGGGGCCGTGTCGGGCGAGAAACAGCTTGATCGCGGCAATCTGCGCAAGGCGTCCAGACTGCTGGATGACGCGGGCTGGGCCGTGGGGTCCGACGGCATGCGTCGCAATGCCAAGGGCGAGGTTTTCACGCTGGAAGTTCTGTCAGACAACCCGTCGTTCAGCCGGATCAACAACCCGCTGGTGGAAAACCTGCGCGCGCTGGGGCTGGATGCCAAACTGTCCGAAGTGGACGGCGCGCAATATGAAGACCGTGTGCGCCCGCCGAAATATGACTTTGATCTGGTTACGGAATTTGCCCGGACCACCTATTTTTCCGGCCCGGAATTGCAGCAATATTACGATTCCGCGACCGCCGATGTGTCGGCGTTCAACGTGATGGGGCTGAAAAGCCCCGCAGTGGACCGGATGATCAAGGTGGTTCTCGCCACCAAGACGAAAGATGATCTGACCGTGGCCACCAAGGCGATGGACCGGGTCTTGCGGGCCGAACAGTTCTGGGTTCCGCAATGGTACAAGGCCGCCGATTGGGTGGCCTCCTATGATTTTTATGAACACCCTGCAACGCCCGCGCCATACGCTCTGGGCGAGTTGAGTTTCTGGTGGTATAACGCGGAAAAGGCCGCCGCGCTGAAGGCATCGGGCGCGCTAAGATAAGAAACGCAGGGCAGAAAGCAGACCTTACCCCGATGGGCGCCTATATCCTCCGGCGATTTTTGCTGATCATTCCGACGCTAATCGGGATATTGATCGTGAACTTCGCGCTGACCCAGTTTGTGCCGGGCGGGCCGGTTCAGCAGGTGTTGGCCAAGCTGGATGGCGGCGGCGATGCGCTGAAAGCGATCAATGGAACGGGCGGCGACAGCGGCGCGCAGGACCAGCTTTCAGGCGGCAGCACCTATGTCGGTGCGCGGGGGCTGCCCCCCGAATTCATTGACGATCTGGAACGTCAGTTCGGCTTTGCGCGCATCGTCTGCGCGCCGGATTTTACCGGCACGCCATCGACCAAATCCCCCGAATGTCGCAAGGAATACATTGGCGTCGTGGAACGCTTTGGAATCATGATGGGCAATTATGCCCGGTTCGATTTCGGGCAAAGTTATTTCCGGTCAATCTCGGTCATTGATCTCATTCTGGAAAAGATGCCGGTGTCGATCTCGCTGGGGCTTTGGTCGACGCTGATTGCCTATCTGGTGTCGATTCCCTTGGGCATCCGAAAGGCTGTGCGGGACGGATCGGCGTTCGATACTTGGACCTCCGGGGTGATCATCGCGGCGTATGGAATACCCGGATTTCTGTTTGCGATCATGCTGTTGGTGCTGTTTGCGGGGGGGTCGTTCTTCCAATGGTTCCCGTTGCGGGGCCTGACGTCGGACAATTTCGACAGCCTGAGCATATGGGGCAAGGCGGTCGATTACATGTGGCACATGACGTTGCCGATCATCGCGTCGACCATCGCCAGTTTCGCCACGCTGACCCTGCTGACCAAGAACAGCTTTCTGGATGAAATCCGCAAGCAATACGTCATCACCGCCCGCGCCAAGGGGCTGGCCGAACGGCAGGTGCTGTATGGCCATGTCTTTCGCAACGCGATGCTGATTGTGATCGCGGGCTTTCCGGCGGCGTTCATCTCGATCTTCTTCGGGCAAAGCCTGATCATCGAGACGATCTTTTCGCTGGACGGTCTGGGGCGGCTGGGGTTCGAATCCGCCGTGCAGCGCGATTATCCGGTGGTGTTCGGCACGCTGTTCATCTTTGGCCTGATGGGGCTGGTGGTCGGCATCATCTCGGACCTGATGTATGTCTGGATTGACCCCCGCATTGATTTCGAGCGGCGGGGATAACGCATGGCCCTTTCCCCCCTTAATCAGCGCCGCTGGCGCAATTTCAAGAAGAACCGCCGGGCGCACTGGTCGCTGATCCTGTTTTCGGTGCTGTTCGGGCTGTCGCTTTGTGCCGAAATGCTGGCGAATGACAAACCGCTGCTGGTGCAGTATCGCGGCGATTATTACGCGCCCTTCGTGAAATTTTACCCCGAAACCACATTTGGTGGCGATTTCCAGACCGAAGCGGGCTACCGCGACCCCGAGGTGCGTTGTCTGATCCGGTCGGGCGGGGTTGAGACGTGCTTTGATGACCCCGAGGGAATTTTGCAGGGCATCGACGCGGGTGACGTGCCCGAAGGCGGGCAGAAAGGCTGGATTCTGTGGCCGCCCATTCCCTACAGCTATACCACCATCAATGATATTGACGGCACCGCCCCGTCGGCCCCCGATGCGCAGCACTGGCTGGGCACCGATGACACCGCGCGCGATGTGCTGGCGCGGGTCATCTACGGGTTCCGGCTGTCGGTCTGCTTTGCACTGATCGTGACGTTCTTTTCGACCATCGTCGGCATCGCGGCGGGGGCCGTGCAGGGCTATTTCGGCGGGCTGACCGACCTGATCTTTCAGCGCGTGCTGGAGATCTGGGGTGCGATCCCCATGCTTTACGTTCTGATCATCGTGGCCGCGATCTGGCAGATGAACTTCTGGCTGCTTGTGGTGCTGCTGACGATCTTTAGCTGGACCTCGCTTGTGGGGCTGGTGCGGGCCGAATTCCTGCGGGCGCGGAATTTCGAATATGTCCGCGCGGCGCGGGCGTTGGGGGTCAGTGACTGGCTTATCATCGTGCGGCATGTGCTGCCCAATGCGATGGTGGCGACGCTGACCTTCCTGCCGTTTCTGGTGACGGGTGCTGTCGGCACGCTGGCGGTACTGGATTATCTGGGCTTTGGCCTGCCCGCCAGCGCGCCCAGCCTTGGTGAGTTGGCGCAGCAGGGTAAGGACAACCTGCAAGCGCCGTGGCTTGGGTTTGCGGCGTTCTTTACATTCTCGATCATGCTCAGCCTGCTGGTGTTCATATTCGAAGGCGTGCGCGATGCGTTCGACCCCAGAAAGACGTTTCAATGACCGGCGGCGTCGTGCTTGACGTGCAGGGCCTGACGGTTGCCTTCCGGCAGGACGGGCGCGAGGTTCAGGCTGTAAAAGGTGTGTCCTTTACCGTGGGCAAGGGCGAAACCGTTGCGCTGGTGGGCGAATCCGGGTCGGGAAAATCGGTCACGGCGCTGTCGACGGTGGCACTTTTGCCCGACAGCGCGCGGGTTGGCGGATCGGTCAGGTATCTTGGCGCGGAAATGGTGGGGGCGTCGCCCGCCGCCTTGCGCAAGGTGCGCGGCAACGACATCAGCTTCATTTTCCAAGAGCCGATGACCAGCCTGAACCCGCTGCACCCGATCGAAAAGCAGATCGGCGAAAGTGTGACGCTGCATCAGGGTCTGTCGGGTGCGGCGCTTCGTGCGAAGGTGCTGGAGCTGATGAACAAGGTTGGCATCCGCGATGCCGAAAGCCGCCTTGGGGCCTATCCGCATCAGCTTTCGGGCGGGCAGCGCCAACGCGTGATGATCGCAATGGCGCTGGCGAACGGGCCGGAGCTCTTGATCGCGGATGAGCCGACAACCGCGCTGGACGTGACCATTCAGGCGCAGATCCTTGACCTTTTGGCCGAGTTGAAAGCGCGCGAAGGGCTGAGCCTTTTGTTCATCACCCATGATCTGAACGTGGTGCGCCGCATTGCTGACCGGGTTTGTGTGATGCAGCACGGTGAAATTGTCGAACAGGGGCCAGCGGCGGATATCTTCCAGAACCCGCAACATCCCTATACGAAAAAACTGCTTGCAGCCGAGGCGACGGGGCATCCCGCCCCGGTGGCGCCCGGTGCGGCCGAGGTTGTGCGCACGGACGCTTTGCGCGTCTGGTTTCCGCTGCATGCGGGGTTCATGCGCAAGGTGGTCGGGTATGTGAAAGCGGTGAACGCGGCCACAATCTCGGTCCGGGCGGGGGAAACGCTGGGGATTGTGGGCGAAAGCGGGTCGGGCAAGACGACGCTGGCGCTGGCAATCATGCGGCTGATTGCCTCGGACGGCCCGATCGTGTTTCAGGGGCAGAACGTGCACGGCTGGCGGGCGGGCCAGATGCGGGCGCTGCGGCGCGATATGCAGATCGTGTTTCAAGACCCCTACGGCAGCCTGTCGCCGCGCATGACGGTCGAAGAAATCATCGCCGAAGGTCTGGGCGTGCATGGTGTTCCTCCCGGGCAAAACGCGCATGACATGGTGCGCGCGATGATGGAGGAGGTCGGTCTGGACCCCGCCACGATGGCGCGCTATCCGCACGAGTTTTCCGGCGGCCAACGGCAGCGCATTGCCATTGGCCGCGCGATGATCCTGCGCCCCAAACTGGTGGTGCTGGACGAGCCGACATCGGCTTTGGATATGACGGTGCAGGTGCAGATTGTGGAATTACTGCGCGATCTGCAGGCAAAATACGGGCTGGCCTATCTGTTCATCAGCCATGATTTACGGGTTGTTCGGGCTTTGGCGCATAAGGTCATCGTGATGAAAAACGGTGACATCGTCGAGACGGGCGAGGCGCAGGCGATGTTTGCGGCCCCGCAAACCGAATACACGCGCAACCTGCTTCAGGCGGCTTTTGGCTTGGCACCAAAGGGGGTGACATGAAAATCCTGTTCATCCATCAGAATTTCCCCGGCCAGTTCCTGCATCTGGCCCCGGAAATGCAGCGGCGCGGGCACGAATGTCTGGCGCTGACCGACAGCGGCAACACGCGCGGTTCGGCCATTCCGGTGATGAAATACAAGCACGAAGGTCTGACTCCCGATCCGGCGGCCACACGGTTGGGCCGGAACTATACCCTGATGAGCGACCGCGGGGTGACGGTGGCCCGCGCCTGTCTGCATCTGCGCGATGAAAAGGGCTATGTACCGGATGTGATCTTTGGTCATTCCGGCTGGGGTGAGACGCTGTATCTGCAGGAAATCTGGCCATCGGCAAAGCTGCTGGTTTATGCGGAATTCTACTATCGCGGCATCGGGGCAGATGTTGGCTTTGACCCCGAATTTGAAAAGCGCAGCTTTGATCAGGTGATGATCGCGCAGGGCCGCACTACCCATCTGGGGCAATCGCTTTTGCATGCCGACGCGGGGCTGTCGCCGACCCGCTGGCAGGCCAGCACCTTTCCGCCCGCGCTGCGCGACCGGATCGAGGTCATCTTCGACGGAGTCGACACTGACGTGATGAAGCCCGATCCTGCCGCCAGCGTGACCCTGCCCAACGGCCGGGTTCTGCGCGCAGGGGATGAGGTGCTGACCTTTGTGAACCGCAATCTGGAACCTTACCGCGGCTATCACATCTTCATGCGCGCCCTGCCTGCGGTGATGGCCGCACGACCCGATGCGCATGTGGTGATCGTGGGCGGCGATGAGGTCAGCTATGGTCGCGCAGCGCCCGACGGCAAGAAATGGAAAGACATTTTTCTGGCCGAAGTGGCGGGAAAAATTGACCCCGCCCGCGTGCATTTCATGGGCAAGGTGCCTTATCCGACCTTCGTGGCGCTGATGCAGATCAGCCGGGTGCATGCCTATCTGACTTATCCGTTCGTGCTGTCCTGGTCGATGCTGGAGGCGATGTCGGCGGGGGCGTTCGTGGTCGGGTCGCGCACAGCACCCGTGCAGGAACTGATCGAAGATGGAGTGAACGGGCGGCTGGTGGATTTCTTTGATGTTGAGGGCTGGTCCAAGATGCTGACCAAGGGGTTGGCGCATCCGGGGCGGTTCACCGATCTGCGGGCGGCAGCGCGGCGAACGATCCTTGAGAATTACGACCTGCGCACGAACTGCCTGCCCCGCACCGTGGCTTTTGTCGAAAAATACGGGCCGAACGCTGGGGATGCTTCGGTCGGGGCACGGCAGTAAGACCCCTCACAGGTCTTTCGGATCAAACGGCCGCCACGTGCGGCCCCGCCAGAAATGCAGATCGGCGCGGGCGCGATCATCGGTCTTGCGGGCATCGCGCAGGTGCGGGCGCGGATCAACGCGGGTTGCAATCATCAGCGCTTCGGCGAACAGATTTAACATGATGTTTCCTTTCTGGTGTCGTTTTTCTGTAACCGTTGTTGACGAACCGTCGCATTTATGCGAGTCAGGAAGCCTTTCTTTATGTAAGCAAAAGTTACACGATGGATTGGCGCGTCCTGCCCCCGCTTTCGGCCCTGCGTGCGTTTTCGGCCTTTGCCGAGGCGGGCAGCGTTGTGGCGGCGGGCGATGCGCTTAATGTCACGCATGCGGCGATCAGCCAGCAGATCCGCGCGCTTGAGGCGCATTTGCGGCTTGAACTGGTGGACAGATCGGCACGGTCAATGACGCTGACGCCCGACGGTGCTGTGCTGGCGATGAGTTTGCGGCAAGGCTTTGGTGACATTGCCCGCACGATTGGCGATCTGACCGGAGCAGAGGCCGCGCGCCCGCTGACCATCACCACAACCCCTACCTTTGCGGCAGGTTGGCTGATGCCGCGCCTTGCGTCGTTTCGTGCGCAGCACCCCGAAATTGATATCTCCATCGACCCCAGCCCGGAATTGCGCGCTGTGGGGCCGGACGGCGCGGACGTGGCGCTGCGCTATGGCAACGGCGACTGGCCGGGGCTGGAGGCGCGGCTTCTGGTGCAATCTGCTTTGGTTGTGGTGGCCAGCCCCGCGTTGATTGCCGGGCGAGTGATTGATGCGGTGGCCGATCTGGCCGCGTGGCCCTGGCTGCAGGAATACGGCACCACCGAAGCCACGGCTTTTCTGCAGAAGTACGGCGTGGCGCGCACGGGCGGGCAGGGGATGACGTCACTTCCCGGCAACCTGATGCTGGACGCCGCGCGCGACGGTCAGGGGGTTGCGGTGATTGCCCGCGCTTTTGTGGCGGGTGATCTTGCGGCGGGCCGCTTATCGGTGCTGTTCGAGGATGATGAGCGTGAGGGTTATTTCATCGCCATCCGCCAGGGCGTGCAGCGCGCGGCGGTCAAGGCGTTCGTGCAATGGGCGGTGCGGCAGGCCAGGCCTACGGCTTTGGCGTAAAAGTTACGGCCCGATGGCGAAGCATTGCGTCCCGCGTGCTTGCAGGCGGCGGCAAGCAAGGTCGGCCTGATCCTGCGTCAGCCCCATGAAATTCGCATCGAACCCACCGCTTTTCTGCACGATCTTGCGCAGGCCTTCGCCCAGCGTGCTGCTTTCGGTCAGCATGGTTTTCATCAGCGCGCGTTCCGCAACCCCGTGGCTGTTGTAGCGCCCGATGTTGATGCCCCATTGCCGCCCACCCGAGGTTGAGATGCGGACAACAACTTCGGGGTCGGTTGGGGTCACTTCGGCTTGCGCCATATCGGTGGTCGAGGTGTGGATGATGGCCGCCGGTTTTGGCGGGGGCGATACGGCGGTGCTGCCGGACAGTGCCACGATGTTTGCCTCGTCCTCGGCCGAGATGAAGGCGAAGGGCAGGGCTGCTTCGGCCACTGCCACCTTTTCAGAGGCCGCGGGCGCTTCGGCTGCTGCAACGACAACCGGCACTTCGATCACTGACGTGGGTTCATTAATGGGCGTGTCTTCGGCTGCCAGTTCGGTTGCAACCTCGACCTCTGTGCCTGTTGCTTCGGCAAGGGCTCCGGCGATATCGTCCTGCATTGCAAAGACGGCATCGGCGGCAGCGTCAGCATCGCTTGATCCGACGGGCCGGGTTTTCGGGCGGAGAGACGCAGCAACGACAGTGTTCAGGCGGATGGTCTTGCCCGCGCCCTGATTGCCGTCCACGCCATTCTCGGCAACCAAAGGCTCTTCTGCAATCGCCCCCGGTGCGATGTCGGGCGCAGGGGTTACACGGGTCGGCGCGTTGTGCGGTGCTTTGGAGAAGCCCAGATCCAGAAGTTCGGCGACCTTGGCATTGCGCTGCGCGGTCGAGGTTCCGCCGAACACCGTGGCGATCAGGCGCACCCCGTCACGCTCCGCTGAGGCGGTCAGGTTGAAGCCAGCGGCAACGGTGTAGCCCGTCTTGATCCCGTCAGCGCCCTTGTAGGCATCAAGGAAACGGCGGTTGGTGTTGTTCACATCGGCCAGCCCCGCATCGGTAGAGCGGCGCGAGAAGATATTGTAATACTGGGGAAAATCGTAGAACAGGCGGCGCCCCATCGTCGTCATGTCGCGGGCGGTAGAAAGGTGGCCTTCGCGGGTCAGGCCGTTGGCGCTTTTGAAGGTTGAGCTTGTCATCCCAAGCGCTTTGGCGGTGCGGTTCATCCTTGCGGCAAAGGCAGGTTCGCTGCCCTCCAGCGCCTCACCGATGGCGGTGGCGGCATCATTGGCGGATTTTACGGCAGCGGCGCGGATCAGGTTGCGCAGTGCGACTTTCTGCCCGGCCCGCAGACCCAGACGCGAGGGCGGCTCGGACGCGGCGTTCTTGGAAATCGTCACCATGGAGTCGAGCGAAATTTCGCCCCGCTCGATCGCGTCGAACACGATGTAAAGCGTCAGCATCTTGGTCAGCGAGGCCGGGTGCAACCGCGCATCGGCGTTCTTTTCGTAAAGCACCTGACCTGTGCGCGCATCAATCACGATGGCGGCAAAAGGTGCGGCCCCTGTCGGCCCGGTTGCGCAAGCCGCAACCAGCAAAACAGATGCGATCAATATGAATTTGCGGACAAACTGCCCCAGAAGCGATGCCACGTCGCCTGCCCCTTATACCTGCCTCGATGTGCCCCGATTTTTAGGGGCTTATACTGCTCTCAGAAACGCTAGCATAGCTGGCCAAATCGGAAAACCCCTCAATTTCAAACACTTTGCAGGTTTTGCTCAGGTGATGCGTGAGGGACGCTTTGTTCTTCGGGTCAATACCAGATCATGTGTCGGTCTGAAGTTCGCCCACAAGATACGGCAAATCGGCCAGAGTCTGCAGGGTGTGAAACCGCGCAAAACCCTGTGGCACATCGGCCATTTCCAGCGCCCACGTCAGGCCGTGCGGCACATGAATGCCCCAGCCGCCGACGGCCAGCACAGGCAGAACATCGGATTTCACCGAATTGCCCACCATCATCGCCTTCGTGGGGTGCGCCCCGTGCCGCGCAAAGATGCGGGTATAGCTTTGGGGCGTTTTCTCGGACACGATCTCGACCCCGTGGAACAGATCGCCAAGGCCGGACTGCGCCAGTTTGCGTTCCTGATCCAAAAGATCGCCCTTGGTGATCAGCACGACGCGGTGATCCGCCGCCAAAGCCGTGACGGTTTCCCGCGCGCCGGGCAAAAGCTCGATCGGGTGTTCCAGCATCTCGCGTCCCGCCGCCATGATTTCGGCGATGATCGCGGCTGGAACCCGGCCTTCGGTCACCTCAATCGCCGTTTCGATCATCGAAAGGACAAACCCCTTGATGCCGTAGCCATAGTGGCCAAGGTTGCGGCGTTCGGCGGCCAAAAGGCGGTCGTGCAGATGATCGCTGGGCGCGTGATCGGCGAGAAGGCCGGTGAAACGATCCTGCGTCAGGCGAAAGAACGCCTCGTTCTGCCACAGCGTATCGTCGGCATCAAAGCCGATTAGTTGAAGGCGGGCGGGCAGATCCAGGCGCGCGGGGTCTTTTTCGGGCATCGGAGCCTCTGATTCCATCACTTATCTACAGTCCGCTGCACTGTTTCCGGGGGCAAGGGCCCTGTCCCCCTTTTCCCAAGACGAAAAACCGCTATATTCCTGTCATATCCAATAAACCGAATCTGCACCGCACCGGAGCATCGCCCGTGACTTTTCGTCCCTTTGATATGTCAGACCCGCGCGACGGTGGCCCAGGCGACGACCCGTCGCTGCTGACCAAAACCCGGACGAAATCCGCGCGCCCGCCGCTTTACAAGGTGATGTTGCTGAACGACGATTACACGCCGATGGAATTCGTGGTGCATGTGCTGGAGCGTTTCTTTGGCCTGAACCACGCGCAAGCCTTTGAAATCATGCTGACGGTGCATAAGAAGGGTCTGGCAGTTGTGGGCGTGTTCTCGTTCGAGGTGGCGGAAACGAAGGTGGCGCAGGTGATGGATTTCGCCCGCCGCCATCAGCACCCGCTGCAGTGCACGATGGAAAAGGAATAGGCCGCCTCGTCGGTCGCCCATGCGTTCAGCCCGCCTTTCCTTTGCCCTGAATTCGGGCGCGATTTCGTTGCCTGATACGGGCGATATTCTGGTGCTGCGTCCGCGCGCCGAGGATGATCTGTCGGATCTGCCGCAGGATCGCGTGATCGTGGTGACCGGGTTCAAGCCCGATTACGACGCCTTTGCCGCGCGCGGGTATCGGGTGGCGACCACGGTTTCGCCGGCTTCGGCGGCGGTGGTCTGTCTGCCCCGCTCCAAGGCCGAGGCGCGGGGGTTGGTTGCTGCCGTGGCCGGGGCGGTGTCACCGGGCGGGCCGATTCTGGTTGACGGGCAAAAGACCGACGGGGTTGATCCTATGTGGCGTGACCTCAAGGCACTGGTCGCGGTGGGTGAGCCTTTGGCCAAGGCGCATGGCCGGATTTTCAGCTTTCCTGCCGGGCCGGAACTGGCCGCTTGGGCGGCTGTGCCTTCAATCGTCGAGGGTGGCTTTCAAACCGTGCCGGGCGTGTTTTCCGCCGATGCGCCCGACAAGGGGTCGGCGCTTCTGGCAGCCGCCCTGCCTGCCTATTTTCCCGGCTATATCGTGGATCTGGGGGCAGGCTGGGGTTTTCTTGCCCGCGCGATCCTTGAACGCAAAGGCGTCAAGCGGGTTGATCTGGTCGAGGCCGAGTTTGCGGCGCTTGACTGCGCCCGCGTCAACATCACCGACCCCCGTGCGCGGTTCTTCTGGGCCGATGCGGCGACATACCGCGCCGATGGCTATGCTGATGCGGTGGTGTGCAACCCGCCGTTTCACGCGGGCCGCGACGCTGACCCTGCCTTGGGCGCATCGTTTCTGGCGGCCGCCGCGCGGATGCTGTCGCCAAACGGCAGCCTGTGGCTGGTCGCCAATGGACATCTGCCCTATGACCGCGTTCTTGCGACGCTGTTTCGCGACGTAACACCCGTGGGCGGTGACGGCACGTTCCGCCTGACCCACGCCCGCCACCCCATAAAACCCCGCCACAGCTAACGGAGCCGTCCCATGTCGCTTTCCATCGCAGGCAAGACCGCCATCGTGACCGGGGCCGCCAATGGCATCGGCCTCGCCATTGCGCGGCATTTTGTCGACAAGGGCGCGAATGTGATGTTCGCCGATATGGACGAGACGCGGCTGGAGGATGAGGTCGGCGCAGACGCCCGTGCCGAAGGTGCGGTGCGGATGTTCGCGGGCGATCTGCGGCAAAAGCTGTGCATCACCAACCTGTTGTCGGCAACAATGCAGGCGTTTGACCGGGTTGATATTCTGGTCAACGCCAGCCGCCAGATTGCCGTCTCTGACCCCCTAGACCCGGACGGGGATGAGGTCGAGGCGCTGTTGCAGCAAAACCTGATGACCAGCCTGCGGCTGACGCAGATGACCGCCAAGCGGATGATTTCTTTGGCGGAAAAGGCAGAGAGGCAGGGGCCGATCGGCGCGATTGTGAACCTGTCGTCGATTGCCGCAAACCGCACCCGGCCCGGACTTCTGGGTTATTCGATCAGTTGTGCGGCACTGGAGCAGATGACGCGGTCGATGGCCGTGGCTTTGGCCCCCAAGGGCATCCGGGTCAATGCGGTGGCGTTCGGCTCTGTGCTGAGCGCCAGCCTGCAAGCGTCGCTGAAGGAAAATCCGGGCTACCGCGATCTGATCACCGAATGTACGCCTTTGGGCCGTATCGCCGTGGCGGGGGAGCTGGCCGAAACGGTGCAGTTTCTGGCATCCGATGCGTCGGCCTTCATGACCGGGCAGATCGTCACGATGGACGGCGGGCGCAGCCTGCTGGACCCGGTCGCCGCCGCCGCGCACTGATCATTCGGGATATTGCTGCTGGCACTGGGCAATAGCGGGGCGCACTTGACGGTCAAGTTGCGCGCGCTTGCGCAGCAGGCCGTCGAGTTTGGATTTCTCGGCGGTCAGGTCAATGGCAGTGGGACGGCGGATCGTATCAGGCTCCTGTTCCAGACACATGCGGCGATAACCGCGCTTGCCATCCCTGCGGATCGGCCCGAAATCGCATGGCACGCGGACAGTGCGATAAACGGTTTGCTCGCGGTAGCCATAGCCGCGGTCCAGATTGCCCTGCGTCTCAATGATCAGCCGGTCGATGATGCGCAGATCGCGGGTGACACCGCCGATACATTGCTGTTGCGGCGTGCCGCAGGCGGCAAGGGCAATGCACAGGATCAGGGCGCGTTTCATATCAGCCTCCGGCGGTTTTGATGATGATAGCGCGGCGCGCGCCGTTCCGCCAGTTTTGCCGCAGCGCGGCGGTGCCGATCCCGGTTTCCTAACCCCGGCGATTGTTCTAGAACCGGGAAAACGGACAGGGGGCCCCGGATGGATGATAGTTTTGACACCCGCAAGGCGCGCGCGGCGGCATGGTTCCGCAGCCTGCGCGATGATATTGTGGCCTCGTTCGAGGGGCTGGAGGACAGTCTGCCCGGCTGCGACCAACCCGCGGGCCGGTTCGAGGTGACGCAGACCACCCGCGCCGAAGGCGGCGGCGGGTTGATGAGTGTGATGCGTGGCGGGCGGGTGTTTGAAAAGATCGGCGTCAATATCTCGACCGTGCACGGTGTTCTGGGGGACCGGGCGCAAAAGGCGATGGCGGCGCGCGGTGTGCCCGGCATGGCTGATGATCCGCGTTTCTGGGCCAGCGGGATCAGTCTGGTGGCCCATATGCAAAATCCGCATGCCCCGGCCATTCACATGAACACCCGGATGTTCTGGACGCCGCATGCATCGTGGTTCGGCGGTGGGTCTGACCTGAACCCCTGCATCGAATACCCCGAGGATACGGCGCATTTTCACGACCAGATGCGCGCCGCTTGCGAGTCACATTCGCCCGACTATTACGCGCGCTTCAAGGCCTG
>JBBQZP010000038.1:0-32757 GCA_038207585.1 Rhodobacterales bacterium | reverse complement strand
CGCGCGCTGCTGTCGGTCAGCGACAAGACCGGGTTGATTGATCTGGCACACGCGCTGGCGGCTATGGGGGTTGAGCTGATCTCTACCGGCGGATCGTCGGCGGCGCTGCGGGCAGCGGGGCTGGCGGTGCGCGATGTGGCGGAGGTGACGGGGTTTCCCGAAATGATGGACGGGCGGGTGAAGACTTTGCACCCGAATGTGCATGGCGGTTTGCTGGCGCTGCGCGATGATGATGAACACCTTCTTGCGATGGCAGCACATGGGATCGAGCCGATCGACCTGTTGGTCGTGAACCTTTATCCGTTCGAGGCGACGGTGGCGCGCGGTGGGTCATACGACGATTGCATCGAGAATATCGACATCGGCGGCCCCGCGATGATCCGGGCGGCGGCAAAAAACCACCGCTTCGTGAATGTGGTGACGGACCCTGCCGATTATCCGGCACTTCTGGCCGAAATGGCGCAGCACGGGGGGGCTACCAGCCTGCCGTTTCGTCAATCGTTGGCGCTGACAGCGTATGGGCGCACGGCGGCCTATGATGCGGCGGTGTCAACATGGATGGCGGGCGCTTTGGGCGACGCCACCCCGCGCCGCCGGGTTTTTGCGGGCAAACTGGCACAAGGGCTGCGCTACGGCGAAAACCCGCATCAGGGGGCGGCGTTCTATACGGACGGCACGGCCCGCGCGGGGGTTGCCACCGCAAAGCAGTGGCAGGGCAAGGAACTGAGCTACAACAACATCAACGACACCGATGCGGCCTATGAACTGGTTGCGGAATTTGACCCCGCCAATGGCCCCGCCTGCGTGATCGTGAAACACGCCAACCCCTGCGGCGTGGCGCAGGGCGCGACCTTGGCCGAAGCATACGCCCGCGCCTATGATTGCGACCGCACTTCGGCTTTCGGCGGGATTGTGGCGCTGAACCAACCGCTTGACGGCCCGACCGCCGAGGCGATCTGCGGGATTTTCACCGAAGTGGTGATCGCTCCGGGGGCCGATGACGCCGCCCGCGCGGTCTTTGCTGGAAAGAAAAACCTGCGCCTGCTGACCACCGATCATCTGCCTGATGCAGCCTCGCGCGCCCTCACCTTCCGGCAGGTTGCGGGCGGGTTTCTGGTGCAGGATCGCGATGCGGCGGGGGTGGGTGATGTGGAATTGCGCGTGGTCAGCAAACGCAAGCCGTCTGATGCGGAACTGGCCGATCTGGCCTTTGCCGCCACGGTTGCCAAGCATGTGAAATCCAACGCCATCGTCTTTGTCAAAGACGGCGCGACTGTCGGCGTCGGCGCAGGCCAGATGAGCCGCGTCGACGCCACCCGCATCGCCGCCCGCAAGGGGCAGGACATGGCCGAGGCGCTGAGCCGCTCACGCGCCATGACCGATGGGGCTGTGGTTGCATCCGACGCGTTCTTCCCCTTTCCCGACGGGATCGAGGCTTTGGCCGCAGCCGGTGCCCGCGCCGTGATCCAGCCCGGCGGATCCTTGCGCGATGATGAGATTATTGCGACGGCGGATGCTTTGGGGTTGGCGATGGTCTTTACCGGCCAGCGCCATTTCCGGCACTAAGATGCGGTTGGTCGCCCTGACAGCGCTGATCACGTTTCTGGTCGATCAGGCCAGCAAATGGGCTGTGGTCAAGGGGTTGAACCTTGAAGGGCGGGGCGAGATCGACGTGATCTCACCCTTCCTCAACTTCCGCATGGCGTGGAACCGGGGCGTGAATTTCGGCCTGCTGTCCAGCCATGCCGACGTGATGCGGTGGCTGCTGATTGCCGTGGCGGTTGCGATTGCGGTCTGGGTCTGGGTCTGGATCGCGCGGGGCGGGCAGTCGAAATGGGCGCGGCTGGCGGCGGGGCTGTTGATCGGCGGCGCGTTCGGCAATGTGGTGGACCGGGTGATTTACGGCGCGGTGGCCGATTTCCTGAACATGTCTTGCTGCGGGATCGAGAATCCCTATGCGTTCAACGTGGCCGATGTGGCGATTTTCGCCGGTGCCATTGGCCTTGTGCTTTTCGCCGGTGATGGCAAGGGTGGCCGTGCGGCCCCGCGCCGCCGAAAGACCCCGTGACGCGCCGGGGTCTTTGCGCTAAACACGGAAACGGAACGGGTCGGAGACTGGGTATGCGGGCAGCAAAAGGGGCGATGATCGCGGTGGCATTGGTGCTTGCACTGGTGGCCTGTTCGCCCAAAGAACCGAAACTGCTCAACATCCGGTCCGAAACCAACGGCCCCGATGAATTCTCGATCCTGCCGCCCAAAGCCCTGCAGCAACCCGAAGATCTGGTGGCGCTGCCCGAACCCACGCCGGGCGGGTTCAGCCGCACCGACCCCACGCCCACCGAAGATGCGATCATCGCACTTGGCGGTCGCGCGCAGGGGGGCAATGGAATTCCGGGCCGCGATGGCGCTTTGGTAGCGCAAGCCACGCGCTTTGGCACGGCCGGCGATATCCGCCAGACCCTTGCTACCGAAGACCTTGAATTCCGCCGCAAGAACGACGGCCGCTTGCTGGAACGCATCTTTGCGAAAAACGTCTATTACCGCGCCTACAAACGGCAGTCGCTGGATCAGGATGCGGAACTGGCCCGCTGGCGTCGTGCGGGTGCTGGCAACCCGTCGGCAACCCCGCTTGAGGCGTTGCAGTAAGCCAAAGCCGGTCACTTCGGCGGCACCGGGCTTGATCCGGGCCCGCTTACCCATAGCTGTTCCCCAAATGATGCGGAGAGTTTCAATGCGCGTTTCTCTGGTGGCCCTTGCGTTGTGGGGGGCCGCCGTTGCCGCCCCCGCTGTTGCGGAAACGGTCAGCGATTTTACCCTGCCCAACGGGCTTGAGGTGGTGGTCATCGAAGATCACCGCGCGCCGGTGGTGGTGCAGATGGTCTGGTACAAAACCGGGTCGGCAGATGAAGCGCCGGGTCATTCCGGCATCGCGCATTTTTTGGAACACCTGATGTTCAAGGGCACGCCCACCACCGGCCCCGGTGAATTCTCCGCCACGGTCGAGGCGCAGGGCGGCAACGACAACGCCTTTACCAGCTATGATTATACCGCCTATTTCCAACGGGTTGCCGCCGACCGCCTTGATCTGATGATGAAGCTTGAGGCCGACCGGATGCGCAACCTGATCCTGACGGACGAAGTGGTGAACCCCGAACGTCAGGTCATTCTTGAGGAACGCAGCCAGCGTATCGACAGCGACCCCGGTTCGCTGTTGCAGGAACAGGCGGGGGCGGCGCAGTTTCTGAACCACCCCTACGGCATTCCGGTGATCGGCTGGCGGCACGAGATGGAACAGCTTAGCCGCAAGGATGCGCTGGATCATTACGCCAAATTCTACGCGCCCAACAACGCGGTGCTGGTGGTGGCGGGCGATGTGATGCCCGACGCCGTGCGCAAAATGGCCGAGGCGCATTACGGCCCACTGAAACCGTCCGAAGGCATTACCCCCCGCATCCGCCCGCAGGAACCGCCGCAACTGGCCGAACGCCGGTTATCAATGGCCGATCCGCGCGTGTCGCAGCCGGTACTGATCCGCACCTATCTGGCCCCCGAGCGTAACCCGGGCGATCAGAAACAGGCAGCGGCTCTGGAATATCTGGCGGCGCTTTTGGGCGGCAGCGGCACCACGTCGGTCTTCGCGCGGGCATTGCAGTTTGAAACTCAGGTCGCCGTCTATTCCTCGGCCTTCTACGATGGGACGACGATTGATCCGACAACCTTTGGTCTGGTGGTTGTGCCGGTCCCCGGCAAGACGCTGGACGAGGCCGAGGCGGCGATGGACAGCACAATCGCGAAATTCCTGAAAGACGGCGTGGATGCCAAGGCATTCGCCCGCATCAAGACGCAGCTTCTGGCATCAGACATATACGCCCGTGACAACACCGATGGTTTGGCGCGGCGTTACGGCGCGGCCCTGTCGGTGGGCCTTTCGATCAAGGATGTTCAGGACTGGCCGCAGATTTTGCAGGACGTGACCCCCGATGATGTGATGGCCGCCGCCAATCTGGTACTGAACCGCAACCACGCCGTTACCAGCCGCCTGACCCAACCCGAGGAGGCCACGCAATGATGTTGCGCATCGTGTTTGCCGCGCTGATGTTCGCGCTGCCCGTCCGGGCCGAGGTTGCGATTCAATCCGTCACCTCGCCCGGCGGCATCACCGCCTGGCTGGTCGAGGAACACTCGCTGCCCTTCACGGCGCTTGAGATACGCTTCAAGGGCGGCACCTCGCTGGATGCGCCCGGCAAGCGCGGCGCGACCAACCTGATGACCGGCCTGATCGAGGAAGGTGCGGGCGATTTGGATGCCCAAGGCTTTGCCGAGGCGCGCGATTCGCTTGCCGCCAGTTTCGGCTTTTCGCCGGGGCAGGATGCGATCGGCGTTTCCGCCCGGTTTCTGACCGACAACCGGGATCAGGCCGTCGCCCTGCTTCGGCTGGCGCTGACCAAGCCGCGTTTTGACGCCGATGCGGTCGATCGGGTGCGCGGGCAGGTTCTGTCGGGACTCGCGTCCGACGCGAAAGATCCCGGCGCGATTGCGGGGCTCGCCTTTGATGCGGCGGCCTTTGGCGACCACCCTTACGGCTCATCGGGTGACGGCACGATTGCGTCGGTCACGGCGCTGACCCGCGAAGATATTCTTGCCGCGTGGAAGGGGGCGCTCACGCGCGACCGGGTTTATGTCTCTGCCGTGGGCGACATTACACCCGAGGCGCTGGGCAAGATCATCGACGATCTGCTAGGCGATCTGCCCGCAACGGGCGCGCCCTTGCCGGGGCCTGCGACCTATGGCCTGACCGGGGGCACGACGGTGATTGATTTCCCGACCCCGCAGGCGGTCATCATGTTCGGCCATGACGGCATCGCGCGGGATGATCCCGATTTCTTCCCCGCCTATGTGCTGAACGAAGTGCTGGGCGGCGGCCGCTTCACCGCCCGTCTGATGACCGAAGTGCGCGAGAAGCGCGGCCTGACCTACGGCATCTCTACCGGGCTTTACCCGATGGACCACGGCGCGCTGTATCTGGGGCAGTTGTCGTCGGATAACGCAAAGGTGGCAGAGGCGGTTTCGATTATCCGTGCGGAATGGGAAAAGATGGCGACGGGCGGCATCACGCAGGCCGAACTGGACACCACGAAAACCTATCTGACAGGCTCGTACCCGCTGCGGTTTGATGGCAACGGGCCGATTGCCGATATTCTGGTCGGCATGCAGATGCAGGGCCTGCCGATAGATTATTCGCAGACCCGTAATGCCAAGATCGAGGCCGTGACGCTGGCCGATGTCGCCCGCGTGGCCAAACGGATATTGAAGCCTGATGCGCTGCGCTTTGTGATCGTGGGCCAGCCGGACGGGCTGCAATCGACCAACTGAACCAGCCCGCAAACTGTGGCCGAATCTGTTGGGTCATGCTAGGGGTGGGGGTATGGCCCAACCCGCCCCCAACATAAGCCGCGATGATGCGCCCGCCCGCCCGGTGATCCGGCAGCTGGACGAAGCTGCGATCAATCGCATTGCGGCGGGTGAGGTGGTGGAACGTCCCGCCTCTGCCGTCAAGGAACTGGTTGAAAACGCTGTCGATGCCGGCGCCCGGCGGATCACGGTCGATTACGCGGCGGGCGGCAAAAGTCTGATCCGGGTGGCGGATGATGGCTGCGGCATGACCGCCGCCGATCTGCCGCTGGCCCTGTCGCGCCATGCCACCTCCAAGATCGACGGCAGCGATTTGCTCAACATCCACTCCTTCGGTTTTAGGGGTGAGGCTTTGCCATCTCTGGGCGCTGTCGGTCGGCTGACGATCACCAGCCGCGCTGTGGGCCATGACGCCGTGACGCTGACGGTCGAGGGCGGCCGCATGTCACCCCTGCGCCCCGCAGCCCTTGCGCGCGGCACTGTGGTCGAGTTGCGCGATCTGTTTTTTGCCACCCCCGCACGGCTGAAATTCATGCGGTCCGACCGGGCCGAGGCGATGGCGATTGCCGATGTGATCAAGCGGCTGGCGATGGCGGAACCGGGCGTTGGCTTCACCCTGCGCGATGTCACCGATGGCGGCGAGGGCCGCGTGATCTTTCGCGCCGATGCCGAGCAGGGGGAGTTGTTTGACGCCCTGGCCCGCCGTCTGACCCGCGTTCTGGGCGCCGATTTCACCGACAACGCACTGCGCATTGATGTTGAACGCGAAGGTCTGCGGCTTTCAGGCTATGCCGCCCTGCCGACCTATTCGCGGGGCAGTTCGGTCGCACAGCATCTGTTCGTGAACGGACGTCCAGTCTTGGACCGTGCTTTGATCGGCGCTTTGCGCGCGGCTTATATGGATGTCCTCAGCCGGGATCGCCACCCGGCGGCGGTGCTGAACGTGATCTGCCCGCCTGACCGGGTGGATGTGAACGTGCATCCCGCGAAATCCGAAGTGCGGTTTCGCGAACCCGCCGAGGTGCGGTCGCTGATCGTGTCGGGCCTGCGCAGCGCTTTGGCGGGTGCCGGGCACCGGGCCAGCAGCACCGTGGCGGGGGAAACTCTGGCCGCGTTTCAGACCGGCCCCCAATCTGGCCCGCGCGTCTATCAGATTGACCGCGCCTCGCAGCCGACCTTGGCCCGCGCCTATCAGTTTCAAGCCCCGGATACAGGCTTTGACGCGCCCGGTTTCGCCGAGGCCCCCACGGCGCGGATCGAGGCGCCAACTGAAGAAACTGACCGTCCCCTTGGCGCTGCCCGCGCGCAAGTGCATGAAAACTACATCATCGCGCAGACGGCCACGGGAATGGTCATCGTCGATCAGCACGCCGCCCACGAACGGCTGGTCTACGAACGGCTCAAGGTGCAGGCGCAGGGGGCGGGCATTGCAGCGCAAGCGCTGCTGATCCCCGACATTGTGGAACTTTCGGCGCTGGATGCCGCGCGTATTCTTGAGGTTGCGCAAGACCTTGCCCGCCTTGGCCTGCACATCGAACCCTTCGGCGGCAATGCCATCGCCGTGCGGGAAACTCCGGCGATCCTTGGCCGGATTGATGCCACTGCGCTGGTGCATGACCTACTGGATGACCTTGCCGATCTGGGCGATTCCACCCGGTTGCAAGGCCGCATCGACGCGGTGCTCAGCCGGATGGCCTGTCACGGGTCCATCCGATCAGGCCGCCAGATGCGGGCCGACGAGATGAACGCGCTTTTGCGCGAGATGGAGGCGACGCCTTTGTCGGGCCAGTGCAACCACGGGCGGCCGACCTATGTGGAATTGAAGCTGGCTGACATTGAAAAGCTGTTCGGGCGCAGATGATTACAATCGCCGGGCAAAGCTATGCATGGAACGACCCGCTGATCCTGATCGCGGGCGGTATCGCTTTGGTGGTGCTGGGTTTTTTCATTCTGATCCTGCGGGCCTCGGGGCGGTCGGCTGGCATGGCCGAGCCTTTGATGCGCGAAATGGGCTGGATGGCGCAGCGCGTGCAGGCCCTGTCGGACGGGCAGGAACGGCTGGCGGGCGGGTTGCACCATGTGTCGGAAAATCAGGCCATCAGCCAGTCAGCGATGCTGAAGGTGATGGAGCAGCGTTTGGCCGAAGTGCAGCGCAACATGGGCGAAAGCCTGCACGGCAGCAGCACCCGCACCGCCCGCAGCCTTGGCGAATTGCAGCAGCGGCTTGAAACCATCGACCGCGCGCAGGCAAATATCGAAAAGCTGTCAGGCAATGTGCTGGGCTTGCAGGACATCCTTTCCAACAAGCAGACGCGGGGCGCGTTTGGCGAAATTCAGTTGAATGATATCGTCCGCAAGGCGCTGCCGTCGGACGCCTATGCGATGCAGGTGACACTGTCGAACGGCAAGCGCGCCGATTGCCTGATCCACCTGCCCAACCCGCCGGGACCGATCGTGATTGACAGTAAATTCCCGTTGGAGGCATATGAGGCGCTGCGCCGCGCCGAAAATCCGGTCGCTGTGGCCGAGGCGCAAAGGTTCATGCGGTTGTCGGTTCGCGCCCATATCAAGGCAATTGCCGAGAAGTATATACTGGAGGGCGAAACGGCGGATGGCGCGCTGATGTTTCTGCCGTCAGAAGCGGTCTATGCGGAACTGCACGCGAATTTCCCGGAATTGGTGCGTGAGGGGTTCGAGGTCAAGGTCTGGATTGTCTCGCCAACCACCTGCATGGCCACGCTGAACACGATGCGCGCGGTTCTGAAAGATGCGCGGATGCGCGAGCAGGCGGGGGTGATCCGCGCGACGCTGCGGATGCTGCACCGCGATGTGGAACTGGTGGTCGAACGGGTCGACAAGCTGAACACCCATTTCAATCAGGCCCGCGCCGATCTTGAAGGCATCGGCACCGCCGCCGAACGGGCGGGCAAACGGGCGGCCCGGCTGGACAATTTCGATTTCGAAGAGTTGCCACCCGAGATCACCCCGCCCCTGATCAGCGACCGTGCCGCCGAATGATCCGGCACCTGACGCGGGCCGACTACAAGGTGATGCCCTGGGCCAACGGGCACGGGACAACGACCGAGTTGATGCGCGCAGACCATCCGCAAGGCGGCCTGCTGTGGCGCATTTCCGTGGCCACTGTAGCCGAGGACGGGCCGTTTTCGCTGTTTACGGGCACTGACCGGAACCTGACCGTGATCTCCGGTCCGGGGTTCGATCTGGTGGGTGACGCCACGCTGCGCTGCGACCCGTTGCGCCCGGTGGCCTTTCCCGGCGACGTGGTGGTGTCGGCGGCAGGGATCAAGGAGCTGTGCGAGGATTTCAACGTGATGACCGCCCGTGACCAGATGCGCGCATCTGTCCGGCTGGTGGAAATGGGGACGACACCTGTGGGTGGCGAGTGTGCGGTGTTTGCACTTGGACCGGCGGTCTGGAACGGCGTGCAGATGTCCCGGCGCGATCTGATCGTGACAGATCAGCCGGGGCAGATCACGCGCGGGCCGGTGCTTGTGGTGCAGTTTTTGCGCTGATCGGCCCGGTCAGATGCGGAAAAACGGCTGCAACACGCGCGGCATGAAGCCACTGAATCGCAACGGCGCATCGGTGGCCGCAAGACAGATGCAATCCATTCCCGCCTCGGCGACCGGAGTATGCTGCAGGTCTTCGGTTGCTATCTCGACATCGCCCGCGCCGAAGCGGTCGGCGTCATCGCGGAACGCTCCTTGCAGAACCAGCGTCAACTCCATGCCGCTATGGCCATGATCGGGAACCGCCTGCCCCG
Source organism: Rhodobacterales bacterium (assembly GCA_038207585.1). GTDB lineage: Bacteria > Pseudomonadota > Alphaproteobacteria > Rhodobacterales > Rhodobacteraceae > JBBQZP01. The sequence goes on along the minus strand of JBBQZP010000038.1, from coordinate 23,561 downwards.
AGGGGATGTACAAAAGCCGCACTGACGCATCGCTTGCTGTCGGCAGGATCGCCTGCCGCACGCCCATCCCGATGCTGCGCCATTTCACCGCAGAAAGATCGCCGCCGACGTAATCGGCCAACGGGGCCGGAAACAAACCGGCCCTTCGCGGCATCGACGCGGGCACGGACTGCGGGGCGGCAGAAACCCGCGCCATCGTTTGCGCAAAGCTGCTGTCGGCCATGGGCGCTGCGTCATCCGCCTCGATCACTGCACCGCCGATGGCATCGAACGACGCAAGCCGCGCGCGACAATCGTCGCAGAGCGAGACGTGGGTCGCCACGACAAGGCTGAAAGCCTCGGGCAGTTGCCCGGCGGAGTACGCCATCAAAAGCGGGTCGGTCAGGTGATGTCGAATGGTCATGGTGGGGTCTTTCAGCGGTCGGGTGATGTGGGTCAGGTCATGTTGTGGCGCAAGCGTTCCAGCGCCAATCTGATACGGGATTTGATGGTGCCAAGGGGCAGGCCGGTTTCATCGGCAATTTCGGTATGCGACAGATCGCCATAATAGGCGCGCTCGATCAACTGGCGCTGCTTTTCGGGCAACAGCGCCAAAGCCTCGCCCAGACGCTTGGTATCTTCGGCCAGCATCATCGCCTCGGCCTGATCGGGTTCGGCCTCGGGGCCCCAAGGCAGGTCTTCGGGTTCAGGGCGGCGCGATTTGCGCAAGGCATCAATGCGTCGGTTGCGGGCGATGGTGTAAATCCACGTCGCAACCGATGCGCGCGAGGCGTCGAACAGATGCGCTTTCTGCCAGACGGTCGCCATCACATCCTGCGCGCATTCTTCGGCAAGTGTGGCCGACGCGCCCGATTTCATCAGAAACCCCTTGATGCGCGGCCCGAAATGGCGAAACAGCGCTTCGAACGCATCGCGGTCCTGCCGGTCACGCACACGGGCCAGAAGCGCCGTCCAATCCGGTTCGGTCTGTGTGGCCATCACTTTGGGCACGTTCCTTTGACGCTGAAAACCTGCCATGGCAAAGCCCTGCACAGCGTGCGATCCACGAGCGGTCTGGGTTTGTTGTCCATCAAGCATCATACCCTCATTACGCGGGTGTGCGCCAAACAGATCACTCAAATCGGCGGAAAATCGCTTTCTGATCCGGTTTGGCTTGGGTAGCGTATTTATCACAAACCAGAACAGGACCAAGCCTTTATGCCGTTCGAGACATCTGACCCCGCGCCGAGCCGTATTGCTGTTATCGGTGGGGGGATTTCGGGGATGGCCGCCGCCCATCTGCTGGCCCGTGATCATGCCGTGGTCCTGTTCGAGGCCGAGGCGCGGCTTGGTGGCCATGCCCGCACCGTGATGGCCGGAAAGCGCGGCGATCAGCCGGTCGATACCGGGTTCATCGTCTATAACAAATCGAATTATCCCAATCTGGTGGGGTTGTTTGACCGTTTGGATGTGCCGGTTGTGGAAAGCAACATGAGCTTCGGTGCTTCGATCAACGGTGGGGCGTTTGAATACGGGCTGCGCAGTCTGGGTGCGGTTTTTGCGCAAAAGCGCAATCTGGTGCGGCCCCAGTTTCTGCGCATGTTGCGCGATGTGGTGCATTTCAACAAACACGCACGGGCGGCGGTGGAAAACTCGGGCCTAACCATCGGGGAATTCCTGCGCGAGCTTGGCACCGGGCCATGGTTTCGCGATTACTATATCCTGCCCTTGTCGGGGGCGATCTGGTCGACCCCGGTGCAGGGAATCCTCGATTTCCCCGCACAGGCGCTGATCAAGTTCTTCGACAATCACGCGCTTTTGGGGATCACCGGGCAGCATCAGTGGTACACCGTCAAGGGCGGGTCGGTGGAATATGTGCGCCGGCTGCAAGCGGCCTTAGTGGCCGAGGCGGTGGACCTTCGCCTTGGCGCTGCCGTAGCTGGGGTGGAGCGTGTGCCGCAGGGCGTCCGTATCCGGGTGCATGGGGATGAATGGGAATTGTTCGACGAGGTGATCTTTGCCACCCATTCCGACGTGACGCTGCGGCTTTTGTCGGATGCGTCGCCCGCCGAACGCACGGCCCTTTCGGCGGCGCGCTATCAGACCAATCAGGCGGTTTTGCACGCCGATACCTCTATCATGCCGAAGCGGAAATCGGTCTGGTCCAGCTGGGTCTATGTGGAGCCTGCGGGGCCAAGGCCCGAGCGGATTGATCTGACCTACTGGATGAACTCGCTGCAACCGATTCCGCAGGATGACCCGCTGTTCGTGACGCTGAATTCCAACCAGCCAATTCGCGATGATCTGATCCACGATGTGGTCAGCTTTGATCACCCGGTTTATGACTTGCCCGCCGAACGTGCCCGCGCCGAAATCCGTGCGATGAACGGCAATCGCGGCACATGGTTCTGCGGCGCGTGGATGCGCAACGGCTTTCACGAAGACGGCTTTGCCAGCGCCGTCGATGTGGTGGACGGCATGCGCGCCCGTGTGACCACTCTGGCGGCAGAGTGAGCGCGGTTGAACATATCGCAGGCGTCACCTTTCACGGGCGCAAGGGGGCGGTTTCGAACCGCTTTACCTATGGCGTCGATTATGTGCTGCTGGACCCGGACGCAGCACAGGGACCGGCGCTTTTTTCGCACAACCGGGGCAATCTGACCTCGCTGTGGGATAGCGATCACGGCGGCGCACCAAAGGCGGGGCGCGGGGCCGCGTGGGTGCGCGAGGTGTTGGCGCAGCACGGCCTGCCGGGGGCCGAGCAGGTGCTGCTTCTGGCCCAGCCTCGGGTTCTGGGGCATGTGTTCAACCCGGTGTCATTCTGGCTGTGCCATGACGAGGCGGGCGCGCTGCGGGTGGTGATTGCCGAGGTCAGCAATACCTTCGGCGACCGCCATTCCTATCTGTGTCACCGCGATGATCTGGGCGTGATCGGGGCGGAAGATACGCTAAAGGCCGTGAAAATCTTTCACGTCTCGCCGTTTCAGCCCGTTGAGGGCGGCTATGCGTTCCGGTTCGACATCCGCGCCGACCGGATTTCGATCCGCATCGACTATACCACCCCCTCCGGTGGGTTGATCGCCACTCTGGCCGGGCCGCGCAAGCCGCTGACCAATGCCGCAATCCTGCGCGCCTGCCTGCGCCGCCCCTTCGGATCACGCCGGGTGCTGGGGCTGATCCACTGGCAGGCGCTGAAACTGGCGATCAAGGGCGCGAAGTACCGCCCCCGCCCACAGCCCCCGGTGGATGAGGTGACACGGTGAGGGCATCGCTTGCCCCGTGGTCGCTGTTCGCGGCGCTGATCGCGGCGGCGGGATTGCCGATCTACATTCATGCGCCGAAATTCTATGTTGATAGCTACGGCCTTGGCCTTGGCACTTTGGGCGGGGTTCTTTTCCTGCTGCGTCTGGTCGATGTGGTGCAGGACCCGGCACTTGGCTGGCTGGCTGAAGCCGGACGGCGGTATCGTGGGCCGATGGTCGCCGTGGCGGCTTTGGTGATGGCATTCGCGATGCTGGGTCTGTTTGCGGTGGCCCCGCCGATTGCCCCGGTCCGGTGGTTCGCCATCACGCTGGCGGCCCTGTTCACCGCGTTTTCCTTTCTGACCATCGCGTTTTATGCCGAAGGCGTGGCCAAAGCTGCGACCCTTGGTGCGGGCGGTCATATCCGTCTTGCAGGCTGGCGCGAAGGCGGCGCGCTGGCGGGCATTTCGCTGGCCGCTGTGGCCCCCGTCGTCCTGGCTTTGGTAACGGGGCAACCCTTTGCAGCCTTTGCCATTGGGTTCTGCGTCGTGGCGCTGGTCGCCACCTATGCGATGCGGCGCGAATGGGTTGGGGCGCATGCGCCGCAGACGAATTTCGGGGTCGTGCTGCGCAATACCACCACGCGCCGCCTGCTGTTTCTGGCGCTGGTGAACGGCGCGCCGGTGGCTGTGACGTCGACCCTGTTCCTGTTCTTTGTCGAAAGCCGGTTGCAGGCCCCGGATGCGGCCGGGCCGCTGTTGCTTTTGTTCTTTCTTGCGGCGGCGGTATCGACCCCGCTTTGGGCGCGGCTGGCGGCGCAGCACGGGGCCAAGCGGGTGCTTCTGGCGGCAATGGTGCTGTCGATCATCAGCTTTGCGTTTGCGGTAACGCTTGGCGCGGGGGATGTCGTGGCCTTTGCGGTAATCTCGGCGGCATCGGGGGCCGCTTTAGGCGCCGATATGACGCTTTTGCCTGCAATTTTCGCGCGCCATCTGGCCACCGCCGCACCCGAGGCCGGGCCTGCAACGGCCTTCGGGTTGTGGTCGTTCGTCTCGAAGTTCTCGCTCGCTTTGGCGGCGGGCACTCTGCTGCCCGCGCTGGAATGGCGCGGCTTTGTGCCGGGTGCCGCGAACACCGAACCCGCGCTGCATCTTTTAAGCCTGCTTTACGCGGCGCTTCCCTGCGCGCTGAAAGTCCTTGCCATCGGCCTTCTGGCCGCCACTCCCGTTCCGGAGGTTTGAATGTCCGATCTTGTTTTCCTGCTGCTGGGTGTCGCCCTGACCATTGCCGGGCTGGTCATCCACGACCTGACGATGAGCTTTCGCGCACAACGTCCGAAAGACTTCAAAGGGCAGGGGCCCAAGTTCGACATCCGCCGCCACCTGAACGGGCCGATCCTTTGCGAAGGCGTGATTTACGGCCCTACAGGCCGCGTCGCGTCGCGCTTTGTGGCGGATATGGAGGGGACATGGGATGGAAACACGGGAACCCTGCGCGAGCATTTTCGTTATGATAGTGGCCGCACGCAAGATCGGTGTTGGACGCTGATGCTGGGCAATGATGGCACAATCCGCGCCACGGCACCTGACGTTCCGGGCGAAGGCTTTGGCCGGACCGAGGGGCCAGCGGTCGAGTTGAACTATCGCATCACGCTTGACGCCGAAGCGGGTGGGCATGTGCTGGATGTGACCGACTGGATGTATCTGATGGAGAATGGAACGATCATGAACCGCAGCCAATTCCGCAAATTCGGCATCAAGGTGGCCGAACTGGTCGCCACCATGCGCCCGGTTCCCGCATGAGGGATTTTACCGGAAAGCGCTATTGGTTGGTCGGGGCAAGCGAAGGGCTGGGTCTGGCACTGGCACAAAAGCTAAGCACGCGCGGGGCCTATTGTATCCTGTCGGCGCGGTCGGAGGAGACTTTGGCGAAGGCGGTCGCCAGCCTGCCCGGCAAGGGCGAGGCAGTGGTTGTCGATGTGGCCGATCGCGCCTCGGTTCAGGCGGCGGCGGATCAGATCGGAGAAGTGGACGGGGTAGTGTTCCTTGCCGGGGTCTATTGGCCGACCACGGCGCAGGCTTGGAATGCCGAGGATGTCGAGGCGATGTGCGACATCAACCTGACCGGCTGCGCGCGGGTGATGGGGGCCGTGGTGCCCGCCATGGTCGCGCGGGGGAGCGGGCATATCGTGATCACCGGCTCGCTGTCGGGCTTTCGGGGCCTGCCGGGGGCAATCGGCTATGCGGCGTCAAAGGCCGGGGTCATGGGGCTGGCGGAAAGTATGTATTGCGATCTGCGCGGCAGTGGCATCGACGTGCAGCTTGGCAATCCGGGCTTTATCCGCACCCGCCTGACCAACAAGAACGACTTCAATATGCCCGCCCTGATGGAGCCCGAGGAAGCCGCCCAGCACATGATGCTTCTGATGCAAGGCGACCATTTCAGCCGCAGCTTTCCGGGTTGGTTTGCGCTGGTGTTCCGCGCCGCACAACTGCTGCCGGACTGGGCGTATTACCGGCTCTTTGCAGGGAAGTAGGTTCGGGCTGGCGATGCGCTGTTGGCAAGCGATGGTGACTCGAAGCCGAAACTTCATCTGGGCGTAACGACACTTCTGCTTTACTGAATGGCGACAGGCACTTCGTACCGGACGCCCCGACCCATGCAGATTGAACCGACCACGCTTGCCGATGTGCTGATCATCACGCCGAAACGGTTCGGTGACGACCGGGGCTGGTTTTCCGAGACGTGGAATGCGGCGACGCTGGCGGCGCAGGGGGTGAGCATTCCATTCGTGCAAGACAACCACTCTATGTCGGCGGCTGTTGGCACCCTGCGGGGCCTGCATTACCAGCGCCCGCCGCATGCGCAGAACAAGCTGGTGCGTTGCACGCGGGGGGCGATTTTCGATGTGGCGGTGGACGCCCGGCGCGGCTCGCCGCAGTTCGGGGCTTGGGTGGGGGTGGAGCTATCGCCGCAGAACGGACGGCAACTGCTGGTGCCAGCGGGCTTTCTGCACGGCTTTGTCACGCGCCTTCCCGATACCGAAGTGCAATACAAATGCTCCGACATCTACGCGCCCGAAAGTGACGGCGCGGTGCGTTGGGATGACCCCGCCATCGGCATCGACTGGGGGCTGGACGGCCCGCCGATCCTGTCTGCCAAGGATCGGGCGGCGCCGTTGCTGCGCGACGCCGACCTGCCGTTTCAGTGGGAGCCGCGCCCATGAAACTGCTGGTCACAGGCGGTGCGGGCTTCATCGGCTCGGCGGTCGTGCGGCTGGCCGTCACCCGCGGGCATGAGGTGATCAACCTTGATGTGCTGACCTATGCCGCCTGTTTGGCGAATGTGGAAAGTGTTGCCACCAGCAATCTTTACACCTTTGCCAAGGCCGATCTGCGCGACCGTTCCGCGCTGGATGCCGTCTTTGCAGAACATGCGCCTGATGCTGTGATGCACCTTGCCGCCGAAAGCCATGTGGATCGCAGCATCGACGGGCCGGGTGATTTTGTGCAGACCAACATCACCGGCACGTTCAACCTGCTGGAGGCCGCGCGGACTTATTGGACAGAACAGGGGAAGCCCGCCGCGTTCCGGTTTCACCATATCTCGACGGATGAGGTGTTCGGTTCGCTTGGCCCCACTGGCCAGTTCACCGAAACGACGCCCTACGCGCCCAACAGCCCCTATGCGGCGTCAAAGGCGGCCAGTGATCATCTGGTGCGGGCGTGGTATGAAACCTATGGTCTGCCGGTAGTGCTGACGAATTGCTCCAACAACTACGGGCCGTATCATTTCCCCGAAAAGCTGATCCCCGTGGTGATCCTGAACGCTTTGGCGGGCAAGCCGATCCCGGTATATGGTGCCGGGGAAAACGTGCGTGACTGGCTTTATGTCGAGGATCACGCCGATGCCCTTCTAACCGTGCTGGAACGTGGCGCGGTGGGCCGCAGCTACAACATCGGTGGCGAGAATGAAGTGCGCAATATTGATCTGGTGCAGATGATTTGCACGCTTCTGGACCGCGCGCGGCCTGACGCCGCCCCGCATGACCGCCTGATCACTTTTGTAACCGACCGCCCCGGCCATGATGCCCGCTATGCCATTGATCCGACCCGGATTCGCGCCGAATTGGGCTGGCGACCCTCAGTGACGCTGGAAGAAGGTCTGCGCCATACTGTGGACTGGTATCTCGCGAATGAAGCGTGGTGGCGGCCCTTGCAGGCGCGCCACGGTGTCGGCCATCGCTTGGGAATCCGCGCATGAAGGTGCTGGTGTTCGGCCAGACGGGCCAGGTCGCACGCGAACTGGCGCGGCGGGTGCCGATGGGTGTGCAACTGCGGTGCCTTTCACGGGCTGAGGCTGATCTGGCCGACCCGGCGGCCTGTGCCGCTCTGATTGCGGCGGCCGATATGGATGCGGTGATCAACGCGGCGGCTTATACGGCGGTCGACAAGGCCGAGGGCGACGAGGCGCAGGCCACCGTGATCAATGCTGCTGCCCCCACTGCGATGGCGCGGGCGGCGGCGGCGAAGGGGGTGCCATTCCTGCATATCTCCACCGATTATGTGTTTGACGGCGCGGGGGAGGCACCGTTTCAACCGGATCATCCGACCGGGCCTTTGGGCGCGTATGGGCGCAGCAAGCTGGCGGGTGAGGCGGGCGTGCAGGCGGCGGGCGGCAATGCGCTGATCCTGCGGACCTCGTGGGTGTTCTCGGCACATGGTGCGAATTTTGTGGAAACCATGCTGCGGCTGGGAGCGGAAAATGAGGCGCTGAACGTTGTTGCCGATCAGATCGGCGGGCCGACCCCGGCAGCGGCCATTGCCGATGCGCTTTACGCCGCAGCGGCGGCGATGGCGGCGGGGCAAAAGGGCGGCCTGCATCACTTTTCCGGCGCGCCCGACGTAAGCTGGGCGAATTTCGCGCGGGCCGTTATGGATCAGGCAGGGCTTGCGGGCCGGATTGTCGATATCCCGTCTTCTGCCTATCCGACGCCCGCCCGCCGACCGACGAATTCAAGGCTCGATTGCAGCGGGTTTCAACAGGCGTTCGGGGTGGATCGCCCCGATTGGCGGGCCGCCTTGGGCGATGTGATAGGGGAGTTGCGCGCATGACGAAACGCAAGGGCATCATTCTGGCGGGCGGGTCCGGCACCCGGCTTTGGCCAATCACAATGGGTGTGTCGAAACAGCTTTTGCCGATCTATGACAAGCCGATGATCTATTACCCGCTGTCGGTTCTGATGCTGGGCGGCATCCGTGACATCGCGGTGATCACCACGCCCGAGGATCAGGCGCAGTTCGCCCGGCTGCTGGGCGACGGGTCGCAATGGGGCGTGCAGCTTACCTATATCGTGCAGCCGTCACCCGACGGTCTGGCGCAGGCCTATATCCTTGCACGCGATTTTCTGGCCGGCGCGCCTTCAGCCATGGTCTTGGGTGACAACATCTTTTTCGGCCACGGCCTGCCGGAAATGCTGGCGGCGGCGGAATTGCGCACGTCGGGCGGCACGGTCTTCGGCTATCATGTGGCCGACCCCGAACGCTACGGCGTGGTTGATTTCGATGGTGATGGCCGTGTGCGGGCGATCATCGAAAAGCCCGAGAAGCCGCCGTCAAACTTTGCGGTGACCGGGCTTTACTACCTTGATGCAACGGCCCCCGACCGGGCGGCAGGCATTATCCCATCGGCGCGCGGCGAGCTGGAGATCACCGATCTTCTGGAATCCTACCGCGCCGATGGCAGCCTGCGCGTTGAAAAGATGGGGCGCGGCTTTGCCTGGCTCGATACCGGCACGCATGCAAGCCTGCTGGATGCGGGAAATTTCGTGCGCACTTTGCAGGCACGGCAGGGCCTTCAGGTCGGTTGCCCCGATGAGATTGCGTTTCGTCAGGGCTGGGTCGACGCGGCGCATCTTGCAGCGCGGGCCCAGATTTATGCCAAGAACGATTATGGCCGCTATCTGCTGGGCGTGCTGGCGGAACAGGGTCGCTAAAGCGGATTTCCTTTGCTCGGCTTCAGATTGAAGGAAATTCAGGACATCCAAGCCATCGGGAATGTTGCGTGCTGCGTTTGACCCGTTTCAGCAGGTCAGACGCAGCACGCTCTGGCCAGATCAGCGTCAGAACACCGCCGCCCTGATCCGGCCCAAAGTGCTGCGAACCACGCCTGTCGGCGCGGGCGGCGCGTCCAGCGGATGCCGGGGCATCGCGCCAAGATCGCCGATCACCACAAGCGGGCGCAGACCCGACGCGCGCTCCATCCGGGCCGCATTGTGCAGGACGGGATGCCACAGATCAAGCAGCAGTGCCAACCCAAGGCCAAGCCCAAGGCTGACCAGTCCCGCCAGACACAGGCTCACCCCAATCATCCGGGGCAGCGGACTCTCCGGTGTCAGCGCGCGGTCCAGCCGGGCGAACGGCACGGAAGCGCCTGCGGTATGTCGCCCCTCGGGCTCTCGGGCCATCGCGGATGCCTGATCAAGCAGGCTTTGCGACAGATCATTCGCCACCCGCGCCGCCCGTTCGGCATCGCCCAGCCGCACCCGGATATGAAGCACCGCGACGCCAGAGCCTTCTACACCTTCCGGGGCTGGCAGAATCACCGTCTGAAATCGGATGGCGCGCCGCAAATCCTCGACCTTGGCGCTGACCGGCAACCCCGGCTGATCGGAAAACAAGCCATGCCGGTCGATCATCTCAAGCAAGGGCGCACGGGTGGTCAGGTGAAGCTGCAGCACCTGCAACATCTCTGCAGCACCGCCTGCTACAACCGGCGACACAACCTCAACCGTGGCATCGGCTTCATAGATCGGGGCCTGCCTCAGCACAGCTAGCAGGGTCAGTACAAACCCCGTGGCCAGAACCAGCCCGATCAGACGCCAGCGCCGACCGATCATCGCAGCCATGCCGGCAAAACCCTTCATGCCTTACCCGCACGGTTCAGAACCACGCCCAGAATGGGCAGACCGCCGTCAAATACCCGCACCGCCCGACGCAGCGCCGCCGCCGTGCTTTGCGTGCCATCCGCGACAATCATGACGGCATCCAGTTGCGGCGCCATGGCGATGGCATCATCGCGGAGCAGCGCCGGGGGCAGGTCGCAGATCACCAGATCGGGTCGCAGATGCCGGGCAATCCGGTCCAGCGCCCGTGCGGTCGCATCGGCCTGCAGAAATTCGGCCGACAGCGGTGCTGCATGGGTATTCAGACCCAGAGCCAGCGTATGACCCACCCGGACAAGCGCCGCTTCCGGCGGCAGATCGCCAGAAAGACAGTCGTTAAGACCCTCGGGCGGGGTGATACCCAGCAGGCGGTGCAGGGTGGGGGCGGAGAGAACAAGATCCAGAAGCACAGTGCGCCGATCCGCCCGCCGCGCGCAGGCCAGTGCCAGATTGACCGCCACGAAAGACGTGCCACTGCGCGCAGTGCAGGCGGTCACGCCCAGCCGTTTCCAGCCGTTTTCCTGCATGATCTGAAATACCCGCGTGCGCAGGATATCAAAGCTGGCGGTTGCCGCATGCGACGCTGCATTCAGGAAGATGCCGTGGCCCAGAAGCACATCCTCGCTTAGCGTGACGGGGCGCAGCGCTTCCCAGTTGCGATTTTGCGGCGGGGCGCTGAAAATGTTGGTCACCGGCTCCGCATCGGGCACCGCACCGAGCCCGTCCGGTTGGGGTCGCAAGACCTGCTCCAACCGGAACGCCCTGCGCGACGCATCGCCCCGCCCGGCGGTCAACCGGGTCATGAGCGCTGTTCCCTGATGTGAAACATCGCAGGGAAACAATCCCTTGGCACAAAACTGGACAAGATGCTTTCCGGGCCCCCGCGGCAGGTCCGGGCGATGCCCCAGCGCTGCCAACTTGCAGTTCACCCCACCGGAAGACCCGTGGTCAGCCGCGTTTCAGGATGCCCCGATTGCTGGGTATCCTGATCGGCACTGTCGCACAGGCCCCCGCCCAGCGCAGAATCTCTAGCAGATTGATCTTTGGAAAGAAAGCGATCCGATCCGGTTTTCAGGCTTGGCGCGTTGTGTCGGGCAGGGGGTTCGGGCGCTGCTGCATCAGGCCGCTTTGGGGCGGCGAATGGCCGGAGCAGCCTCCATCACCAAGGGGCGCAGGCCGGTGCCGCCGGCATCAACAATATCGAAAAACTGCCGCCGCATCCGGGGTTCCCAGAAATCGTTTATGTGGCTGGCCATCAGCGTCAGCCCCTCGTCATGGGGTTTGGATTCCATGAAAATCGCAATCTGGTTGGCCATATAAATCAGTTTGTCAGGCGACATGGGCGGACCTTTGTTCGGAAATGCGGGAAGAATGGGTGAAGACCTGAAACCTGTCGGGACGGGCGAGGGCTATGAGGGTCAGCCCCGCTGCATCCGCCATCTGAACGGCGGCGGCGGTGGGCGAGGATACGGCCATCAGAACCGGCGCGCCAAGGGCCGCACATTTCTGCACCATGTCGATGGAGACGCGGCTGGTCAGGATCACCGCGCCCGTTGTCGCCAGACCGGGCGTGCGCGACACTGCCCCTGCCAGCTTGTCCAGCGCGTTATGCCTTCCGACATCTTCACGCGCGGCGGTGATGCCTGCGGCAGGGGTCCAGAACGCGGCGGCATGTACCGCGTGGGTCTGATCATGCAGCGGTTGGTGGATTGTAAGGTCGGCCACGGCCTGCATGATGGCGTCTGCTGAAAGCACCAGCGACGAGGCGACCATCGGGGGGGCGCGCATCGCCTCGGTCAGGCTGTCGATCCCGCACAGCCCGCAACCCACCGGCCCCGCCATCGTGCGGCGGCGGGTGGCAAGCCGTGCCTCGGCGGCGTCACTGACCCAGATTTGCAGATCAATGCCACGGTCGGTTTCGACCGGGGTGATGCTTTCAATCTCATCGCCCGAGGCAAGCCCTTCGGTCAGCGAAAAGCCCCGCGCGAAATCCTCCAGATCGGCAGGCGTCGCCATCATCACAGCCTGAGTCGTGCCGTTATAGGACAGCGCAATCGCCACTTCCTCGGGCAAAAGACGCAGTGCCGAACCAGTGTGCCCGACCCCAAAGCCAAGGGCTGCAAGGGGGCGGGCAGTCTGCATCATTCAGCGGCGGGCAGGATGCGGCGCGAGATTTCTGCCTGCGCGTTGTAATCCTCTTGCCATTCGGTCGGGCCGTTCGACGGGCTGACCTGCACCGCCGTCACCTTGTATTCCGGGCAGTTCGTGGCCCAGTCGGTGAAATCGGTGGTGATGACATTGGCCTGTGTGTCAGGGTGGTGGAAGGTGGTATAGACCACACCCGGCGAAACCCGGTCGGTGATCGTGGCACGCAGCGAGGTTTCGCCCGACCGTGACGCCAGCTTGATGAAATCGCCATCCTTCACGCCGCGCACTTCGGCGTCGTGTGGGTGAATTTCCAGCAAATCCTGATCGTGCCAGACCACATTCGCCGTGCGCCGCGTCTGCGCGCCGACGTTGTATTGCGACAGGATGCGCCCGGTGGTCAAAAGCAACGGGAAGCGCGGGCCGGTTTTCTCATCCGTCGCCACATACTCGGTGCGGATGAACCGCCCTTTGCCGCGCACGAACCCGTCGATGTGCATCAGGGGCGTGCCCTCGGGGGCCTTTTCGTTGCATGGCCACTGGATCGAGCCCATGGTTTCCAGCTTTTCATAGTTCACCCCGGCGAACGAAGGCGTGGTCATGGCAATCTCGTCCATGATCTGGCTGGGGTGGGTATAGGTCCACTCCGGCATGCCGGTGCCTTTCAGGATCGCATTGGCCAGCATCTGCGTGACTTCCCAATCGCCGTAACCGTTCTTGGGGGCCATCACCTTGCGCACGCGGTTGATGCGGCGTTCGGCATTGGTGAAAGTGCCGTCTTTTTCAAGGAAGGTCGAACCGGGCAGGAAGACATGCGCGTAATTCGCGGTTTCGTTCAGGAAGAGGTCGTGGACGATCACACATTCCATCGCCGCAAGACCAGCGGCGACGTGCTTGGTATCGGGGTCCGATTGCAGGATGTCTTCGCCTTGGCAATACAGGCCCATGAACGTTCCCTCAACCGCCGCATCCAGCATGTTGGGGATGCGCAGGCCGGGTTCATTGTCGATGGTAACGCCCCAGGCCTTTTCAAAAATCGCGCGCACGTCGTCGTTCTTGACGTGCCGATAGCCGGGGAGCTCATGCGGGAACGACCCCATGTCGCACGATCCCTGCACGTTGTTCTGGCCCCGCAGCGGGTTCACACCCACGCCGGGCCGCCCGATGTTACCGGTCAGCATGGCAAGGTTCGCGATGCCGATCACCGTGGTTGACCCTTGGGAATGTTCGGTGACACCCAGACCATAATAGATCGCGCCATTGCCGCCCTTGGCGAACAGGCGGGCCGCCGCGCGGAGTTCGGCGGCAGGCACGCCGGTCAAGAGTTCGGTCGCCTCGGGCGAATGGTTCGGGGCCGAGATGAATTCGGCGTAATCCTGAAACTCGTCCCAGTCGCAGCGGGTGCGGATGAAGTCTTCATCCATCAGCCCTTCGGTCACGATCACATGTGACAAAGCGCTGACCACGGCCACGTTTGTGCCGGGGCGCAGGGGCAGGTGGTGGGCAGCGGCAATATGCGGGCTTTTCACCAGATCAATCCGGCGCGGGTCGATCACAATCAGCTTGGCTCCCTTGCGCAGGCGCTTTTTCAGGCGGCTGGCAAAGACCGGGTGGCCGTCGGTCGGGTTCGCGCCGATGACGATAACAACATCGGTATGTTCCACGCTGTCGAAATCCTGCGTGCCGGCCGACGTGCCGAAAGTCTGGCCCAAGCCGTAGCCTGTGGGCGAATGGCAGACACGCGCGCAGGTGTCGGTATTGTTGTTCATGAACACCGCGCGGGTCAGTTTCTGAACCAGATAGGTTTCCTCATTGGTGCAGCGGCTGGAGGTAATCACGCCAACAGATTCCCGCCCGTATTTTTCCTGAATCCCGCGCATTTTGGCGGCGGAGAACTCCATCGCCTCGGCCCAGGACACTTCGCGCCACGGGTCGGTGATCGCCTCGCGGATCATCGGGTTCAGGATACGGTCCTGGTGCGTGGCATAGCCATAGGCGAATCGGCCCTTCACACAGGAATGGCCCCGGTTGGCCTTGCCGTTCTTGTAGGGGATCATGCGCACCAATTCGTCGCCGCGCATTTCGGCCTTGAAGCTGCAGCCCACGCCGCAATAGGCGCAGGTGGTGATGACCGATCGTTCGGGGGTGCCGATCTCGATGATCGACTTTTCCTGCAAGGTCGCGGTCGGGCAGGCCTGCACACACGCGCCACAAGACACGCAATCGGACGCCAAGGCGTTGTCGGTTTTCGCGCCAAAGGACACGCGGCTGTCAAACCCCCGGCCTTGAATCGTCAGCGCGAAGGTGCCCTGCACTTCTTCGCAGGCCCGCACGCAGCGCGAACACACGATGCACTTGGCGGGATCGTAGCTGAAATAGGGGTTGGAATCGTCTTTCGCGATCCACTGGGGGTTTTTCTCACCCGAGGTGTTCTTGGCGCGGAAATGGGTATCCACGGCCTCATACCGCACATCGCGCAGGCCCACGGCACCTGCCATATCCTGCAATTCGCAATCGCCGTTGGCCGAACAGGTCAGGCAATCCAGTGGGTGATCGCTGATGTAAAGCTCCATCACGCCACGGCGCAGTTGTTTCAGTTTGGCGTTCTGGGTGTGGACCTTCAGCCCCGGAGCAACCGGTGTGGTGCAGGACGCGGGCGTGCCATTTCGCCCCTCGATCTCCACAAGACACAGACGGCAAGACCCGAACGCTTCGACCGAGTCCGTGGCGCAAAGTTTCGGCACCGAGATGCCGATTTCTGCCGCCGCGCGCATGATCGACGTGCCCTCGGGCACGGTGATGTCAAAGCCGTCGATGGTCAGCGTGACCATGGTTTTGGATTTCGCCGCAGGGGTGCCGAAATCGCGGTCGGGGATGATAAAGTCTTTCATGTCAGGCACCCTTCTTTTTGGCCAGCGCATAGGCAACAAGAGCATTAGCGTGGCCATGCCCGATCTTGTGATGTTCTTTCAGGATGGCAACGATCGTCATATGCGCCTGATCTGCCACTTCTTCGATGACATCAAACCAATGCGCCACGGGCTTCCCATATGTCTTTTCGATGGACGGAAAATAGGACGCTGGGCCTTTGACTTTTTCATCCATCATTCGGCGGCCTCGCGCATCGGGGCAAAGTCGTCGGGGAAATGGGTCAATGCGCTCATCACCGGGTACGGCGTGAAGCCGCCAAGCGCGCAGAGCGAGCCGGATTTCATCGTGTTGCACAGGTCGGTCAGCAGCGGGATTGCGTCCGCGTCGCCCTTGGCAATCCGGTCCACCGTCTCCACCCCGCGCACGGCCCCGATGCGGCAGGGGGTGCACTTTCCGCAGCTTTCAATCGCGCAGAACTCCAGTGCGAACCGCGCCTGTTTCAGCATGTCGGCGCTGTCGTCGAACACAACGATGCCCGCATGGCCAACAAGGCCGTCTGCGCCCGCGAATTCCTCATACCCGAAGGGGGTGTTGAACATCGACCGGGGAAAATACGCACCCAACGGCCCGCCGACCTGAACCGCTTTCACGGGTTTTCCTGATGCGGTTCCGCCTGCAATGGTATCGACAATCTCGCCCAGGGTCAGGCCAAAGGCGATTTCATACAGTCCGCCGTGTTTCACATTACCCGCAATCTGCAAAGGGATTGTCCCGCGTGACCGGCCAAGGCCGAAGTCCTTGTAAAACGCCGCCCCCCGCTCAAAAATCACCGGGATCGTGGCAAGGCTGATCACGTTGTTCACAACCGTGGGCTTGCCCATGAACCCCTCAAGCGCGGGCAGGGGCGGCTTGGCGCGCACAACGCCGCGTTTGCCCTCAAGGCTGTTCAGAAGGCTGGTTTCCTCGCCGCAGACATAGGCCCCGGCGCCGGTGCGAATCTCCATGTCGAAGGCATGGCCAGACCCCAGAACCGACGCGCCCAGCACGCCTTCGCGACGGGCAATCTCAACCGCTTTGGTCATCACATCAATCGCGTCGGGGTATTCCGAGCGCAAATAGACATAGCCGCGCGTGGCCCCGGTGGCGATGCCCGCGATGCTCATGCCTTCGATCAGGGTGAAGGGGTCGCCTTCCATGATCATACGGTCGGCGAAGGTGCCGCTGTCGCCCTCATCCGCGTTGCAGACGATGTATTTCTGATCGGCTTTCGCCTCGGACACGGTTTTCCACTTGATCCCCGTGGGGAACCCCGCGCCGCCGCGCCCGCGCAGGCCCGAGTCTGTAACTTCGGCAACAATCGCCGATTTCTCCATGCCCAGCGCGCGGGTCAGGCCCGACAGCCCGCCATGCGCGCGGTAATCGGCCAGCGACAAGGGGTCGATCACGCCGCAGCGGGCAAAGGTCAGGCGGGTCTGGGCCTTCATCCACGGCAGATCGTCGGTCTTTCCCAAAGCCAGTGCGTGATCCTGCCAGCCGCCCTCGAACAGATCTGCCACATCATTCGCGCAGACCGGACCAAAGGCGAAACGGCCCGTTGCCGTTTCAACCTCGACCAGCGGTTCCAGCCAGACCATCCCGCGCGACCCGTTGCGCACCAGCGTCACATCCAGCCCACGCTTTTTCGCCTCGGCGGCGATGGCATCGGCTACGGCATCCGCGCCAAGGGCTTTGGCTGCGGCATCAAGGGGAACATAGATTTTCATGCCATCACCTTTGCGCCGAAACCTTCAAGAATGGCGTCGATGCGGGCGGCATCCACCCGGCCCACAACGCGGCCATCAACCAGGGCAGCGGGGCCGCAGGCGCACAGGCCAAGGCAGAAGACGGGCTCCAGAGTCACGGCTCCGTCGGGGGTGGTTTCGTGCCAGTCCACACCCAATGCTGCCTTGGCGTGATTGGCCACACGGTCGGACCCCATCGCCTGACAAGCCTCGGCCCGGCAGAGCTTCAGCACATGCCGCCCTGCGGGTTCTTCGCGGAAGTCGTGGTAAAAGGTCACAACTCCGTGGACCTCGGCCTTGCTGATGTTCAGCGCGCTGGCGATGACGGGCAGGGTTTCCTGCGGGATATGCCCGAATTCTGCCTGCACGGCGTGAAGGATCGGCAGCAGTGGCCCTTCCATCCCCAAAAGGCCATCAAGAAGTTCGCCGGTACGGGCGGCAACGGGGGACGGGGTTTGCGACATGGGATCCTCGGTTTGGTATCCCAAAGCATGCCGTAAATTGATAGGCCAATCAATATTGAATGCCCGTTGAACGATAGGCAAAGACTATCAAACTTTCGGCATCCCGATCCGTCCCGCTTCCTCCAGAAGTGCTGCAATCAAAGGGGTTGGCGGATCGCGATGCGCGGAAATCAGGCCAACCAGATGCTCCGCCTCGGGCGAGACGATGGGAATCGCGCGCAAACGCCCGCCTTCCGCAAAAAGATCGGCCAGCTTCTTGGGCAGGATCGACGCCCAGCCGCCCGACATGACATGCGTGATCAGCGTGATGGTCGAGTTTGATTCAACCGTTGGCGCGACGCTGACCCCGGCCTCGGCAAGGTGCTGGTTCACGATCCGGCGGTTTTGCATATCGCTGGTCAGAAGGCACAAAGGCACGCCCGCCAGATCGCCCCACGTCACTTGCGTGCGGTCGACGCCCAGCATGCCGGGCGTGGCCAGCAGGCGATAAAACTCGGCGTAAAGTGGCACTTGCGCGACTCGGCCAAGGGGTTCGTTGTCCAGATAGGTTATCCCTGCGTCCAGTTCCAGCCGCTCGATCCCGGCAAGGATTTCAACCGATGTGCGCGACAGGATCGTGACGCGCACATTCGGGTGGCGCTTGGTAAAGGGTGCCGTCAGATCGGCCACCATCGGCAGGGCGGTCGGAATGACCCCGATGCGCAGATTGCCCGACAGGCCCGAACGGACCGACCGCATCTCATCGCGCATCGCGCGCGTGTCACCGACAATGCGACGTGCCCAATCCAGCACGCGCTGGCCCTCGGGCGTCAGGCCCTGATACCGGCTGCCGCGAAACACCAGTTGCACGCCCAGCTGATCCTCAAGCTGCTTGATCGCCGACGAAAGCGAAGGCTGCGTCACCCGGCAGGCTTCGGCCGCGCGGCCAAAGTGGCGCTCGGAGGCCAGTGCGATGAACATTTCCAGCTTGTCGATCATGTGCCTTCTTTGCAGGAAAGCGGGCAAGCGGCAAGAAATGCCGGGTCGGCTGGGTTGTTCGGCGCCGGGTTAGCCTCTACATGGCAATTCATGCGCTATCTGATCCCCTTTTTGAAGAAACCGCCGCTTGTGGCCGTGATCCGCTTGCAGGGCACGATCGCGGCAGGCGCGCGGGGTGGCATGTCGGACGCGGGGCTAGCGCCGGTGATCGAGCGGGCGTTCAAGCGCGGCAAACCCGCGGCGGTGGCGCTGCTGATCAACTCACCCGGCGGGTCGCCCGTGCAATCGTCGCTGATCGCGGCCCGCATCGGCAGGCTAGCTGCGGAAAAGGGCGTTGAAGTGCATGCCTTTGTCGAGGATGTGGCGGCCTCGGGAGGCTATTGGCTGGCCTGTGCGGCGGACCGGATCTGGGTCGATGACAGTTCAATTGTCGGGTCCATCGGGGTGATCTTTTCCAGCTTCGGTTTCCCCGAGTTCATGGCGAAACAGGGGATCGAACGGCGCGTGCATACGGCAGGCAAATCCAAAAGCCTCGCCGACCCGTTCCTGCCCGAAAAGCCCGAAGATGTGCTGCGCCTGATGGCCATACAGGAGCCGATCCACCGCGCTTTCATCGCCCATGTCAAAGCTCGGCGCGGGGCGCGGCTGGCAGAGGGGGCGGATTTGTTCAACGCCGACATCTGGGTTGGCGGCGGCGCGGTTGAGGTCGGGCTGGCCGACGGCGTGGCGCATCTGATCCCCAAGATGAAAGAGCTTTACGGCGACAAGGTGCGTCTTCAGGCGTATGGGCAGAAACGCTCGCTCTTTCAGCGGCTTGGCGCGCAACTGACCGGGCAGGCCATAGCCGGGGTCGAAGACCGCGTCATGTGGTCAAGGTTTGGGCTCTGAATGCTTTTCAAGATCATCAGCCTGTTTCTGGTCGCGATGATCGCGCTGGCAATCTTTGGCCGGTTGCGGTTTCCGATGCCCAAGGTGCGGTTGCCGGGCAAGCCCAAGGGCCTTGCCAAACCCGGCACCTGCAAACGCTGTGGCGCGTTCATCATTGGCAAAGACGGCTGCAATTGTGACAAGCCTGCATCTGGCAAAGGGCCCAACCTGTGACCGCTGATCTGATAAATGTAGCCATAGGTTTGATCCTGCTGGTGGTTGCGGGCGACCTTCTGGTGCGGGGGGCGGTGAACCTTGCGCTGCGGCTTGGAATACCCGCGCTCGTGGTGGGCCTGACGGTGGTGGCTTTTGGCACTTCGGCCCCCGAGATGCTGGTATCTGTCAAAGCAACGCTCAGCGGGCAATCGGGCATCGCGCTGGGCAACGTGTTCGGGTCCAACATCGCCAATGTGCTGTTGGTGCTGGGTATTCCCGCGCTTCTTGCCACGATCCATTCCAGCAAGCTTGAACTGAGGCGCAGCTATTTCACCATGATCGCGGCGACGGTGCTGGTGATTGCGCTGTGCTTTATGGGCCCGCTGATGTGGTGGCACGGGCTTATCCTTGTCAGTGCCCTGTGCCTCATGCTGTGGGACAGTTACCGCACCGCAAGGGCGCACAATGCCGGCGACAACGTGGACGATCTGGAGGGTGCCGATCTTTCTATGCCGTGGTGGAAAATCGGCGTTTTTCTGGCGATTGGCCTGATCGGCCTGCCATTGGGCGCGAGTTTCCTTGTTGACGGTGCCGTGAACATCGCGCGGACCTTCGGCGTTTCGGAAACGGTGATCGGGCTGACGCTGGTGGCAATCGGCACATCCTTGCCGGAACTTGCCGCCACCATTTCTGCGGCTTTGCGGCGGCAGGCGGATGTGGCGATGGGCAATGTCATCGGGTCCAACATCTTCAACGTGCTCGGCATCCTTGGGGTATCATCGCTGGTGGGCAAGCTGGACGTGCCGCCCGAAATGCTGCGCACCGATCTTTGGGTGGTGCTGGGGGCGAGCCTGCTGCTGATCCCGTTTGTGCTGATGAAACGCGATATCACCCGACCCGTTGGCATTGGCTTTATCGCGATCTACATTTCTTACGCGGTATATCTGGTGGTCTGATGACAGCTTTGGTGACAGGTGCGGGAAAACGGCTGGGTCGCGCAATGGCGCTGTATCTGGCCGCACGCGGGCATGATGTGGCGGTGCATTACGCCTCCTCGGGTGATGCGGCTGCCGCCGTGGTGGCCGAGATACAGGCGATGGGCCGCCGTGCCGTGGCCCTGCAGGCCGATCTGCTGATCGAGGATCAGACGCAGGCTTTGGTGGGCCGCGCGGTCGCCGCTTTGGGTCCGCTGACGGTGCTGGTGAACAACGCTTCCGTGTTCGAATATGACACCATCCAGACCGCAACCCGCACAAGCTGGGACCGACATATCGAAAGCAACCTGCGCGCGCCCTTCGTTCTGACCCAGACTTTCGCGGCACAAGCGCCTGAAACGGTAACTGATGATCAGGGCGAACCGGTGGCGCAGGCGATGGTGCTGAACATGATTGATCAGCGCGTCCGCAAGCTGACGCCGGAATTCATGTCCTATACGATTGCCAAGATGGGCCTGTGGGCACTGACCCAGACAGCGGCGCAGGCGCTGGCACCCCGCGTGCGCGTTAACGCAATCGGCCCCGGCCCCACAATGGTGGGCGGGCGGCAGTCGATGGATCACTTCAACCGTCAGCGCGCGGCGACAGTGCTTGAGCGCGGTTCCAACCCCGAAGATATCACGACCGCACTGGGATATTTTCTGTCCGCGCCGGGCGTAACAGGGCAACTTTTGTGCGTCGACGGCGGCCAGCATCTGGGCTGGCAGACACCTGATATCCTCGGGGTTGAATAGAAGATTTTCGCTCGCGCAAGAAAGTTGTCCACTTTTGTTGCGGCGGTCACGCGTCTGTCACAAATTCTTGTGACTCTTCAACGAATTGCCCGCAGTAAAATTTTTCTTTAAACAATTCAAATACTTAATAAATTGCACAAAAAACAGGCAATTCAGCGAAGGGGGCTGAATACAACGAAAAAACCTGACTCGCAGAATGTTTCCCACGCAGTTATCCACAGAAATGGTGGACAGCTTTCCTCTTGCCCCCCGGTTGCTATCATTGCAGAGGCGGCAAAGAATCGATGACCATAGGTAAGGTGCCAGACGTGCAGGATGACGATCCCCTAAACGCCGATGCGGAACCCGTCGCGACCGGTGCGGCGGTCATTCAGGCGTATCTTAAGACGTTGGATGGTAGCCCCGGTGTCTACCGGATGCTGAATACCAAATCCGAGGTGCTTTATGTGGGCAAGGCGCGCAACCTGCGTGCGCGGGTGTCGAATTATGCGCGGAACTCTGGCCATTCGGGGCGCATTGCCCGGATGATCCACGAGACGGCCTCGATGATGTTCCTGACCACGCGCACCGAAACCGAGGCGCTGCTGCTGGAGCAGAACCTGATCAAGCAGCTTAAACCGCGCTACAACGTGCTGTTGCGTGACGACAAGTCCTTTCCGAACATTCTGATCCCGTCGGATCACCCCTTCCCGATGATCAAGAAGCATCGCGGCAAACGGTCTGAACCGGGCGCCTATTTCGGCCCCTTTGCCAGTGCCGGGGCGGTGAACCGCACGCTCAACCAGTTGCAGCGCGTGTTCCTGTTGCGCACCTGCACCGATGCCACGTTCGATGCCCGCACCCGGCCCTGCCTTTTGTTCCAGATCAAACGCTGTGCGGCCCCCTGTGTCGGCAAGGTCAGTGATGCCGACTATGGCGCGCTGGTCGGTGATGCGATCAACTTTCTGAAAGGCAAGACGACAACCGTGCAGGCCAATCTGGCGAAAAGCATGGCCGAGGCGTCTGACGCGATGGAGTTTGAACGCGCAGCCGCCCTGCGTGACCGGATCAAGGCGCTGACCCAAGTGCAATCGGCCCAAGGCATCAACCCGCGCGGCGTGGCCGAGGCGGATGTGATCGCACTCCATGTGGATCAGGGGCAGGCTTGCGTGCAGGTGTTTTTCATCCGCGCAAATCAAAGCTGGGGCAACCGCGATTTCTATCCCAAAACCGGGGCCGGGGCCGAAGAACCCGAGATCATGGAGGCCTTCCTTGCGCAGTTCTATGACGACAAGGAACCGCCCCGGATGATCCTGTTGTCGCACCCCGTCGACAACCCCGATCTGGTGACGCAGCTTTTGTCCGACCGCGCCGGGCGACGGGTGACACTGGGCGTGCCGCAGCGGGGCGAAAAGGCCGAGCTTGTGGAAAACGCCGCCCGCAACGCCCGCGAAAGCCTTGCCCGCCGGATGGCTGAAAGTGCGACCCAGAACAAGCTGCTGGGTGCCATGGCAGACGCGTTTGATCTGGATGCCCCGCCAAAGCGGATCGAGGTTTACGACAACAGCCACATCCAGGGCACCAATGCGGTGGGCGGCATGATCGTGGCGGGGGCCGAAGGCTTCATCAAAAGCCAGTATCGCAAGTTCAACATCAAATCTGATGCGGGGGCGAACTCTGACGATTTCGGCATGATGAAAGAGGTTCTGACCCGCCGTTTCGACCGCCTGATCAAGGAAGACCCCGACCGCAAATCCGACGCCTGGCCCGACCTGCTGCTGATCGACGGCGGTGCGGGGCAAGTGTCTGCCGTGGCCGCGGTGATGTCTGAAATGGGGGTCGACGACATCGCCATGCTTGGGGTGGCCAAGGGCGTGGACCGCGATCTGGGCAAAGAAGAATTTCACCGCCCCGGCATCTCGCAACCCTTTGCGTTGCGGATGAACGACCCGGTTCTGTATTTCGTACAACGCCTGCGCGATGAGGCGCACCGTTGGGCCATCGGCGCGCATCGGGCCAAACGGGCGAAGGCGGTGTCAGCGACTCCGCTTGATGATATTCCCGGCGTGGGTGCCGCGCGCAAAAAGGCGCTGCTTGCGCATTTCGGGTCGGCCAAGGCCGTGGCGCGGGCCGGGATCGGCGATCTGCAGGCGGTGGATGGCATTTCCGAGGCGATGGCGCAAAAGATCAGCGATCACCTGAGCACGCGGGGCTAGGTCGGTTTGGTCAGCGGCGTTGTGAAGGCGGCTTGAGGATTTTGGCGAGGTTGCGCGGGCCGCTTCTTTCGGGGCGGATGGGCGAAGGGGTAAGCCTGCGTGTCCTGAATGTCATGCGGATTTGGGGGGAGGGGTGGAAGATGTGATGGGG
>JBBQZP010000037.1:0-33606 GCA_038207585.1 Rhodobacterales bacterium | reverse complement strand
GAGGGGCTGTCTGCCCCTCCCCCGGACCCCCTCCCCGAGGATATTTTTGAACGGGAAAAGCCGTGGGCGGGTCAGAGCCAGTCGGCGCGGCCGGTGCCTATGCAGGCCGCGACATCTGCGTGACCGTCCCGCGCCAGCAGGGCATCAAGGCCGTGGGCAAGATCGGCGGCAAGGCTGAGGCCGTGGTAGACCATCGCGGTGTAGATCTGAACGGCGCAGGCACCTGCGCGCAGCTTCTGGTAGGCCTGATCGGGGGTTGCGATGCCGCCAACCCCGATCAGCGGCAGTTTTCCATCGGTCAGCAGCGACAGCCTTGCCAGAACACGTGTTGATTTCTCGAACAAAGGCGCGCCCGAAAGGCCGCCGGTTTCATTGCGTCGCGGGCTTTTGAGGCCGTCGCGCGACAGGGTTGTGTTCGTGGCGATGATCCCGGCAAGGCCCGAGGCAAGTGCGACTTCGGCGATTTCGGCAAGATCATCGTCATGCAGATCGGGCGCGATTTTCAGAAAAACGGGAACCGGACGGGGCAGGGTGGCACGCACCTCCATCACCCCGGCAAGAAGAGCGGTCAGTGCGGCGCGGCCCTGCAGATCGCGCAGCTTTTCGGTATTCGGGGACGAGACATTGACTGTGGCGAAATCCACATGCGGGCCGCAGGCTGCAAGGACGGCCGCAAAATCGGCGGCGCGGTCAGCGCTATCCTTGTTGGCGCCAAGGTTCAGGCCGACCGGAACTTCGCTTGCCGGACGCATCGCAAGGCGGGCAGCAATCGCCGCAGCCCCTTCGTTGTTAAAGCCAAAACGGTTGATCGCGGCGCGGTCTTCGGTCAGCCGGAACAGCCGTGGTTTGGGGTTGCCGTCCTGGGCGCGGGGGGTGGCGGCGCCGACCTCCAGAAAGCCGAAGCCCGCGCGCATCAGGGGCTGCAGCGCCACCGCGTTCTTGTCATAGCCCGCCGCAAGCCCGATGGGGTTGGAAAGGCGCATTCCGGCAAGATCCGTCACCAACCGGGGCGATGTGACGACACCCGGCAGTGGCACAAGGCCCGCCTGGAGTGCGGCCAGCGACAGCCCGTGCGCGCGCTCCGGGTCCATCCGGTGCAGGATTGCCAGACCAAGCCGCTCGGCCGTGTTCACCACAGACCCTCGGGGAAGATATGGCCGGTGGCGCCCAGCGGCAGCGATTTGTCCCAGACCACATCGGCAAGATGCAGGTCACGGTAAAGATGAGGGAAAAGGGCGTCGCCGCGCGAGGGCTCCCATTTCAGGGCCGGACCCAGTTGATCGGCATCCAGCGCCACCAGAACCAGATCGCTTTCCGATGTGAAGTGCTTTGCTGCGGTTTCGGCAACCTGGGCTGCGGTCGAGATGTGGATATAGCCATCGGCCAGATCAATCGGCGCGCCTGCGGTTTTTCCCGCATCGCGAAAATCAACCCATTCTGCCCTGCGGAAAATCTTGAAGATCAGCATGGCCGTGTCATGCACCCGGCGGGCGGTCCGGTCAATGGGGGCGCTGCGTCATGCTTTTGGTTTCATGCTCGGCGATGAGGGCTTTGACTCGCAGGCGCTTCCATTCCACACTGACGTCTCAACCTGAACGGGAGAACTTACATGCGCCACCCTGTATCCTTTTTGCCCCGCACTCTTGCCGGGGCGCTGTGCCTTGCGACGCTTGGTGTAGCACCGGTGACGGCAGATACGGTAAAGCTGACGCTGCTTGGGATCGGCGATATCTATCAGTTTGACGGGGACGGCGATCAGGGCGGCTTTGCCCGGTTGAATGCGGTGGTCAAGGCGGAACGCGCCGCAAACCCCAACATGATCTACGCGTTTGACGGCGACATGCTCAGCCCGTCGATCCTGTCGGGCTTTGACAAAGGGCAGAACACTATTGATCTGACCAACCTTGCTCCGTTCGATATTGCCGTGCCCGGCAACCATGAATTCGACTTTGGCCCCGAGAATTTCTTCGAAAAGGTCAAGGCGTCGAAATACCCTTGGGCTGCGATCAATATCACCGATGCCGCAGGCGCGCCGCTGGAGGGGCTTGGTGGCGTGATGCTGAAAGACATCGCCGGGCTCAAGATCGCATTGATCCCGCTGGCGCAGGACACCTCGCCCACGGTGTCTTCGACGGGTGATCTGAAATTCCTGCCCACCGTGGAAACCGGCATCAATGCCGCCAAGGCTGCGCGCGAAGGCGGGGCCGATCTGGTGATTGCCGTGGTGCAGACCGATATGACGAATGACCGCATGCTGATGGCAAGCAAGGTGTTTGACGTGATTCTTTCGGGTGATGATCACAGCTATGCCACCGCCTATGACGGAATCACGGCTTATGTCGAAACCTCGATCGACGGGCGGTATCTGTCGCCCCTCGATCTGACGGTGGAGATTGGCGAGGCGGATGGCAAGCGCACGATTTCATGGAAGCCGCACTTCCGGTTCATCGACACGGCGACCGTGACCCCAGATCCCGAAAGCCAGGCGATGGTCGAGGCATTCGAGGCGCAGCTTGATGCCAGCCTGAATGTGGAGCTTGGGCCCACCGAGCAGCCGCTTGATTCGCGGCGCAATGTGGTGCGGGGCGAGGAATCGGCGGTGGGCAACCTGATTACCGATGCTATCCGCGCGGCCACCGGGGCCGATATCGGGCTGGCCAACGGCGGCGGCATCCGCGCCGACCGGTCCTATGATGCAGGCACGGTGCTTACGCGGCGCGACATTCTGACCGAACTGCCCTTTGGCAACACGACCGTTCTGACCGAACTGCCGGGAAGCCAGATCCTTGCTGCGCTGGAAAACGGCTTCAGTCAGGTCGAAAAAGGCGCGGGCCGCTTTCCGCAAGTGTCCGGCATGACGGTGGTCTATGACCCCTCGGCCCCTGCCGGATCGCGCGTGACCGAAGCTTTGGTCGATGGCAAACCGCTTGGGATGGATACGGTCTACAAGCTTGCCACCAACGACTATATCCTTGGCGGCGGCGATGGCTATTCGGCCTTAGGCGGCGGCAAGGTGCTGATCAATGCTGGCAACGCCAATCTGATGGCGAATGACGTGATGGATTACATCGCGCAAACCGGCAAGGTCACGGTGGGTGTCGAAGGGCGGATCAAGACCGTGGGCCAGAACTGAGGGCATGCAACAGGGTCACGTCCGAACCAGCAAGGAGGGGCCTGTCCCCTTCTTTCCGGCTCAAATATCCATCTTTGCCCGCTGGCCGCCAATGCTATGCCGGGTCATCCGACGGGCGCGCGCACCGGGTGCCAAACCGCGCTCGGGGGCCTCGATGGCCCCCGAGCGCGGCACCCCGTTCCAGCGGGTCTTGCTGCGCGGCGCATAAATCCCCATCCTCGTGCCATGTGCGGCCGCTTTACCATCACCCATCCCAACACTGCGCTGGCGCATCTTTTCGATGCCCAGCCTGGCAACGATCTGCCCGATGCGCCGCGCTTCAACATCTGCCCGACACAAACCATCGCGGTTGTCACATCGCAGGACGGCCGCCGTTTGCGCGCAATGCGCTGGGGCTTCCTTCCCACATGGTACAAATCCCCCACCGATGGCCCGCTGATCATCAACGCGCGCGCCGATACCATCGCCACAAAACCTGCCTTCCGCGAGGCCGTGCGGGTGCGGCGCTGCATCATCCCGGCCTCGGGCTTTTATGAATGGACGGCGGGCGAGGGCGGTGCGCGTCTGCCCTTCTACATCACCCGCAGCGATGGCGCTCCGATGGCCTTTGCCGCGATCTGGCAGACTTGGGACCGCGACGGGATGGCGCATGACACCTGCGCGATGGTCACCACCGAAGCGGGGCCGGACATGGCCTTTATCCATCACCGGGAACCGGTCATTCTGAACCCCGCAGACTGGCGCCTGTGGATGGGTGAGTCCGGGCATGGTGCGGCGGCCCTGATGCATGCTTCGGGTCCGGGTGTGCTTGTCTCGCACCGCGTCGGCACGGCCGTCAATTCGAACCGGGCCACCGGACTGCAGCTGATCGAGCCGTTGCCGTAGTCCGCTTGCACGCCCCGGCGGGTTTGTGACCCAATGCTGCAGCAGGGTTGATCTCTGCCACTTTCTCAACAGGCTTCGGGAAGGCTGGCAAATCCGCCGTGACCTGACCGTGCTTTGTCACGCGGCAAGCCCGGCCGCACTGATCTGCCCCTCCCACGCCAGCCCGGGGCGATAACGGGCGGTGATTTGACCGTCGGTCAGTGCGAAAAGGTGCACCCAGCCGTTGTCAAAAAGCGCCCGCACGCCGTCATGTTTGCGCAGGATGTCGGTCATCGCCTTTACCGGGGCCTCGATCATCACCGACAGGCGCAGCGCCTCGTGCGCCGGGGTTTCGCCGTCATGCACCGTCTGGAACGGCAGGCCGGGGCGCAACAGGCCGCCGTTGCCTTCGACCACGCCAATGCCACCTACCACGTTGTGGATCAGTTTGTTGCCGCCCCCGAAAACCTGCGGCGCCACGGTAGAGCCATAGTATTGCAGGCTGATCCAGCTTGCGACGACGACCGGGGCGGTCAGGATCAACTCCAGCGTCGCAAAGCCGTTGTCGGCGGTCCAGTCATAGCTGTGCAGAAAGGCACGGCCTTGCAGATCGCGACCGGCGGTTGCGGATCGCGGGGCGGCGATGAACGCGCCACATCCGGCAAGGCCCCATTCGGGCCGCACCTCGGCCCAGTCAGTCGCGCGCCGGGCCAGAGTATCGCCCTTTGCACCCGGCAGACGCAGCGTGCGTTCGGCCCGCGCCTGATGCCCGGCGGCGGCAAGCCAGACCCCGGCCCGGGCCAGATCATCCGTGTGGTCAGGGGCGGGCGTGTCCGGGTAAAGCGTCACCGCGTCGGTCACCGTATCATGCAGGCCCGCGACAAAAAGCGTATCGTCGGGAAGTGTCAGCCCCAGTGCAGGCAGTCCGGCCCGCGTTTCGGGGTCGTTCAGCAGGGCGGCCAGCAGCCGGGCCGAAATCTCACCGGTCTGGCCGCAGCACGCACCGCAGTGATACGCGCTTTGATGCGGGTTGTTGGCAACCTGTGCGCCGTGACCGATCAGCAGGACAAGCCGGGCATGGCCCGCGGTCAGGCTCATGGCTCGCAAGACCGCTGCAGCCGTCTGCGCCTTTTGATCCGCCGTCAGCGCGACCTCGAACCGGGGCATCGGCGCAGGCACCGGGCCTTTGCCCCCGAACCCCAGCGCATCACGCACCAGCTTGCCGCCGTAAACCGGCCCCGCCGCCTCGATAAAGGCAAAGGACGACACCGCCGCCTGCCGGAACCGGCCCCATGCCCGGGTGGCACGGGCGGCGATGCGGGTGGCCGTCTCTTGCGCATCGTCGCCGTGGCTGGTCGAGATCAGCGTAGGGTTCAGAAGGGCTGGCAGATGGGCCTGCACCTCATCGGTTCCGGCTGGCCTGTGCGCGAGGGGAAGGCCAAAAAACCCGGCGAAACCAAGTGTTTCCACCCCGTCATCCTGGCTTTCCAACGCGCGCCGCAGCACTTCGGACCGCACGTCGATACAAAAGGCGGCCTGTAGCGCGGGCCTGCCCGCACGGTCAGCGGGGCCAGTCAGCAGTGCTGCCAGCTTGCGCTGATGTGCCCGCTCGGCCGCGTCTTGCAGGATCGCGTCCAGCGTTTGATCGGGCGATGGCACAAGTGGTGCTGCATGTGCGGCGACGGTAGTCTGCCAGTCCCCGACAATCGCCGGGCAATGGGCCAGCAGAGCCTCTTCCCAGATCAGCCGTATCGCCAGAAGATCGGTCAGCGTGGCATCTGTGCCGCCCGTCAGTTCGGCCTGCCACAAAAGCCAGCGGGCGTGTTGCGACCAGCCACCAAGATCCACCAGCAACCGGTGAAAGACTGTCTCGGCGGCGTCAGCGGTCAGCCCCAGCCGGTCAGCCGCCCGCAGGACGGCGCGCTCGGCCGTGTCGGGCGCTTCTGAGACATGGGCGGAAAATCCGGTCAGGCCTGCAATCTCGGGCGTCAGATCATGCGTGGCCCATTCCCGCCACGCGGCGAAGGCAGACTGCCCCGGACGGGGCGCCCAAAGCGCCTGCCCCCGGTCGAAATACCCTGCCGCCCAAAGGCCAAAGCTGCGCGCGATGATGGCGGGCCAGTCGGTATCCCTACAGTCGGTGCCCCTACCGTCGGTGCCAGTCGCCCGCGCCGCCAGTTCCGCCACGCTGGGCAGCGCCTGCGCTACGGGCGATGGCACATGCATCCGGGTTTTCAGCCAGGCCAGATCCTGCGGTTTGACCGCTGAGGGTGAGGCGATCAGTGCTGCGGCAAGGTCATCCGCGCTGATCTCGCCCGCCTCAACCCTCGCGGCAAGTTCGGCCCGTGGCAAGGTCAGACCGACGCCAGCAACGCGGGCCAGACGCGCCGACGCATGTGCCAGATCCATATGTGTCTGGCCAAGGAACGGGTTCACCGCCACCGTGGCATCCAGCGGAAAGGCTGGTGGAATGGCCCGCGCGGCGGCTTCGGCGGCCGCAAGAACCTGTGAGGCCAACTTTGGGGTGGTCTGAGTATGCGCAAGGAACACGAGGTCTTCTCCCGATCAGGATTTTGAGGGGGTCCGGAAGCCGCCGGTAAGGCGGTCCAGCAGGGCGTTCAGGTAAAGGCCATTGGCCAGATGCACCCGCAGACCGGCGGTTGCAGGGTGCTGCGCCCAAAGCGGGAACAGCGCTTGGGCAAAGGCCACAAGACCAAAGGTCAACACCGCCAGCACGATCAGCGCCCATTCCAGCGGCCCGGCTATAGGTGCTGCGGGCAGGGTCGGGCCCCAGACAGTCTGCGCCACCACCTGAAACCCGAAATAGGCCAGTGCTGCACCCGTTGAGGCGGCAACCGTGCGCTGCGTCAGCGCGCCGGGGGCAGTGTCGGCCAACCCTTGTGCAATCAGGTAGGACACACCGAAGATCAGCATGGCCCCAAGCGCAAGCGCCTGTGGCGACTTTTCCCCGATAAAACCAGTGAACCCCGCCGCCACCGTGCCGTAAAGCACCAACGCCAGCGCAAAGGACCGGGCCACCGCCCCAAGCCCCGGCACGGCAACCGGGCCGGGCTTGCGGATGGCATTGACCGACCGCACCGCACCGCCCGACGACAGGAAGGCATGCGCCTTGTAAAGCGAGTGGGCGACGATGTGCAAAAGCGCCAGAGCCCAAAGACCAAGCCCGCATTGCAGCAACATAAAGCCCATCTGTGCCACGGTAGACCACGCCAGCGCGGTTTTGACCGCACTTTGCGTCAGCATCACCAGTGCTCCGAACAACGCCGTGAACCCGCCGATGATGACCAGCGCCGCCATTGCGCCGGGGCTGTTTTGCACCAGACCCGCCAGCGTGATCAGCAAGACCCCGCCCGAATTGATGATGCCCGCATGCAAAAGGGCAGACACCGGGGTCGGCGCCTCCATCACCTCGGTCAGCCAGCCGTGGAGCGGAAAAGCTGCCGTCTTCAGCGCCGCCACAAGCACCAATAGCCCGACGGCCACCTGCGCCTGCACCGGAAAGCTATTTGGCGAGTTCAGGTCTGCGATGTTGAGTGTGCCGAAACTGTGCCACAGCAACACCGAAGCAAGGATCAGCACCACGTCACCTGCGCCCCAGACCCGGATGAACTTGGTCGCTGCGCGCTGCGCCTCGGCCCGTGCGGGGTAAAACAGAAGGAGTTGCCGCAGCACCACGCCCGTTGCCACAAAGCAGGCCACCAGCACCGGCAGGCTTGCGGCCTGCACCAGCAGCAGCACCACCGCAATTGTGGTCAGCGTCAGGCCGTGGAACCGGCCCTCGCGCGGCTCGCCGTCCAGATAGCGACGCGAATACCGCACTACGACCCAACCGACAAACGCCACCAGCAATGCCATCGTCACGCTGACCCCGTCCAGCCGGATTAGTGCTACATCGCCAAGCATCATGACCTGCGGCCCCGCCACATAAAGCTGTGCGACGGCGGCAAGGCCAAGGATCATTGCAGCCAGCGTCGCGGCCTCGGCCAGCGCTGGCAGGCGACCGGGTCGGCGGCCAGGGTGTGCTACGAACGCAAGTGCGGCTGCAAACAGCACAAATGGTGCAAGGATGATCAGGGGAAGACTTGTCATGGAAGGCTCCGGGGGTTGGACGCATTCCCGGTCATCTATCGCTTGCCAGACTTTTATAAAAATACATATATTAAACGATAACGTTCGCTATGATAGAACCATGTCGCAACTCAACCTGCATCACCTGCGCCTGTTTCGGGCTATTGCCACCGACGGCACGCTGACCGGGGCTGCCCGGGGGCTGAACCTGTCGCAATCTGCGCTGTCGACCCAATTGCGCGCGCTTGAAGCATCGCTGGGGCAGGATCTTTTCGACCGCCGGGGCAGGGGGCTTGTCCTGACCGAGGCCGGTCGGATCGCGCTGGATCACGCCGAGGCAATCTTTCGCACCGTTGACGATCTGACCGCCACTCTGCGCGAAACTGGCCGGGCGCGCCGGGCGCTGCGCGTGGGCGCGCTGGCAACCTTGTCGCGCAACTTTCAGATGCAGTTTCTGCGGCCCCTGATCGGGCGGTCAGATGTAGAGGTCGTCTTGCGGTCCGGCTCGCAGGATGAACTGCTGCGCGGGCTTGAGGCTTTGGCACTGGACGTGATGCTGACCAACCTTGCCCCCGCCCGTGATGCGGCCAGCCCCTGGCTGATACACAGGATTGACGAACAGCCGATCAGCCTGATCGGAACACCTGCGCGCCTTGGACCTGTGGCCACGCCACTGCGGGACCTGCTGGCCAACCATCCGCTCATCGTGCCGACCCGAGAAACCAGCCTGCGCAGTGCGTTCGACGCGCTGGCGGCCCGGTTGGAAGTCACGCCGATTCTTGCCGCCGAGGTTGACGACATGGCGATGATCCGGCTTCTGGCGCGGGCAGATGCGGGTCTGGCGGTGATTCCGGCCATTGTCGTGCGTGACGAGTTGCAATCGGGCGCGTTGATCGAGGCGGCCCGGCTGGTCGGCATCAGTGAAGTCTTTTTTGCTGTCACCCAAGCGCGAAGATACCCGAACGCCCTGCTGACAGAGGTTCTTGGCAGCTGAGATGCTGCAGTAGCGTGCACCGCATGACCGCTTTGCCCGTTCGAAAGGAACGCCCGTGATAAGGGTCGTTAAACGTTCCGGCAATCGACGGACCGGGTGTGGGTGGTCGGCCGACAACAGTTGCGCAGCAGAAGTCCAATACGGTGGCCATTTAGGAAACTGCTTTTAGTAATGCATTCCGGGCAGCCTTGGCTTGACCCGGAAAGGCCGCTGAAATAGGAACGACACAGGTTGCGGGCGTTGTGTAATGGTAAGACCTTAGCCTTCCAAGCTAAAGACGCGGGTTCGATTCCCGCCGCCCGCTCCACCTTAAAAACATCGCTTGCATCAGCGCTGTGCGGCCAGCTTAGTAGCCGGCCTGCGCGTCTTGCGATTCCGACGCGATTGCATCGCCAGCGGTTGACAGGTCACGCCCGGCGCCTTCGACGGTCTGGCAAGCAGCAAGGGCGATCAGGGCGAGCAGCGGCAGCAGGGAAAGGCGTGTCATGGCAAGTCTCCGGTCATGGGTTCGCAGCCTAACGCGCAACGCCTGCTGCCGGTTCCCTTGGTCTGCGTTAACCTTGTCTTAACCGGCCTTGGGGCAGTCTGACGGCATGAAACATATGATCCTGCTTCTTGTTCTGGCCGCCTGCGGTGCGCAGCCGACGCCGCTTATGTTCGGCGCCGAACGCACCCAGGTGGTACGCGACGGGCGGACCTATGTCGTCTTCAAGAAAGACCGCGCGGTTGAGGTGATCCGCCTTGGCTGGGCCAGCCCGGGCGAGCATCAGGGGATCCGTGCCGAGATGATCGCGCTGATTCCCGAGGTGACGGGGTGCAAACTTACCGAGTCGTCGCTTGTTGGCGACAGCGGCGAGATGCGGGGCCGGATCAGCTGTTAGGGCGTTGCCACAGCAGCACGAAGCCCGCATAAACGCCGGCCGCAATGAACAGGCTTCCCCAGCCGGGGTTGCCCCACCAGATCTCTACCCCGCCCCACGCAATCGGGAACAGCGTCGTTGCCCATCTGCGCCAGAGGGGGGCGAAGAACGGATGATCAGGGTCAAGGATTTGTTTCATACGCTCATTTCATCAGCAGATCGTAAGCCGCGCCGAACCGGGCGGCGGTAAAGGAATGATCCCCGTCAAAAAGGCAAAGATCAAGCCGCTTTCCGGTCGGGTTGACGGAACCGCTGCACGCCATGTCATCCAATCTGAACGCGCCGTCGTCTGACAGAGCCATGTCAGCCTTGTACATCTGCATAACCTGCATGACATCGCCTTGCCGCGTATCGGCAATCGGCCTGCCTGCCATCGGCACGGTGTGGTCCCGCGTGCCATGCACATGAACGATGTTTTGCGCGGGCGAGGGGCAGGCTGCGGGCGGACCTTTCCAGAAGGTGCCGGAATAGGCGATGTAACCCGCATAGGCATCTCCCCGGTCGCAGATCACGTTCCAGACGAACATTCCACCCGCCGAAAAGCCCGAGATGACCACGTTGTTCCGGTCAAGATCGAACCTTTCCACAGCATCCGCAACAACGCTGTCCAGATAGGCCAACTCGTCACGCTGCGGGTTGCCGCCGGGCGCGTCCGGAATATCCCAATCCTCGTCCCCCGCCTGAAGCGCAATCAGCGCCAGCCCGCGATCTGACGCCATTTTCAGAAGCGAGGTGTTCTTCATGATCCCCGCCGCTGACCCCCGATAACCATGTGCAAAGACGATCACCCCTGCGGGTTTTGTGGCTGGCGCGGGCAGACTGATGCGGTAGCTGCCGCCCGGAACCGCGCAATCGCTGGTCGCATCGCAGGCACGGGCTGCGATGGGCAGCAGGCTGATCAGGGCTGCAATCAGAAAAAAGCGCATCAAGAATGTCCCTTCCACGGCCCGACATCCATACCCTGTACCAACTTCCACCGACCGTGCAATGACGTCTGCGTGTTCGTTCTTGGACCCAGGGTCAGGCTTTCCTTACTGCGCAAATTCGCCACAGCCTCTAGACTAGCGCCACTCGGTTCTGAACCAAGGGGAACACCATGCGCCTATTCATTTTGCTGTCCGGTCTGCTGTCTCTTGCCGCCTGTGGTTGGCCGAATTTGACGATCATTCAATAGGCTGCGTCTTTTACCGCCGCCTGCGCGCCTTGCCGCCCCGCATGCCGCCGCGCCCGCCGGTGCTGCGGCCACCTGCAACACTTGCCGCCTCGACCGCCTGTTCCACCGCAGACTGGCGGGCAAGGGGGTCGTCGGCGACGGCAAGCTCCACCGCCTCCAGCCGCTTGACCTCGTCGCGCAGGCGGGCGGCTTCTTCGAATTCAAGGTTCTCGGCGGCCTTGCGCATCGTGACCCGCAGCGCGTCCAGATGGGCGGAAAGGTTGGCCCCCACCATCGGCTTGTCGATCCGCGCCGTAACGCGCGCCATGTCGGTATCACCCTTCCACAGGCCGGCCAGCACATCCTCGACGTTCTTTTTCACGGTCGTGGGCGTGATGCCGTGCAGGGTGTTGTAGGCCACCTGCTTTTCGCGGCGGCGGTCGGTTTCGCGCATCGCGCGTTCCATGCTGCCGGTGATGCGGTCGGCATACATGATCACCCGGCCCTCGGCGTTGCGCGCGGCCCGGCCAATCGTCTGGATCAGCGAGGTTTCCGAGCGCAGGAACCCTTCCTTGTCGGCATCCAGAATCGCGACCAACCCGCATTCGGGAATATCCAGCCCCTCGCGCAGAAGGTTGATGCCGACCAGCACATCAAACGCCCCAAGCCGCAAATCGCGTAGAATCTCAATGCGTTCAATGGTGTCGATGTCAGAGTGCATGTAGCGGATGCGCAGGCCCTGTTCGTGGAAATACTCGGTCAGATCTTCGGCCATGCGCTTGGTCAGCACGGTGACCAGAACGCGCAGACCTTGAGCCGCGACCTTGCGAATTTCATCCAGCAGGTCATCCACCTGCATGTCCACGGGGCGGATTTCGACCTTTGGGTCAATCAGGCCGGTCGGGCGGATCACCTGTTCGGTGAAAACGCCGCCGGTCTGCTCCATCTCCCACGCCGCAGGGGTGGCACTGACGAACACCGATTGCGGGCGCATCGCGTCCCATTCCTCAAACTTCAGGGGCCGGTTGTCCATGCAGCTGGGCAGACGGAAGCCGTGTTCGGCCAGCGTCATCTTGCGCCGGAAGTCGCCCTTGTACATGCCGCCGATCTGAGGCACCGAAACGTGGGATTCATCAGCAAAAACAATGGCATTGTCGGGGATGAATTCAAAAAGCGTGGGGGGTGGTTCGCCCGGCGCACGGCCCGTGAGGTAACGCGAGTAGTTCTCGATCCCGTTGCAGACGCCGGTGGCTTCCAGCATTTCCAGATCAAAACTGGTGCGCTGTTCCAGCCGCTGTGCCTCCAGCAGTTTGCCTTGGCTCACCATCAGATCCAGCGTCTGGCGCAGTTCTTTCTTGATGCCGAGAACCGCCTGCTGCATCGTCGGGCGCGGGGTGACGTAATGCGAATTCGCATAGATGCGGATTTGCTTGAAATTGTCGGTTTTCGCACCCGTAAGCGGATCGAATTCGATAATCGCCTCAAGCTCTTCGCCAAAGAAAGAAAACCGCCAGGCGCGGTCTTCAAGGTGGGCGGGCCAGACCTCAAGACTGTCGCCACGCACCCGGAAGCTGCCGCGCTGAAATGCCTGATCATTGCGGCGGTAGGTTTGCGCCACCAGTTCTGCGATGAATTGCCGCTGGTCGTAGGATTTGCCGACCTCCATATCCTGCGTCATGGCGGAATACGTCTCGACCGAGCCGATGCCGTAGATGCACGACACCGAGGCCACGATGATCACGTCGTCGCGTTCCAGCAGCGCGCGCGTGGCCGAATGGCGCATCCGGTCGATCTGTTCGTTGATCTGCGATTCCTTCTCGATATAGGTGTCAGACCGCGCGACATAGGCTTCGGGCTGATAATAATCGTAGTAGGAGACGAAGTATTCAACCGCGTTGTCGGGAAAGAACCCCTTGAATTCGCCGTATAATTGCGCGGCCAGCGTCTTGTTGGGCGCAAGGATGATCGCCGGGCGCTGGGTTTGTTCGATGATCTTGGCCATCGTGAAGGTCTTGCCGGTGCCGGTCGCGCCCAAAAGCACCTGATCGCGTTCACCCGCCAGAACCCCTGCTGTCAGTTCGGCAATCGCCGTGGGCTGATCGCCCGCGGGTTGGAAGGGCGTTGACAGGGTAAAGCGGCGACCGCCCTCCAGCTTGGGGCGGGTCAGCACCTCGGGGCGCTCGGCGATCTGGTTGGTGTTGTTATGCGGCATCTGATTCCCTTGACCCCCAATTTGATCCGTTTTTGTTCTGGTTCAAGGGGTGGTGGGGCCGATCTTAACCAAGGTGAAGCAGGTGTGAAGAAAACAGATGCAATTTTACGGGAAAAGCCGAATTGAAATGCATCTTTTGGTTGTTTTTTGATTCACCACGCGGCAGAGTGACGTGGCAAGCAGACCTAAGCTGTCGGCCGTTTGCACCACACACCCCACCCAACTCCCTGTATGCGGCCGACAGCACCCCTTGCGGGGAAATGATCCGGGCGAGGATGCGCGGGGCGGGGCTTGCACGGGGCATCCGTCCGGGTGATAACAGCACCGTCCAGCAGGAGACTTCACATGCGCGCCCGCATCTACCAACCCACCCGCACCGCCATGCAATCGGGAACCGCCAACACCAAAGGCTGGGTGCTGGATTATGCGCCCGATTCAGCGCGCGAGGTTGATCCGCTGATGGGCTGGACCTCAAGCACCGATATGGAAAGTCAGGTCCGGCTGCGGTTCGACACGCGCGCCGAGGCGGAGGAATACGCCAGGGATCGCGGCATCGACTATGATGTGGCCGAACCCAACATCCGCAAGGCCAACATCCGGCCCGGTGGCTATGGCGACAATTTCGCGACCCACCGCAAGGGTGCGTGGACACACTGACGCTCCTTGTAAATCCGGGCAAGGTTGCCGCGAAATCGGGGTAAGGATCCCGCGAATCGGAGGGCCCGCCTGAATGCTGGGATTAGCACCCGGCGCGCCGCAAGGTTTGACCCATATCCCCACCTGATGACCCAAAAGGCGACCCGACAGGTCGCCGCTTTCATTTCAAGCCTAGCCGGAGCCCATTCGATGACCATCGCCCACCTCGTCACCCATTCCGGCGGATTTCACGCGGATGAGCTGCTGTCCTCAGTCATCCTGACGCGGCTTTTTCCTGATGCCAAGCTGCGGCGCACCCGCGACAAGATCTGGATCACGCCTGCGCCGGATCGGATCATCTATGATGTCGGGGGCCGGTTTGACGCAGCCGCGCAGATTTTCGACCATCACCAGAGGCCCAACCCGCTGCGCAACGATGGTCAACCCTACAGCTCTTTCGGGTTGATCTGGGCACAATATGGCCGCGACTACCTGCGCGCGATGGATGTGCCGAAGCGTGATGTCGAGGCGATCCATGCCGCATTCGACCGCAGTTTTGTCCTGCCGGTCGATCTGCTGGACAATGGCGCTGTGAATGCTGCCGAGGCGGGCCCGCTGTTCGCGGGTCTGACATTGCCTGTGCTGCTCGAAAGTCTGAAGCCTGTGTTCGACAACCATGAGGAGGGCGCCGATGACCGCGCCTTCACAGCGGCTTTGTCCGTTGCCCGAGCGTTTGTCGAGGCGCAGATCAACCGCAAAGCCGCGACATTGCGGGCCGAGGCGATGGTGCTTACGGCCATCAAGGCCGCTGGTGAGGGGCGCGTTCTTGAGTTGCCGATGGGCATGCCGTTTCGCGCGGGTGTCGAGCAGGCCGGCGCTGACCATCTGCTGTTCGTGATCCATCCGCGCGGCACCGATTGGGCGCTGACCACGATCCGGTTGGGCGACGACACATTCGACAACCGCGCCGATCTGCCTGCGGGGTGGGCCGGATTGACCGACGCGGCGCTTGAAGCGGCCAGCGGCGTCAAGGGCGCAAAGTTCTGTCATAATGGCCGGTTCATTGCCGTGGCTGCCAGCCGTGAGACAGCTTTGGCCATGGCCGATTTCGCGGTATCGGAAGCTTTGGCTGGATAGCGTCGGGATATGCCGGTGCCGATGGACCCTGAATTGTTCAGAAGCCCGGCCGGGGGGAATACCCATCTCAACATCCGTGTTCACCACCGTATCCTGAATCTGACGTCAAGACGCAGTGAATAACCCTGATTTCCTAGAGGTCTTGCAGCTTCAGTTTCTGCTGCTGTTCGAATTCTGTCGGTGACAGCATCCTGTTCTTCGCGTGTTTGCGCTGCGAATTTTAGAAAGGCTTGATCCGTCAGCTGCAAGCCCTTTCCAAGAACAACCTCCACGGCGCCGTCCGGGTCACCCATGCTGTGCTGCCGACCCTGCGCGGCTATCTGAATGGACGTGAACTTGGCTTTCGTGATGAATTTGCAGATCTGATTCAGACCAAGGCTTTCAAACACCCCGGCCCGTTTTGGCGGGCTTTTTTGTTGTCTTCTTCAGGGTTTCGCGGCATCTTGCCCCTGTTCTTGCGGGAGCTTAGCTTCCGTCCCAAGTTGCCAAAGATCAAGGTGCTGATAGTGCAGGTATTTTCGAACTATGCCGAGGCAACTTTGGCCGTATGATCCCGCC
The DNA here is from genome assembly GCA_038207585.1 of Rhodobacterales bacterium. Lineage (GTDB taxonomy): Bacteria > Pseudomonadota > Alphaproteobacteria > Rhodobacterales > Rhodobacteraceae > JBBQZP01. The sequence continues at coordinate 17,910 of JBBQZP010000037.1, read as the reverse complement.
CCTGCGGCATTCTGAAACCCGCTTGTCTTTCCGAGGTATCCCGATGACGATTCGCTTCGCCCTGACTGCCGCCTTCAGCCTTGCCGCAAGCACGGCTTTGGCCGAAACCGCAACGCCTGAAGGTGCCGCCCGGCTGGAAGCGACGTTCCGCACCTATCTGGGGCAGGAGGCGGGGGTGGTGAAGGTGGAACCCGCAGGCGCTTCATATGACGTGACGCTGGATGCGAACCCACTGTTTGCCAAGTTGGCCGATCCGGGCTTCAAGGCGAACATGACCCCGCTTGAGATGACGCTCACCGAACAGGGCGGCGGGCTGTGGGGCGTATCGGCGGATCAGGCCTTTGCCCTTTCGATCAAGGCGGGGGCAGATTTTGAGTATACCCAGCAGGCCAATGCCCTGCGCTGGAACGGGATTTTCGACGAAAGCCTGCAAGGATTCGTATCGTCGTCCGTCGAGTCTACGGAGTTGACGGGCACGCAGACCATGCGTGATCCGAATGGAACAATGGTCACGACAACAACTGCCGCCGATGCCGTGCGCTATCAGACCAGCGGCACTGCGGCGGCAGGGGGCGGCATTGACAGCACGTCGCAGGCGGTGCTGAGCGGCTATCATATCAAGACGCCCATCCCCTCAACCAACCCCGATACGACCCCACAGATGCTGGATATCACGACCGGGGAATATGTCATCGACAGCACGGCCAAAGGGTTTCGCCCCGATGCGTTCTACAAACTGATCGCGTGGTTCGTCGCACACCCATCAGAAGCCGCCATCAAGTCCGATCAAGCCGGGTTGAAAGAGGTTCTGGCGCAGGGCGTGCCGTATTTCCAGAACTATTCCGGCACAGGAACAATCCGTGACATCAAGGTCGCCTCGCCCGTTGGTGAAATCGGCATCGGCACGATCGGGATCAGTCTGTCTTGGAACGGCATCGTCAATGACGGTCTGTTCAGCGAAGGCATCAGCTTTTCCGGCCTGTCCCTGCCCCAAGATCTGGTGCCCGACTGGGCAAAAGACATGGTGCCGGGCGAAGGTTCGATCAAGTTCACCGTCTCGCAATTCGATGCTGCCGCGCCTGCGCGGATGTTCATCGACGCCTTCGATCTGACCCAGCCGACCCCGGTGCCCGACACGATGGCCGATCAGTTCCTGAAAGCCTTCCTGCCCGGAGGCGATGTGAAGATCGAAATCGCTCCCGGCAATATCACCGCACCGATCTACGATCTGCGCTATGAAGGGTCGCTTCTGGCCGGGCCTGCGGGCACCCCTACCGGCAAGGCCACCGTTACGCTGACAGGGACAGATGCGTTGGTCGAGGCGTTCAACAAGGCCCCCCAAGGCGGCGGGCGCGAAGGTGGGATGGGCCTTGCCATGGCGCGCGGCATGGCCAAAGTGGGGGCAAATGGCGCGCTGATGTGGGAGCTTGAGGCGACGTCAGATGGCAAGATGCTGGTCAACGGCACCGACATGTCGGCGCTGGGCGGACAGTAACGAAGGCGGACCTGTTGAGCATATCTCCAACCATTTCTATCCGGCCCGACAGCCCGCTGCGCCCCGAGGTGACCGCACTTCTGGAACGCCACGTCGCCATGATGCGCGCGGCCTCGCCGCCCGAAAGCACGCATGTGATGGAACCCGGCGCGCTTGCCACGCCCGAGATCGCGTTTTTCACGCTGTGCGAGGGCGAGGCGGTTCTCGGCATGGGCGCAATCAAGCGGATCACCGCAGTGCATGCCGAAATCAAGTCGATGCACATCGTGTCCGAGGCGCGGGGCAGGGGGCTGGCCCGCATCCTGCTGGATCATCTGATGGCCGAGGCGCGCGCGTTAGGCTATACCCGTCTCAGCCTTGAAACCGGGGTCGAGGATGTGTTCGCCCCGGCCCGCGCGCTTTATGCCAACGCCGGTTTTGTCGTCTGCCTGCCGTTTGAAGGTTATACCGCAGACCCCAACAGTTATTTCATGTCGCGGGTGCTTTAGGCCTGTTTCTGGTCACTGATGAATTCAGTCCCGATCATTAGTTCTTTGTCCGATACACGCAGCGCCAGTTCGGCCGTTGGCTGCGCCCCGTCATTCGATGTCACCACCAAAAGGCCGTTCTTCACCGCGTGCCGCCCGCCGCTGGCATTTTCGTGGCTGGTGGCATAGCTGCCACCACCACCGAAATTGCCGAAAGCGCCGCCGACGCTGGACCCGTTACAGGTGCCGTCCGGCAGGAATTTGGTGCTGGAAGATGACGAGATGCCCCCCGTCACCCCGGAATTCGGAACCATCCCCATGAAGAACACGCTGGAGATTGTGCCCTTGATTGGCGCGCTGTCTTCCAATGGCTCCACTTCGGACAGAGTTCTGGTGCCATCTGACCACCCCCCGTCCTGAGGCGTCAGCTTTTCGGTTGCTCTAGAAGTAAAGCTCAAGACCAGATCCCCCGCGCAGATCAACTGCGATCAATGCTTGCACTTTGGTGTCTACCCTCTGCACCAGCATCGCCGCCCTGTGGCCCGCTATGGTCAGTTCTGTCGCGTCTTGTGCGCTGGTAACGCTGCCCCGGTCGTCATCGTCGACAAACCGCATCCGCTGCGATCTAACGGAAATGGTGATCTTGCCCGAACCAATCCGCCCTGCGGTTAAATAGACATAGCAAAAGCGGCACTTTTCGTCCGGAAAATCTGACAGCAGGGTCAATGAACCGATTTGGGCAGACCCTTCTTTCCAGCCCTCCGGAATGTCGAAAATCATGTTCCTGACCTGACGCCGTTAAGCAAAGGCCGGGGCGCACAGCGACAACTGAACCACTCAGATCAGGCACTGCGCCAGATCCATACCATCCCCTCTTGCCGTGTCCCGCCAAGGATCATGCAGAGCCGGGCCGCAATCAAGCCCGATCTTCGGCCGGGGGGCTTGATCCGCGCGCCAACTTACCTCAGACAAGGCGCGTGCGGACCCATAGCTCAACTGGATAGAGCAGCCGACTTCTAATCGGCAGGTTGAGGGTTCGATTCCTTCTGGGTCCGCCATATGACATTGATTTAATTTACTAAAATTGGCATGATTTTGGCTTATCCAACATCCAGCCCCACATAGATAAAATGCGTGCAAGTAACTTCACAGTCGGCACCGTTCTGCCGACGCTGCGCCATTAACTATAATGCAAGTCTGTTCGACCAACGCGATCATTTGCGGTTGTCATAAGCATCTAGTGTTCGCCACCTGACGGAGGGAGTGGACAAAACTTGGGGGTGATGCGGCGCGTTTTCTATTTACGACGGTCAGCCGACCATCGAGGACTGCGGCCGGTGTGACGGCTACTCGATGAGCCCCTTTGGGCGACCACCGCATCCTTCTGCGCATTCCCATCCGTGCATTGGCGATGTCATCTACTGATCCTTCGGCACGAGATGACGAGATGGGCAGCCCGTTCCGGTACCGTCGGCCATAGTCGACAAGGGATTCCATGTTGTTCGCAAGATGGGTGTACGGGGTCTCGCAGCGAGCCCGCACGCGCGCGGCCGCGGTGCGGACAGCGAGAGGTTCTTCCGCAAGGCGGGTGCAATCGTGCATGAGCCCCTTCAATTAAGTTTCCGCGACCCGTGCTCTGCCATGCCAAAGCCACCAGCGGAGGCTTTTCGCGGGGCGTTGGAACAGCACTGGATTGCCGACAAAACCTGGTGCCTGGACGAGCCCTACAACGGCGGCCTCGACATGCTGCACGCGCATGGAGATGTGCCACCAGTCGAGAATATGCTTCACTCGGCCGTCGCCACCCATCGCATTTCGAATGAGGTTCGGGAGAGCAAGCTCACCATCTGAGATCACCGTCAACAGACGGCCTGCCTTCCATCCAAAGCCTGACAGCTCTTCTCGCATACGGCTGCCTGGCGATGCGGTCGCATTGGCGACCAAGCCAAATCGTCGGCACATATGTCGATTCTCGATCTTACCGACCACAAGATCCAAGTGTCGCTGCTGATATTCCGGGCGACAGCGGATATGCGCACCGTCCAGAAAAACCGTCAAACCACCTTTGGGCTGTGCTTCAACCGGATCGCCTGACGCCCTTCGAATTTTCTCGAGCCCGGTGGCAACTCTACCCAACCTGTCACGCACCGTGGTGTGACGGGGCGGGTGGCAGGGGAGGAAACTTTTCATCAGCCGCGCGGCCTCGCGAAATGAATGTCGGGACCCAAGTTCGGCATGTAGCCGTTGCAACTCCGGGGTAGCCAGGTCTGGAAAGAAGTACGCCAGCGGAGAGATGGGTCCTCTGGATCTTGCCGCTGACCTTGCATCACAGGGACAGCGGCGCAAGCGCGCGGCTTTGACCCGAACCCGCCCAAAGAGCGTGTCCAGAACGCGTGTGCGATAGTCATGGATGGCGCGCACCGAGGCACAAGTTGGGCAGACGAGGCTCTCTCAGCTGATTTCCTCAACCTGATCGCAGAGAATTGCCCGCTGTATCTGTCCGACAACCCTCTTCCCATCCTCAAGGCGCAGCCCAAATCCTTCTGGGCAGGTCACCCGGTACGATCGTGAAATGCCGTCAAGCTTGTGAATGCGCTTCTCACCATTATCAAAGGTCGTTTCGACTGCAATCCGGACGTCCATGGCAGCCCTCCTCGCAAAGGACTTACCTTAGCACACGCCGGAAAGGTGACCGGACCCCCATGTTTCGTCCACTCCCCCATAACCCTCATCCTTAACTAACTAGACCTGGCACTTGACCCAAGCGGTTTAAGGGGCTCTGTTGATTGAGTGGATGCCCCCTCCTGACGGCATCGCAATGTGCCAGAGGAGACAAGAAATTTTAAGGTTCCGAGTTCTCTAACTTCGCCATAAAATAGGATGATTCGACCTCCAAAATGGAGTAGATTCAGAACCGTAAAAGCAATGTTGTGAGTTTGTAATGCACAGTCGTGGAGTGTTCAATCGATTGCGCGCCTTAACCTGCCATTAATGAAGGTGATGCATTCAAGAGAGATCAACGAGTCTTTGACTCGAGCAACCCTGAGGCAATGCAAAATGCGATACTACGGTTGGTTTTTCGACAGCTTGGATGAGTTGTCCAGATATACGAGAGAAGCTGGTTTGGCGTCTGTCGGAGAAAAGGTGCGCGAAGTCCGCGACGCTCTTTCCAACGCGGTGGATGCGCAAACCGCACGAGATCGCGACGCCGTCCGAGTTCTATCGTTAGAAGAACTCCGGCCGCAGGCCACGCATTTTTTGGAAGACCATCTGCATCACCGGAGAATTCGTCAGCAAGAGGCAACCGTCGGAACCGTAATCGATTTCGCTGTATTTTTAACTGATCGTAGTATTGGTTCCAAAAGAAATCGGAGGGCCCTCGACGAAGGGAGGCTAAAGCGCACTAAAGCAACGGGTGAGCAGTGAAGGCAACGCAAGGCTCCAGATTCATTGATATTCAAAGCCAGAACAAGACTATTGCGGCGAAAGCTGCGGCTGACAGGAAGACCTTCGGGCATCTGCCGTAGCGGGTCGCCACCCGTCGCCAGTCCTTCAAACGCCCGAACATGATCTCGATGCGATTGCGGCGTTTGTAGTGACGCTTCTCAATTGCCCGGCGGTGCATTGCAAAGCAATGCGGTGTTTCGGCGTGCAAAATTAACCCCCTAGAGGTTCAAGAATGGGATATTCCAGTGACGTGGCCTTCACCCCGACGGTCAAGGCCATTCAGACCCGCAAGGGGTCCCGCCGCGCCTACACCAATCTCGAACAGGCGGGCGGCTAGCAAATCGAGATCACCGATGATCTGAAGGTCTTCATTCAGGCCCAGACCAGCGTCTTTATGGCGACGGCGAACACCGATGGACAACCCTATATCCAGCATCGCGGTGGCCCACCCGGTTTTCTGCGGGTTATGGACCGCCGAACCCTTGGATTTGTCGATTACGCCGGAAACCGCCAGTTCATCTTAAGCGGCAATCTTGCTGACAACCCCAAGGCCCATCTTTTCCTCATCGACTAGGTCAATCGTCGGCGCATCAAGATTTGGGGCATTGCAAAGGTTGTTGAAGGAGACGCCGAATTGACGGCGCGTCTGCTGCCAGCCGCCTCCAAGGCAAGAGCCGAACAGGTCATCGTGTTCACGGTTACGGCCTGGGATGCCAACTGCCCGCAACATATCCCACAACGTTTTGAGTCGGCAGAAGTGACCAAGGCTCTGGCAGTCAAAGACAAGCACATCATGGACCTTTGAGGCGGAGCTGAGCGTGCTCAGGGCGGCGCGACATAGCTTTTGGACCTTCACTCGCCTATGCTCATCTGCAAGGCACCGGCCCCGACCAGGATTGTCCAAGATGCGTGTCCTGGGCCGTCCACGTCGTCGTAAAATCGTATCTCACGATGAGACGCACCAATCGTCTGGCTCTACTACTAGCGATCGACATGATCTCGATCAGGAGCAATGCTGTCACGTCCCCGGTTCAACTGGCAGCGAGCAGAGTGATCATCCCGGCCAGCCTTTCCAAGCCTCAGTGTTGCACGAAAGTCTTCTGAGGAAGCGCGCTTAATCCAACCGAACCTGCATCGGCAATCTTTTAAACGCGGGGCATGCCTGGGTTGTGACGCAGGCGGACGCTCAAAATGCCCTTTCATCAGAGCCGGCGCCCACAGCGGTGCCATGACCGAGGAAAAAGCCGACGTCCCAGATGACCGCCCCATATTGCAAACCTGCGTTCTGATCGTCGTCGGACAACGAGGAGAACCACCCAGATACCCGGATCATTTCAAAGGCAGCCTGATCACCAGCGCATGTCGTCTCGCAGCCTGCACCTCCCTCGCGAGCGGGGCCTTAACTTTCTGTTAGGATTAACAAGACAATAATCGCCTCAAGGTAGAGCGAATCGGTCGGTTCGGATTCAAGCAACTAAAGTGAGGCAGCCTATGTTGAACTCCATTGCAATCCTGATTGTCCTGACAGTCGCGACAGGATTTGGCGATTACTTTATAAAGCTTGCAGCCAACAGCCCGCAAGGCATACTGACCAGAACCTTTGCTGTCGGTATGATGCTTTACGCGCTCCCGGCCATCGGATGGTTCTTTCTCATGCAGACCCATTCGCTCACATTGATCAGCGTTGCATACAGTGCTTCCACGATCATTATTCTCTCTGCGATCGGGTTCTTCATATTCAATGAAACTATTGGCCCAAGAGAGATACTGGGACTTACCCTTGCCCTGGCCTCTGTCGCTGTGATGGCCAAGGGATAGTGTCATCAGGGACATTCAGAAATCGCCAACTAGGATATCAAGATGCTGATGGTCGAGCATAAGATTAGTCAGAGCCAGATACACGGTCTCGGAGTATTTGCCTTGGAGAAAGTAAAGCTTGGACAATGCGTTTGGCAGTTTAACGCCATCGTAGATCTTCGCATACCCTTTGACGAACTTCAGCGACTGCCCGCGCATGTTTCCCGAAAAATCTGCAATCATGCCGAGTTTCGAGCGGATCTGGGAATGTTCATTCTGGGAACTGATGGTGACTATTTCATGAACCACGCGGATGTACCCAACTTGCACGATGGTGGTAACGAAATGTTTGCCGCACGGGATATTCAGATCGGTGAAGAATTGACGTGTGACTATCGGACCGTAACCGTCCTCGCCTTCAACCCGGATCACATACAAGAAAATCGTCCTGCCTCCAACCTCGGATCTGAAACGACCGACAGAGTAATCATTCCTTTCCGAACTGCGAAACACTGGTCGTAAGCATGCTAATTAGCCGGAGGGGAAAATCATGTTAAAGCGCAATCTTGCTCACCGGATCGTGATTTTTTCACTGCTTGGAATGATCTTGTTTAGTCTCGCCGTCGTCTTTTCAGTGGACTACGTCAGACGCGGCATGAACGCCCAGGCGGCGGAGGATACGCTCCGGATTGCGAGCGATCGAATGAGCACGCTGCACGATCAAGTGCGCCTGATGGCACGCGACTACAACAATTGGGGAGACGTTTACACCGCGGCGAAAGACACGAACATTGGTTTCATTGCTGACAATTATGGAATAACTGCGATAAATGGAGATATATTTGACGGTGTTGTCATGTTCGATGGATTTTTTCGAACTCCCATCGCCTGGACAAAGGGACAGGCTCGAGAGCCGTCTCCGTCGTTTCTTTCCCAGCAAACCCTTTCTTACATACGCCAGAATATAGAGCACCTTGATGTCAGTAAGCGTCAGACATTCGATTTTGTGCAGAACGATGAAGGTCAATTGAGTTTTCTGAGTGCGTCTTACCTTCTGCCCGATACAAAAGAGGCTCTTGGAAGGGCTGAATTTGACCCACGTACCATCGCGGTTATCTCGCGTAAGCTGAGAGACGCGGAAATGGCCTCCATCCGCTCCGACCTTTCGCTCTCGCGTCTTAAAATGAGCGTACAGCCGGATTCGCAGCTTCAGAATTTGCCGCTCAATGGAGTTGATGGACAACCGGAAATCTTCATCTCTTGGACTCCTCCCAAGCCAGGAGACCGCATGATCGCCAAGATCGCCCCCATTGGCGCAGTGATTTCCTTGACCATCCTGGCGCTGACTGCTTTGGGTACCTACTTGCTCACAGTCAATGCCAAAGACCTGATGGCGCGTGGGCAAGATGCAATGCGTGCGGCGCGCTCGGATTTGCTGACGGGTCTTCCGAACCGCCTAGCTTTGATTGAGCATATTGGTAGAATATCGCGCAAGCCCAACAGCAGGTTCGCACTCATCCTGTTTGATATAAATGGCTTCAAGTCGGTGAATGATGTTATCGGGCACCAAGGTGGTGATGCTGTCATTCAGATTTTAGCTCAACGTCTTCGCGCTATTTTCAATGAAAGCATAGTCATTTGTCGCGTTGGAGGCGATGAATTCGTTTCAGTTGTTCACTATGACGATGATTTGCGCCAGAGGGTCCTCGAGGTTGCTTGCCAAATAAAAACTGCACTCTTTGAGCAAGTCGATTTTGCCGGAAACAGATTTCATCTTACCGCATCATTCGGCTTTGCTATCCGGACGTCGAGCGGCGAAACATGCGAGGAACTGCTATTTCAGGCTGATCACGCCATGTACGACGCGAAGAGCTCCAAGGCAGATCAACCAAGAGAATACAGCAACGAGATGCATCTTAAATGGAAAATGGAACGGCGCATTGAACTTGCCCTGCGTGAAGCGATCACACGGCGAGAAGAATTTCACATTCGCTATCAACCGATCATCGACGCAAAGTCTCTTCGGTTGGTCAGAGTGGAGGCGTTGGCTCGCTGGACTTCTGCAACGATGGGTGACATCTCGCCCGACATCTTCATAGCAGTGGCTGAGCGAACAGCACTCATGGACCAACTGGGACTTTTGATTTTCGAAAAGGTCTGCGAAGAAGTGTCTGGCTTTAGCAGTCTCAATGTAAGTATCAACGTTTCTCCCAATCAGTTGCTATCAGGAGAGTTCGCATCAAGGATCCGGGATCTCGCCAGACGGTTTCAGGTGTCGCCCCAGCGTATTCAGCTGGAACTTACGGAAGGGATTGCAATACAGAACACTGATGCCGTGAAATCGCGTCTGACAGAGATTGGCTTGATCGGATTCACGACGGCGCTTGATGACTTTGGATCCGGGTTCTCATCAATCGGCTATCTTAGGCAAATGCCATTTGATTGCCTGAAGATAGACAAGAGTCTGATGTCGAGTGATTCAGGGATTAACGGTATTGACGAAGTGGTGAAACCAATAATCGCCTTGGGACATTCACTTGGCAAGCTTGTGACCGCCGAGGGAGTAGAAACGCATGAGGACATGGCAAGATTGCAGGAAGCAGGCGTTGACATGATGCAAGGATATTTCTTTGGAATGCCTCAAACTTTGCGCGATCTCATGACGCTGTACCCTCTTGAGGTGTCGCTGAAGGCCGCATGAACGGGCGTGCCAATCGTTTTATGCCGGCGGGCTCCGGCGAAAGTGGACGGGTGTAACGGTCTGATCCACGCGATGCTGACTCGCCAATGATCTCTTCTCTTACTGGTTTTGAAGATGTGCACCTATTTTGTTTGACAATTCACCTCTTGAACACGTTTCCCTTTCCGCAGACAGTCGCACTGCCCGGTTTGCGTCGTTGGTTTTTTCGTCCGCGTCAAACCAGTTCAGGACGGCGAGAAAGATAGGCCTCCGCACCCTGACGTTCGAAGCCTCCAACGGCGAGAGATAGGCCGAGCAACGTTGCCTGGCTCATCTTGGTCTCGACGTTAGATCATCGGTTAAAATCGCGCCAACCATTTCCCGGCAAGCACATCTGCAGGATGCCGAAGACAAAAGTCGGCAGAGGGTTTGACGTGTCAAAATGCCGGATCGCATGCGAACTGTGCATCAGCAAAACGCTGGTCTCGGTTAAACGCGCTACCGCCAAAACCCCCATGATACGATCAAGACTCTGCCGGCATCAGACGCCCTCTTGTCTGTCGCAGCCCTGGCAGGCTAAGGGACGTGCGGTCTGGAGCGCCACTGCGGGTTTTTTTTTCAATGCCTCTGCTCCCGGCCGTAATGCAACAGCGCAGCTGTAGCGATCGATAGCCTGCTTTGAGCATTAAGAGTATCTCAAGACATTGCCACCAGTCTTACTTGGGCGCTTGTTTCAGGCGCCTCGGTGTACAGGAGGAAAGCAATGCCCGTAGCGTTCATGCTGATCGGCGTTGTCATGGGTCTCGGGGCTGGCCTGACCGCGTGGAGTACGGGTGCAGGGTTGGGCATGGCGGTACTGGCCTATACCGGCAGCGGTGCGCTTGGCACGCTTTTGGCTGCTGGCCTAACCTTGGTGACGCGGAGACAATACCGGGCCGTGGCGCGCTCCGGTTCGAATGATAATGAGCCTGGTGAGGTTCGACCGTGTCGTCTGGACCAACGCCCCGCCACGCAGACGTCCTCGTGAATCGCCGTTTGTCTTGGATTTGGCTGTCAAGTGCGGATACCGACCGCAAGGGCGCAGACTGAGCCAAACAGGGCGGTAAATCAGCCAAGCAAGAGCGGCTATCTCCTCCAGTCGGCTGCACAGTTGGTGCATGAACGCCCCGTACAATCGAGTATGCGCCAAGAGGTCGCGCCTCCCGGTGTATCGGACATTTTCTGCGGATTTCTTCTCTCATGGCATCGTAGCGCGGCACGCGGTGCAAGAGCGCCGCGAAATTGATCACCTGCCGATCGACATTAAGCGCTTTTTCGCCAACCCCGGTGCCAGCGATCGCTTATCCCCGGCACAACGCACGTCCGCTGATTTCGTTAACACCTTGTTAAATGATTTTGCGGCTTAGTGGATGAAGGTGAACTGGGGGAACGATAAATGAACGAAACGCAACTCAGTGGACTGCTTTTGTCGGGTGCATCCCTTGCCGAGATTGATGGCCTTCCGAAATCATCGGCGATTTTGACAGATTTGGCAGCTCTTTTGTCCATCAGTCAAACGATGAGCAAATTGTCCATTTGGGGCGATAGCCAAAAGACCATTCCACCATTTTTTCAACCTGTCCATTTAATCGATATCGGAGCCACGATTGTACGTAAAGCCCAAAGCTAACGGGTTTGAAACGACTGCGTCGAGAACAAGGGTAGGGGATAAGATCATGCGGAACTATGCTTGGGTCTTCAGCTGCCTGGATCAAGTATCCAATCACGCTGAAGCGACGGGGAAAGACTTTCTACATTCAAAGGTCGCTGAAGCCAGATCAACCCTTCGTGACGAACTTCGGGAAAGTATAGGCTCTGAAGCGCAATCCCACTTCCCTCATACACTTGTACACAGGCCGCGTTGAACCGACATTTTATCACCTGTTTGCACTGCCCGTCTGGCGACAGATCAGATCAACACAGAGTTTAGGCTCCAGGCCCATTAATCGGCTTGAGGCCGCCATGCTTGCATGATTCAATCTCCCAAATTTTGGGGGCACTATGAGCAATCTTTACTGGCTGAACGAAGACCAAATCGTGCTGCTCCGTCCGTTCTTTCCGAAGAGCCACGGCAAGCCGCGCGTGGATGACAGGCGCGTTCTTAGCGGAATTATATTCATAGATCGCAATGGTTTGCGGTGGTGTGATGCGCCGAAGGAATATGGCCCAGCCAAGACGCTCTACAACCGTTGGAAGCGGTGGGCTGACATGGGCATCTTCGCCCGAATGATGGACGGATTGACTTCCGAAGCCGCCACACCAAAGACCGTTATGATCGACGCGACCTATCTCAAAGCGCACCGCACGGCTTCAAGCCTTGGGTTGAAAAAGGGGGGCCCAATGACCGTCGGGGTCGTCTGATTGGCCGAACTAAGGGCGGCATGAATACCAAATTGCATGCTGTCACTGATGAGAACGGTCGCCCTATCCGCTTCTTCATGAGCGCCGGCGAGATCAGCGATTATACTGGTGCTGCAGCATTTCTGAGCAGCCTTCCATCTGCTCAATGGCTTCTGGCCGATCGGGGATATGATGCCGACTGGTTCAGAGAATGATTTGAAAACAAAGGCATAAAGGCATGTATCTCTGGCCGGAAGTCCCGCACAAAGCCCGTCAAATACGACAAGCGCCGCTATAAACGTCGCAACAGGATCGAGATCATGTTCCGGCGGCTGAAGGACTGGCGACGGGTGGCAACACGCTACGACAGATGCCCCATGGTCTTCCTCTCAGCGATTGCCCTCGCAGCAACCGTTTTGTTCTGGCTTTGAAGATCAATGAGATGCTGTAACGGGGCCTGCGTCGAGCACTGACTGTTACGGCTTGCAAGGTCAGGGGCGCGTTGTCGACCATCCCGTATTGGATCCACAAGGAGGACTACGGGATGAGACTGTTTGTTAGGCTGGATGTGTCGCTAGCAAAGACTGCAATTTGCGTAGTCAGCGAGCATGGCAAGATCGTGAATGAGGCGCAGGTCGCCAGTGAACCTGAAGACTTGGTGCGTTGGGCTCGAGAACAGGAGGGCACTATTGCCGTCATCGGGCTGGAAGCTGGGCAATTGTCGCAATGGTTGCACCGTGGGTTGAGCGGGGCAGGTCTGGATGTCGTCCTGATGGAAACCCGGCAGGTGAAGGGTGCGCTGAAGGCCATGCCGATCAAGACAGACCGGCGAGACGCTGAAGGTATTGCGCGCCTGTTTCACCTTGGCTCGTTCCGACCGGTTCATTGCAAATCTGTGTCGGCACAAGAGATCCGAGCCGTGCTCGGGGACGTTTCGTTTAAATGCTCGTTCAAAAAGAGAACTGAAAGTTAAAATTTGAATTCGAAATGGCACAGCTCACCAAACCTGCCCATATTGTTAAGCTGCTCTAGACAATCTTCCCAGTCGATCCCAAAGTCGATGATCCCGGGAGTGTGTTTGTTTTTGTGTTCTTGATGACACTTGAGAAACCGCGGTGCATTGGCTCTTTTGAGAGCAAGCCCGATCCGGGATGGGCGGCTCCAGACACCCCACATTTTTAAAGATGAGTGTTCTATTTTGGATCTGCGGTTTACTAGGTTGCAATTTGGTTTCTCCGGTGGTTTCGGTGGTTCCAGTAAGTTGATAAGTTTATTGGCTCGATCACTGAGTTTACTCATGTTTTAGTTAATTATAAGATAATCGCGAGAACGGACGGCGCAATCAACCTACACGAGTGGTACTCCAAGCCAATCTGGCGTCGCCCCATCTGATAAAATTCATCAGAATCGAATTTTCCGTGACATCTGATTTCCAGCGTCAACTCCCATTCCGGGGTGCAACCGTTCCAGCATGATCCGTCGAAATGCTGGCTCAGTCGTTGATAACACCCGCAAAAATATACTACGGAGTTCTCAGGGATCTGACTGAACGGGTCCACTCTAGTCTTTTTTTAAACAATTCATCAATGATGCGCACTTTTGTGCCGGATTTTCGAACGTTTTCCAACACGGCACGTCTCCAACTTCTCCCGACAGCGTCAGTCCGGCCTCTCAGGTCGATGGATGCCGGTAGGGCAGGATGCCCTTTCACCCATCATCAGGTTGAGAGAGAGGTTGCGATGCCGTCAACGTCAGAGTTGAATATTATAAATCTGCAAGTGTTTGCGGAAGGCCAGGCAAATATTGACAAGCGCGACGGAACCTATACCGAAAAGTTTGCCGGCGATTCAAAGTACTATCTCTGGCACGGTGATCTCCAGACAATCCCGATGGGTATGAGGAATAATCCTGAGCAATTTGTCGAAAGCATCGTGGAGGCCCTCCCAACGGTGAATTGCTTGCGGGTCCCGTTCAATCGGTTCAGCTTCAACGCCGATGGAACACTCGACCCGCTCTTTGAGCGGTTCTTGGCATCCGCGGCCGCCCACGGGCTTCAGATCATTCCTGTGCTCATGGATGGTTCTGCACAACGATCAACCGGCACGCAGGCCGAACTCAGCGAGATTCTGCGCACGGACGTCATCGAGAACATGACCGTCGCGTGGACGTCCATGATGACCTGGATGGACAATCACCCGACGGTAAAGAACGCTGTCTACGGCTGGGAATTGGCGAACGAGCCGGCAACTTATGAGCGCGCGCTCGACAGTGGCCCGAAAACGCAAGTGAAAGTTGACGAATTCGTTTCGCTCTATGTGGATCACATGAAAGCGCTGGGTGAGATCGTTCAGGCGCATTCAGACGCGAAAATCCTGGTGGATTTTTTCGGCTTTGCCGGTCAGGCAGAAGATCTTGCAAATGCAAACGTTGGGACTGGGAATGCAATAGACGCTCTGCGGCAAGCATTTGACGATTCCCTTGTCTGGTCTGTTCACTACTATCCAGGATGGCGTGGCACAGGCGGAGCCTCGTCACCGAGCGAAATCGTCACAGCTCTGCAAGAGATATTCGCTCCGGTGTCCGGTGACAGCATCATTGTGACTGAGACAAACGCGACGGGGGGCGACACGTATAATCCCTATAGTGGATCGTTGGAGATCACGTCGACGGTTTTGGCCCATGACTGGCTTGCGCAGGAGGGCATCGCCATCGCCTGGTTTCCCGGAGTTCAAACCGGTGCGTCACATCTGGCAAACATTCGTGCAGATGGAAGCATTCACTATCTCAACCAGCCAAGCTTGGCGGCCGCTCTCAATGCGTATAGCTACGCCGAGGTGCCGGACAGCCTCTCCGGGCCAACTCTCTACGACGGAGAGTTGCGCCTCGTGAGGGCCCAACTTCGGAATCAGCCCGGTGACCCCGACTACGCGGAGCATCTGTTTGATGATGTTGAATTCGCGGGGTTTGCTTTTGGCGGGGCAAGCAGGGATGCGCTTAGGGGAAGTGATCAGGCGAATAATTTTCTTTATGGCGGGGCGGAAAACGATTTCTTGTTTGGGGGTTCAAACGACGATTTTCTTTACGGCCAGAGCGGAAATGACACGATGTGGGGTGGTACGGGGATTGACCATATATTTGGCGGTAGTGGTTCAGATCGAATCTATGCCTATGGTGCGTTAGCACGTCTATTCGGAGGGCAGGGCGCTGACGAATTTTTTCTATCAGATACTAGTCAATCTGAGATCATGGACTTCGATCCGCGGTCTGGAGACATAATCACATCGCAATACGGGTCTTATGTGACCTCACTTCAAAAACAAGATCTGAACAAAGATGGAAATTTGGATTATATAGTCAGTTTTAAAGGCGGCGGATCGGTCACGCTTTTTGGTCATAAGGTAACATCCGGTTCGACTGAGCAAAGCAATCAAGCGTTTTCCGGTGAGGATTTGCCTGTTTGGATCAAGAGCTATGACAATATCGACTTGGGCAGTGACCGTGCGGACTATCTTGTCGCGTCATCACTCGGCGACACCGTTTTTGGGGGAGCATTGCAGGACACTGTGGTGGGAGGAACTGGACGGGATAAAGTTACTGGCGGCTCCGGGGCTGATATCATTTCGAGCCGTGCAGGCATGGATACGGTTTACGGAGGTACCGGCAATGACACGATCAAGGGCGGCGACGGAAACGACTCACTGAGAGGTGGCCAAGGCTCAGACGTCTTGCGAGGGGAGACCGGCGTCGACCGATTTTCGGGGGGCGACGGGCACGACCGGATTTTTGGCGGACAAAGCAGAGACTACATCTTCGGCCAACGCGGAAATGACACTCTCCACGGAGAAGCTGGGAACGATCAAGTTGCTGGCGGTGACAATGACGACCGGATTTTCGGTGGACGGGGCAATGATAGCCTCTACGGTGAAAACGGCCGGGACATGCTCTATGGCAGTTATGGCAACGATCGCATTTTTGGCGGAGACAGCGCCGATCGGCTCTTCGGTGGGCTGAGCAACGACCTTCTCTACGGCGGAAATGGCAATGACTGGCTTTCCGGTGGGACCGGGTTTGATATTCTTGCTGGGGGAAACGGAAGCGATTCCTTCGTTTTCAGCAAGGGAGACAAGGTTACACGGGTCAAGGACTTCTCCGATCTTCAAAACGATCGGATCATCGTCGATGGTTTTTCTTCGCTCCATGACTTCGACGATATTCTCAGATACGGGCATGATACAGGCGGTGGATTCAAAGTCAGCCTCGAAGGTACGACCCTGCTGCTCGAGGGCGTAAAGGAGGCTGATCTACTGAGCAGCCAGTTTGCTTTTCTTGACTTGTGATCTGTCGGTTCCGCAAGGTCATCTATAGGCGCCGAACCATCTTCCGGCGACGGAGCGGCAATAGACTTGCGGAGATGCCGTCCTTCTCTCAAAAGGGCGGTTCATGAAAGACGCAATATCCGCTCTGGACTGGCGATTTGAAGCAGATCAACCTGCTTTTCAAGATATGGCGTGGTGAATTTAGAACCCGTTGACCGGGCCAAATCTCCCACCCGGTCGAACAGATCCGGAATGATCATGTTGGCAATGATGTCAAAATTTTCGCTGATCATGAATGGGTTTGGTATGGCAAACATGGCCTGTTTGAAATTCTTGTGGTTTTGTTGCACACGGTAAACATGATCCGAAAACTCTGCATTGATCAACGCACGTCTGTCGTAGGTATCAGATGAGAGTTGGGCAAAAAGAAGTTGAACGGCGTTCGTTCCCGTAGGCTTGCCCCCATCGAAATCGATGGCCAGCCGTCTCATCAGGCGAAGTGTGCGTTCCCAGATGAAATAGGATTTCTTCGACATCGCTTCGGCCAAGATGTTCTGCTGGAAGCCCGGTTCTGCTGCCCTGAGGGCCGCACATACCGCGAGCCCTGCTTCGCGTTCGTGCGAGATGCTCACCATCATTCGCGACATCCGGTACTTCATCTGGTCGTCACGATCTGCCATCGATGCTCGCCTCCAAGTTTTGGTCAAGGCTCAGGCCTATGCCTCAGAGGCGAAAAAATCAATCCTGCATATGCTCTGGGTTGCAAAAATTGCTCTGCACTGTTTCGCATTCCGCACCATTCCGAACCCATGTCGGTATTGATCATCCAATTAAACTTAACGGAAAGTTTGCCTCGGATTTTACCCGAATCGGCTCTGCAAGCGTCGTGATGATTCACCCCTACGGCACCGCCAACGGCCGGACCGGCAGCGGGGCAGCGGGGCAGCAGATCCGATCAGATCCGGAGATATGCCACAACTTGAATTCCGTTCCGAAGGGTTCCTCCCTGTCCGGTGCTGATGATGCTGATGGAATAGGGTGTTATTGCTCTGCAACACGAACTGCCGTTGATCGCCACCAACTGCAATCGGCGCGCGGTGAAGCGTGTCTGAGCCTGCAGAACCTTCAAAAATGTCGTATTCCAATCATCGCGAAGGCCTGCAAAGCTTGTGCGTGCTCGCGCTACCAGCCGATCCTGTCGCAGCTGCTCAAGGCCGAAATGGCTGAGCGTGAGGTGCGATCGACCGCCTACCACATGAAAGCTGCCCGCTTCCCGGCATACAAGGACTTGTCCGCCTTCGACTTCGCGGCCAGTGAAATGCGTGAAGC